>NZ_JALIGJ010000004.1:0-316613 GCF_023096305.1 Exiguobacterium sp. 17-1
AGCCCGTCGTCTGGTGACGATAGCCAAGTGGTCACACCCGTTCCCATGCCGAACACGGAAGTTAAGCACTTGAACGCCGAAAGTAGTTGGGGGCTTCCCCCTGTGAGGATAGGACGTTGCCAGGCAATTTATTTTATTTATTCCGCAATAGCTCAGTGGTAGAGCAACCGGCTGTTAACCGGTAGGTCGTAGGTTCAAATCCTACTTGCGGAGCCAATGGCCCGTTGGTCAAGCGGTTAAGACACCGCCCTTTCACGGCGGTATCACGGGTTCGATTCCCGTACGGGTCACCATTTTTATTTTTTGCCGGTGTAGCTCAGCTGGTAGAGCAACTGACTTGTAATCAGTAGGTCGCGGGTTCGACTCCTGTTGCCGGCACTGTTTTTTTAATTCTATAGTTCCTAGACAAACTGGGGGGGTAGCGAAGTGGCTAAACGCGGCGGACTGTAAATCCGCTCCCTCGGGTTCGGCGGTTCGAATCCGCCCCCCCCCACCATGTCGAGCCATTAGCTCAGTTGGTAGAGCATCTGACTTTTAATCAGAGGGTCGCAGGTTCGAATCCTGCATGGCTCATATTTTGCGGAAGTAGTTCAGTGGTAGAATACGACCTTGCCAAGGTCGGGGTCGCGGGTTCGAATCCCGTCTTCCGCTTTTTATGTTTTTGGGGCCTTAGCTCAGCTGGGAGAGCGCCTGCCTTGCACGCAGGAGGTCAGCGGTTCGATCCCGCTAGGCTCCACCAAATTTTGCTTAAAGATCTTAAGCGAGTTTCGTTCGTCTTAAGTTTTTTTATACTTGAAATGCCTGCAATTAAAGTACGTACGCGAAAGCACTGTGAGAGTTTCTCACGGTGCTTTTTTGTCGTCTGATCTTGTATAATCATGCGTCGTCGTGTCGAGTTGAACCACTGTCTTGTTACCGCTTACAATTAAGGTAACTTACTGAGTAAAGGGGAACACGTCGATGAACATTGCATATATCAGCGTACCGTATCGTTATGGTCAAGGAAAACCGGGGACAGAGCAAGGACCGGCTGCTGTTGAAGAAGCAGGCTTACTGGAAACACTTGCGGTACACGGACAAGAAGCAGCACGCTATGGGGAAGCGGCTGTTTTGTCTGAAGATGCTGTCCGGGAAGAAGATCCACAACTCAAACGACTGGAAGGTGTCGTCCATACGACAAACGACTTACAGTTAATCGTAAGTGAGGCGCTGGCAGAGCAACGTTTCCCGTTACTCGTTGGAGGCGATCACAGCATGGCGATTGGAACGATCGCCGGTCTACGGAAAGTCGTACCGCGTCTCGGTGTCATCTGGTTTGATGCACACGGCGATTTGAATACGCCTCAAACATCACCGTCCGGCAATATTCACGGAATGCCGCTTGCTGTCGCGTTAGGGGAAGGGCATCAGCGGTTAACGGAAATCGGCGGCAGTGAGGTCAAACTGCAACCGGAACATCTTGTCTTCATCGGTTTACGCGATGTGGATGCAGGAGAACAGGAACTGATTGACCGTCTTGGTATTCGTGTCTATGATATGGAAGCGATTCGGGCACGTGGCATGGATGCCATCATGGAAGAGGCAATTGCCTATTTAAAAGAAACAACGGATGCCTTTTATCTCAGTTTCGATATGGACGGGCTCGATCCAAGCCTTGTTGAAGGAACCGGGACACGGGTTGCAGACGGAATTATGCTCGACGATGCGCAGACGGTCTTACGTCATTGTGCGGAGCAGGATGACTTCATCGCAGCTGAATTCGTTGAAGTCAATCCGCTGTTGGAAGAAGGAAACGGGACAGCAATCCTTGCGAATGACTTGATTGGAAACTTGCTCCAGTATATGCGGAACCACCGTTTAGTAAAATAATGGATGGAACTTGAACTCTTTTCGTCAGAGTTCAAGTTTTTTTTGTTACAATTCAAATTGAGATGAAACATTTGTTGGTCGACTCCGTATAAGAGATTGACCGCATAGAGCGGGGGGTATTCAAAGTGGAAGAAACAACACTACGCTTGATTGAGCGGGTGAAGCAGGGCGACCGTGATGCATTCGCGGCACTTGTTGATCTATATAAAGAAGGTGCCTTTTTAGTCGCCTTCCGTGTTTTACGTGATCGAATGGAAGCAGAGGATGCCACGCAAGAAGCCTTTATCCGTGTGTTCACGAAAATTGAATCGTATAATGCCCAGTGGAAGTTCCGGACATGGTTGTACCGGATCGTGACGAATGTGTCGATTGACCGGCTCCGCAAGAAACGTCCCGACTATTCCCTTGACGCTGAGATGTCAGGGACTGAAGGACTGACGTTGTATTCGCAGCTTGAAAGCAAGGATCAGTTGCCGGAGGATCAAGTCATTGATTCTGAACAGCGACAAGATGTGGGAGAGGCAATCGCCGGCTTGCCGGAAAAATACCGGGTTCCACTTGTTTTGAAATACATTGAAGATCTTTCACTTAAAGAAATCAGTGAGATGATCGATTTACCCGTCGCTACGGTTAAAACCAGAATTCATCGGGGACGCGAAGCGCTGAAAAAGCATTTCGGCAAACGATGAGATGAGAAGGAGGCACTCACCATGACACGAGAAAAAGTGTATGAACGGATACAGGATTATTTAGACCAAAACCAACCTCCAGAAGACTTCAAACGACTTGAAGCGGAGTTACGGGAAGCGAATGCGATGGACGAGTTCGAAGAGTATCGGCTCCTCGATGCAGAGTTACGCGCGCTTTCAGCACCTAAGCTTTCGGCGGATTTTACATCCCGCGTGCTGGCACAATTGCCCGAACAGGTGGACCAACCGAATGTGACTCCGCTTAGGAAATCATCCCGTTTTGGCGGGAAAATGAAACAGTACCCGTTGCTTGCGGCAGCCTCGATTTTCATGTTGTTGTCTGTCGGAAGTCTCGGCGGCTACCTGACACAGGAAGAACATGACTTATCGTATACGAATGTACCGGGAATCGTCGCAGAGAACGGCGAAGTCGTTGTACCGGAAGGCGTTACCGTCAACCAGGACCTGTATGTCGAAGGCGGAAATGTCCGGATCGAAGGCAAGGTCAACGGAGACGTGATGACCGTCGACGGAAAAGCATATACCGCGAGTGCCGGGAGCGTCACAGGCGAAATCAAACAAATTGATCAACTCTTTGAACGTGTCTGGTACGGAATTAAACGAATCTTTGAATGAATCAGGTGGGACGAGTCTAACTCGTCCCTTTGTGCTATAATGAAAGCTGTTTAAATCAGATGAGATAGGGGGCACGGTTGGTGAATTACTTCAACTGGCAACCACTTCAATTTCAATTGTTGAAACTGGGAGAAAACGTACATTGGTACGATTATATTAATGATGTGATTGATATCGCGGTCGTGACATTCGTCATTTACCGTTTGATGATCATTGTCAAAGGAACAAAAGCAGTCCAATTGATCAAAGGGATTTCCGTCATTTTGATCAGCTGGTTCTTAAGCGGATTCTTCGGACTGAAGACTTTACAATTTCTGTTGAATCAAATCATTACGTATGGCTTGTTAGGAATCATCATCATCTTCCAGCCAGAGTTACGCCGGGGACTCGAACACCTCGGTCGAACGAGTAAATTCTTTTCGCGGAGTGCCATCAGTGACGAAGATGAACAAGTCCGGATCGTGGACGCACTCGTGACATCTGCGCAATATATGTCCAAACGCCGGATTGGAGCACTCGTGACGATTGAGCGAGAAACGGGTCTCAGTGAATACGTCGAGACGGGCATTCCGCTTGGATCACAAATCACAAGTCAGTTATTGATCAATCTCTTTATTCCGAATACACCACTGCATGACGGCGCCGTCATCGTCCAACAAGGGAAACTAGCAGCAGCGGCTTGCTACTTACCGTTATCCGAGAGTGCGCATATCTCTAAGGACCTCGGGACACGCCACCGGGCAGCCATCGGTGTCAGTGAAGTGACGGACAGTGTCACACTGGTCGTATCGGAAGAAACAGGTGGTGTCTCACTTGCCATCAATGGTCGTCTGTACCGAGAGCTCGATGAAGAATCACTCCGGACGAAGCTGCTTGAGACAATCGTCAAAGTCGAACCGACGAATACTTCCTTCTTGAACTGGATGGGGGCGAAAAAATAATGTTCGAAAAATGGTTCAATGAACGCTGGTTTCTCCGCATCGTTGCGGTTTTGCTGGCCGTCATGCTGTATCTGATGGTCGCAGGGTCCAATTCGACCGGTAAAAGTGATGCGGCGAGTCTGTTGCCAATCGCCGGACAAGGCTCGACGAAGTTTGACGTACCGGTGACAGTCAATTATGATGAAACGCAGTGGGTCGCCTATAATATTCCAAAAACAATTGAAACGACGGTCAAAGGCCCGTCGAGCAGTTTAACGATGCTTCGACTCGTCAAAGATTTTGGGTTGTCGATTGACTTGACCGGTCTTGATCCCGGCTATCATCGTGTCCGGTTGACAGCGAACGGATTTGGAAAAGATGTCGAAGTGACACCAAAACAGGAAACGATTGAAGTATTCCTTGATAAAAAAGTCACGAAAGAAGTTCCCGTTCAAGTGGCATTATTAAACAAAAATAAAATCGCTGAAGGATATGTTGTCGGTGAAGCACAGCCGACCCGTCAAACGGTCTCCGTGACCGGCGGGGCAGAAAAACTGCAGGCCATCACAGCAATCCAAGTTCCGATCGATGTAACGGGCCGGGCGGAGACGTTTACAGAATCCTTTAACGTCAAAGCAACGGATGCGAATGGAAATGCCATCAGTGCCACGTATGATCCGGAACAGCTGGAAGTCACGGTTCCGGTCTATAAAGAAAGTAAAACCGTTCCGATTAACGTCGAAACAAAAGATGCGGTCAAGAAAGGGTATAAAGTCGTCAAGATTGTTCCCGTCACGACGGAAGCCCGATTATATGGAACAAAAGAAGAACTGTCACGGATCGGTTCCGTGTCGACGGAAGCTGTCTCCTTAAAAGGGTTGACGAAAACTGTCGATCGAACGGTCAAACTGATTGAACCGGACAACGTAACAGCAATGGAACCGACTTCGATTACAGTCAGCATCGTCGTCGAGAAGGAAAATGCGAAAGCGACGACAGAAACCGTCGAGGACCGGGCCGAAAAAACAATTTCCGGTGTCACGGTGACATTAAACGGATTTGATGAGTCGAAGTATACGATTGATTACGAACAGACGATTGATCTCGTCGTCCGTGGAAGTGAAGCTGATCTTGCATCGATTGATGCAACAGATATTAAAGCGGTCATTGATGTGACCGGTTTAAAAGAAGGTACACACGGCTTACCGATTTCATATCAGACGTCAAAAGCGTTCGACGTTCTTCGTCCGGATAATATGGATATCACACTGAAAGCGATTCCCCGGACATCGGTCCAAACCAATTAAATCAACTTTGTGAAATGAGGAAATAGAACATGGGTAAGTATTTTGGAACTGACGGCGTCCGCGGCGTCGCAAACGTAGAATTGACACCTGAACTGGCATATCGTCTTGGTCGGACAGGTGGGTATGTCTTAACGAAACACGAAAGCACACGTCCGAAAGTCTTAATCGGTCGCGATACACGTGTCTCTGGACAAATGCTCGAGAACGCATTGATCGCAGGACTCCTATCAATCGGTGCAGAAGTCATGCGTCTTGGTGTCATCTCGACACCCGGTGTCGCGTATTTGACGAAAACAATGGATGCGACTGCGGGCGTCATGATTTCCGCGTCGCATAACCCGGTTGAAGATAACGGAATCAAGTTCTTCGGATCAGACGGCTTTAAGCTCGATGACGCAACAGAACTTGAAATCGAAGGACTACTGGATGAAGTAGAAGATACATTACCACGTCCGTCAGGTAAAGAACTTGGATTCGTTCATGATTACTATGAAGGGGCACAAAAGTACCTCCATATGTTACGTCAGACATCGGATGAAGATTTCTCAGGCATCCACGTCGCCATCGACGGGGCACACGGGGCAACATCAAGTCTCGCACCACGTCTGTTCGGTGATCTGGAAGCGGAAGTCTCGACAATCGGAACGACACCAAACGGTTTGAACATCAACGAAGGTGTCGGCTCGACGCATCCTGAACATTTAGCTGACTTCGTTCTTGAAAAAGGCGCTCACGTTGGTCTATCATTTGACGGCGACGGCGACCGTTTGATTGCAATCGATGAGAACGGTAAAATCGTCGACGGCGATAAAATCATGTTCATCTGTGGAAAATACCTTAATGAAATTGGTCGCTTAAAAGATAACACAATCGTCGCGACAGTCATGAGTAACCTTGGTTTCCATAAGACAGTCGCTGAACACGGCATGACGGCATTACAGACAGCGGTCGGTGACCGGTATGTCGTGGAAGAAATGCGTAAACACAACTATACACTCGGCGGCGAACAGTCGGGTCATATCATCTTCATGGATTACTCGACAACAGGAGACGGGATGCTTTCAGGCGTCCAGCTCTTACAAATCATGAAGGCGACAGGCAAGAAATTGTCGGAACTCGCAGCGGAGATGCCGGTCTTCCCACAACGCCTCGTCAACATTCGCGTATCGGATAAAAATGGTGCGATGAACGGTCCGGCTGTTCAAGCAATCATTGCTGAAGTAGAAGCGGAAATGGCAGGCAACGGTCGGATCCTCGTCCGCGCGTCAGGGACAGAACCACTCGTCCGTGTCATGGCGGAAGCACCGACGCAAGAAGCATGTGATATGTATGTGGAACGGATTGCAAACGTTGTTCGTGAAAACTACGCCTTACAAGAAAACTGAGTGAACGGAAGGAGCGGATGAAAATCTGCTCCTTTTTCTGTAGAAGTCGCGTGAAACAAGAGATTTTTGGCATATTTTAAAATATTACGAATCATAAAGAAGATACACAAGAAAAACAATAACAAAAACCAAACAGTTTTTTTACATAATCTAGGTATTAGAGGTATCATTTAGAAAAATATCGGGAATAGTTACAAAGACGTTACCTTTCTTGCTTTTTCTAAATAAAGTTCGTATGATTGTAAAGTCGGACAGAAACGGGGTCAGACGGAAATGAAAGCGCCAGGGCTGACTATGTAATAGGCAGCTGACGAGGTGGGGGTTTATCGAATCATTCGGCGGATGCCTCCCGGTACCATGTCAGTACCGTAAACTCATCTGAAATCGTTTAAGTGATTAGACGGACAGGCAGATGCGTGATGACAACTCTCGACAAGAGCCGTTTCCTCTTCAGGGAAATACTTGTAAATGGGAGAGAAAAACATTATGTGCGGTATCGTAGGTATGATCGGACAGGTTAACACAAAGGAAATTTTATTAAAAGGACTCGAAAAACTCGAGTACCGCGGCTATGATTCGGCTGGTCTTGCGTTCGTCAACGACGGCGTTCAAGTCCATAAAGAAGTCGGCCGGATTGCTGCGCTACGCGAAGTCGTTCCTGCAGAAGCAGATGGTCTTGTTGGAATCGGTCACACACGCTGGGCGACACACGGTGTCCCAAGTGTACCGAATGCCCACCCACACCAAAGTGCTTCATCACGTTTCACACTCGTGCATAACGGTGTCATCGAAAACGATGAGCAGTTAAAAGCAGAACTCAATGTTGATTTACTCAGCGACACGGATACAGAAGTCATCGTTCAGATGATTGAAAAGAACTTTGATGCAACAGGTGACGTGACAGAAGCATTCCGTCAAACACTTCGTGTGCTTCACGGTTCATATGCACTCGCGTTGATCGATGCTGAAAACCCGGATGTCTTGTACGTCGCTAAAAACAAATCACCGCTTCTCGTTGGTCTCGGTGACGGTACGTTCAACGTCGTCGCATCTGACGCGATGGCAATGCTTCAAGTAACGGATCAGTTCGTTGAGTTGCATGACGGCGAAATGATCATCTTGACGCGTGACAGTGTCACAATCCAGGACTTAGACGGAAACGTCAAAGAGCGTGAGGCGTATACAGCAGAAATCGATGCATCAGACATCGAAAAAGGCACGTACGCGCACTACATGCTCAAAGAAATGGATGAGCAGCCGGCTGTTATCCGGAACATCGTTCAGAAATACCAAAACGAGTCAGGCGAAATCACACTTGATCAATCGGTCCGTGATTTAGTCCTCGGACGTGACCGTGTCTACATCATCGGTTGCGGAACAAGCTATCATGCAGGATTGATTGGAAAACAATTGATCGAACAAATCGCGGGTATCCCGACAGAAGTTCACATCTCATCTGAATTCGGCTACAACATGCCACTCTTGACTGAGAAACCACTCTTCCTCTTCCTTTCACAATCAGGTGAAACAGCGGACAGCCGTGCGGTTCTCGTTGAAGCGAAAAAACTCGGTCACCCGGCACTCACGATCACGAACGTTGCGGGTTCTACTTTGTCACGTGAAGCAAACGCAACACTCTTGTTGCATGCGGGTCCTGAAATCGCCGTTGCGTCAACAAAAGCGTATACAGCACAAATCGCTGTTCTCGCAGTCCTTGCGTTTGACCTTGCTCAAGCAAAAGGTGTCGAAGTTAACTTCGATCTCATGAAAGAACTCGGAAAAATCTCAAGCGCAATGGAGTCCGTCATGTCACAAAAAGAACGGTTCCAAGAGATCGCTTCAGAATACTTGTCTGAATCACGCAATGCGTTCTTCATCGGTCGTGGTCAAGATGCGTATGTCGGAATGGAAGGGGCTCTCAAGCTCAAAGAAATTTCGTACATCCAAGCAGAAGGTTACGCCGGCGGCGAATTGAAACACGGTCCAATCGCTTTGATTGAAGACAACACACCGGTCATCGCCCTCGTGACACAACCACACGTTCACCTCAACAACCGAGGCAACGTCAAGGAAGTCGTCGCACGTGGCGCTAACGCGTGTGTCATCGCAGCGGAAGGTCTCGAATTGCCGACGGATGCATTCGTCATCCCAGCAGTCGAGCCGCTCTTGTCACCACTCTTGTCTGTCTTACCGCTTCAGTTGATTTCGTACTACGCGGCACTCGGCCGTGATTGCGACGTCGACAAGCCACGTAACTTGGCGAAATCGGTAACGGTCGAGTAATTAAATAATTTTTAACCCTTTCAGATCCGAATATCTGAAAGGGTATTTTTTATATGGAACATTTTTTTTAACGAAGGAGAAGATGAATAATGTTTAATTTCTGTCTACATACTAAGAAATCAGTATGGGTTCAGGCTTTTCCCAAGTCCTTTGCGAAAGACGTTGAGACCGTAATACGGCTTCTACCGCTAAGGTTTTCCAAGCCGGTAAGCTGGGGGACGATTGATGTCACGTTTTTCGGGGAACCATTGATTCTTCCGTCCCGACTGTACTTAAATGAAGTAAAAGAAGAAAAAATTCAAAACCTAACGGATCGTCAACGGTGGATACTGTACTGCATGTACACCCGTCACCATGACGGATACATCCGTGAAAAGTATGTTCGTCGGCTGGAACAGGAACAAGCAAAAACGGACTGGGTACTGCTTTATTTAATTGAACTCACGGGAGAATATGTCTACGAGATTCTCGAACGGATCGAACCGATGTTACAGACTTGGTCCGAAGAACAGCTGAAAACTTTTGCCGCAGCAAACGACCGTTATCTGCAACGAATTGAACGACGCATTATCAGCTATTGGGATATACATCAAAGGACGACCTATCCGGTGTTATGGGATTCGACCTATGTCGGCTTTCGGATTGCTCAGTTCTACCGCACGTATCGTGCTAATTCTTGAAAAAAACTTCCGGTTTACGGTAGGCTGAACACGTAGTCCAGATCAGAAGGGGGATAAACAGATGAGAATTTTAGTAGTTGGGGCAAGTGGAACAATCGGTCAAGCGGTCGTCACGCAATTAGGGGAGCGGCATGAAATCATTCAGGCCGGACGGACAGGTGTGGATGTCCAGGTCGACATCACGTCGGAAGACAGTATCCGTTCGATGTATGAAGCGGTCGGTCCGGTCGATGCCGTCATCAGTGCAACCGGCGGGGCGCATTTCGGACCATTGACGGATTTGACACCGGCGTTGAACCAGATCGGAATCGACAGCAAGTTGAAGGGGCAGGTCAATCTCGTCCTGCTTGGTTTGGAGACGGTTCGGGACGGGGGCAGCTTTACGTTGACGACCGGTATCATGATGGACGATCCGATTCGCCAAGGCGCGTCAGCGGCCCTTGCGAATGGCGGGGTCAAAGCGTTTGTCCATGCCGCGGCGATTGAGATGCCGCGGGGTATCCGGATCAACAGTGTCAGTCCAAACGTTTTGATTGAGTCACTCGAGAAGTATGGACCATTTTTCCGTGGATTCGAAGCGGTTCCGG
Source organism: Exiguobacterium sp. 17-1 (assembly GCF_023096305.1). Taxonomy (NCBI): domain Bacteria; kingdom Bacillati; phylum Bacillota; class Bacilli; order Caryophanales; genus Exiguobacterium; species Exiguobacterium sp. 17-1. The sequence continues at coordinate 10,357 of NZ_JALIGJ010000004.1, forward strand.
CATCGCGTGTCGCGACAGCATTTGAGAAAAGCATCGAAGGGGCACAGACCGGACAAAACTACGAAGTCTATTGAATCCAACAAGACCGTTCACTTGTATCAAGTGAACGGTCTTGTTGTCAGCTCATTAAGGATTGTAAATAAAAAATATTTATCAGGACCAGTGAAATTAAGAAGCAGATAAAGAGATTATTAAAAAAGACATGTCGTGTCATCTCACGGTTCATGATCATCTTGTCGAGAAATAGATTTACAGCCAAGACGATGGTGAAGGTTAAAAAAAAGAGCGGCAACAATTCCATACAAAACATCCTTTCCGTCGTCTTATTCAACGCATCCAGCAGACAAAAAGTTTCATTAGGACTTGAAATCGCTTATAAAAAACAGGATTTTCCAGTGGGGAAGGGAAAGAAGAAAGTAAAGAAACCAAAAGGAGGTACATTCAGATGCGACAAGCGGTACTCGTCATCGATTTTCAACAGGATCTTGTCGAAGGGACACCCGAAGAGTCTGGTGTTTATGCGAAGGAATCTGTCATCGGAGTCATCAATCAAGTGGTGCAAGAAGCGCGCGATCATGATCATACGATTGTCTTCATCCGGGATCTTGATGTCGCGAATGGAGAAGGAGCCGGCTTTGCGGTGCACTCCTCGATTCAGATTCCGGATCAGGCGGTCACGTTCGACAAAGCCGCAACCAATTCGTTTCATGGCACGCCATTGCTCAGTCATTTGAAAGAGCAACAGGTCGGACATGTCGTCATCCTCGGCTGTAAGACGGAACACTGTATCGATACGGCTGTCCGCAGTGCAACCGTCAAGGGATTTGATGTGACACTCGTTGCTGACGGACATACGACGAACGGTTCCGATGTCTTATCGGCAGAGCAGATGATTGCCCATCACAATCAAGTCTTGCACGGACACTACAATGTCGAACATTTTGCGGTTGTCCGTCCCTCAACGGAGAAGTTGTTTGAACCTATCCACGATCACTATAGAACGTAAAAGGAGCGACCTCATGATTGAACTACGAAAAATGGAAGAAACGGATTATCCCGCCTACGCGACACTCGTCACCGATGAGCGGGTCATGCGCTATATCACAGAACATCCCTTAATCGAAACAGAAGCCAAACGACGGTTCGCGTCGATCATCGAGCAACAGCGGCATGACCGTCTCGGATCATACCTCGTCTATCAGGACGGAACATGGATTGGCATCGGTCATGTCACGCGGGATACACGGCAACCGTTTGAAGCGGAACTCGGCTACATGTTATTGCCGGAACAGTGGGGTCACGGTTACGGATCATTGCTCGCCACACGGTTGCTCGAATTGGCAACGGAACACGAATTGACCGTCGTCACGGCAACGATTGATCCGAATCATCTCGCGTCGCGAAAGATTTTGACGAATCTTGGATTTCACTCGACGTATGTTGGACCGATTGACGGGCTGCCTGGTGAAATTCTCGAAAAACGATTGGGGGAATCCTCATGACGCGGGAAGAGTGGATTCAATCGTTTGATCTGGATGTCGCGGATATCTTTTCCGTCACCGATTCATACAGTTCAGATGTCGACCGGTTAGTACTGAGCGACGGTCGGACCGTCTTTTTGAAACGGCCTTATACCACTGACAAGTGGTATCGGGAACACGGTTGGTTAACGTATTTAGCCAGTCGTGTTGCTGTGCCGAAGATTCTCATGGAGGCGCGACCAACCAAACAGACGACGGGTGCATTTGTGCTCGAAGCACTTACCGGTTCGACGATTGAGACGGTCACATCGGCGCTCGCCTCGCAAATCGGACAATTGCATGCAACACTCCACAACTGTACACGCGACGCGTACGGCGATTTTGAGGAGAACGGCTTCACTGCCTTTAGCTCACAGGACTGGCGTGTCTTCCGAAATGCGAAGATGACCTCATTCGAGCCGGCGATTCGTAAAGCCTTGTCACCCGTGTTGTATCAAGCTGCCTTTACGGAATTGAAGCGGCGTGAACGTGAGTTACCGGAGCCCTCTCGACCTGTCGCGGTCCACCTCGATTTCCGGCTCGGCAACCTGCTCGCGGACGATGGAAGACTGACCGGACTGATTGACTTTGAGACCTCACGTTTCGGGGCGACGGAAATTGATTTTACGAAACTTGACCGCGACGTGTTCCAGAGCGAATCCGGGTTACTTGACGCCTATCAACAAGGGTACGGACAAGTCAGGACACCGGAGCCGATTGAAGTCTACTTGCCGTATTATCGTCTGTTTGAAGCGCTGACGGGAATCGGCTGGTGTGTGCAGCGCGGACTGGAGCATCACCAACAGTTTTTCAATCACAACCATGCCCGTTTGTTGATGGAACTGGAACGGACGAGCATATTCGAAGAACGTTAAAAGGCGTGGTTTGACGAGCGAACCGCTATACTTGTGGAAATGAAGCAAGTAGAGGGGGAAATTGGATGGAACAACAAAAACGGATTGGGATTATTGGTGGCGGGCTCGCCGGAATTTTTGCGGCACGTCAATTGGTGACGGAAGGTTATGCGGTCGAGGTCATCGAAAAAAGCCAAAGTGTCGGGGGACGGATGGCGACGAGACGGATCGACCAGGGAACAGCGGATCATGGGGCTGTCTTCTTTACAGTCCGTACGGACGAGTTGGCGCAGGAAGTCGACGAATGGCTGGAACAGGGACTAATCCGAAAATGGTTCGGGGATGACTTTCCCCGCTATATTGCGGTCAACGGGATGAATCAGCTGGTCCAATCAATTGCCCGTGGAATTCCTGTGCATCTAAATGAACAGGTCAAACGGATTGTGTCGGATGCACCCGGACTTCAAACCATCGCCTCTGAAGAAACACGGACGTATGATGCCATCCTGCTGACGGCACCGGTGCCACAAGCCTATGACTTACTGGAAGCATCTCCGTTGACGTTAGTTGAATCCGATCACGCCCGTCTCGGGAAAGTGACGTTTGAGCCGACGTTCGTCGGTTTGTTCGAGATTCAGGAAACACTCGAAATTGGTGAGGTCGGTCTACTTGACGAAGGTCTCGCAACCGGGATGTTGAAAATCGTCAACAATGCGCAAAAAGAAGTGTCGGCGACCCCGCTTCTGAGTGTCTATATGGCTGGGGACTGGAGTGAATCGTGGTATGACAAAGGGGAAGACGCGACGCTTGCGGAAATCGAACGGTTGTTGCAGGAGCAGCTCGGACCGGTCACGATTATCTCCCGCCAACTCAAACGTTGGCGGTATGCGCAGGCGCGCGACGTCTTCCGTACGCCTTATCTGAAGCTCGATCAACATCCGCTCTGGCTTGCGGGAGATGCCTTTCTCGATCCGAAAGATACGTCCGGACGGACACGGGTCGAGAGTGCCGTCATTTCCGGTCTGCGTGTTGCAGCGGCAATGGATGCGCACTTCAAAGCGGTCGTAACAGAACAATAAGCCGTGAAAAAGGGTGATTTCCAACAACGGAAGTCGCCCTTTTTAGTATCACGATTTGGATTCGGGTGGAAAATGGCGGTTGCTCCAAGCTGCCATCTGATTGAGAATCGGCATAAAACTGTGTCCGGTATCGGTTAAGGAGTATTCGACTTTCGGCGGGACTTCCCGGTAGACTTTCCGGTCGATCATTTCGTCCGCTTCCAGTTCCCGTAATTGTCGTGTCAAAATGCCTTTTGAAAATCCCGGCAACAGGTGCTCGAGCTCGTGAAACCGTTTCGTTCCGGTACTGAGATGCCAAAGCAATACGATTTTCCACTTGCCGGCCATGATTTTTTGCGCGCGAGTAACAGGACAAGCTGTCCGTTGAGAGAGAGGGGAGTCCGTTGTCGAAGCTTGATTCATCGGGAATCAGTCCTTTCGTTCTGTTTGTGTGACCTGGTATCGAAAAAGTGCCTACTCCTCATAGTGTATCACCTGTAATACAATTGGATACAGGTAGAAACTTATTAAAAAAGGAGCTTACGTCCATGAAATTACTTGTGACCGGTGCAACCGGAAAATTGGGAACTAAAATTGTCGAGCACCTCTTAACGAAAATCGAAGCGGAGAATGTAATAATCAGCGTCCGCGATCCGAAAAAAGCATCGGATTTAGCATCGCGCGGTGTTGAAGTGCGTCATGGTGATTTTGATAAACCGGATACGCTGCAAGAAACTTTTGCGGGTGTCGACCGGATCTTGCTCATCTCGACCGACGGCGAAGAAACGACGCGGATCCGTCAACATACGGCAGCCGTCCGGGCAGCTGAAGCAGCCGGAGTCGGCTTGATTGCTTACACGAGTATCGCCAACGCGGAAGCCAGTCAAAATTTCCTGGCCCGGACGCATCAAGTGACGGAACAGTTAATTCGTGAAACAGGGATTCCGTTTTTGTTCTTCCGGAATAACTGGTATCTGGAAAACGAACAGTCGACGATTGATGCCGTTCGTGCCGGTCAGGATTGGTTGACGAGTGCCGGGGACGGCAAAGTCGGCTGGGCATTGCAGGAAGACTATGCGGAAGCGATCGCGACCGTCTTGGTTGATCCGAAACCGGAACAATCCATTTATGAACTGTCAGGTCCTCTGCACACGCAACAAGATATCGCAGAAGCACTCGGACAGGTTCTGGGGCGCCCGGTACAGGTGAAGCAAGTCGACAGCGCGACTTATACGGCAATCATGCAGCAAGCAGGAGTTCCGGAATTTTTACTGCCGATGTTACAGGCGATTCAGGAAGGTATTGCGGCCGGAACACTGGCGGTGGAGAGTCAGGATTTTGAACAGATCCTTGGTCGACCACCGGTTTCTCTCGAAGACGGCTTACGACAACTTGTTAAAAGATAAGTTCATCTGAACGTTTCCTTCTGAAGTGCTTTGGGTAAATATCCCTTACGTACATAAAAACGAGGGGGATTACCATGAACATCAAAAAATACCGTGTGACACCAGGGGAATCAATCCGATTATCAGATTATCCGACGTCGGATGACAACCGGATTGCAGAAGACGAGTTACTGGATCAGCACATTCCGAAAAGTGTCGAGGAATTAAAAGAATTACATTGGCGTCTGCATGCCGAAGAAAAAAACGGAGTTCTTGTGATTTTGCAGGCGATTGATGCCGGCGGAAAAGATGAAGCCATCAGTTATATCTTCTCGAACCTCAACGCCCAAGGATTACGGACGCTTTCCGTCAAAAAACCTTCCGATACGGAGCAAAAGCATGACTATCTCTGGCGGATTCACGAAGGCTTGCCGGAAAAAGGTGAAGTCGGTATTTTGAACCGTTCATATTACGAGGAAGTCATCGCACCACGGATTCATGATCTGCTGGAAGAAGAGGAAGTGCCGGACGATCAAGATGTTTGGAAGATGCGTTACCGTCAAATCAATGACTTTGAACGTTATCTCGTCGAGAACGGTTTCCGCGTCGTCAAGTTTTTGTTTAACGTCTCAAAAGACGAGCAGAAAAAACGATTGCTTGAACGGATCAAAGATCCGAAGAAAAACTTTGAGTTTTCGTTCAGTGATGTCGAAGAACGGGAGCATTGGGATGAGTATCAGGACATCTTTGCCGAGCTCGTCTCGCACACATCAACGGAACACGCGCCGTGGCATGTCCTGCCGGCCGATGACGAATGGTTCACCCGTTACATCGTGACAGAGGTCATGAATGACGTCCTGCGTGAAATCGATCCGCAGTATCCGAAGCTGACGGACGAGGATCAGGAAAAACTCGATGAAGCGATTAAAAAATTAGAAAATGAATAAGTGTGCGAACTGACGCAGCAGTCAGTTTTCAGATGACAACGGGAGACAGACTTTAACATCTGTCTCCTTTGTTGTGCGGAAAAACGGCTTTCTTTTGCAGGATCGCTGTTATAATCAAAGGGAAGAATCGATCAAGTACTGGAGGAATCAGCATGAATGAATATCCGAACTGTCCGAACTGCGGCTCAGCGTATACATACGAAGACGGCAATGTATTGATGTGCCCGGAATGTGCCCATGAATGGACGGCAGCCGATGCAGCAGCGGCAGAAGAAGCCAACGTCATCCGAGATGCGAACGGTAATGTACTGAGCGACGGTGATACGATCACGGTCATCAAGGACTTAAAAGTGAAGGGAACGTCGCTTGTCGTCAAACAAGGGACACGCGTCAAAGGAATCCGTCTCGTCGATGGTGATCATGACATCGATTGCAAAATTGATGGACTCGGTGCGATGAAGTTGAAGTCGGAGTTCGTGAAGAAAATTTAAACTTTCACCGCCTGTCTGACGACGAGGCGGTTTTTTCATGGGAAAAGATATAAGTTTCCTTTCAGGACAAATGTCCTTTATCATTCAGGGAGGCTTCGTTTAAATGAAAGTATGAAAAATCAGGATGGGAGGAACTAGTATGCGTGGAATTCTTTTTGCAATCAGCGGCGGTTTTTTTCTGACACTCCAAAGTGTCGCCAATGCCCGAATCAGCAACAGCATCGGGACGTGGCAAGCAGCGACCTTGACTCAGATGACCGGTTTTGTCGTCGCCTTATTGATTACGTTGATCCTGCGTGACCGGACGTTCCGGCAGATGAAAGAGGTTAAGCTGCTCTATTTATCCGGAGGAGCATTGGCCGCTGCCGTTCTGTTCAGTAACATGACAGCTGTTCATTTGATGGGTGTGACGTTGACGATTTCTTTATTCCTGATTGCCCAGCTCGGCTTGGCACTGGTGATTGATTGGAACGGATGGTTCGGAATGATCAAACGGCGGTTGCAGTTGCCGCAAGTGATTGGCATTTTAATGATGATCGGCGGCGTGCTGATCTTAAAATGGTAAGGGGGAAAGAACGTGGAACAAGCACAACTGGATGAGTACTTGGCGCGGTTTCAATTGACGGAAGTGTTTGCCGGCGAGTTGCGGGAGCATTTACAACCGGTCGCTTTTCAAGCCGGAGACTGGCTGTGTCGTCAAGGCGACGCGGCGGACCGGATGTACTTGTTGCTCGAGGGGAAGCTGAAGATTACCCATATGTCGGCAACGGGAAAACGGCTCGTCTTATCGTTTAAGCATCCGTTTGATCTGGTCGGCGATATTGAATACGTTCGTCGGACACCATTGATGAATACGGTCGAAGCGGTCACACCGGTCAAAGCGGTCAGTATTTCCTATGCGGCACTGGAACAAAATGGAGCCGATAATCCGGCACTGCTCCGCTTTTTACTCGAGACGATTACGATGAAGTTTGAGTTGAAATCGCATTCGATGAGCTTTAACCTGCTGTATCCGGTCGAAGTCCGACTGGCCAGTTACCTCTTGTCGATGACACCGGAAACACCGATGTTACCTGTCAGTGATCTCGTCGATGCGGCGGATTTAATCGGTACGAGTTACCGTCACCTCAACCGTGTCCTGCGGCAGTTCAGTCAGGACGGCTTGATTGAGCGGACGAACCGGACGATTACGATCGTGGACCGGGAGGGTTTGACGGAACGGGTCGGCGAAAGTATCTATGAGTGAGGAGGAAAGAAGATGACACTTGGAATAGTTCTGGCTTTATTCGGCGGAATGATGGTCTGTATTCAGAATACCTTTAATGCCAAGGTCAAGGAACGGGTCGGCGCATGGGCGACGACGACGCTTGTTCTCGGACTCGGATTCCTGGCATCCTTGACCATCGGATTGATTGTTGAAGGCAGCGATCTCTTTTCCATGAGCGGGATGCAACCGTGGTTTTGGTTCAGCGGCATCATCGGCGTCGGCGTCGTCCTGTGTGTGACGCAAGGGGTACAACAGCTCGGACCGAGTTATGCGATCTCAATCGTCATGGTTTCACAAATTCTGTTTGCCTTGTTGTGGGATACGCTTGGTTGGTTTGGTCTCGATCAAGTGGCATTTACGTGGACGAAAGCCGTCGGCGTTGTCCTGATTGGCGGCGGTGTTTTATTATTCCAACTCGGCGGCAAATTGACTGAACGACGGATGTTACGAAAAGGGGCCTGACAGATGAATTACACGACATTGTTATTTGATATCGATCATACCTTGCTTGATTTTGATGCGACGGAACGTGCGGCGTTACGGCAACTGTTTGAAGAGGAACAGCTCGAGTGGACGGACGAGCGGGAAGCCCGGTACCGGACCATTAACCAGTCTTTATGGAAAGCGCTCGAGCGGGGAGAAGTGACACGAAATGAAGTGATTACGTCACGTTTCGTGACGTTTTTTGCCGAGCAGGGCCGGACGGTCGACGGCAGTCGAATGGATACGCGCTACCGTGCGTACTTGAGTCAAGGGACGGAATTGATTGCAGGAGCGATCGAGTTGCTCGACGCGCTCAAAGGGAAGTATCGGCTGTATGTCGTGACGAACGGTGTCGCGGCGACGCAACATGCACGACTCAAAGGATCTGGTCTGGCGCCTTATTTTGACGGGATTTTTGTCTCGGAAGAAACCGGCTATCAAAAACCGATGCCAGCCTTTTTTGATTACGTGTTTGACCGGATTCCGGACGCGACGCGCGATCAGACGTTGATAATCGGCGACTCGTTGACGGCAGACATCCAGGGAGGCATCTCGGCAGGAATTGCGACATGTTGGTTTAATCCCGGTCATGCCACGGCTTCGGCAACACTGACGCCGACCTATACGATCGAGCGACTCGACCAGCTTGTGACCGTACTTGAAACAAAGGAGGAAGTCCGATGAGAGTGGCATTGATCGGTGCCGGGTTCCATGCCCGGACGAACTTATTCCCGGCAATGAAGGAAGCCGATTTTGAGATTGTTGCGGTGACGACACGCCGTCTTGAAAGTGCGGAACGGGCGTTACGTGACATCGGCAGTACCGGCCGTGCCTATATAGACTACACGCAGATGCTTGCAGAGGAACAGATGGATGCAGTCCTCATTTGTCTTCAACCGGCGGATCAGGTCGAGGTCGTCCGGTCGTGTCTGGCAGCGGGCTGTGCCGTTTACGTCGAAAAACCGCTCGGCTTATCGGTTGGACAGGCGGAAGAGCTGGCCGAACTCGTCACGGATCAGGTGACAAGTGTCGGCTTCATGAAACGGTATGCACCGGTTTATACGAAATTGAAGCAAGTACTGGTCCAAAACACATACGGCGATCTTCGTTCGTTCGAATTACGGTTTGCATGTGATGCGTCCGGCTTCTGTAACGACCGAGCCGACTTTTTATCACTCGCCGCGATTCATCAACTCGATTTGATCCGCTTCTTGGCGGGTGAGGTCGAGCAAATCACCGGCATGTCGCTCGAAGCGGACGGTGAACTGCACCTTCAGCTGTCACTTCGGATGACAAGCGGGGCAGTCGGACAGGTGACCTTGATTAACTCTCCGCTCTATACAAGAGAAGTCGAGGAGCTGACGCTGCGCTTTGAACGGGCTGTGTGCCAAGCCGCGGAAATGGAGCATTTGATCATCGAGGAAAAACAAGCACCGACATCCTGGCAGGAGCTCGAAGAACGGCAGATGTATTACCGGTCCCCGATGTCGACGATGTCCGGTGGGATGAAAGATTTGTATTTGCGCGGATTCGTCGGCGAGATGAAACATTTTCAAGCGGCGGTTCAAGGCGATGTCGTATCCCACTCCGATTTTCGGGACAACGTCAAAACGATGCAGTTGATTCAAGATATTCTCGATACCGTCCGATAATAGGTAAAAGATCACGAAAGGGGGCGATCATGGTGAACATGACGCAGACAAAACAGGAAACGGGGCACGACGTGTAACCCGCTTTTCTAAAAAAACGGGGGAATGGATATGCAGATTGAATTACGCGCAGTCACGAACGAGAACTGGGAAGCCTGTTGTGCGCTTGAATTAACGACGGAACAACAGGGATTTTTAGAACCGAACGTCTACTCGATTGCTCAGGCTAGCTTTGAGCCGACGCTCGTCATGCGGGCGATTTATGCAGCGGATGAGTTGGTCGGATTTTTGATGTACAATTCGGAACGGGAAGAACTGGACGGCTACTGGATTTACCGGTTGATGGTCGACCACCGCCACCAAGGAGCAGGGATCGGCCGGGAAGCGATGCGGTTGTTGCTCGGGGAGATGCAACAGCTTCCGGAAGCGGCGTGTATCGTCGTCGGTTACCATCCGGACAATCAAGCAGCACACCGTCTGTATGCACGACTCGGCTTTATCGATCACGGGGACCGGTTCGGCAAAGAGATGGCGGTCCGGTATACGTTTTAAACCAAAAGATCTTAGCCCTGCTAAGGTCTTTTTTTCTGGGATGGATATTTTTTGAAACTTTTTGAACTACCGAGTGCTCTAATGAGTAAAAGGAGGGGATGGAATTGGACTTACGAACGGAGCACACGGAGCTTGTCCGGCGTGCCATCAAGCAAGACGAGGCAGCATTTGAACAATTGATTCTCCTACATAGTGAACAGCTCTACCGGACGGCCTACGTCTATGTCAAAAACGAACAGGATGCGCTCGACGTCGTCCAGGAAACGGTCTATAAAGCATTCATTTCCATTGGACAAGTCAAAGAGCCGAAATACTTCGTGACTTGGCTGACGAAAATCCTGATCCGGAACTGTTACCGTGTTTTGAATCAACGGACAGCGGTAGTGGATCTGATTGAACAGATTCCGGTGAAGGAATCTTCGCGGGAAGAACATCTGGACTTGATTGACGCCTTGTCGCATCTGCGAAAAGAATACCGGGATGTTTTGGTACTCTTTTATTTTCACGATGTCCCGATGAAGGAGATTGCTTCTTTTATCGGTATCACCTTGAATACGGTCAAGACGTATCTCAAACGGGGACGGGAAGAATTGAAGAAACAGTTGGGAGGACTTGATTATGTCGAAGCACGATCTTCAAAATGAGTATAAACAGATTCCTGTGCCGCAGGCCGCCTTACAGGAGCGGATTCGTCAAGGAATGGAGCAGGGAAAGCAGGAGCAACAAATCAAACGGCCAAAACACCTGCGGCGCCTGATTGTCTCGACGGGACTTGCCGCATCACTGTTGATTACATCGACATTCGTCATCCCGTCCTTTGCGACGGCAATGGCGAAAGTCCCGTTACTCGGTCAGATGTATCGGCCGTTCCTCGAACAGGAAAACACCGGCACCGCCATCAGTCAGAAGCAACTCGCAACCAAAATCCATCAAGTCGCAAGTGATAACGGGATCGACATTCAAGTCATCGATGCCTATTACGACGGGGCGACAATCGGGATGAATCTGACAGCGACCGGCGTCCCGGATGTGAAGCCGGAAGCGCGATCAGGATTATATGAACTGTTTAAAGGCGATAAACGGTTTGCCGGGACGGAGACGAAAGAAGTGGTTCATTTCAAGCAGGTGAACGGTATTTGGCAAGGAAGGATTGAATACACGCTCGGTGAAACCAAACTGCAAGATACGATCCGGATTCCGATCGTGTTGACGGACGTATTTGGCGTCGATGGAAACTGGGCGTTTAACATACCGGTCAAGCGGCTTCCTGCCGTCGAACAAGTCTACGGCACAACGGTCAAAAATCCAGCCTATCAGACGGAAGTCACATTGGATAAGTTGATTCAGGGCAAAGGCAGCACATCGTTCGACTACACGATTCGCGCATCGAAAAAAGAACGGGCCCGTGTCGAGCTGACTTTGCTCGATCCATCCGGCAAGGAAATCATTCGCAACTGGACAAAGTCGACCCAGTCCGTCAAACGGACGAAAACCGAAACGGAAGCCATCGAGCAGTCGCGGTTAATCCTCGGGAACTATGTCATCCCAAAAGGGAACTATCTGTTGCAGCCTTCTTTACGAATTGATTTAGAGACACAACCGATTCCGCTAACCGAGCCGTTGCCATACCGCCAACAGTCAGAAACACATCCGCTCAAGATGGAAATCACATCGATTGAGACGACATCCGAGCAAGTCGTGGTTGAATTTTCGACGAATTCCCGCTCGTCCCAATTTGATACGAAGCTTGATATCCGTAACTCTATGCGGTTGCTTGAAGGAACAGAACCACCGGACGGTCGGGAAATCAAGCCGAAAGTCACGGTCCTTGATGCCGACAAACAGACGTTCCGGTCGACGTTCCGCTTGCCGGAACCATCCGAACACACGCGGGAAGAATATTATCTCGAAACCGGCTACAGCAATACCCTCGTTAATACACCACTTGAATTACGCCCGATTCCGTTTACGGTCAACTAACAGGAAAACCTGACCGGACGTCGAACTCCAAACGGATGACGATTGAACAAGGAGTGGGAGAGTATGAAGATACGGGCAATGACCGCAGCCGATTATCCGGAAGTCGGCCGGATTTACAAACAGGGGATACAGACGCAGAATGCGACGTTTCGAACGGAAGTACCGCCGTTTGACTACTGGGATGCCCATCATCACATACACAGCCGGATTGTAGCGGAAGAAGACGGGAAGGTGCTCGGATGGGTCGCCATCAGTCCCTTTTCGTCGATTCCCGCCTATCAGGGGGTGGCGGAAGTCAGTCTTTATATTGACGAAGACGCACGTGGCAAAGGCATCGGTACCGCATTGATGCATGCTGTCATTGAAGCAAGTGAAGCGGCGGGCATCTGGACGTTGCACTCACAAATCTTCCCGGAAAACACTGCGAGTTTAAAGCTGCACCAACGGTTTGGTTTCCGGGAAGTCGGTCGGCGGGAACGGATCGGACAATTGGCCGGCGTCTGGCGGGATACGATTTTACTGGAGCGGAGAAGTCAGATGTAAAAGCAGATGAGAGGAAAAAGGGAAGACGGATGTCACATCCGTCTTCCCTTTTTGTGTGGTGATGGCTGTTTTAACATCATCAGTTCTTTTTGGTCAGAACAAAGGCAAAAATCTGTTCACCTTTTTTCATCGTGATGTTCTCAGGACCATGAATATCGTTAAATGGATTCGACGAGAGGTTTCCGCTTGCGGACAACTGACGGAGGAACAGGACATTGTAATCTTCCAGCGTGAACTCACTTGACGGATTTTGTGTGTTGACGGCATCCGGTTTTATTTTTAAAGCTTCGTGTGAACGCAGGCTTACACCATTCAAATTAGCACCAAACCGAGTATATTTGGCCGAAGAAGATTGTACGATCCGCAACGTCGAGTCATATGTTTTAGCGGGGATTTCCATTGAAAAGAGTGTCCGCTCTTTATGATTTGGTAAGTATTCGACACCTTTCAGGAGATACGGTTTCTTGAGTTTGCCTTTTAAATGAAATGCAGCGATGTCCTGATCGTTGATTTGCGCAAAGGCTTGTTCACCGGCTTTTAACTTGAGCGGTGTCACCGTCACTGTCTCTTTTTGAGTTGCGAGGCAACCACTGAGTGAAAAAGTAGCCAACAGGCAGATCATCCAAAATTTTCTCATGGAAAAAACATCCTTTCTTAAAGGATTAAGGTAACAAACAAAAAACGTCTTGTCGAGAAAGACAAGACGCGGATGTCATTACTTGTGATTCGATAAGACAATCCCGAAAATCCGTTCACCCTTTTTAAGCGGGACGTCAGCCGGTCGGGTGACATCGTTTAAATTAAAGCCGCGAATTCCGTTCTTTTTTGTCATGTGATAAACCATCAACAGATTATACGGGGTAGCGGCAGAAGGACCGGAGCGGAAATCAGCACCACGCACCATGTAATCATCAAGCTGTTTAAAGGTATGGTCCCCTTGGACTGTCGTGTCATCAACGTCGATGCCAAGGTGGATCTTATCGTCGGAGAAAGACTGGGCAAAGCGGACTTGTGTGTCATAGCTTTTGGGTTCAAGCTCAAGTGTAAAGAGAGATCGCTCTTTTTTATTCGGCAGGTATTCGACCCCTTTGAGCCAGTGTGTCTTCGTCAGCTTTCCTTTTAACTGGACGCTGCCAATCTGTTGATTGCCAAGCGCCGCAAATTTTTCTTCGCCTTCGGTGATGGAGACGGGAGAAATCGTCAGACTCGATGTGTAGTCAGCCGATGCTGCTTTTTTTGGAACGGATTCTTGTGCCTGTTCTTGATTACATCCGGTCAAGACAAGTGCCGCAAGTGGTATGTAAAGCCATTTCTTCATGAAAAACGCCTCATTTCATTTTTGGTAATATTACCCATAATTAATCGTATCGCTTTTTGGGGATGATTTCAATGGAGAACGGGAAAAGACCGACAGCAGGTATTTTCAGGAGGGATAAAGATGGATGATTTTTTTGGAGAAGGTCTTGAGACCAATGAGCAGAAACGAAAACGAAAACTCGAAGAAGTGTTTGACCAATCGTTTGAGTCGGAACGCCGCGACTTTAACCAGTCACTCGAACAGGAAGTGACCGTTGCCTTAATCGGGGACGTCAATGCGGGTAAATCCTCGACGCTGAATGCGATCCTTGGTCGGGAAGTCGCGACCGTTGGTGCAAAGCCGGGGGAGACGACACGGATCGATCAAATCCGGCAACATCCGGAAGATAAGGTCGTTTTCGTCGATACACCGGGATTGAACGATGCAAACAGCTTAAACTCGGATACGACGTGGAAGTTTTACCAGAGCGCGGACGTCATCCTCTACTTCTTGAACGCCGCCGGAACCGTCTTATCGGAAACGGAGACCAAAAACTTCAAGAAGATTTATGCCCACAACAAAAACATCGTCATCGTCGTCACGAAGATTGATGCGACGAATGACCTCACGACGATTCTGTCGCATATTGAGTCAAAATTGCCGGGACCCAAAGTCGTACCGGTCTCCGCGATGGACGGGACGAACATTGACCGTCTGCGGCGTGAGGTGCTCGATATCCTAAAAAAGTTCAACAAGGATAATCTGTTTGTTCGCGAGATCGATCCGGCGTTGCGGGGGAAAATCGCGAACAATTGGATCGTCGGAGCAGGGACCGCAGCGGGAGCAATTGGAGCGGTACCGTTTCCGGGAGCCGACATCATTCCGTTAACATCGATTCAAATCGGACTGATGCTGAAGCTGTCGAACTTGTATGAGCGGAATCTTTCGAAGGAAAGTGCGAAAGAACTGTTGGTCGTGACGATTGTCGGCAACTCCGGCAAAACGGCATTCCGGCAACTGGCGAAGATGGTCCCGGGATACGGGGCTGTCATCGGTGCAGGGGTTGCCTCGACAGCGACACTCGCCCTCGGGTACGGGACGAAATACGCTTATGAGAACAAACTGGAACTGACACCGGAAAGTTTGATGGGCTTCATCAAAAAGTTCCGCAAGAAATCAGACGGAGCAAAATAACGGACAGATTGCGGAAGTCCCTGCTATGCTGTAAGACAAACATAAAGGGGGACACGTCATGTCTACATTGCTCGAAGAAATCCAAGCGTATCAAGAACAATTTCGTCAAAAGGCGCCGCAGGAAAAACAACGATTGATGGCACAAGCGACAAACGAGTTAGCCGCATCAGACGGCGCCAAAGGATTGAGCGTCGGAGATGAGGCACCCCGCTTCACGTTGCCGAGTGCATCCGGTCAGTCGGTGTCGTTAGAGGAACTGCTGCAAGATGGTCCGGTCATCGTAACGTTTTATCGTGGCGGCTGGTGCCCGTATTGTAATCTGGAGCTTCGGGCCTACCAACGGGAAGTAGAAAAAATTGAAGCAAAAGGAGCGACGATAGTAGCGATCAGTCCGGAAACACCGGATCAATCGCTCTCGACGCAGGAAAAAAATGACCTGGCATTTCAAGTGTTGAGTGATGTCGATAACGTCGTCGCCCGTCAATTCGACCTTGTGTTCGGTATGCCTGACTATTTAATCGACGTGTACAAGGCGTCCGGTCTTGACGTTGCCGGTCATAACGGCAATGAGGACTGGCAGTTGCCAAAACCGGCAACGTTCATCATTCAGCCGTCCGGAAAAGTTTCATTTGCTGACGTCCCGGCTGATTATACAAAACGGACAGATCCGCTGACGATCATCGAAGCGTTGTAAAAATCGCATGAACCAAGAATGAAATCCCGTCTTTCATCGAGGCGGGATTTTTTTGTCGTGGTGTGCCATTCTTTTGTTGATAAATGTATATAAATGGGTATATAAAGGTAACGAATTGAAGAAATGGAGGTGGGCGTTGCTCCTTTTTCAATCAAGGAGTTCGCTGTGTCTATGTATAAAATCGAGCCAGTATTCAAAGAACGGATTTGGGGTGGTCGTCGTCTTGAAGAGTTGTTTCATTTCGATTTACCGGCAGGATCAATCGGAGAATGCTGGACGGTTTCGGCACATCCGAGCGGACAAACTCCTTTAGCGGACGGTCCTTATCAAGGACAGACACTAGATCAATTGTGGCAGACTCATCGGACAAGTTTATTTGGTCCATACGCACTGGAGGCTTTTCCTTTACACGTTAAGCTACTCGATTCCTCCTCGTATTTGTCCGTCCAAGTCCATCCGAATGATGAAGATGCAAAACGGTTGGAAGGCGAACCGTATGGGAAAAATGAATGTTGGTATATCCTTGAGGCGGAGGAAGGGGCGGAGGTCATTGTTGGTCACCATCTGTCTTGTCGCGAAGAACTCGTGACGTGTGCGGAGCGGAAAGAGTGGGATGTCTGCCTTCGTCATCAATCTGTCCAAAAAGGGGATTTCATTTACATTCCGAGTGGAACGATTCATGCTCTTGGTCCGGGAATCGTGTTGCTTGAAATTCAACAAATGAGTGACCGGACGTATCGACTGTATGATTATGACCGTCTCGACGCTGATGGAAACCGCCGTGAGCTGCATCTCGAAAAAGCAATCGCCGTTACGACGATTCCGGATGAACCGTTGACAATCCGACCGATTCGGGAGATGACGACTTCCGGGACGAAAACGACGTTACTGGAAGTCCCCTTCTTCACGGTCGTCCATCACGATATCAACGGGGCGGAGTACTGCTTATCCGACAGTCCGACGTTTCGACTGCTGACCGTCGTATCAGGTCAAGGTGAAGTGCATGCAGCTGATGGTTCCGAACAACGCCTGTTACAAAAAGGGGATCAGTACTTCATTCCCTGTTCGGCAGGGGAATACCGGATCTCCGGGCGGCTGGAGTGCGTGACGAGTGAAGTCTTTCCAAGTTAAAGGCACGTATCGCCTTTGCGATACGTGCCGCCATTAATTCGAACCGAGTGAAATCGGAAACGGGTAGTTGTCTTCCTCCGTCCAGTCGATGGAGTATTTGATTTCAATCATAATCAAGTCACTCAATGTCTTTAATGTATGCGGTATCTCGCGTGGAATGTGGACGACGGAAGTGGGACCAAGCAATTGATGTTTCCCGTCGATGATCGCTTCGGCTTGTCCCTGGAGAATGCTCCACGTCGAGTCTGTCTGAGCATGGTAGTGATGACTGATCTGATGGTCAGCTTGGATATGCAGCCGGCGTGTCACGGCATACCGTCCGTCTTCCAATTGTTGTTGATGAAGAATCGTCGCATATCCCCAGCGTTTCCATTCAAATTGCGGGGGAAGCTCTTGATCGACAAGATATTCTTTAAGGTGAGGTGTTTCCTCTTTTGACGAAACGAGCACACCATCGGGACTGACCGAAACGATTAAATCGGTCAAGCCGATTCCGAGGACAGGGACTTGTAATTCATTGACGATATGCGTATTGGTGGAATGGATCAACCGCGCATTTCCATGAATGGAACTTGGCATTTCTTCCGTCAGGGTATTCCACGTCCCGAGATCTTTCCAGTATCCATCATACCGATGAACGAACAGGTGGGTTGTTTTCTCGACGACGGCATAATCAAACGATGTTTTCTCAAGCGAATCATACGCCGTTCGCAATGCCTGATACGTCACAGGCACCTGTTGCTCGTTCAGGCGTTCCGTCAAGAAGTCGAGCCGGCAGGCGAAGACACCGCAATTCCACAACGCCCCTTGATCAATCAACTCGACTGCAGTCTCCAGGGAGGGTTTTTCACGAAATTGTTGAACCGGAGACATCGTGCTTGTCGATTCAGGAATGATATAGCCGTATTTAGAAGTTGGATGAAGCGGTTCGACTCCCATTAAATGAAGCGCGTCAGGGTGAGCCTGGACGGCCTCGTCGAGCGCGGAAAACCGTTGGAAAAAAGAAGCGTCGACGTAAGGATCAACCGGCATGACGATGATCGTTTCCGTTGGATCAATCCGTTCTGCCAGATAACTCGTTGCGAGCATGATGGCCGGGAACGTATCCCGCCGAGACGGTTCATGGATGACGGACACCTTGGTGCCGAGTTGATGTTCAATCGCATCGAGTTGGGCTTCCGTCGTCGTGATGACGGTCCGGTCCGCCAAACCGCTCGCTTCTAACTGTTGAAACACCCGTTCCATCATTGATTGTTTGTGTCCATCCGCATCTTCAAGAATGCGCAGGAACTGTTTGGAGTTCAAATCATTTGATAGCGGCCAAAGTCGTTTTCCGGATCCACCTGATAATAAGAGAATATACATCATCCAACACCCTTTCTGAACTGGAGGTTTTAAAGATGGCACTATACTTATTAGTTGATGCACATGAGCCGACAAGAAAGATTTTGCAACGGAAGTTACTCGAACGAGAGCAGGAGGTGCTAGAAGCGGGATCGGCAGAAGAGGCCTTGTCCTTGCTCGAAGTACAGGATGTTGATGTCATCGTGACAGAATTGCGGTTGCCACAACTCGACGGTGTCGAACTGCTGAAAAAGGTCACGCGACTGTACCCGTTAACGAAACAGATTGTACTGACGGATTATATGCAATTGCATACGTTACTTGCCGCCGTCAATTCCGGAAACATCAGTCGTTTGATGACAAAACCATTAAAAATTGATGAAACGATTCTCCGCATCATGGAGAAAATCGGAGCAGAAGTCGTTGAGACGAAACACCGGAAGAAAAATATTGGTGTCATGTTTAACGGGATTTTAACCAATGCCAATCGGCCATATTGCTTATTTTTTGAAGATGGGACGATTGTGGGTCGCCGTGCACTGGAGATTCCGAATCAAGAAGCGCCGGATGATGAAATGAACGGTTTACACCGCTTTGAATTTCCGACGCAATTCGGAACCTATATCTTGTATCAAGCCATGAATGGAACGGTCATGAAACACGTTTGAAGACAAGCGATTCGACCCCGATGAAGCTGAGGCGGATATACATGTAGATGACACCAGCTGCAAGAAGCGGATGGCGAACGTATTTTTTGAGATTCGTTTTGTGATATAAAACAGGCCGGAAAAAGTACCATCGTTGCAATGCCTTTGCCAGTCCGCTTTCTTCGTTTTGAAGCGTTGTCGGCATGACTTCAAAATAATAGCGTTTTTTTTGAAGCAGGTCGCTAAGCTCGACCTGTTTTTCATTATGCCTGACAAAGGTGAAGGTCGCCCGCCGGATTTGTCCTCCTTGCTCCAGGTAACGGATGGTTGGTTGGGTTTCCTCGAAACTGATTTGCGTCGGATCAATTTCACCTGAAGTTACATAGGCGTCGAGCCGCCAAAAACGAGCGGCTTCAATCGAATTGGCATCAAGCTGATCGGTCGGAATATTAAACAGGTTCCGTTCGAACACTTTGACCTGACTGAAAAAATTCGAATGGTCGCTGTATGCCTGTTCCGGGATGACAAGTGCTCCAATATCCGGGTGGGCTTCGAGGTACAACAGGCAACTCTTCAGCAGATCATCCGAAAGCACCATATCCGAATCGATGATGTACAGATACTCGACGTCGAGTGCTTTTAGACGATCGATGGCTGTCTTTCTTGCAATCCCACGTTCACCATGCGGCAGAGCAATGACCTCAAAGCGTTCATCGTGTTGTGTCAACTGCTGAATCATTTGGACCGTCTGATCAGTCGAGCCGTCGTCGGCAATGATACAACGAAAAGGTGAAGCTTGGGCTTGGAGAGAACGAATCGTTTCCCCGATAATGGCTTCATTTTGATACGTCGACATCGCGATTCCAATCATACATACTCCTCCTTCACATCAGGTAGTGGAAGTTCGTTCTGAAGCCAGTTTCGAAAGTGTTGACCGGTGTTATCCCAGTGCAGTGTCTGGGCGAAACGATAGGCGGCATAACGAATCGTGTCGTATTGTTCGGTGTCTTGAATGCAGGAACGCATTTCGGAAGCGAGCGCACCGGGCGACTGGGCGACGGTCATATAACCCGCCATCCCGTACTGGACGGCATCTCGTAAACCGGGGGCGTCATAGACAATCGTCGGTGTGCCGACAGCCGCTGCTTCGCTGACCGTCAATCCCCAGCCTTCGCGTTTGGAAGGGAAGAGGAGGGCGGTCGCCCGACTCATCCGTTCGAGTTTTTCTTCTGCGCTGACAAAGCCGAAGTACGTAATATCTCCCCGAATCTCTTCCGGAACAAGCGGGTCCAGCTGCTGCTGAATATAGCGCTCATCTTTTTTGCCGATGACCCAAAACTTTGCTGTCGGAAATTCTTGTTTTAGGATGACGAAAGCCTGAATGGCATCGTCGATTCCTTTATAAGCAGACATCCGTCCGACGTATAAAAAGGTCGGGACCGGCTCTTTCGGCTGCCAGACGTCTTCTTTCCAAGGAACAAAATCGAGTCCTTCGGGAAGAATCGTGATCTGTTGTTTGGAAAAGCCGATGGAGCGCAAGTCGTCCGCCGTCGACTGACTGACCGTCAAGGCGCGGCCATTTCGGTACAGCTGAAGCCGGGGCGTCTCGGTCTGTTCGCCGAGCCAGGCGTAAGGGCGCTTGACATTGATCTGCCAGATTTCACGCGTGAACTGATGAATGAACAAAGCACGCTTGGCGCGCGGGACGTAAAACGGCGTGAAGAACTGATGGGTGTTGACCTGATCGACGACGAGATCGATCGATGAAGCGTGTTTGTAATAGTAAGAAGCCGCATAGGGAATGACGGTTGCGAGTGTACCGTGGCGGACATACGTGACGCCGTCCAAAAACTCGACGTCATGCCCCCCTTCAAAGGCGGGGGAAATGTGCGTGATCGTATAGTCATCCGTGACACGGCGAAGCATTTCATGTGTAAAGACCTCGGCACCACCGGCCTTCGGATGTTTGATGTCACGCCACGATAAAAATAAGAGATGGGGTTTCATAATCGTTCCTCCTTTTTCGCAATCAATCGCTGTTTCGGCAAAATGAATCTCAGGACAAAGGCACTTCCTAACAAGACGACCGCTTGTCCGGTCAACCAAATTTCAACCGTTTGGCGGACGAACAAGAGAGAGAGGACCAACAAGACGAGAATCCCCCAAAACCACTTCAGATAGCTTGTCCGGTGGAGCGAAAATTGGACAAGTGCTTCGTACTGGATCAGCGTGATCCCGGCGTAGACGAGCACCATGTATTTGACATATTGTCCGGCCAAGTCATAACCGGCTCCGAATAATAAGGGAATAAGGTACGGGACAACCGTGACGTAAAAGATGATGGCACAGGCAAGACCACTCAATAGAAACACGTACAACTTACGTTCCCAGATGTGAAAGGACTGTTGGTGATTAAGGCTGCTGAGACGCGGCAAAAGAAGCTGCGATAAGGAGAGGGCGACAAACAACAATAACTGACCGAACCGCAACGCGACGGAATAGTCGCCGGCAAAGGTCGGGAAAAACCGTGTCACGAGCAGGCTGTCGAGTGTAAAGAAGAGGGTCATGACGACCTGGGTATGAATCATATGCGTCAGACCGTGCCACCGGGTTGGACCGGTACTCTCTGGGAATGATGTCTGAAGCAGGCTGACAAGATAAGCCATTAGCATCCCGATTAAGATAAAGGCTAAGGCAAGGGTCACGTTCGTATACTGAAGCAAGAGCCAGGTGGCAATCACTTTTGTTAATGATTCAACATAATAAGAAAGGTTCAGGGCGTAAAAACGTTCTTGCGCTTGAATGACACCACGCCTGAAAGATAATAAGATATGGAAGAAGACTGTAAGCACAACAAGAAGAAGGTTTATTCTGGTAAAAGGTAGAAGGATAGGTAAGACATACAGTAAGATAAGTAAAATGACTCCAACGACAGCAAGCAACCGGTTTCGTAAAACACGATAATGATTCGTTAAATGCTGACTGAGATCGCGTGTGACCGTCCACTGCAAAGCACTTCCGATGATAAGGAGCAGACCAAGTAAAGCGAGATAACCGTTTAAAAATCCATAGTCGACACTCGATAATTGACGGGCTAACAACAAGTGATAGGCATAGTTGACAATGTTCAATAAAATATCGAGAACCGGAAAAATCAAAATTACCGCATGACGGTTCAGAAAACCAGTCATCGGAACACCTCCCATCAATCAGTTTGAATGATACGGAAAGGATGAATCAGCATGAATCAAGGTCATATCGCAGTCTTTACGGACCACGGACGGCATATTCCGTACGAGAGCCTGATTTCTTATTATCCTGTACTCTTTTACACGCAGCCTGGTAAATGTCCTGCTTCTTTTGAACAAATTGCCATTACAGAAGTGCAGGAGGCAGAAGGTGAACATGATATCAAGTTGTATATCGTCGATTATCAGACGCGTGAAGACGAGTTGAAGATTTTGAATCAAATCCGAAGTATCCGTTCGCGTGCTAAAATTCTGCTGATTAGAGATGTCGTGCAGATGAAAGGGGATTTCCCCTATGAAGCGGTTAAGGGGGACGGCATTCTCCACACATTTTCCTATCGAGCAGGTTATCCAAATGAACTGTTTGCTGAAATCCAACATATCATCCATCCTGAATATCCCATTTTAAAAGACACTATAGCCTTTATATTACCAATATTTAACGAAGAGAAACGTTTTATGCATGTAAAACAATTTTTAGAGGCCTTGGCAGAGCTGATCAGTGAAGATTACATCCATGCCTCGATCAACTTCTTTGATGATGCTTCTTCCGACCGTTCAAAGGCGCTGTTACATGACTATCGGTCCATCGTCATGGAAGCGACGGATACACTGTTTACAGTCGGATATCTGGAAGTCCATCAGGTGGAACGGAATACTCGGAAAGCGGGACTTTTCATCGAAGGGATGAAAAATATCTCGAGTGATTATTACGTGTTCGTCGATGCTGACAATTCGTTTAAGACAGAAGACATCGCCCGTCTGCTGACGATTGCCCAAAACGATTACTATGATATCGTCATCGGAACGAAGGACTTAACGATCGAAGACCGCGGTCTTGTCCGGCGTCTGCTTAGTTTTGCCAAACGGAATCTGACACGGACCTTTTTACCAAAAGGGGTGACGGATTCACAAACCGGTCTAAAAATCATCAATCGTCGTGTCGTCCCGCGGATCCTGCCGTATTTAAACGTCGAGAGCGGTCTTGCGATTGATTTGGAATTGATGTATGCCGCGAAAAAAGAACGGTTGCGTGTGTTCCAACAGCCCGTGACCTGTATCGAGCGGGAAGGGTCACACGTCAATCTGGTCAAGGACTCGATTGCTTTTTTAAAGACGATGGTTGCCTTGTATCGACGGCATCGTTAAATACCCTGTACCGACTCGATATGCAACGGGTCGGTACAGGGTATTTGTCATGTCTTCGATTTTTTAAGGCGACGAATCGCTGACAACAGTTTCGTGCGGAGCCGCTGACGAACCGTCATGAAGCGGTGACCCGTCATCCACCAGATCAGCAGCCCGCTCAAGGGGAACGCAAGCAGCAGGACGGTCAGTCCGACGTAATAGACGGGACGTAAGACGACGGTGACATCGGCGGTTGATTGAGTCGAGCGGTACAGTTGGCTGACGCCGTTCAGTGCGATGTTTCCCCGCATCGGTTCGATGCCGTCCCGTAACTCAAAGAGCGGTGTCGGCGAATCGTTGACTGTAAAACGACCAAGAGGCGCATCACTTGTGATGTGTCGATTCATCAATGACGGAGTGACACCCAATTTCTCGGCTGGTGTTTTAGAAAACAGTGGTTTTCCGGTCTGTTCCGCCATCACGAACTGATCGACGAGAATCAGTTGATCGTAAGGGAGAAACTCCAAATTTTTAAGCTGTAAGCTGCCCGCCTTTTTTTCATTACCGCGTGTCCAGATATGCAGTTGCATCCGCACCGTTTTTTTCGGAGGAATGATCATCTGTTCGTAATGATTCCAGCGGCTCTTTTTGTCTTCCTCGACTTCATTGATGAAATCAGTCCCGATGACACGGTCTTTTTCATCCAAATAAAAGACTTTCAAGTGGCGTTGCCGGACATTTTTACTGACCGCATCAAACTGCAACAAGTATTCATGATTCGGGCGTGCCTTGATTTTTTGGGAGGCGAAGATATACCAGTCACACGAACAAGTTGCTTCATATTCCATTCGATACGTACCGTCTTTTTCGCTCCCGCTAAACATATCGTCCGTGATCGAGACACATGTCGCACAATTGGCGGCTGCTTCCGGTTCCGTAAGTGGCTTGTCGGTGACGATTTCACTCGGGTCAAACTGATGCAGATCGTCCATCGTAACGAGTGACGGAACGGCACTCGCATAAACCAGTTCAATCTCATAACGACCACCCATCAACGGAATGTCTTTCAGCGTAATCTGATGAAGTGCCGAGTAGACATCCGGCAAAGATTCGAGTTGATACGGAAAATCCCGGTGCAACGGATCGAAGGTCACGGTTTCTTGACCAATCGCTTGTTTTCGGATGTCCGGCGTCTTGAAATCCTGCGCTGTCAAGACACGCCGGTAGATGATTTTTTTCCCATCGCGCAGCAAGACGGTCAACCGGCCATTCGTGTTCGTCGGTCGTGTCGCTTTCAGCTGGATGTCATAGGTTCCATCCTCAGCAACATCAATCGTCCGGCGTAACGTTCCTTTTTGAGCAGCTACACCTTTTCCGAAACTGAATCCGGGGTAGTTACGTTCGGATTGAAGGTGTCCCTCGTAATCAAAGGCAGTTTCTGCTTCGAGCACCATCAACGTTTTGGTGATTGGAAGTTTCTCTTCCAGTCGTTCCTGAACTTTCGTCCATTCTGTTTTCGGAATCAAGACGATGTTTTGAACGGCATTAAAGCCGGACGTATTCGTGATGCGGAGTGTCGAACTTGTGTTGTCTGCGACGAAGTTTCCGAGAGGCACCCAAACGAGTTTTGCGCCTGCCGCTTGCTTCGTCTTGACAGAGAATGTTTGGTCGTTGAATTCAAAGTCAAGCTGGCCGCCGTTTTGGTTCAATAAGACACGTGCGTAACCGGCATAACGACCTCGGGTAGTCTCTTTTGTCATCTCAATCGTGTTCGGTACCATATAGTCCTCGAAACTGAAAATCTTGATATCGTGGACCCACCAATACGTCTTCCGTTCCGGACGCTGAAAACTCAGCAAATCAATCCGCATCGTCTTGGCGTCTTTCGGGGTGACGTACTCGCCTTGAAGATGGATTGCGTCAAGATCACCGGAGTCGCGGGGAGCGACGACATACGTCTGATTCAGTTCACGATCCTGTGCATCGTAAAACCGGACTTTGACGTGCAACCGGTCAACACCACGACCGGACGCTGTGATGTCAAACCGGTACGCATTGTTCGGTAAAGCGTCCAGCTTGCCGGATTTCGCGACCTGCCAAATGTATTTCGGATCACCCTCTGCGACTTCCGCCCGCAGGACAGGCAGGTTATTTTCCTTTGACAAAGGATTGGGGGATAAGTCGACGATGTCCGGATTATCCGCTTTGAAAAATGTCTCGTCCTCAAGCATTGAATTGAAGGAAGCAACTTGTTTTGTCTTTAATTGATCAAGTTTATAAACGGGAGCATCGATTCGTGCGGAAGCAAAGGATAAGCCGACGCCATCACCGAAGTCGAGATCAAACGATGGATTGCTGATTCCTTGTGTCCGTAAATACCAGCGCCAATCACTGTTTGCCAAAAACGTTTTTCCCCAGTTTAAAAAAGAGTTAGCTGAATCGATTGCGTCGAAAGGTTTCCAGAAGTATTGTTCCGGTACCTGACTCAGTAACACATCGTTTTCTTCCGTCATCTCGATGATGTCGTCTTTCTTTAACCACGATAAGCCGTCTTGATGGGCTTGGGTCGCATACAAAATGGATTGGGGACCAAGTTTATAATCATCCAAAGTCGAGAAAGTGACTGACCGTTCGAGACCGTATGGGGTCAGAATCAACTGTGGAACAGTCCGACTGTCAAGTGGCTCGATTAAATCGAATAACGTAAACAGCCCCACTTGTTTTGTCGCGAGCAGATCGTGTTGGGTGGCGAGAATCTTTTTATTGAAGGCTTGCCGCTCCTGCATGCCCGTATATTCCGTCCGGTACGCAAACTGTTGCAGACCAAACGCCTGTGCAATTTGCCCGGCTTGATCGGAGCGGCCGGTATCGAGTAAATATTGCATGAACGTCATCATGTAGCGGACCGTCTGGGTGGTACCTTCGTGATGAAAAACCGTGTTTGCCTGCGAACCGTAGACTTGGACGTCCCCGGTCGCTTTGGTTTCGCCGTCCGGATGCGGATTTTTATTCCAGGTCGGTGTCGCGACCCCCGTACTCGGTTGTGTCATTTCATCCGCAATCGGAAACTGGAGCCATTTCCCGTCAATCAGTTCTTGAACGGCGGTATATTCTTTCGGCATCTTCACCGGATGATAAAAACCTTCCATGTAAACGGCGCGATACGGCCAGAAAAACAACCCGAGGGCGATGACTGTCGTTCCAATCGCAAGCAGGCGGTAAACCGGAAGCGGCAACGTTTTGGAAGGGCGGTTAAACACGGTCGCGAGGCTTGAAGCGAGCAACAAACTATAGCTCACCATCAGCAATCCGACTAACTTGTTGGGGTCACGAAACATGGCACCGATCAGCGGTGTCTTCGTGACGAACAAGACAAAGAGGTCGGCGACCTGCTCGTGAGTCCCTGTCGCAAACACAATCAACGGGATGCTCAGTCCGGTGAAGAATAACAGGATCGGCTGACGATAGGAGACGAACGCACCAAGCGAAATCAACAACAGAATGACACCGCCGCCTAACCAGAAACTAAGCGGTAACGTCGTCAGATCGAACATCGGCCACCAGTAGCTCGTTATATAAAATACATTTGTCCACGAAGAATGACGGCTGAATAACATCAACGTATCGGAGACATTGATGTTATGTTGCGAAGCTTGTGATCCGGTCAAGATGGAACCGACATACATGAAAAACCAGTACGAATTAAACAACAGGAAAACAAGAGAAAAGGCAATCGTGGAGCGGACATAAAAACCGATCAACGGTTTAATGATCTTTTCCTTGCGGTGTGTCCAGAAGGTCTTCGCAAAAATCAGGGCGACCATGATCCCCATGTAGATCAAGGAGAAGAAAAAGTAATGGATGCCGGCCGCCATGAAAGCAAAGACGACGGACAGTCCGGTAATGTCGATCCATGTCCGTCGAGATAGCCGTTCGGATAATGAAAAGTTCGGATTCAGCTGTTCACGGAATTTGGGATCAAATATATTAAAAAACAACAACAAGGCGAGTGGAAAGACGGAGTAGCCACATAAGAGATAAATGTGCTGAATCCGCGTGATGACCCATGGATTCAAGGCATAAAACAAAGCGGCGAGACCAAAGGCGACGAGTGATAAAAAAGAAAAGTGAGGTGAGACGTAGACCGAATGCAACCGTTTCGTCAAAGCGAACATCGAAACAGCGGAGACGATCAACAATCCGAAAATAAACGACTTGATCAAAATCGGACCGGACGCACCAAACAGTAGACTGAGCAGATAAAAAGGAAAGATGTAAATCAGACGGGCGACGTTCAACAAGGTCGTCGTACTCCAGCGGTTGTTCCAGGCGCCAAAAATTTCCTCGAGATACCGGTTGGACGAGAGACCAAATGACATATCACTGAAGACGACCATTCCCGGTTTCAGCAGGGGGGCGCCGTACAGAACAATCAAAACGAGAACGCCGGTTAACACGAGAGCATCTTTGCGATAGGTTCGACCAAATCTGCGGGCAGCATCGAGTAGTGATTGTAGTGAGGTCTGCATCTAGGAACTCCTCTCTCAAAAAAAGGTCAATTCTCTTACTATTCGGGATGTACTGGGATGATTCCTAGAACAGCTTCACTTAATTTTAACAAAAATGACAGCAGGCTCCTCCGTCTGAAGGAGGAGCCTGCCTGGTTTAAATTACCGTTCGATGTGATTGGTCAATTCATCAACCAATTGTTCCAAGGAACTTGTCATCTGACCGAGTGACTGGGTCATCGTTTCAAATTCGTGTTGGACAGTCGTTTGTTGTTCGAGTGAGACGGCAGTCGATTCAATGCCATGCCGGACTTCGAGTGAAGCGGTTCGGGTCGTTTCCATTCGTTGTTCAATGTCGAGCATCTGAACACCAACTCCGTGACGGGCTGTTTGAATCGAGTTGATACTTTGTTCAACTTCTTGAACGAGTTGCGTGATATCAGAAAAAGTCTGACGGACACGGCTCGTCATTTCTTGATTTTCAGCCAGTGTTTTCGTATAACCGGCGGCAGTCGTTTTGATTTGATCGGTATCGGCAATCAGGGCCTGCAAGACTTCCGTTACTTCGTTTGCATAGCTACGGGACTGAACAGCGAGATGCCCGACTTCCGTTGCGACGACGGCAAATCCCCGTCCGGCATCCCCGGCACGTGCCGCTTCGATGGCGGCATTTAATGCCAATAGATTGGTCTGACCGGCAATGGCTTCTAGGCTGGCGAGGATTTTTTGAATCTTATCCGACCGGCTGGCCATTGCCGTGACAGAAGTGTGCAGACCATTCGTCGATTCGACCATCTCTTCGACGCGGCGGTCCATCAGATTCATCTCCTCGTTTCCGGTCAACGCGCGTTTCGTCATATGTTCCGTCGTCGTGACGGTCTGTGCCATTTTCGATTGGATCGAGGCGATGGACGTGTTAACCTGGTGCAACTGATCTGTTCCTTGTTGCATCGATTGATGCTGACCGTCAGCGGACTGAACGATTGGTGCGATCGCCGTCGCGATTTGGTTCGTTGCTTCGACGGACTGGACAGCCGCCTGCTGTAAGTGTTTCGTATTCGTTTTTAAACTGCCGACCAGAGATTCAATCTGCTGACTGACATTCGTAATCAGCGTCGTTGCGTCCGCTTCACGGCGTGATGACGCTTGACGCTCTTTATTTTGAACGGCAATTTGAATGATAAGCGCAGCACTGGTTAAAATCAGGAAAACGGCATGAATCATCAGAATGCTGAACGGATAACCGGTCGTACCGCAAATCAGCGCCGGTGCAAAAAAGAAGCCGGCAAAATGTTGAACGGCAAACAGAATGGTACTGACAAGAATCAAATCAATCCGACGGAAGTAGGCAATCAATGCCAAGACCATAAAAATCGAGAAATGGTATTCGACGAGTCCGTTTCCGCCAGCGACGATTGACATGCTGGAAAATGTCAATGTCAGCGTCAACAGAAGCGGAACGGTCGCACTTCGTGATTGCATCCGGTACAGGACAGCAACAGCAAGCAAACAAATGACCGGTAACAAAGCAATCCAAATCAGAGCGATCGGTGGGGCAGCACTGACGTTTCCACGAATGATTTGATATCCGTCAGCAAAATCTGTGAAGCGGTGTAAACCATGAACAATCAGTGACAAGATGACGACAAAGAAACTGATTCCAAGCATAAGCTGATTTCGACGTTTCATAAAATAAAATTCCCCCGTTTTTTAGTTAAAGGTGAAACAAATTGCGAATAAACATGTTAAACGTATACGACTATCGGTTGAGGAATTAAAATTGTTTAGCTTCAAGATACTTTAAATAAAATTAAATTTTAAAATAAGAAATCACGGCTAAACAGACACGAGATGGGGTATAGAAGTGCATTGAGATTTGTAGGAGGAACTGTGTATGAAATGGAAGGGTAGGGAAAGAAGTTCGAACGTCGAGGATCGGCGGGGGATGGGCGGTAAAGGAGTCGCCGGTATTGGTGGCGGACTCGGAATCATCATTTTAATCGTCGTCACGTTAATGGGTGGCAATCCAGCGGATATCCTCGGGGGGCTGTCCGATTCGCAAGGTGACAGTCAAGGCGAGTACCAGGAAACTGCCAAAGAAAAAGAAGCGGCTGATTTTGTATCCGTTGTGTTGGCAGATACGGAAAAAGTATGGACGAAGGAATTTAAACAGGACGGTATGACCTATAAAGAACCGACGCTCGTTTTATATACCGATCAGGTCAGTTCAGCGTGTGGGCAAGCCGGAAAGTCAGTCGGACCATTTTATTGTCCGGGGGATCAGAAATTATACATCGATCTTAGTTTTTATGATGAGCTGCAAAATAAATACGGGGCACCGGGAGACTTTGCGATGGCATATGTCATCGCCCATGAAGTCGGGCACCATGTCCAAACGTTGCTTGGGACATCAGACGAAATCATGCCGCTCCGCCAAAAGATGAGCGAAGAGAAGTTCAACAAATACCTGGTCCGCTTTGAATTGCAGGCGGATTACTATGCGGGTGTCTGGGCCAACCATGCACAAGGACAAAATCTGCTTGAAGAAGGCGATTTGGAAGAGGCACTTGGAGCGGCGAATGCCGTCGGAGATGATACATTGCAGAAAAAAGGGCAAGGCTATGTCGTACCGGAAAGCTTTACACACGGTACGTCGGCGCAAAGGGAACGTTGGTTCCAAAAAGGATTTGATAATGGAACGATTGAAGGTGGCGACACCTTCAAGGCGAAAAATTTATAAAGCAGCATTAAAAGGTCTCACTTCGCATGAAGTGAGACCTTTTGTCTTTCATCTGTGATTAAGAATTGTATTGATTGAACATCGCAGTATCATCGGGGACGTTGGCGAGATAGACGATTTTTCCGTCCGCATCCAGTCGGGCGATATCCGTTCCGTCTTGCGTGAAGACCGATCCGTCGGCACGCTTACCACAAACGGCCCATCGTGTTTCAAGCGTATCGCCTGTTTCTGAAGGAACCCATCCGGCATACATGTGCTTAATATCCTGATTAGCCGTAAAGACCATCCGGACAAACTGTTTCCAGGCTTCGATTCCATGCTGTTCCTGTCCGTTTAAGACGAACGTGATATCGTCCGAGAACAGGGAAACAAGATCGGTGAAGGCTTGTTCATCGGTCCGGGAAGCGTCAAATAAATCAAAATAACGGTCAAGTGTAGTAGTGTTCATCATAATAATCTCCTTTTAGTTGCGAATCATTTTTTCTTCGATTAAGCTTTGCAGTTTTGTCAGATGGTCGGGCGGACAGTTCAAATAAATTTCACGGCGGATCGAATCGATCGTCTCGCGTTTAAGCGTCGACTGCCAGGATTGTTCCGCTTCCGCCATCAGGTCGGATAACAGGCAGATGTTTTGGTTTTGGATGCCCATCAAGTCTTCGAAGACACCGCTTGAAGCATATAATGACTGTTTGCCCTCGATGGCTTCATAAATATCAAACACACGAATTGTTTCCGGTGACGCTTTCAGACGGAAGCCGCCTTTGGCACCGGGAACAGAAATCAGCAGATCCGCACTCACGAGCTTCCGAAGCAGTTTTTGAAAATAGGTCGGGGAAGCGCCGAGTTGCTGACTGATGAATTCTCCAGGCAACACACCCTTCTCCGGTAAAAACGTCAATAAGAGCATCGCGTACACCGATTGTTCGACGCCTGTTTTCATTTGCATGAAACATTCTCCTTTCTGTATAACGTGGATAACTATTATCTACAATACATCCGGATAGATGAATTGTCCAACAAAAGGTCCCTCACAAAACCGTCACACCTTTTCGACAGCATACCCGTGGCATCAACAGAATGGATTCGGTATACTGAATGTACGATATGTGAAAATATTCACTAAAAGTCGTTCACACTTAGTGAAAGGACGTTTTCTTATGAATCCACTCAAAGGAATCATCACGATTCCGCGTACGATTTTTATACAACTGATGCTTGCAGCCGTCCTGATGGGCGTAGCCGTCATCGGTCAATCCTATCTGATTGTCATCATTGTCGACCGGATTTTCCTGCAAGGGGATCCGTTCGCGGCAGTCATTCCATTGCTTGGTGTCCTGTTGGGGATGCTTGTCCTGCGCGTCGGCGTCACGTACTGGAACGGACGTCTCGGGACGAATCTTGCGGCACGGGTCAAACAAGACTTACGCCAGGCACTTGTCGCGAAATATACGAAAAACTCTGTTGAATCGATGCTCGAAGGACAATCCGGAAAAAAGGTCAGTGTCCTGCTCGATTCCGTCGATGAGATGGACAGCTATTATAGCCAGTACCTGCCGAAAGTTATCCAGACGTCGATCGTTCCGCTGATGGTGCTGATTGCCGCCTTCAGCTATGACTGGGTGACGGGACTGGTCATGATGATTACGGCGCCGTTCATTCCGCTGTTTTACATCGTCATCGGGATCATGACGCAAAAGCGGGCCGATACGCAGCTCGAGAAGATGAATGCCTTTTCCGGTACGTTCCTCGATACGTTACAGGGACTGACGACGTTGAAGTTATTTGGACGGGCAAAGGCCCAGCAGGACGTCATCGAACGGAGCAGCCTCGATTTTCGGGATGCGACGTTGACTGTCTTAAAACTGGCCTTCCTGTCATCGCTGATGCTCGAATTCATCTCGATGCTCAGCATGGGGATGATTGCGCTTGAAGTCAGTTTACGGTTGATTTTGTTCCAAAGCATCACCTTCGTGCCGGCCTTTCTGATGTTGGTTCTGGCACCGGAATACTATTTAGCTTTAAAAGAGATGGGCGCTGCCTTCCATACGGGGCGCGGTAGTGTCGCCGCCGCAAAACAGATTGCGGCCGAACTGACGGAAGATGACCGGAGTGTCGTCTTCGGACAAACTGAATTATCAGCAGGCCATCCGCCGCGGATTGAGCTGAAAGATGTCGCCTTTACGTACCGCGATGCCCGGTTTGCGATGACTGAACTGAATCTTGTCATCGAACCGTATCAGAAGGTTGCCTTGATTGGTCGCAGCGGTGCCGGAAAATCGACCGTTCTTCAATTACTGGCAGGTCTTGCCGATCCGCAGGACGGACAGCTGTTGTTGGACGGTCAAGATCGTCAGACAATTACGGAAGCGAGCTGGTTCCGTCAACTGAGTTATATCTCCCAGCATCCGTACCTCTATGCCGGGACACTTGCGGATAACATCGCAATAGGTGAATTGCGCGAAGCATCGAGACCGGCGATTGAGCAGGCGGCATCTGATGCCGGTCTGACTGAATTGATCGGACAACTGCCGAACGGACTCGACACGGTAATCGGGGAAGGCGGACGCGGCTTATCCGGCGGCGAAAAACAGCGTGTTGCGCTGGCACGTGCTTTCCTGAAACGACCGAACGTCATCTTGTTTGATGAACCGACGACCGGTCTTGACGTCAAGACGGAACGGGTATTACAGGAAGCAATGACCGTCTTAGGACGTGAAGCGACTGTCATCACGGTCGCCCACCGTCTGCATACGATCGAACAATCGGATCAAATCGTCGTGCTGGAAGCGGGACAGATCGTCGACCGTGGGACACACGAAGAATTACTCGGACGCGAATCGGAGTATGCGATGATGCGTGCCGTTCAACGAGGGGAGGAGACACGATGAAAGAGTTGATGGGAATTTTTCGCTTGATGTTGCACCAGAAACGGGACATCGTGCTCTCGATTATCTTTGGTGTTTTGGCCGGCATCACGGCGGTCGGCTTGTTTGCCGCAAGCGGCTTTTTGATCTCAAAAGCCGCCTTATTGCCACCGATCCAGACACTTGCTGTTTTGATTGCCCTGCAGAAAATCTCGAGCCTGACACGGGCTGTCAGCCGTTATGCGGAACGTTATTACTCACACCGGGCGACGTTTACGATTCTCAGCGACTTACGGACGACGTTTTATAAACGTCTTGAACCGCTCGCACCGGGCATCTTTGCGAAGTACCGGAGTGGTGATTTGCTCGCCCGGATTGTCGGGGACGTCGAAAGTCTGCAAAATACATTTTTGCGCGTCGTGTATCCGCCGATTATCCTGGTGCTCGTTTTTCTGTGTACAATCTTTTTCGTCAGTTTCTTTTCACTCAGTGTCGCACTTGTGCTTGTGTTCGGTCTAATCTTGACGGGATTCATCATTCCCGGCTGGTTTGCCTACCGGGAACAACGGTTTGCCCGGTCCGTTCGGACACGGCGCGGGGAACTGTCGACAGAAGTGACAGAACTGTTCCAAGGCTACCGGGACTTAAAGATTTATCAACAACTCGGGAACAAGGAAGCGGAACTGAATGCCGTCGCAGCACGTTACGTGGCAGAAGAAAAACGCAACGGGCTACACGCCGTCTCGAACCTTGCGTTGAATACACTGGCGACATTGATTATTTCCTGGATTGTCCTCGGACTCGGTGCTTATCTGGTTGCTGACGGGCAGCTCGACGGTGTCTTCCTGGCCTTACTCGTCATGACTTCGTTGACGGTGTTTGAAAATGCCGCACCGATGGCGATCTTACCGGGCTTCTTCGAAGACAGCCGTCATGCGGCACGTCGGCTCGATGACGTCGTCGAAGCGACAGCGGAACCGGAATATCGCCCGTTTGCATTGACGCGGGCTCCGGAACTCCGTGCGGAACACGTCAGCTTCACGTTTCCCGGGCAGGATCGTCCAGTCTTACGAAATGTCAACGTGACGTTCCCTGCAGGCAGTAAAACGGCGATTGTCGGAGCGAGCGGTTCCGGAAAATCGACGCTGTTGCAACTGTTGTTGCGGATGTACCCGGCCGACGGGATCCGGATTGAAGGAACTCCGGGTCAAGAGATTAATCCGGAAGCGTTATGGAAACATTCGAATGTCGTCCTGCAACAGAACCATTTCTTTTACGGAACGATTCGCGACAATCTGAAGCTCGCCAGTAGCGAGGCAACGGATGAGCAGATGATCGAGGCACTCGAACAGGTCGGTCTTTCGTTGCTTGAACTCGACGACCGGGTACTTGAAAAAGGGGAAAACCTGTCCGGCGGTGAAAAACAACGGCTGGCGATTGCCCGAATTTTCTTGCGTCAGACACCACTGTATCTGTTGGATGAGCCGACCTCGTCGGTTGATGCGTTGACGGAACAGACAATTTTAGAGCACTTGTTCGTACGTGCAACGGATGCAACGCTGTTGCTTGTCAGTCACCGTCTCGCAGGACTAGAGACGATGGACCAAATCGTCGTCATGGACCAGGGGCAGGTCATCGAAGTCGGGACGTATGAAGATTTAATGGCACGACAAGGTGCTTTTTATGCCTTAAAACAAGTTGAACAGTCAGTCTTTACACCAGATCAACTGGTCCGTTAAACCAACAGCCTTCTCTGTCGCTACTAAAGCGTTGGAGGGGGCTGTTTAGTATGTAGAGGATTTAAATAGACGATTGATAACGGGAATGGTAAAGTAAGGAAAAAATAAAGGGGGAGCCATGATGGAAATTCGGCGTTGCGAGACACGACTGGGGAATCAAACGATTGCCTATAATCACTATTATTCCGAGTCGGATGAGGTCTGCTTTATGTTGTCCGGCGCAGGTTATGCGTATGATCATCCATACTTTTACTTCAGTCGGATGATGTTATTGAAGCGGGGCGTGAACGTGATTGAGATTCAGTATGTCTCGGATGATTTGTTCAGCTTGCCGGACGAACAGGGAGATGCGGAGATGAGTCGGCGGATTGAAGCGGTCATCGATGAGGTGTTACGTTCACGTACATATCAAACGATTCACTTCATTGCCAAATCGCTCGGAACGGTACCGCTGGTTACGATGATGCACCGCGGATTGTTTCCGGAAGCGCGTGTTGTTCTCTTGACGCCTCTCTTAAAAGATCCGGCAATCGTCGAGGCGATTGCGAACAGCCGGCATCACGGTTTACTCGTCATCGGTGACCACGATCGTCAGTTCAGTCCGGAAGCGTTGGAACGGTGCGGCAGCTCGAACCTAGTGCTGGAACAAATAAAAGGAGCCAACCATTCGCTCGACATTGATTTTGAAGTCGATCCGTCTCTTCAAGTACTCGGACAGATCATGCAACGGACGGAAGACGTATTGTTCCCCGTAACGGTCAAGGAAAACTGAAAAACCGACAGAAAACTCTCGGAAGAGCGTTCTGTCGGTTTTTTTAATACGGTCGCAACAACGCACGGACAGGACTGCCGTCACCGTCGACGAGCGGAAGCGGGACGGCATTGAGATGATAATCACCCGGTGTGATCGCATCAAGAACCAACCCTTCGAGTATATGAACTCCATGTGCGGCGAGCGCATGGTGGGCACTCATCTCTTTACTGTCAATCGCATCGACGGACGGTAAATCAAGACCAATCAATTCGACGCCGAGTGCTCCAAGACGTTCGGCGAGACTTGGTGTCAGTACCGGGATTGTTTCCGGGAAAATCGATTTATCGACCCAGCCGTCTGTTTTAATAATCAACCGGCGGACATCGGTTAAATCAAATGCCTCGAGATCACTTGCCACGAGTTCCGTCCGACCGGGCAAGTAAATGACACGGACATGACCGATATAAAGATCCGGATCCAAATCGATGACTTTTTGACCGGCATCATCAAAATGGAACGGTGCATCGATATGAGTGCCGGTATGCAGACTCATCGTGACCTGTCCGACGTTGACGGAGCCGGTATCGGCTTTACTCCAATTGATGGTGTAGTCAAATTTCGTATCACCCGGCCACGTCGTAATCGACGATGTTAAAGGTTGTGAGACATCTATCCAACGGTTCATGCAAGATTCCCCCTCAAAGTTTTGTCCGGACCGACCACAGTTCCGGGAAGAACCGATGATCGAGCACACGGCGCAGATAACTGACGCCGGACGAACCACCCGTTCCCGGCTTTTGACCGATAATCCGTTCGACGGTGCTCATGTGGTTAAAGCGCCACATTTGTTGCTGGCTGCCGATGTCGAGCAACTTTTCGCCGAGTTCATACAAATCCCAGTACTGTTCGACGTCTTGATAGACGATGGCCCAGGCAGCTTCGACACTCGGATCAGCTTCCCAGTCTTCCGTGACATCCCGCTTGAGAATCGTCTCGTCAATCGGTAAGCCGCGCCGGTGCATCGCCCGGACGGTTTCGTCATAGATGCTCGGTGTCTTTAAGTCATCGTTCAATTGAGCGAACAACGCCGTTTCATGCTCATAGACGCGTAACATTTGGGCATTCTTAAAGCCTAGCGCAAACTCAATCTGCCGGTTTTGGTACGACTGGAATCCGGACGAATGCCCAAGCGAGTCACGGAATTCAAGATACTCAGCCGGTGTCAGTGTCGAGAGGACACTCCATGACTGGATCAGCTGTTGTTGAATTTTTGAAACCCGGGCGAGCATCTTAAACGACCGTTCGAGTTGATCATCGGCGATTGCCTGAATGGCCGCCGTCATCTCATGCAAAATCAGTTTCATCCAGAGTTCACTCGTTTGATGAATGACGATAAACAACATCTCGTCATGGTGATCCGATAACCGTTGTTGGCTCATTAAAAGCGAGTCCAGCTGCAAATAATCCCCGTAAGACATGTCTTTTTTAAAGTCGGTTTGAATCGACTCCTCAATCTGTGTCGCGTCCGTCTGTTTCATACCACTCGATCCCCTTTACGTTAAAGTGATTGTGAACGTTTTGTCTGATCCGCTTGCGGCGGGTTGTTGCGTTTCCAGAACACATAGGCAATCGTCAGGAAAATCAACCACGGAATACCAAACTTCAAGACGATCTGGAAATCGGTAAACCAGGTCGTGATGACCAGTGCAAATAACAAGAGGGCACCGAGCGCCGTCAAATACGGATAGCCCATCATCCGGACCGGCAGTTTCCGTCCACCGTCCCGTTCCCAGGCTTTCCGGAAATAGAGATGGGAGATGAAAATCATGAACCAGGTGAAGATGGCCCCGAACATCGAAATTCCCATCATGAACGGATAGGAGACACTCGATTGACTGCTGATGACGGCAGCAAGGAATATGCCGAGTGTCGACACAGCGAGTGCAAAGAGCGGCACACCTTTCGCATTCAGACGACTGAAGATTCGTGGGGCATAGGTGGCTTTCGATAATGAATACATCATCCGTGTCGAGGCATACAACTGACTGTTCATCGCGGACAAAGCAGCCGTCAGGATGATGAAGTTCATGATACCGGCCGCACCGGGAATCGACAACATTTCCATCACTTTAACGAACGGACTTTCATCGACACCGCCGGCCTGCTGCCACGGTACGATCATCAGCATCAAAGCAATCGTGATGACATAAAACGTCGACAGCCGGAAGACCGTTGCTTTCAATGCTTTCGGCACAGCGACGTCCGGATCCTTTGCTTCACCGGCCGTAACGGCGATTAATTCGGTCCCGAGGAAACTAAACAGCGAAATGAAGACGGCAATCCAGAGACCGGAGAATCCGAACGGCATGAAGCCACCGTCATTCGTGAAGTTTTGCGGACCGATTTCCGGTGAACTGCTCCCGAAGACCAGGTAAGCACCGAGAATCATGAACATCAGGATGGCACTGATTTTAATGACAGAAAACCAGTATTCGAATGTCGCAAACGTATTGACGGTCGTGGCATTAATATAGATTAACGCTGCTGCAAAGACGAAAATCCAGATGTAACCGGGTACGTCGGGGAACCAGTATTTCATGTAGATGGCGATGGCGCTGACTTCGACGCCGATCGCCAAGACATTCGCGACCCAATAAGAATAACGCACGAGGAAACCGGCATAGGGACTGATGTACATTTCAGCAATCGTTCCGAATGAGCCGGAGGTCGGATGGGCGACGGTCATTTCCGCGAGACAGCCCATCAACAGCAGGACGATGAAGGCACCGATCGCATAGCTGACGAGAACACTTGGTCCGGCGAGACTGATCGCGAGACCGCTTCCGAGGAAAAGACCCGTTCCGATCGCACAGCCCATCGCAATCATCGTCAGTTGACGTGTTTTTAAGTCACGCCGTAATTCAGTAGGATGTTCTTTCATAAAGCCTCCTTACGCGACGACTTCGCGTTCGTTCTTGAATTGTTCGTACTGTTTTTCGTCCATGATCGTTTTTAAAATCGAAACGACCTCATAGACGTCTTCAAAACTATTATACAAGGCAACAGGAGCCAGGCGGACAATATTCGGTGCCCGGAAATCAGGAATGACCTGATGGGCTTTTAGTGCTTTACAAATGCGTGCTGCTTCCGGATGTTCGAGACTCAGGTGGGCGCCACGTCGTTTCGCGTCACGCGGATTGCCGATGACGAAGCCGTAAGCTGCCAATTCTTGATCGACGAGCGCCATCATGTAGTCGGTCAGTGCCAGTGATTTTGTCCGAACGGCATCGATGCCGACTTCTGCAAACAACTCGAGCGCACCGATTTGCGGGGCGAGGCTCAAGACGTGTGGCGTGCCAATTTGGAAGGCAGCGGCATTTTCGGCAGGTGTCATCGTATGATTCATATCAAATTGTTTGTCTTTACGGGAACCGAACCAGCCGGTTAGACCAGGCAATGTTCCGAAATGACGTTCATGGACGAATAATCCACCGACCGTACCGGGACCGCCATTCAAATGTTTGTAGTTGCACCAGTAGGCAAAGTCGACGCCCCAGTCATGAAAGGCATGGGGAATCGCGCCGACGGAATGACAGCCGTCAAAGCCGATCAGGATCCCGCGGGCATGGGCTTCGCGGGTCAATCGTTCCATATCTAAAATTTGTCCGCTCCGGTAAAGAACGGTCGGCAGAACGATCAAGGCAATGTCATCCGTCATTGCGGCGATGATATCCGCTTCATCAAGAAACCGTCCGTCGCGGCTTTCGACCTGAACGAGGTGTTCTGCCGGATCGAGTCCGCGCAACCGGAGCTGGCTTTGGAGCGCATAAATATCAGACGGGAACGTCAAACTGTCGGCTAAAATTTTCGTCCGTCGTCCGGACGGAGCAAAGAAAGTTGCGACCAGTTGATGCAGATTGACCGTCGTCGAACCGGTCACCATGACTTCATCCGCACGTCCACCGACAAGCGGTGCGTTCAAGGCAGCCAGTTTTTCCGACAAGTTAAACCAGGGGTGCCGACCTTTCATCCATCCGTCAATCCCGAGTTCCCGCCAATCGGCGAGCGATTCGAGTAACGTGGCTTCCGCCCGTTTCGACAACAGACCAAGCGAGTTGCCATCCATATAAATCGAACCTTCCTGCAGATAAAATTCGTTCCGGTATGGAGCGAGTATATCCTGTTGATCCTGTTCGATGGCATGCTTGCGTGATGCGTTCAATGTCATGTCCGTTCCTCCTTAAATGAATCAGTAATCAATTTTGAGAAAAGCGTAGCAAACAAATTGACACTGTGTCAATATTATCGGATAGAGAATCAGGAGAGGTGGTTGATTATGATGAAAGCAGATGAATCCAAAATGGACAAACGGCATTTACGGACAGTCCGGACGCGGGAAAAGTTATTAGTCGCAGCACGGGAAGTATTTCTTGAAAATGACTTTCAGACGACGACGATTTCGCAAATCATCAAACGGGCGGGTGTCGGCTACGGAACGGCATATGTCCATTTTGAAGGAAAAGATGAACTGTTGATCGTCCTGATGGAAGACGTGATGGATCGTTTCCATCAAGTGGCGGAACAGCCGTTTGAGCCTGGAACGGCTGAAGAGGCGAAAAAACAAATCGAGCAACAGGCGACGGCTTTTTTACAGCTGGCTGAGCAGGAGCGGGAGATGCTCCGGGTCGTCGATCAGGCAATCGGGGTATCCTATGTCATCCGGGCGAAATGGAAACAGATCCGCGAACGGTTCATCGAACGGATCAGTCACGATATTCATTATGCGCAAGCAGCGGGACTTGCACGTCCGGACTTGAATCCGACACTCGTTGGCCGCGGCTGGTTTTTTGCCAACGAAATGTATCTGTTCGAAGTCGTC
The DNA here is from genome assembly GCF_023096305.1 of Exiguobacterium sp. 17-1. Lineage (NCBI taxonomy): Bacteria > Bacillati > Bacillota > Bacilli > Caryophanales > Exiguobacterium > Exiguobacterium sp. 17-1. The sequence continues at coordinate 51,253 of NZ_JALIGJ010000004.1, forward strand.
CGGGAAGAGACGACAGCATCGATTGAAGAAATCGCTAAAACCTTGACGGCTGTGTATACGACCGGATTGTATCAACACGATTAAAGAAGAACGTTCCTGGGAATCCTTTAGAAGAAGGGAGCGCTGAATATGGCATTTGATTACGATCTTGATTTTAAGACAACGGACTTCCGCAAAGAACCGGAAAAATATCGGGTCGGACGGGGCGAGCAGGGTGTCTTACTCGTTGAACCGTATAAAGGAGAAATCTTGCCGCATTGGCGGTTCAAGACGCCGGAAATTGCCAAAGAATCTTCCGAAAAAATCTATCAGATGTACCTCGACTATAAAGAGGCCGGAGACTTCGTCGGAATGGACATGGCGCGGAAGTTCATCCAGATGGGACATACGCGGGCACGCCGGTATACGAATTATAAAGGCGGACGGAAGTACAAGAACAAAGCGACAGGTGAGTTAAACGAACGGGAAATTGATCCGGAAAAAGCAAAATCGGCAGAAATCTTTCAGGAAAAATGGGATTTGATCCGGGCGGATGAAGAGTACTTGAAGCTAAAGAAAGCTCATCAAAAACAGTACGGATGAACGGATTCTTAGTTTCCCATTTGCCTGTTTCGTGGCACTGAAAATGAAGGAATCAGAATTTGCTATGATGAGATCAAAAGGGAGGAACAGATATGCGATACACGTACTGGATAGCTTTGATCGGATTGATTATAAGTATGTATCTGTTGGTGGACTATACAGTAGAAACCGTTCCTGTCAGCATCTTGGTCGGCCTGTTGGTATACAGTATCGGACTCAGTATCGTCACGACGTTCGAAGTGTCTTCAATTGAGCTGACACGACGTGTCTTTGTGACGACGCTTCTGTTAGGACTGGTCCTGAACCATGCCCTGGATTTACGATTCACAGCATTTTTACTCGTCTTGCTCGTCGTCGAAACGTTTGTCAAAACCCTCCGCTTCCTGCAGGCGCTTTGGTGGGACCGGACGACGTTGCATGGCTGATATTTCCATACCATATGAAAAAAGCAGGAGGTTCTCCGATAATCCAATCGGACGACCTCCTGCTTTTGTTATGACATCTGAATCAAGATGTCTGTTCAATCTTTTTAATCAAACGGGACTGACGGCGTTGCCAAATGACAGATCCGATCAGTGTCACGGCAAGGAAAACAAGTCCGAGCATGAACGGATAAAGAATGTTGACATCATATAACAGTCCGGCCAGTGTCGGACCGAGCACGTTCCCGATGCTCATGTAGGCGTTGTTCATCCCCATCGCAAATCCTTGTTCGTTTCCGGCCAGTTTTGAAATCATCGTGTTCAAAACAGGACGCAGGATCGACGTCGCAAGGAAGATGACGAGTGTGACGGCGAAGAAGCCGCCGTAACTTGCTGTCAGAAGTGACAACAAGAAGCCAAGCGTCGCGATTAACAGGAAGATGTTCAAGACTTTGCCTTCGCCGAGACTGCGGGACAGTTTATCGACGACAAAAATCTGAGCGATGACACTGATGATTCCGGTCGACGTCACCATGATGGCGATGTCTTTTGGTGACGCACCAAACTGGTTGTCGACGAACAGGCCAAGCACGGACTCGTACGCCATCAAACCAAAACTCATGACCAGTGTGATGACGAGCGGGACGAAGTACGGTTTATGGAACGACGCGCCGAGCTTGCTCCACATCGACCCTTCATCCGGTGCCATCGCCGTCGCGTCATGGACGTCACTTTCTTGAAGCAACAGAACGCTGAAAACTACAGCAAGGAGTGAAACGAGTGCTGAGACGAGCAACGGTAATTTTAAATCAAACTCGGCGAGGAAACCGCCGATCCCGGGACCAATGACGATTCCGAGTGACATCGCGGCGGAGACGAAGCTGTTACCTTTTGCGCGCTGGTCCATCGTCGTGATATCTGCGACGTAGGCAAAAATCGCAGGGATCAACAGCGCGGCACCGACACCGCCGATTGCCCGCGAGATGTAGAGAATTGTAACCGAGTTCGAGAAATAAAAGACGAACATCGATAACGTCAGTCCGATCAAACCGTAGATGATCATCTTTCGGCGACCGTACTGATCGGCCCATTTTCCGGCGACCGGTGACATGACAAGCTGTGCGCCGGCAAAAATCGCGATCATCAGACCGGCAGCAGTACCGCCTTGACCGATTGAAGCTAAGTAAGCGGGCAGAATCGGAATGATGATCCCGAAGCTCCCGACGGCGATGAACATGTTAATCATCAGGACCGTTAATTTTTTACGTTGATCCGCTTGCAAGGGGATCCCTTCTTTCTGCACGCTGGTGTAAGCGTTTATTTGATCTACCTTTACTATCTTAGTTTCAAGAGAAAGAACCTGTCAATTTTATCGCCCCGTTACAAAAAGGACCAGATCTCAAGAAATGAGATCTGGTCCTATATCAACTGTTTGTTGAATTGACATTTACAGCGTTTTCTTGAACAGCCAGTTAACGTTTGGAGATAACAACGGTCGGAACAATCGAACGATTGGACGACTGGATAAAATCCAAACGAAGAACAGGGCGAGCAAGAAGGAGGAACCAATCAGCAACGCCGGCGATTCGGCAATCCATGGTGGAACAGAGTCACGAAACAGACGGACGATGAACGAATGTAACAGATAGATCGCCAACGTCTGAATTCCGATCTGATCAAACCGTTCACCGAACGAACGATGTGGAACCATCATCAATATGGAGAAAATCATCACGGTACTGACTGCATATAAAAAGAGTTGAATCAATGCGCCTTTGAGTATCGGAACGTCAAACTCGCCATAGGTGTCCCGGTAGAACAACCAGACCGTATCGAATCCATTTTTTGTCCAGACCGCCATGGCAATGGCGATGGAAACAGAAATGATCAATCCGGTCAAACGGCCGAGGGGTGACGTCATCCGGTCACGAATCCGTCCGTCCGCGAGCCATCCCCGCTCTTTGATGAGATAGCCCATCAAAAAGAACGGATAAAAACTGATGACCTTTTGCAAGGACAGGAAGTTCGTAATCGAACCCGGATTGGCGTTAATCAGCAGCGCAAACGCGATACTGATCAACAACGGATAACGCAAGGTCAGAAATCCCGGCGTCACAATCTGCCAAATAATGATTCCGAGCAGGTACCAGAGCGTCCAACTCGGAACGAGCGGATGAAGGAGACCGTCCATCAATCCATCGGCCGTCTTCTCATTGACGTAAGCAAGATAGACTTCATGAATCGATTGCCAGATGAAATAGAGGACGACAAACGAAATGATTCGTTTCGGTCTGACTTCCTTGAAAAAATATCCGCTCATGAAGATGAAAGCCGGCATATGCAGCAAATAAATGATGTTGTAGACGATTTGGACCGGATCATTCCCATCCAAATTACGGAACGTCTCAATTAGATGTCCGAACACCACCATGAAAATCAGCAGTACTTTGTAGTTCCCGAGCCAATGATCATAGGAAAAGGTCATTGGTTTTGGTGTTTGATTCATTCGTTTTCTCCAAGAATGATTTGATCGACGAAACGTTGACTCGACTTCCCGTCCTGATGCTCGAAGAAGTATTCAGCAAAAGCTTTGACGTTTTGCATCTCGAAATCTTCGTTCTTAATCCGTTCAATCAACTCTTCCGAGGTACGGACGATTGGTCCGGGAACAAATTCTTCAAAGTCATAATAGAAGTCACGTTTTGAGATGTAATCTTCTAAATCGTAAGCGAAGAAGAGCATCGGGCGATCGAGCAGTGAAAATTCAAAACAAGTCGATGAATAATCGGTAATCAAAATATCAGAGACGAACAGTAATTCGTTGATCTCCCGGTGGTCCGTCAAGTCGAGGAAGAAGTCAGCATACACTTCTGGAATCTCCATCCGGCGGCGGACGAACGGATGCATCTTCAAGACGAAGACGTAGTCTTCATGGAAAGCTTCATACAAAGCATCCAAATCGAGTTGACTGAAATCATAATGGGCACTTTTCGCGCCGTTTCCACGGAAAGTCGGAGCAAACATGATGACTTTTTTTGTTTTGAAGACAGGATATTCTTCGTAAATCCGTTCCTTGGCATCGGAGATGTAGGTTTGGTCAAAGAACATATCTGTCCGGGGAATCCCGGTTGCGATGACTTGATCTTCCCGTAATCCGAACCCTTCCGCATAGTGACGAGCGACGTTATGCGAGCTGACGATGGCTTTCGTATAGTTTCGGTGGCTGAGCGAGTTGGCACTTGGGCCACCCGGCTTACCGAGACGGCTGTATCCGAATGTCTTGAAGGCTCCGACTGCGTGCCAGACTTGAACAAGATCGCTTCCTTTCCGGATGCTGAGCGGATAAATCATCGGATAAAAATCATCGACTAAAATCGTTTTGGCTGTCGCGAGGTGATACGGCAACGTAAATTTATCACGCCAATCGCGGCGGGACTGCAAATTGGGTTTGAAGAACGTTTTAACATCCAGGTTGAGATCCCGGCGTTCGATTTCGTTTAAGATATAGGCGAAATTCCCGCTGACATCACTTCGGGAATCCGAAGCAAACACAACTTTGTTGTCTTGGATCGGTTGCGTCCATTTTGTGACATTGTAAATACTCTTGAATGTAAAACGACGGAATTTAAACGCGCGTTTCCGCCAATTCTTTTTCGATTTGTTGAATTTTTCGATCAAGCGGATAAAACGTTTCGTCTCTCCTTGCTTAAGGGAATGGAAACTTAGGGTATTGCTGTATTCTGAATACTGGACGACCAGTTCATATTCGAGTTTGAGCAAGACATTGCTATGTTTCGTTTCAACACGATAAATGACCGGAATCAAGGACCGTGTATCACCAAATGGAGCTTCATGTAAAATTGATTTTCCTTGGACGATTCCGAAGAAAGCATCGAAGTAGCCCATTGGCAAAGGTCGTCCGGTCGGAGTCAGATGGTTGAGATCAAGCTCGCCGCTGAACGTTTCTTCCGTCCAGTCCCCTTCAAACGGGAAGCGCAGTATGAATGTCCGTTTATTTCGTTTGTTACGGAAAATCACGGCCCGTTCTAAAGGAATCGGTTCGACCGGTGCTTCGGACTGGATGTATCCATCTTCCGGTTGTGTTTCTTCTGTGTCTTCAGGAACGGCAGGATTCTCAAAAAGTAGCTGCTCGGCCTGAAGGAAATCAGTTAATCCGAAAAGACGTGCCTCGAAGCGGAATTTCGTTCCCGCTAGTTCTAGATAGTTAACGTGTGCCTGTAATGTCGGTATCTGTGTTTCTTCTGTCAAAACAATCTCTCCTCGCTTAAATGATTACAATGCATTTACACAACAATGACAGATTTTTAAAATCATCACGAACATAGTATAGTGATATTAGAAATCACCCATCATTATATCGTGATGGTGCAAAAAAAATAGAACTTTGTCTATTTTTTTTGGTTTGGTGGATAGAATCGTCAAAAAAAGACCATATTGTGAGACATACCCACATCGCTGGTAAGTGGAAACAAAAAAACTTTTTAAATAAGGGAGGGAAGCGAAGTGACCCATGGCAGCGCCATTGTCTATGGATGGGAACTTTGCGATACAAGATGATTTATGCAGCAATCTTAGCTGGCGGAAAAGGAACAAGAATGGGGAATGTCGATCGTCCTAAACAATTCCTTTCAATCGGAGAACGTCCGATTCTCGTGCATACCGTTGAAAAGTTTCTGTTACACGAAGATTTTGATCAAATCATCATTGTGACTCCAACGGCCTGGATCAACTATACACGTGATATCTTGGAGAAATATATTGGAACCGATGAGCGGATTGTCATCACGGCAGGCGGAAGTGACCGCAACGAATCCATCATGGCAGCCATCAACTGGATCGAAAATAAAAATGGTTTATCAGACGAGGATGTCATCGTCACACATGATGCGGTCCGTCCGTTCTTGACGCACCGGATCATCAAAGAAAACATTTCGACAGCACTCGAATACGGAGCATGCGATACGGTCATCTCAGCCATCGATACGATTGTCGCCTCGACAGACGGAAAAACGATTTCCGATATTCCAGTCCGTGATCAAATGTATCAAGGACAGACGCCGCAAAGTTTCCAAATCACAAAGCTGAAAAATCATTACGAAGCATTATCAACCGATGAGCGGGCGATTCTGACAGACGCATGTAAGATTCTTTTGCTCAAAGGTGAAGCGGTCGCGCTCGTCACAGGTGAATTGTTCAACATCAAAGTAACGACGCCGTACGATCTCCGCATCGCCAATGCTATTTTGAAGGAGCGGATTCACCAATGATTAACCAAGTCTACCAACTCGTGGCGCCACGCCAAATCGAGGTGACGTATGACGAACGGTCACTCAATTCAGACCGGGTCGTCGTTCGCCCGACGTTCTTATCGATTTGTCATGCGGATCAACGCTACTTTACGGGAAGCCGCAGTGCGGAAGTGTTAGCGAAGAAGTTACCAATGGCGATGATTCATGAAGGCATTGGTAAGGTAGTCCATGATCCGTCCGGAACGTTTAAAATCGGTACATTGGTGGCGATGGTTCCGAACACACCAGCGGAAACGGATGACATCATCGGGGAAAACTACTTGCGGACAAGCCGTTTCCGCTCGAGTGGTTATGACGGTTATATGCAGGATTATGTGTTCATCAAGCCTGATCGTCTCGTCGAAGTACCTGCTGATCTGGATCCGGAAGTCGCAGCATTCACGGAGCTTGTCAGTGTGTCCGTTCATGCCATGACACGTTTCGATCAGATCGCCCACAGCCGTCGTGAAACATTCGGCGTCTGGGGAGACGGAAACCTCGGGTTCATCACCGCGTTGATGTTACGTAAATTATATCCGGAAGCGAAATTGCTTGTTTTCGGAAAAACGCAATCTAAGCTGGATTACTTCTCGTTTGCGGATGAGACGTATCATATCGATCAAATTCCAGACGATGTCTCGTTTAATCATGGATTTGAATGTGTCGGTGGAATCGGCAGTCAATATGCGATCAATCAGATGATTGATTACATCATTCCTGAAGGGACGATGGCATTGCTTGGTGTTTCGGAAGAACCGGTCGCTGTCAACACACGGATGATTCTTGAAAAAGGTTTACGTGTCTATGGATCAAGTCGGAGCACCCCGGCTGATTTCGCACGGACGATGGAATTGTATCAGCTGTATCCAGATATTCCGGCCTATTTGTCGAACCTCGTGTCCGGTGTATTCCAGATTCGCCAAATCGAAGATATTCATCAAGCGTTTGAAAGTGATTTGACGAATCGTTTCGGTAAAACCGTCATGGAATGGTGCATGTAACAATGAAAGTAGGAAGAGAAGGGATCACGTTATGAAACAGAAATTACGTTTGATTCAGCGACGAACGGTCCATTATTTGCTTGTGGTGACGTATTGGATCTCGAAGTTTTTTCCGGTACAGACAAAAAAAGTCGTCTTCGCGACGTATCGTTCCGATAAGCTCGTCGATAACTTCCGCGCTGTTTATGATGAACTTGAAAGCCGGGAACTCGGATTTCAGTATGTGTTTTTATTGAAACGGTTCCCGCAAAATTTAATGGGACAAATCAAATACGTCTTCCATATGATGCGTGCGACATACGAGCTGGCGACGGCCCGGTACTTTATCATTGATGACTATTATTATCCCGTTTATGTCTCGACGTTACGTAAAGGAACAGAAGTCATCCAGCTGTGGCACGCCTGTGGGGCATTCAAGAAGTTTGGTTACAGTGTCCTCGATAAGTCTTATTCACCGGATGACGATTATTTGAAGATGGTAGCTATCCACCGCAACTATTCGAAAGTCTATGTTTCGGGAGAAGCTTGCATCGCGCCGTTTGCAGAAGCTTTTGGCATGGATTCAACCCGGATTCATCCATTTGGTGTTCCGCGGACGGATCAGTTGTTAAATCGGGAGCGGCAAGTTCAAATTGAGCATAAACTGTATGATCAGTATCCAGAATGGCGGTCGAAAAAGCTGATTCTACTGGCACCGACGTTCCGTGGGAATGGGCAAACAACCGCCCATTACGATCAGGAGCTGGATTTCCGGCAGTTCCGTGAACAACTGGGACCGGATCATATTCTGTTGTTACGGATGCACCCGTTTGTCTTGAACCGACCGGTCGTGCCGGCAGAGTTTTCGAATCAAATCATCGATATGACGGATTATCCGGACATCAATGACTTGATGCAGGTGGCGGATATTTTAGTGACGGATTATTCTTCTGTTATTTTTGAATTTGCTTTGCTGAAGAAACCGATCATCTTCCTCGTTAACGATTTGAACTCATATAAGGAAGAACGTGATTTTTACTTCCCGTACGAATCGTTTGTACCGGGACCTGTTGTCTCGTCATTCAATGACGTCATTTCCTGGATCAAGGCGAACCAGTTCGAACCGGAACAGATTGAAGAGTTTGCGGGCCGGTTCTTTACGTATCAAGATGGACAGGCGACGAACCGAATTGTCGATCATATTTTGACGGGAGCGCTTCCTGATGCGCCGATGCGTCCGGAAGAACTGAAGACCGTTTGATTTAATCGAAGCGGATGAACCAGAACAGAGGTAGTGGATATTAAATCCGCCACCTCTGTTTGTCGTTCAGAATCAGGCATCAAAAAAGCGTCCATCTTTCACGATTCCGTTTGGGGAGGGAATGAGAAGATGGGCGCTTTAACTGATTTTATGGGGCTTGATTGGCGCGAGCAGGGGTAGCCCGCAGAATGCGCACCGGTTTAGAAGTGCGTTAACTTGTCACGTGCAGCCGTTCGTTTTTTCAGCGGGGGAACCAAGGCAGGCCATCCGAATTGAATGACTCCTGCGACACGTTCATTTTCTGAAGCACCGATCATGTCGGCATATTCATCCGTGAACCAATGTTTTCCACTTTTCCAACAACAGCCTAAACCCAGTTCAGTCGCGAGGAGTTGAATATTTTGAATCATGGCAGCGGTCGCGAGTAAATCTTCCATCTGCTGATCTTCTGTTCCTTTTACTTCATATAAAACAGTCAAGTAAACAGGGACATCAGCAAATTTTTGACGCATCATCTGACGTTGTTCGTCTGTTTTTTGATCCAGTTGACCACGCTCAGCAAGCAACGTCATCAATTGATCGACATACCGTACTTGGCTTTCTTCGTTTGCCAGGACGAATCGCCAAGGTTCACGCAATTTATGAGTTGGTGCATAAATAGCGGCTTCGAGAATTTCTTCAATCATCTCGTTTGGAATCGGTTGATTCGTATAAGCACGCACAGACCGTCGTTCTAAAATCAGTTGTCGGGCGTTCATAGTAATCATCTCCTGACGTAAGTACTCTTAGAATATAATTGATAACGATTATCATTGTCAATGATTAATTAAAAAAACGCTGGTTCAAATCAGCGTTTTTCAGGTGTGGAAGCTATTTTTTTCTTAAGTTGGCGAATCCGAAACAAGGCAAACAAGTAGTGTGCAAAATAGAGAGTGAAGCCAAAGAAAACCGCCATCATCACGTTAATCTGCACGCCGGGTACGACCGTCAAATTCACATAAAGGAGCACACCCATCGAGAAGGTATAAAGTGCAGCTTCAAGTATCTGCGGCATCATCCGATTTTTTTTGAGGAAGAACGAACGGACAATCGGCAGGATGACGAAGCTGACGAGCCGGTCGAGCAGGCCGATGACAAGTATGCTGATGATGATGGACAAAGGCCCTGCGAAGTATAATAAGTTCGGAAATAAGACGTAAGAAACGAGCAGTAACGGTCCGATCAACAGAAAGATAGACACGGACGCTCGAAAAAAGATGAACAGACTGTTGATACTGATTAGAAAGGCACGTGTGACCTTTTGAGACCAGGATGAAGGTCGTCCGACTTGCCAGGCGAAACAACAGGCGAAAATGAACGCATAGAACTGCAGAAAGGCAACCATAAAGCAACTCCTTTTAGATATGAAACTCAATGACCCTAGTGTAGCGATTTTATGAAGGAAGTGCAAAGGCAAACAACTAAAAACCCGTTGACGATGTGCCGCCAACGGGTCCAAGAAAAGTCTTAATCGAGATTTGGTTCTTTTTTTCCATGCATGAAAAGCGACAAGATCAAAGCGAGTGCAGATAAGACCGTCGCAACCCAAAAGGCATCCGTGATTCCGCTGATCGTGGCTTGTTTCGTCAACTGCGTCATCCAACTGACGGATGCGGCTTGCGGACTGCCCAACTGTTGTCCAAGCTCATTCAAATGCTGTGAAAGTGTTGGATCAAGTGTCGTAAATTGATTGGCGTCATCGGCGAGGTGAGCCGTTGTTTGTCGTGTCATGACCGTGACGAGAATCGCTGTCCCAATCGAACCTGCGACCTGACGCAACGTATTTTGTGTCGCATTACCGTGTGGAATCATCTTCATCGGTAAGGCGTTCATACCGGCTGTCATGATCGGCATCATGATGAAAGCCATTCCGAACGACCGAAGCATATAAATGCCCATGATTGAATTGTAAGACGTGTCCATATCGAGTTGTGTCAATTCCCACGTTCCGTAGGTCATTAACGTTAATCCGAAAATCGCGAGCGGTCGGATACCGAACCGGTCAAACAGTCGACCGGCAATCGGTCCCGTGATTCCCATGATCAGTGATCCGGGTAACAACAAGAGACCGGAATCAATCGGTGAGAAACCGCGAATACTCTGCAAGTAAATCGGAAGCAGGAGCATCCCGCCAAACAACGCCATCGTGACGATGATATTGATGAATAAAGTGAACGAAAACTCCGGCACTTTCAACACACGGATATTCAACATCGGATCATCCATTGAAAGTTCGCGAAGGGCAAACGCTGCAATCCCTAAGATACCGATCAAAATCGTGCTGATGACGAGCGGGCTATCCCAACCGTCATTGCCGGCTTCACTGAATCCGTACAACAGGCTTCCGAAACCGATCGTACTGAAGACAACACCGAGCGCATCGAATTTCGGTTTCGATAAAGGCTGCACGAGTTTGAACCAGGCGACACCAAGTAACAGTGTCAAAAGACCGAAAAAGGCCATTCCGTAAAACATGACATGCCAATCGTAATTCTGAATAACATAGCCGGTAATCGTCGGACCGATTGCGGGAGCAAGAATCATCGCGATTCCGAGCATCCCCATCGCCGCGCCGCGTTTATGCGGCGGGAACAGAGTCATGAAGACATTCGAACCGAGTGGCATCAAAATACCGGCACCGGCTGCTTGCACGACTCGTCCGATCATCATGACGGGAAAGTTCATCGCCATCGAACAAATGATGGAGCCGAAGAAGAACAACGTCATGGAAACGAGGAACAATTGGCGGAACGTATAACTCCGCATTAAAAAGGCACTGATCGGAATCAAGATACCATTGACGAGCATGAAACCGGTCGTCAACCATTGTGCTGTCGAGGTCGAGACGTTAAAATCGTTGATTAAGACAGGTAAAGCGACATTGATCAGCGTTTGATTCAAAATCGCGATAAACATCCCAATCAAGAGAACCGTCAAGACTTTTGGAATACTGATATCTGCCGTCGCGAGCGGCGGCCGTTCTTGCACTTGCGGTGCAGGTGGTACAGGAACGCTATCGAGATGGTCGAGCTGCATCTCGTCAAGAGGAACATCACCAGCCACGGCTGGACGTGCACGCCGGACAATCAGGTTGACACCGATGATCGTGACAACCATAAAGGCGATGTATCCAAAAAGGAAGGTCGTAGACATAGACGTCCCTCCTTAATCCTTATGAATGCGGACGGTCACATTCATACCAGGTCGAATGTCGAGTGATTTTTCTTGTGACAGTGAGACTTTGACGGGAATGACTTGCGCAACTTTCGTATAGTTGGCAGTTCCGTTTGAAGACGGCATCATCGAAAATGTTCCAGCCGTCGTCATACCGATTTGTTCGACTTCACCGGATAACGTCGTGTCCGGATAGCTGTCCACATAAACATCAACAGTCTGTCCGACTTTGACTTCATCGATATCAGTTTCTTCGACGTTTGCTGTTACCCAAAGCTCATTTAAGTTAAAACCGTAAGCGAGCGGTGTTCCTGCTCCAACGACGCCGTTTTCTGTCGCCATCGACTGAACGACTGTTGCTTTTGTTGGCATAGAGACCGCTGTACTGACCGGTTTTTGACCGGCTTGCGCCATCATGACGTGACCAAGTGTCGCGTCACTGTCGAGCGTTTGACCTGTTTTTGCTGTCCAGTCTGTCAGTTTACCGGCACCGGGGCTGGCAATCGTAATCATTTTTCCGTCAATCTTTGCGTTGTCTGTTTTCACATAGCTTGTCGCTTGATCGTAATAGTAATAGCCGATCGCGCCTCCGCCGATTAAAACAACCAGTGTCAAAATGTTAATCAGTAATACTTTTTTCATGTTCATGATATGAAATGCATCCTTTCTTCCGTATACTCTGAGTTCCCCAGTCGTAACATAAAAAATACTCCTCTGGGGGAGGAGTAGTTAATATAGTTAATTATATGGAGAAGGAATCAACATACAACCGACAATTTCCGACAAAGTGTTGGAAAAGTCGATGATAGCGGATACAATATCAAAAAAAGGTGGTTCTAGTAGATGAATCCAGGACAAGATCCACGACCAAAACGGTCACGTGACCGTATTACAAAAGAATTGTTTCGTTTGCTTGACCATCATCCTTTTTCGACGATCACAGTCAAGATGTTGACGGATGGGGCGGCAGTCAATCGATCGACCTTCTATGCGCACTTTACAGATAAATATGATTTGATGAATCAGATCGTAGACGATCATATGCGGCTTCTTGTGGAAGCAATCCGGATTCAGGGGACCGGATCACCAGATTATCCATCGCTCGATCGGGTCAGCCGTTATTTCGAACGCCTTTTTATCCATATTGAACAACATGAACAATTTTACCGGACGATGTTGTTGAATGGTCCGGTAAAAACGTTCATTTCGCGCTTTTTGGATACATTAAAAGAAAATTATCAACGTGTGTTTGAAGCACATGCGGTGAATGAAACCCAACTGGTCGATCGTGATTTACTATTGAATTACGTGATCGGCGGACAGCTCGGATTATTGATTTCCTGGTTACGAAACGGCCGTCCTTATTCAGCGGCATATATGGCGGATCAACTCAGCCGGATGATTGTTTTTGGAACGGTCAAGAGTATCGGTTTTCCGGAACAATCGACTTGAAAAGCGCAAAAGAATCTCTAAAAAAGACGCCCTTTCGCCGAACGACGCGAAAGGGCGGGGATCAGGCTTGTTCGAGTTCCAGTTGTTTGGTGTAAATCGTACTCCGGTTTCGTCCGCTGCCTTTCGAATGGTATAGCGCCTTATCTGCCTGCTGTAAGGCTTCAAGAGATGAGTGGGAACTGCTCGAATGTGCGATACCAAGGGAAATCGTAATTTGTAAATCAGGAACCGCTGTCGTCGGGAAAAGATTCCGGGCGACAGTCATCCGGGCGAGCTCGGAGATTTTTTTCGCTTCATCAACGGACGTATCCGGCAAGATGATTAAAAACTCTTCACCGCCATACCGACCGACTAAATCGTCCGGACGGGCGAGAGAAGCAAGAGTCGTACCGAGTTGGCGCAAGACATCATCGCCTGCATCGTGACCATATGTATCGTTGACATGTTTAAAGAAGTCGATATCAATCAAGACGAGGGAATAGCCGTCTTCCGCAGATCCGACAAGGGATAAGGAGTCATCCAGCCGGCGCCGGTTGGCGAGACCGGTCAAGGCATCCGTCATCGCGAGTTTTTGTTGATACTGAATGTTCTCAAAGTGGCGACGGAGTTCTGTCAATAAATGATAGGTTACAAAACCAGCAATCAAATTAAAGAAGATATATGCCACCGATACTTTAAAGAATGTCGACCAACTATGGGTCAACAGATAGATGGCGGGTAAAGAACACAAGATTCCGATGCCAATCATCAACTCAAAATTCCAAAATGTCATGTGGACGTAGCGTCTGACGACACTAATCGTGAGGATGAACAGGCTGATGACGATCGCCGAAAGAATCGCCGCATCGATTTGGTCGAGCGGTGTGATCGCAAAACGAGTTCCGATGATCATCAGACCGGTTACGATGGCGCTCGGTAATCCACCGAACATCATAGCGATGGCGACCGGGATAATCCGTAAGTCAACCCGCGCTACATCGATCTGAATGCTGTTGAACATCAAGAGAACAGCGATGAGACCGGCTGCTCCTCCTAAGAAAAGTCGCGTTTTTACATGTGTTTTAGGGGTGATCCTCGGTTGGTTTCGAAAGGGTAGAAACAAAAGAGTGATCGTTGTGAACAGTAGACAAAAATTGATGATGAAATTATTCATGATGGACAACAAATCCTCCCAGCTCCTCGTAAACGCATTTCCGTAACATATTTCCAGTATACTCATTTTACTAACGGCAAGAAATGGAAAAATGTTTAGAGAAACATGATAAGTCGACAAAAAAGACAAAGTACACAGTCAAGTGAACTTTGTCAGAGGAAAAATAAATATTTTTTTGAAAATAATTTTTAGGAAGAAATCGCCTCTTCATCCATCGTTAAAAGGATCTTATCGAAGACATGAACCATCGCATGGAGTTCTTCTTCCGTAAGTGTACCAAAACGGTCTTGGAGATATTTACGGCGTACGACTTCAAGTTCGCGGAAAGCGGCTTCGCCTTCGTCCGTCAATGCTAAAACAATCGATCTTCTGTCGTCTGTCGAGCGCGTCCGTGTGACGAATCCGGCTTTGAACAGACGATCAGTCAAAGCTGTTACCTGACTTGTCGCAAGCTCAAACTGTTCTGCGAGTAGAGTCGGACGTTGGGGACCATTTTCGGACAGACTGCGCAAAATGAAAAATTCACTCCGCGTCGCGGTTCCTTCAAATAGTCGGTTGAGTTCACGGCGTAATGTCCGGAGAATGACCCGCATTTGTTCCTCTAATCGATAGGTCAGTTGATCACGTTCTTGTGGCATTCAAGCAACATCCTTTCTCTCGGTTAACTTCTATAGTTTAGTGTACTAAAAATTACGGAATTTTACCATGAATAGAGGGTGTTTCAAAAAAAGAATTGACAATTTAAAGACGTTTTGTGTAATATGACGATGTAATAACGAAATTATAATTAACTTAATTAGTTCTCACTCAACCAGTGGGATGGAGGTTGCAGTTCTTATAAGTACAGTCACGGATGTCGTCAAGCGGCAGATGAGGTGATTGAAAAGGAAGAATTGCCGAAATCAATCATCGCTTTGAAGATGATCGATTGGGATTAGATCGAACAGGTCTAATACTGTCACAGGTCAGATATGACTTGTGGGGAGCTATCTTTCACGACGGTAGAATGGGGCGCATCCTTTTACTATGTTGCGTTCTCATCTTCCTTCTGGAAGGTGAGGGCGCTTTTTGTTTTTTTTGATTCAAAAAGTGTCCTCTCAAAAATTTAAAAAAGAGAGAAGCGAATAAGATGAATACTTTACAACCCCAAAGAAAACTCGATTCAACCGAAGAAGGATTAAAACGTGGCCTGCAAGCCCGTCACATGTCGATGATTGCGATTGGCGGTGCTATCGGAACCGGACTCTTCATCGCATCCGGTGCATCTGTTGCCGCTGCCGGTCCGGGCGGTGCCTTGTTGTCGTATGCCGTCGTCGGATTAATGGTGTACTTTTTAATGACAAGTCTTGGTGAGATGGCAGCTTATATGCCGGTCGCCGGTTCATTTTCCACATACGGTGCAAAATTCGTTGATCCGTCGTTTGGTTTTGCGTTAGGTTGGAACTACTGGTACAACTGGGCAGTGACGATTGCCGTTGAACTCGTTGCAGCACAAATCGTCATGACATACTGGTTCCCTGATGTTCCAGGTTTTTATTTCAGCGCCATCTTCTTGTTACTGATGATTGGTTTGAACTACTTCTCCGTTAAAGGATTTGGTGAAGCAGAATACTGGTTCGCCATGATTAAAGTTGTCACAGTCATTATCTTCTTGATTGTCGGAGTCGCCATGATCTTTGGTGTCTTCACATCAGAAGCACCGGTCGGCTTTAAAAACTTTGCACTAGGTGACGCACCGTTCGTCGGAGGCATTCCAGCCGTCATCGGTATCATCTTAGTTGCCGGTTTCAGTTTTCAGGGAACAGAACTTGTCGGAATCGCGGCAGGTGAATCAGAAGATCCGGAAAAAAATGTCCCGAAAGCTGTTAAACAAGTCTTTTGGCGGATTCTTCTCTTTTATGTGTTTGCGATTTTTGTCATCGGAATGTTGATTCCGTATACAAGTCCGAACCTGGTTTCAAACGATATTACCGATGTAGCAGTCAGCCCGTTTACACTCGTCTTTGAAAAAGCCGGTCTCGCTTTCTCGGCAGCCTTGATGAACGCCGTCATCTTGACGTCTGTTTTATCAGCAGGAAACTCTGGGATGTACGCATCGACACGGATGCTGTATACATTGGCACGCCAAGGTGATGCCCCGAAATTATTCGCACAAGTCTCGAAAAACGGTGTACCCCGTAATGCCTTGCTCGCAACAGGCGCAATCGGCGCACTTTGCTTCCTGACTTCGATGTTTGGCGGTCAAGTCTACCTGTGGTTGTTGAATGCTTCCGGTATGACCGGCTTCATCGCGTGGCTCGGAATCGCCATCAGCCATTACCGTTTCCGTAAAGGGTTCCTCGCGCAAGGTCATTCGTTAAGCGACCTGCCATACGTTGCACCTGCTTTCCCGTTTGGACCGCTCTTTGCCTTCGGACTTTGTTTCCTTGTCATCGTAGGTCAAAACTATGCCGCGTTCCTCGCAGATCAAATTGATTGGGTTGGAATCGCCGCGACATATGTTGGTATTCCGTTATTCCTTGCTTTCTGGTTAGGTCATAAATTTAAAAATCGGACATCAGTCGTTCCTTATTCAGAAATGGAATTCCCGAAACATCCGCGTCCGTAAGTTAAAAGTCGATTCCGTTTCAAACGGAGTCGACTTTTTTGATGTATGTTAAAAAAAGAAATAATTCTTAAAACGTATCAAGTAGTAAAAAATCGTTTAAGATAAAAGAAAAATGGAGGCGACCTCAGTGAACTATTGGTATCACTTTAAACGGGCATTCATCCCGATTGCGATTTTGCTTGTAACGTTAGCGATCTATCAGATGCTGTACCGCATGAATAACATGTGGTATTCGCTTGGTGGATTGATTTTAGTGTTTGCGGCGATTTATTTTGTCATGCGCCGCTTAAAAGCGAATCCCGAAGATTGACTGAGCAAGATAGTAGGGTAGCGGCACGGAACGCGTTAAAATAGGCATATACAGAGGAGGGGAAGCTAGATGGCAAAAGCAATATTCGCAGGTGGCTGTTTTTGGTGCATGGTTAAGCCATTTCATAAATATGATGGCGTCGAACAAGTCATTTCCGGTTATACAGGTGGTCATACAGAAAACCCGACTTACAAAGAGGTCTGTTCGGAAACAACAGGACATTTAGAAGCGGTCGAAGTCACGTATGATCCGTCTGTCATCACATACGATGAGTTACTTGAAATTTTTTGGCGGCAAATCGATCCGACGGATGGCGGCGGGCAGTTCAACGACCGCGGTCAATCGTACGAACCGGCAATCTTTTATATCGATGAAGAACAAAAACAAGCGGCAGAACGTTCGAAAGCGGCGCTTGATGCCTCCGGGCGTTTCTCACGTCCGGTAGCCGTCGACATCCGTCCGGCAAAACCGTTTTGGCCGGCGGAAGACTACCATCAGGATTATTACAAAAAAAATCCGTTCCGTTATCAGATGTACAGTGTCGGATCGGGACGTGCTAAATTCGTCAAGGAAGCCTGGAAGGATCAAGGCAAGGAACAGGAACTAAAACAACGTCTGACACCGATCCAGTACAAAGTCACACAGGAAAACGGAACTGAGCCGGCTTTCCGCAATGAATATTGGGATGAGGAACGACCGGGTCTTTATGTTGATATCGTCGACGGAACTCCACTTTTTACGTCAAAAGATAAGTTTAACTCGAATTGCGGATGGCCGAGTTTCGCCAAACCGATTTCAGAGGACAAGATGGAAGTTGAACTCGATACGACACACGGTATGACACGGACAGAAGTCCGTTCTGCTAATGCGGACAGTCATCTTGGTCACATCTTTGATGACGGTCCGACCGAACTTGGCGGTCTCCGCTACTGCATCAATTCAGCAGCACTCCGGTTTATTCCGGTAGAAGAGCTTGATTCGGCAGGATATGGGGAATATAAAAAACACTTCGAATGAAGGTAACAGTCAGACAGCAAAGCGGATTCGTTTTGCTGTCTTTTTTCTAGAAAAAGGAGGGTTTTGCATGTTCACACAAGTCTATGAAGAAATTCGGCAGCTGACAATTGCGAAAGTATTGGATTTTTACGATCATGAAGTCCGTGGACTGGATGAAGCCGCACGGCAAACGAAGTATCAAAAGATGAGTGCAAGTCCGTTTCTCTTTTTCCGCGGCAGTTCCCATTTGTTTTATTATGATTTGACACGCATTCCGCTCGGATTTGATACGCCGGCTGAGACACCAACCTGGATTCAAGGAGATCTCCACTTCGAAAACTTTGGGGTTCATGGCAATGCCAAGGGCGAAATCATTTATGATGTCAATGACTTTGATGAAGGTTATCTCGGCTCTTATTTGTATGATTTGATCCGGATGGCGGTCTCCGTTCAATTATTCGCGGAAGAAGCAGGGTATGATGCAGAGCCGGCGATTGCCGCCTATATTCAACATTACTTAGATGACTTACGCCAATATGCCAAAGGTAAAAATCCAAGCAAGGTCTGTTTTACGATCGACAACACGAAAGGACCAATCCGTAAGCTGATCAAAAAAGCGGAGAAAAAGAAGGCTGAATTACTCGGAGAACGGACGACGGTCGTCGATGGGCAACGCCAGTTCACCGATTTACCGGATATGAAGCGGCTCGATACCTCGACTTACGCAGCCATTGAAGCCGTTTGGCCGGAGTACATCGCATCGATTGATCCTGAAGATCGGCAAGAGGACGGATTCTACGACATTAAGGATATCGTCTATAAACTCGACAGCGGGACAGCTTCGATCGGCCTTGAGCGGTATTATATTTTGGTCGAAGGAAAAGGCGGAGAGCATGAAGACTTGATTCTTGAGATGAAGCAAGCCCAGTCTTCTGTGCCGTCTTTGTTTGTACCGGTTTATTTGCAGGAGGTGGAGACGGTTCACCAAGGTCGTCGTATCATCACTTCACAAAAGGCGATGCAGGCACATGAAGATCCGTATCTCGGTTACGTAACGATGCAGGGGAAAGAATATTATGTACGGGAACGTTCTCCATACAAAAAAAAGTTGAAAGCAAAACACATTAAAAGCCAGTATGACCTCGAAAACGTCCTTTCGATTCAAGGTCAAATTACCGCCAAAATCCATGCACGGGCCGATATGGATGCAGGAATTGATATGGAAGTTTTAAACCATCATGCGGACGTCGTCATCATCGAATCGATTGGGGTATCGGATGCAGAATTCACCCGTCAAATTCATCGGTGGTCGAGTGCCTATGCAGCACGGACAACGCTTGATTTCCAAGTGTTTTTAAGTTGGTTAGCTACGCGTTAAACACTATTTTCGAAGACCTTTTTTTAGACAAAGATTCCTTCTGAATACCAGTTCATACTGGTTTAAGAAGGGATTTTTTGATGGTTTGAAAATCATGTAAGCGGAACGCAATTCACAAATGGGTCTAATGACCTATATCAATTTATCTGAAAACTTCGTAAATTTTGGATTAAGTAATTGCAAAACATTTTTTGTAATTCGAACTAAACACACAACAGGGGGAGTATCATCATGAGTTTGACGCGGAAAAAAGATGTTTCCGCTATGATTGCTGCGAGTCAGCGTAATAACGGACTTGCTCGAAATCTTGGCGCGATGGATTTAACGTTTTTAGGAATTGGCGCCATCATTGGTACGGGGATTTTCGTCCTAACCGGAACAGGAGCATTGACAGCAGGACCTGGTCTTATCGTCTCATTCATTTTATCTGCCATTGCCTGTGGGTTAGCGGCACTCGCTTATGCGGAATTCGCTTCGACGATTCCAGTCAGTGGTTCCGTCTACACGTACACGTATGCCACGATGGGAGAAATCTTTGCCTGGATCATCGGATGGAACTTAATTTTGGAATATGGACTCGCCTCCAGTGCCGTTGCGGCAGGGTGGTCCGGTTACTTCCAGTCCTTACTCGGCGGATTTGGGATCCATCTTCCGACAGCAATCTCAGCAGCTCCAGGTGCGGTAGAAGGTGCAAAAACATTCTTCAACTTACCGGCCTTCCTGATTTTACTTGCAATCACAGGCTTGTTATCGATGGGAATCAAGGAAACAAAACGTGTCAACAACATCATGGTTATCATTAAGTTAGCAGTCGTTGTCTTGTTCATCGTCGTCGGTGTCGGCTATGTTGAACCAACGAACTGGGCACCATTTACACCATTCGGATGGGGCGGCGTCTTCTCTGGAGCAGCCATCGTCTTCTTTGCTTACATCGGTTTTGATGCCGTCACATCGGCAGCAGAAGAAGTACGTGAGCCACAAAAGAACTTACCACGTGGTATCATCGGTTCTCTTGCTGTCTGTACAGTCCTTTACGTTATCGTGGCAGCCATCATGACAGGAATCGTCCCGTACCAAAAATTTGCGGGCGTCGATCACCCGGTCTCACTCGCCATTCAAATGGCAGGACAAAACTGGGTCGCAGGTTTCATCGATTTAGGTGCGATTCTCGGAATCACAACAGTCATCCTCGTCATGACATACGGAATGGTACGTTTAGCGTTCGCCATCTCACGTGACGGAATGTTCCCGAAAGTATTTTCAGAAGTACATCCGAAATACAAAACGCCGTTCAAAGCAACATGGATGATTGGTCTTGGTAGTGCGACAGTCGCAGGACTCGTTCCACTCGATGTCATCGCAAACCTCGTCAACATGGGGACACTCGCAGCATTCGTTTTAATCTCTGTTGCTGTCTTGATCCTTCGTAAAACACAACCGGATCTTCCACGTGCATTTAAATGTCCGGGAATGCCGTACGTGCCGATTGCAGCGATCGCTTCTTGTCTCTTCTTGATGTTCAACTTGAAACTCGAAACATGGATTGCTTTCTTCATCTGGCTTGCGATTGGACTTGTCCTTTACTTCGCCTTTGCCCGGAAGAACTCAAATCTGGAACCGGGAAATATGCCGGCTACTGAAATCGCAGCTTCAGACGAAAAATAAAAAAATGCGATCCCGTTAAGGGGTCGCATTTTTTTGTAGTGATAGGAGATAACTGATACTAGGTTAAGACGGTAAAGACGTTTTGATTCGAACCGCATCAAACTCACGTTGGATGCTGGCGTTGGCTTTAGCTTCTTCTTCTGCCGACCAACCGAGTTCGCTTCGCATCAAAGCGAGGACGCCGTCGGCATGTTTTTCAGCATTAGGATAATCAAAGAAGACGGCAGAGGCACGTCGATTCAAGAAATCACCCGGTTGCATGACGAGTTCTGCTTCGAGTCCGTATAACAGTCCTCCGAACCAGTGGAGGGGAAGTTGATAACGCTCTGCTTCACTGCCACGCGAGCGAATCAATTCAAAGACACGTTCGACATCCGTGCCATAACGTTGAATCAGCCAGGTTGCTTCCTTTGGAGACAGTCCAAGTGCTTCACCTTTAGGTTGCTGTTCTTTCAAGTAACGGACAAATCCTTTACTGCCGTCAGGATGACCACCGCCCAGTAAAATGTCGTGTGTCCGGGAAGCGAGATAAATCCGGTTCTCCTCCTCCTTGAACTGATTGGCGACCATATCGATGATTCGTTCCGCCATCTTCCGGTAGCCCGTCAATTTTCCGCCGGCAATCGACATCAATCCGGATTTCGAGACAAAGATTTCATCTTTGCGCGATAATTCACTCGGATCTTTGCCGTCTTCATGAATCAACGGACGTAAGCCGGACCATGTCGATTCGACGTGGTCCGCGTGCAAATCGACGTTGAACATCTGATTCGTCGCATCCAGGATATAGTCCCGGTCTTCTTCCGTCACACCGGGTTCTAGAATGTCGCCTTGGTAATTCGTGTCCGTCGTGCCGACGTACGTTTTTCCTTCGCGTGGAATCGCAAAAATCATCCGTCCATCCGCTACATCAAAGTAGACAGCTTGTTGCAGTGGGAAGTGGGCTTGGTCGATGACGAGATGGATTCCCTTCGTCAAATGAAGCGACTTACCTGATTTTGAGCCGTCTTTTTCGCGTAATTCATCGACCCAAGGACCGGTCGCATTGATGATTTTTTTCGCGCGAATCGTATAGGTCTTTCCAGTTAAGACATCCTGAACTTCAACCCCGACGACTTTTCCGTTGTGATAGACAAGTGATTGTGCCTTCGTATAGTTGACGGCGCGTCCACCGTATCCGACTGCAGCTTTTAAGACTTCGACCGTCAATCGGGCGTCATCCGTTTTGTATTCGACATAACGGCCGCCTCCGACCAGATGTTCTGACCGTAAAAGCGGTTCATAACGAAGCGTTTCTTCTTTAGATAACATCGTCCGTCGTTCATGGCGTCGGACGCCTGCCAGTTGATCGTAAACCCGCAGACCAATCGACGTCGAAAAGTTGCCGAATGTCCCACCTTCGACAAGCGGTAACATCATCCATTCAGGTGTCGTGACGTGAGGCGCATTTTCATAAACGATGGCCCGTTCTTTCCCGACTTCTGCGACTAACTTAATTTCAAATTGCTTCAAATAACGTAAGCCCCCGTGAACGAGTTTCGTCGAGCGGCTTGATGTGCCTTCTGCGAAATCCTGCATCTCAATCAACCCGGTCCGCATACCCCGGCTTTGAGCATCGAGTAAAATCCCTGCACCTGTAATGCCACCACCAATGACCAATACATCGAGCAATTCTTGTCCCATCTCTTCTAACCATGCGGTTCGTTCCGTACTTGAAAACATGCATTTTTCCCCCTGTTCGTCTGAAGTGGATTATTTTATTCTACTTCTATCCATGTACCCTCTTTTACACTTTTTTGAGCACAATCAATAATTTTCATGACGAGCAGGGCTTGTTCCGTCGTGACGGCAAGAGGGGACTCGTGACGTAAGGCTTGCGCTAACTCATGATAGTAGTCGGCAAAACCGGAATCGACGAAAGGACGCTCCTCAAGCGGCTGTTCGGGTCTTCCCCATGTATAGGTCGAGCGTTTCGTATCGACGCTGTCGACGAAATAACTCGCTTTCGTACCGTGGACGGCAAGCGAAGGACCTGGAGCCGGAACAAGTGAGCCGATATGCAGAACGGCGCGTCGTGTTCCGAAAGCGAGAATCAGATGCGTATAGTCTTCGACCGGACCATCCGGACGCTGGATCGTCTGATCACAAAAAACACGGTCCGGTCGTTCACCGAATAACATCAACGCCTGATCAATTAAATGGGAGCCTAAATCGTAAAGCAGGCCAGCGCCCGGGACATCCTGTTCCCGCCACCGCGCCCGGACGGTCGGACGATAGCGGTCATAGTGTGCTTCGAACGTTTGAACAACTCCCAGTTCGTCGGCTTGCACCAGTTCGAGCAGCGTACGGAAGTCTTTTGTATAACGGCGGTTATGGTAAACTGTCAGTAATCGATTTTGCTGATGTGCAAGATCCGTCAGTTGTTCGGCTTCCGTCAACGTGACCGTAAACGGTTTCTCGACCAGGACATGACAGCCAGCGAGCAATGCTGTCTTGGCGAGGGGATAATGTTCGGCATTCGGTGTCGCGATCACGACCAGTTCAACCGTTTCAGCAGCTAATAATGCTTCAAGCGAAGAATAAACCGGCACATCAGGATAACGGGTGGCGACTGCTTCCGGACGACTGGATTGAACCGCAACAAGTTGATAATCAGGTGCTGTGAGATACGGGGCATGCAGATGTTCGCCGGCAAGTCCAAAACCAATTAAAGCAGTACGAATCATGGAGGACACTTCCTTTTCAGTTAATACATTCAATCTATCATATGAGGTGAGCAAGATGATTACAGAACAACAAGTCATTGAAAAAATGCGTCAGACGATGTCAAAAATCGAACAGTCGAACGGTACAGTACAGGTCGAATATGTGGCCGCAATGAAAGCCTATTGTGAGTTGCTGCTCGAACAACCGATGACAGAATCGACGACTCGTTCGGTTATAACTCCGGTAACGGAGAAAAAAACGCCGGAAGTAGATCCGATGCTGGCACGTTTTATGGGAGTCGCCCAGGAAAAAGAAGAAAAAGGACCTTCCTTACTCGATTTTTGAGTAAATCAAATCAATTGTGGGAATAGAGTAAAAGGAAAAAATAAGGGGGAGTACAACATGAAAACAGTCATCGTCATCGGAGCAGGTCCGGGGAACGGAGCCGAAATCAGCAAACGGTTCGGCAAAGAAGGATTCCAGGTCGTCTGTGCCGCACGGACACAGGAAACACTGGCAGCCGTCATCACAGAACTGAAAGAGCAAGGCATTGAAGCCGTTGGAGTTGAATGTGATGCCTCACGCCGCGCAGATCTCGAATCACTTGTAGAATGGACAAAAGAACAATACGGACAAATTGATGTCCTTGTCTATAATGCCTCAATCCTGCATCAAGCGTCTGTACTTGAGGTATCAGCTGAACAAATCACGAAAGAATTTGAAATTGATGTTCTCGGAGCGTTGCATGCCGCACAAATCGTCGCACCGGATATGGTGGCACGGAAAGACGGAGCCATCTTAATCACAGGCGGCGGAGCAGCACTCCATGCGATTAAATCTTTACCGGGTCTGTCGATCGGGAAAGCCGGTGTCCGTCAACTGACGCATATGTTGCATGATACGTTGAAAGACGACAATGTCTACGTCGGGACAGTGACGATTGCCGGTGAAGTCAAACGCGGAACGGCATTGGATCCGAAAAATGTTGCTGAAGCCTTCTATACGCTATATACGAATCGCACTGATGTCGAAAAGGTGCTCGAAGCGAAGTAACCGGGAATCAGCACAAGTAACATGAGATACGATTTAGACTGGAAAGCGTCGACGCGTCTGATGTCGGCGCCTTTTTGAATCCAATGAGAGGGGAAAACCTATGAGACGGGTGTTATCTCAACTGTTTTTAGTAATGACTATCCTATTTTTGAGCGGATGCGCACTGGATTCAGAACCGGGTGATCAACAGACAGGCATCACACAACCGGATGAAGCAAAGGTGACGGAAGCCACCGTCGAGCGTGTCATTGACGGGGATACGGTGAAAGTCCGGCTGCAAAACGGTCAAACGGAAGATGTCCGTTTTTTATTAGTCGATACACCGGAAACCGTAAATCCGGAAAAGCCGGTTCAACCGTATGGTCCGGAAGCCTCCCGTTTTACGAAAGAGGCATTACCGACAGGGAGCGACATCCTGCTTGAACGGGATCAGTCAAAGACAGACCGCTATGGGCGATTGCTCGCTTATGTCTGGTCAGACGGCAAGATGATCAATCAGGAACTGTTGCGAAAAGGCTTGGCCCGGGTCGCCTATATTTATGAGCCGGACACCCGGTACGTCGAGACATTTCAGGAAATCGAAGACGAAGCAAAAGGGAAACAGTTAGGAATCTGGCAGACAAACGGATATGCGACGGATCGTGGATTCGATACTTCGGTCATGAAGGGAACATCGGCAGAGGCAACAGGCTGCGCCGACATCAAAGGCAATATCAACCGCCAAGGAAAGAAAATCTATCACATCCAAGGGGGACGTTCATATGATGAAGTGAACCCGGAAGAGATGTTTTGCAGTGAACGGGAAGCGAGAGAAGCCGGATTCGTCCGGGCGGCGAATTGACTAAAAAAGCAGGAACATCCCCAAAAGGACGTTCCTGCTTTTATGTGTTAGGGTTGTGTCGGTGGTTGATAGTGTTGAATCTTATCATCTTCATCAAAAGAAATCGTAACATCCGTGATCCCTTTTAGAATCCGAATCTGCAATTCAAGACGGTCTTTAATATCATCTGCTTGAGCGATCGTCAGTCCCGGATCCACTTCAATCTCAATTTCGACGTGGAAGTGGTCTCCTTCTTTGATGACTTCGAGTTTTTCGATGTCACGAACGTCTGGATCGCGCATCAGGATTTCTCCGATTTTTGCCGTCAGGACTTCATCAATCTCACCAAGGGCACCGGCAGCATTTTGGATGAAGACATTATAGACGACGTAGAACATCATCAAGCCGATCAAAATCGAAGCAATCCCTTCTGCCTGATAAAACGACGTATAATGCGAAATCAAGACGGCGATGATGGCAATGAGGCCACCGAGTGTCGCAACCAAATCTTCCATGAAGACGAGTCGTGTCGCCGGCTTGGCCTGCGACAAGTTAGCAAAGCTTTGACCGACCAGCGTCAGACCGCGGGATTTTAATCCGGTCTCATGGGCAATCTCGATCATTGCTTTGTAAAAGACACCGACTTCAAGCACGACACCGATTCCAAGCACGGTCAGGATGATCCAAAGACCGCTTGTCTTCTCACCTGGTGCATGAAGGATATGCAGGATACCTTCACGAATCGTTTCGTAGGCCAAAATGGCGACGACAAGAATGGCGGCAAGTAAAACAAGGTTGACGAGTCGACCGAATCCATTTGGGAATCGTTTGGTAGGTGCTTTTTTACTTAATGCTGATCCGACATAAACAAAAAACTGGTTGGCTGCGTCACCGATGGTATGCATCATTTCTGCAAACATGGCGATATTTCCCGTCAGGATGTAAGCGACGAATTTTATAATGGCGATAATGGTATTGACGATGGCAGCAGCGAGAGCAGATTTATTTCCGCGCCTGAGCAGCGTGAAGAAATTCGACATGAGGGTTCCTCCCTTTAGATAGCAGAAACGCGGGGATTACCCGCGTCCGGCTTGGAATGATGGATAAAGTGTCATACCGCCGTCAGCAAACAGGGTAATCCCCGTTACATAACTCGC
The DNA here is from genome assembly GCF_023096305.1 of Exiguobacterium sp. 17-1. NCBI lineage: Bacteria > Bacillati > Bacillota > Bacilli > Caryophanales > Exiguobacterium > Exiguobacterium sp. 17-1. The sequence goes on from NZ_JALIGJ010000004.1 coordinate 78,318, forward strand.
TTCATCTGAAGCAAGCCATGCTGCGACTGCAGAAATTTCTTCCGGTTTTCCGATATTGCCCATCGGAATCATGCTTTCGACATCAGCACGTTGTTTTGGATCCTCGAATTTCTTGGCATTGATTGGTGTATTGATAGCACCCGGTCCGATGGCATTGATCCGGATACCTTTTGGCGCATATTCCATGGCGAGCGTTTGGGTCATCAGTTTGACGCCGCCCTTACTCGCGGCATAGTGGACGAATGTCGGCCATGGAATGATTTCGTGGACACTCGACATGTTGATGATATTTCCTTTCACATCATGCTCAACAAAGTACTTCAGTGCTTCGCGGGCACCGAGGAAAGCACCGGTCAAATTGATATCGATGACTTTTTGCCAGTCTTCAAGTGACATTTCGTGCGAAGGAGACGGCATCTCGACACCGGCATTATTGACGAAGACATCGAGTTGACCAAAATGATCGACCGTTTCCTTGACGAGATTGATCATATCGTCCTCTTTTGAGACATCACCTTGGACAGTGATGGCTTCGCCGCCCGCTTGTTTGATGTCTTCTGCAATTTTCTTCGCTTCTTCCGGGTGACTCCGGTAATTGATGACAACACGCATTCCTTCTTCGGCATAACGGCGAATGATGGCTTCTCCGATTCCCATTGATCCACCGGTGACAATTGCAACTTTACCTTTTAGACTGTTGTACATAAGATGAACTCCTCCTTATTATTGCTTCGTAAATCCAATCATGATGCCACCGACGACTACCAGGATACAGCCGATGACGACGAACGTCATTTCTTTTTTTGTTTTTGCTTCTTTTAACAACACGACACCGCCGATTGTCGAGATGACGACACCGGTTTGCGACAGTGAGAAGCTTGTTGCGACACCTACTTTGGCGGTAGCAAACAATAGAGCGATGTTACCGACTGCCCACATGAGACCACCAATCGTGTTGCCGGCTGTTTTTTTCGTGAACAGGTTGCCTTTACGTAACGACAGAAGGAGGGCACTGATGACCATACCGATTGCCTGCGGCAAGACGGCTTCCCAACCGTTGATGTTGAACCAACGGGCGATGACGACATAACCGACATAACCGACAGTCGAAATCAGGAGCAACAGTAAACCTTTTCCGATATTTTCATCCTGTTTGCTTTTATCTTCTTTATAAGAAGTGAAAGCAGCACCGGCCACGATCAAGACGAGCGCACTGATACCGAGGATCAAGGCAGTCCGGTTCGACCATTCACCAAAAGCGAGGACACCGAACAATGACGTACCGACGAGCTGCATCCCGGTTGAGATCGGCATCGTCTTCGAGACCCCCATCTGTTTAAAGGCCGCGAACTGATTCATTTGTCCAAGCGCCCAAAAAGCCCCGGAGAAGAATCCGGCGATCCAAGCCGTTGCCGACAACTCAGGACTGACGAAAAAGAACGTGATGATGGCGAAAATCAACGCACCGAGTGTCGTTCCGATAATTTGTTGTTCCGTCGTACCACCGATTTTAGAGACGACTAACGGAAGTGTCCCCCACATCAAGGCGGGTACGAGCGCGATTAAGATATCAATCAAGTGTTTCACCTCTTCTAATTTTCTTTCTATCTACTTGAAGATGTACCCCGGGAATAGATACAAAAAACATAGAAGAATGAAAAAACATTATTTCAAAATAAAAAAACGTCCTGGAAACAGGACGTTTTTTTATTTAAACGGTTCATCGGCAATCCGGACAATCTGTCGTCCGATGCGTCGTCCGTTCCATAAAGCGATGACGGCGATGGTCAGCGAAATGCCCATCAAATCATAATGGGCGAGAAAATAGCCGGTGTAGCTGACCGGAAGGCTGACGATACCGACGAGAGAACTCGTCCACTGGCGGATTTTCAATGACTCCATATTAGCGACACGGGAAAACTTCTGTTGTTCAAACAATCGCCACCGGGTCGGTTCACTTAAGGCATCGTTGACAAGACGGGGGAAGGCAAGTAATCGTGCTCCGTAGGAAGCGGCGATTTGCAAGTAACGATTTTGGTTTTTTCCTTCGTCGTCGAGCCATCTCCGAACCATCGGCTTGGCAAGATCCAGCAAATTGATTTTAGGTGATAAGATTTGCAGGATACCGAGAATTGTCGAGGCAGCACGCCCAAAAAAGGCAAACTCTGCCGGGAGTTGAATCGGTTCGTTTCGAACGAGTAATTCAATATCAGATAATACTTTTTCAATCAACTTCGTATCGACGTTTTCCATGTCACTTTCAAGATAGAAAGTAACGGCTTTTTCGATCGCTTGACGGATGTTTTGCTTGTTGGCGTTTGGTAATAAAAAGCGTAAATCTTCGAGTCCATCGACGATGGCATCATAGTCGAGCGTAACAAACGACTGGAGGATGCGTTGGATAGCCCGCATATCGTCAGCTGTCGTCGCACCGATCATCCCGAAATCGAGCAGGACGATCCGGCCGTCACTTTGGACAAGGACATTACCCGGATGGGGATCGGCATGGAATTTTCCGCCGAACAATAACTGTTCTCCGGCATTCAGGAACAGGTTCCGGGCCAGTTCATCGCGGTCGATGTTATGTTCCGCTAAGTAATCAAGATCCGTGATGCGTGTCCCTTCAATCCATTCCATGACGAGAACACGGTTGGTACAGTGTTCTTCAAAGTAATCCGGAATATAGATGACAGGATTCGTTTCGTACATCTTTTTGAAATACAAACCGTTTTTCAACTCTGTCCGGTAGTTCAGCTCATCTCCGATGACGAAGACCATTTGGCGGTATAGACTCTGTAAATCGGTTGATTTATTAAGTGACGTCCGGCGGAGCATCGCAATGACGAGTCGCATTGCCCGGAAATCGGTTTTGATGATTTGTTCAATATTCGGCCGTTGGACTTTGATTGCCACTTTCCGTCCGTTGGATTTAAGCGTCGCGCTGTAGACTTCTCCAATCGAAGCAGAGGCAACCGGTCGGGGGGAGATATCGTCGACGATGTCTTCAATCGTCGTTCCCCAGTCTTCTTCGATGATTTTACGGGATTCGCCGAGCTTGCTTGATGGGACCTTATCAACGAGCTCCGTCAGTTCCATCAAAACGGACGGAGGAAACAGATCGGCCCGAATCGAGAGAAACTGCCCGAGTTTAATGAGGAGTCCTTCGAGACGAAGGGCTTTTTTCTTATAGTCACGCGCAATCGTAATCATGATGCGCTCAAATTCTTCATTATTCGTACCGGGTCGGTTCTTCCGGGTGAATCGATAAATCGTCCAAATGTAACGAGCGAACATCGTTACGATGATGAAAATCCGATAAAGCGCCCAACGTTTCATACGGTCACCTAGCTTCCTGTACAGTTTGTTTCAGTATAGGTTACTTTACCTAAAAACGACACTTACAAACGGTCGAATCGGTGACAGAAAAAATAAGCTTGCCGGAATTGAAAAAGAGCGTATAGTAAGTATTGGAATTTCTATTGAGAAAGGTGAAATGTGCGTATGTCCTGGGACTTATTAAATATCATCGGCACGGTAGCATTTGCGATGAGTGGCGCGATTGTCGCGATGGAAGAAAAGTATGATCTGTTTGGCGTTTGGCTGCTCGCTTTGATTACGGCCTTTGGTGGCGGTGCTATCCGTAACCTGTTGATTGGTGTCCCGGTTTCTGCACTCTGGTCGCAAGGCGGACTGTTTTTAATCGCGATTTTAGTCGCTTTGTTGATTTTCATTTTACCGCAATTATTTTTACCGCATTGGACGCGATGGGGTGTTCTCGCTGATGCGCTTGGTCTAGCAGCATTTGCGATTCAAGGTGCCTTGATGGCTTCCGCTAAAGGGTTGCCGTTATCCGCAACAATCTCGGCAGCCGTTCTTACGGGAGTCGGTGGGGGTGTCATCCGCGATCTACTCGCCGGACGTAAACCACTTGTCCTGCATAAAGAAATCTATGCGATGTGGGCCGTCATGGCAGCGCTCGTCATCGACAGGTTTGAATTGACGAATCCACTCCATTTGTTCACATTACTAGGGCTGATCACGATTTTACGTATGCTATCCTATTATTATGAATGGAATTTACCAGCACGACGCTTAGGGGGAGAAAAAGAATGAAAATTTTCATTATGATCGGAGCATTATCGATGATGCTCGCCGTAGCACTGGGTGCGTTCGGTGCCCATGCCTTAAAAGATATGTTGTCGGAGCGGATGCTCGCGAACTGGCAGACGGGTGTGTTATATCAAATGGTTCACTCGCTTGGAATCCTCGCACTTGGCGGGATTTTATTGAAAGTATCGATTTCTCAGTTCTCATTGGCCGGCTGGTTGATGCTTGCCGGAATCGTCTTCTTCTCAGGCAGCCTGTATGTGATGGCGCTGACGGGTGTAACAAAACTTGGTGCGATTACACCAATTGGTGGCGTCTTGTTCATCGCAGCATGGATTTTTGTTGCCATTGGGGCTTATAAAGGACTGTAAAGACAATAAGGATCTACTCGCTTCACGTGACTCTGACAGAGAAACATGAAGCGGATAGATCCTTTTTTGATGGACGCAAAAAACCGGTAAACAGACGACTGTCTGTTCACCGGTACGATAGAGCGACAAAAGCAATTGCTTTAGCGCTTGGCAGGTTGTGTTTTATTTAACTTCGATAATGCTTGCTCATAGCGATCCAGTACACGTTCCGCGACTGGCTTTAGCTCTTTTGAAAGCACAGCGAATTGCAATTCACGCGATCGCGTTGATCGGTTCATAGCATTCCCCATGGTAATTCCTCCTTCAGGTACAAATCTGACAGTTTTTGTGGCCGCAAAGAGTATATTCCCGTAGGGTTTTCCTATGAAACGTGATTTAGCAGATTAAAGTGCGAAATGTGCTTCGAGATCCGTAGTTTCAAGGCGATTACCGATAAAGAACTCGCCAAACTCACCGTATTTGGCACTGACTTCATCAAAACGCATTTCGTAGACGATTTTCTTGAACTGCAGAATATCGTTTGCGAACAATGTGACGCCCCATTCCCAGTCGTCAAATCCAGTTGATCCGCCAATGATTTGCTGAATCTTCCCGGCGTAGCTCCGACCGATCATCCCGTGACGGTACATCAGTTCTTTGCGTTTCTCCATCGAGAGTGTGTACCAGTTGTCGCCGTCGCGGCGTGACTTGCTCATCGGATAGAAACAGATGTGCTTCGATTTCGGCAGGATCGGATAGAGACGGTCGCGGACATACGGATTTTCGTACGGGTTGCCTTCTCCTGACCCACGGTATGTTCCAAGTTCGACAACAGAGACGTATGAATACGTTGGAATCAAGTAGTCGTATAAATCAAGTTTTTGCATCTTCACTTCGACGTCTTGAATGTCTTCCATTGTCGGACGAAGGACCATCAGGACGAGATCCGCTTTTTGACCGATGATCGTATAGAGGGCGTGACTGCCTTCTTTTTGTTCTTCGACTTGTGCGAGTTCTCCTAAGAACGCCTGGAACTCTTGCACCATCTTAGTCCGGACAGAAGCGTCGACTTGTTTTAAACGGGACCAGTCAATCCGGCGGAAATCATGGAATGTATACCAGCCATCAAGTGTTTCGGCAGCTTGTTGCGTAACGGTTGGTTCGGATGATTGATGTTGCATAAGAAAACCTCCTGAATCTGTAATGTTAAACGTGTTAATCCATGTTCAATCTTACCATATCTTTTTGTCTTCCCCGTAAGAAAACGGGTTTGATTTTGAAGTGGGACCGACATACAAAAACGGAAAGCGGGGTATGAGGTAAAAGGGTGTGAGGAACAGTCTCTCTTTTTACCTGTACTATATTGAAAAAAATACTGTAATAGTATTCGAAAAGTCAGGCATCAGAATGAAAAACACACTTTTTTGCAAATTGTTTTAACAACGAAACAGAACTGTGTATAATGAACAATGGAATGGAATAACAATAGAAACCGACACTTATTCGCCACAAAAGGAGCCAATACCATGCAATTATTCGAAATGCTTGAGACAAAAGTCAAAGCCCATCAACCAACAATCGTTTTCCCTGAAGGAATCGATGCCCGTGTTCTTGGTGCAGCTGTACGTTTGAAAAAAGACGGTTTAGTCACACCAATCGTTATCGGACCACGTGGTCAAATCGAAGAAACAGCAGCAACGAATAACATCGACGTTGCAGATCTCGAAACGATTGACCCGGCTTCATATGAAGGAATCGAAGAACTGGTTGCCTCATTCGTCGAGCGTCGTAAAGGAAAAGCAACAGCCGAGCAGGCACGTGAAGTCATCCTTAAAGATGTCAACACGTTCGGTACGATGCTCGTTCATACGGGAAAAGCAGAAGGTCTTGTTTCCGGCGCGATGCATGCAACAGGTGATACGGTTCGTCCGGCACTTCAAATCATCAAAATGCAAGAAGGTTATAAAAAGACATCAGGTGTCTTCATCATGGTCCGTGACGACGAGCAGTATGTGTTTGCTGACTGTGCAATCAACATTGCACCGGATGCTAACGATTTAGCTGAAAATGCGATCGCATCTGCCAAAACGGCAAAAACATTCGGCATCGAGCCGAAAGTTGCTTTGCTCAGCTTCTCGACAAAAGGTTCGGCGAAATCACCGGAAACAGAACGTGTCGTCGAAGCAACACGTCTCGCGAAAGAACGGGCGCCGGAACTCGCAATCGACGGAGAATTACAATTTGATGCAGCTTTCGTTCCAAGTGTCGCGAAATCAAAAGCACCGGAGTCAGATGTTGCCGGTCAAGCGAACGTCTTCATCTTCCCAAGCCTTGAGTCTGGAAACATCGGCTACAAAATTGCCCAGCGTCTTGGTGGTTTCGAAGCGATTGGTCCGATTCTCCAAGGACTTAACAAACCGGTTAACGATCTTTCACGCGGATGTAACGAAGAAGACGTCTACAAATTGGCAATCATCACGGCAGCACAAGCTGTTGAAGAACGCCAAGCGTAAGCCATTTTCGAAAAAGACTTTACTTTTTCAGCGAACTCCGTAAAATGGAACACATCACGCATCAACGAATAAACGTATAGCAACGCTCGTATAATAGTGGGAATTGGCCCACGAGTCTCTACCGGATCGCCGTAACGGTCCGACTACGGGTGGTGAGTTACTGCTCTCTTTTTAGCGTACAGTGGCTGCCCCCGGGTAGCGGCTGTACGTTTTTTTTCGTTCAAAAAGGAGAAATCAGTTATGAAACGTTTGGAAGAAATGATTACACAAGAAGGATTAGTCTTATCGGATCAAGTTTTAAAAGTCGATTCCTTTTTAAACCACCAGGTCGATCCGACTTTAATGTGGGAAATTGCTTATGAATTCATGGACCGGTTCAAAGATGCCGGAATCACCCGGATTTTGACGATTGAAGCAGGCGGAATCGCACCGGCGATGATGACAGCCCTGCGCCTTGGTGTACCGATGGTCTATGCCCGGAAAACGAAGTCGTTGACGTTAAACGAAGGCACGATTTCAGCGGAAGTCTACTCGTTTACAAAACAACAGACGAGTACGATTACGGTCGCGGAAAAGTATTTGCAGGCGGGAGAACGAGTCTTGATCATCGATGATTTCCTAGCGAACGGGGAAGCGGCATTTGGTCTCGCGAAACTCGTCGAACAGGCAGGAGCGGAAGTCGCAGGCTTCGGCATCGTCATTGAAAAATCTTTCCAACCCGGACGTCAAAAGTTACTTGATGCCGGTTTCCGTGTTGAATCCCTTGCCCGCATCGAAAAGCTCGAAGCCGGACAAGCGACATTTGTTGACCCGGTGACGACATGAAGACGCTATCCAACGTTAAAGCGGCGAGTCTTGGTCTGCAACATGTCCTCGCGATGTATACGGGAGCAGCGATTGTTCCGTTGATTGTCGGTAGTGCGATTGGTTTATCCGGTGAGGAACTGGCGTATCTCGTCGCGATCGATTTATTCATGTGCGGTGTGGCGACATTGTTGCAGGTCTTCGTGACGAAGTACACGGGTGTCGGTTTGCCGGTCGTCCTCGGTTGTACATTTACAGCCGTTGGTCCGATGATTGCAATCGGCAGTCTGCAAGGCATTACCGCGATTTACGGAGCATTGATTGCCAGTGGATTAATCATCTTAGTGATTTCCGGTTGGTTCAGCCGGATTGCGATTTTATTTCCACCGGTCGTGCTCGGTTCTGTCGTGACAATCATCGGAATCTCGTTGATTCCGGCTGCCATTAACGATATCGGCGGCGGACAAGGGGCGAAGGATTTTGGTGACATGCGGTACTTGGCACTTGCCGGACTGACCATCGTCTTGATTTTAATCTTTAACCGTTACGGAACGGTCTTTTCAAAGGCGGCAGCTGTTTTGATTGCCGTCTTGATCGGCACGTTCGTTGCATTCGGTATGGGGATGATTGATTTCAGCCCGGTTGCTGAAGCGTCGTGGTTCCAGATGGTGACACCGTTTTATTTTGGTGTACCCACGTTCAATGCGACGGCCATTTTGACGATGACGCTGGTCGGGCTCGTTTCGATGGTCGAGTCGACAGGGGTCTTCTTGACGCTTGGGGAAATCACCGATAAGAAGTTGACGGATCAGGATTTGGCCCGCGGCTACCGGGCGGAAGGGGCCGCAACGATCATTGGCGGGATTTTCAACAGTTTCCCGTATACGACGTACAGTCAAAACGTTGGTCTCGTTCAGTTGACGGGTGTGAAAACACGAAAAGTCATTATTTTTGCCGGGTTCTTTTTGATTGTGCTTGGTTTCTTGCCGAAAGTCGCAACATTCACGACGCTGATTCCAAAACCGGTTCTCGGTGGAGCGATGCTCGTCATGTTCGGAACGGTCGCAGCGAGCGGAATCCGGATTTTATCCCGCGTCGATTTTTCTAAAAATGACCATGTCATCACGGTGGCTCTTGCGCTTGGTGTCGGACTCGGTATCAGCATGAATCCGGCGATTGTCGCGTCACTTCCGGATCAGGTCCGTGTCTTGACAGATAGCCCGATCGTTGCCGGATCAGTAACGGCGTTGCTCTTAAACGGTTTATTCCGATTGACGGAAAAGAAAACCACAATGAAAAAATCACCTTTGGCAAAGGTTGAATAAGATTTGTAACCTTTATGAAAGGAGCAGTCATGTATACTATTCGGTATAGGTGGTTGCTCCTTTTATGTACCGTTACATAAATCAGAATATTTCGAGTATGTGGGATTCGGAGAAAATATCTCTTGAAAACGTTTACAAAACGGACACAATTTCTTTATACTGACAACGTAGCGGTTAGGGGAACTGCTAGGAAACAAACAGAGACGGGAAGGACGTCGTACAGATGAAACAACAGACAGAACTGAATCGGGGATTAGAAGAACGTCACATTACATTGATGTCGCTGGGGGCGGCGATCGGTGTCGGACTGTTCTTGGGGTCCGCAAAAGCGATTCAATTAGCTGGACCAGGAATACTGATCGGGTACTTAATCGGTGGTCTTATTATCTTCATTATCATGCGGGCTCTTGGGGAACTCGCGGTCCGTGAACCGGTAGCAGGCAGTTTTGCCGAGTATGCCCGAAAATATGTCAGTCCGCTAGCCGGTTTTCTGACAGGGTGGAATTATTGGTTACTCTGGATTTTCACATGTATGGCCGAAATTACGGCCGTCGGGATTTATATGCAAGAATGGTTCCCGAATTCACCCACTTGGATGTGGGCGCTTGGTGCACTGATTTTGATGACAAGCATCAACTTCATTGCGGTTAAGTTTTATGGGGAATTTGAATTCTGGTTTGCATTGATCAAAATCGTTGCCATCGTCGCAATGATTATCCTTGGAACGTTGACGATCGTCATCGGATTCGGGAACGGCGGTACGCCGGTCGGGATTTCAAATCTTTGGTCGCATGGCGGATTCCTGCCGAATGGGTTCGGTGGTGTCTTACTGGCGATGCAAATGGTCATGTTTGCCTTCTTAGGGATTGAAGTGATCGGGGTCACAGCAGGAGAAGCGAAAAATCCGAAGAAAACGATTCGCAAAGCGGTCAACAATGTCTTCTTACGGATATTAGTCTTCTACATCGGTGCTCTGTTCGTCATTCTTTCGATTTATCCATGGGATCAAGTCGGGCAGAATAACAGCAGTCCATTCGTGTTATTATTTGAATCACTTGGTATTCCATCAGCTGCCGGAATCATCAACTTCGTTGTCTTGACGGCAGCGTTATCATCATGTAATTCCGGGATCTTCTCGACAGCTCGGATGATGATGAACTTGTCACAAAATCAGGAAGCACCAAAACGTTTCGCAAAAATTTCGAAAAATGGTGTACCGGCACTCGCGACGATTCTTTCTGGCGTTGCGTTGTTAGTCGGTGTCGCACTCAACTACTTCTTGCCGGACGATGTCTTTGCGATTGTCACAAGTATCGCGACATTCGGAGCAGTCTGGACGTGGGCGATGATTTTGATTGCTCAAATGCGGGCACGGAAAGTGCATGGTACGGCTGAATTCGCCGTTCCATTCTTCCCGATTGCGAACTATCTTGCGTTAGCCGCTCTCGCGGGGGTCATTGTCCTGATGGCATTTGATGCCGGAACACGGATTGCACTGATTGTCGGACCACTCTGGTATGTGATTTTGATTGCTGTGTATTATGCACGGGGAATGCATAAACAAAAGCGTCAGCCACTGGATCAAGCGTCCGGGGAATAACAACAGGAGAGATCAGCTTCGGCTGGTCTCTTTTGTTCTGTTTCGACGTCAGTTTTGCTACACTGGACACAGATACGTCAGAGGAGGATTAATTATGAAAACGATTCATGTTGATGAACTGCAAGAAAAGCTTGAAGCTGGTGAAGCGTTACACGTTGTGGATGTCCGGGAACAAGACGAATACGATGCCGGCCACATTCCGAATGTCCGTTTTCTGCCGATGTCTGAGATCGGTGAGCGGTATACAGAGCTGCAAGAAGGCGAGACCTATTATCTGATTTGTAAGGCAGGCGGACGAAGTGAAAACGTCGGACGGTTCCTCGAACAGTACGGCTATGACGTCGTCAACGTCGAAGGCGGCATGATGAACTGGAAGGGCGATCAAGAAGCGTAAGTGTTTAAAAAATGGAAGCGGATTCCTAAAAGGATCCGTTTCTTTTTTTTGATTTTCTGTGAAAAAACATACATTTTAACCGATAAAGAAACTAGAACGACGAGTACTTAGCTCGAGAATGGGAGTTGGATATGAAACAGAAGAAAAAGCGTACGTTGAGTATTAAACAGAAGTTGATCCTGACATCGATGCTCTTATTATTGATTCCGTCTTTATTGATTGGCTTTGTTTCTTACAGCCAGGCCAAACAAAAAATTACGAATGAAATCCTGCAGTCGGCTCATGCCGGAGTCGACCGGATGAACGATGAAATCATGAATATCATCGATCCGATGCGACGCGATGTCGCCTTTTTCGCGGACCGGATTGACGGGACACTTTATCAATCAGGTAAACAGAACCTCGACTTAAAAGAAAAAATGACCGAATACTTAGATACCCATCCACAAGCCGCTAATATTTATTATGCGACGACATCAGGAGAGATGACAATCTATCCGGAACAGTCGATGCCGGATGATTATGATCCTCGGGACCGTCCTTGGTACAAAGCAGCAGAAGACGCTGGTGGGAAAGTCGTCATCACGGATCCGTATGTGGATGCGGCATCGGGCAAGATGATGGTCACGCTCTCGCAGACGGGTGGAAACGGACGCGGTGTCATTGCAGTCGACGTTGATGTCGACCGGATTGCAGAAATCGCCAAAAAAATCAAAATCGGAAAAGAAGGTTACGTCACGATTTTGGATTCGAAAAAAAAATTCGTTACCCATCCGACGTTGAAACCGGGTGAAAAAGCGTCCGGCAGTTGGGTTGGTTCCCTTTATGCGGGTAAGGAAGGACGCTTTTCCTACTTATTTGAAGATGAAGAAAAGCAGATGGATTTCATGACGAACAGTCTGACCGGTTGGAAAGTCGCCGGGACATTATACGATCATGAAATCACGGATGAAACATCCAGTATTTTATGGACGACATTAGGTGTCATTGCTGGTACGTTCCTCCTGGCTGCACTCCTGTTATTCTTTATCTTACGTTCGATCATCAGCCCGCTGAATCGATTGACGAAAAGTGCGGAACGGATTCAAGAAGGCGATTTGACGGAAGAGGTCGTCGTCGAGTCGGATGATGAAATCGGACAAGTCGCAGAAAGCTTCAATACGATGATTCTGTCGTTGCGCGGCATCATCTCGAATCTTGATCAATCGATTGGACAGGTCGCAGCCTCTTCAGAAGAATTAATGGCAAATGCGGCGCAGACGACGGCAGCCTCGGAACAAATTGCCGGTTCGATTCAAGAGATGGCGGCAGGCGCCGGTCAATCGAAACGTCAGCTGGACGGCAATGCTATATCACTTCAAGCCATTACGTCAGGTGTCATGCGGATTGCCGAAAGTTCAACCAACGTCTCGGAATTGTCGCGTGCGACGGCTTCAGAAGCAGAAGACGGTACGGCCGCTGTTACTAAAAACGTGGAGCAGATGAAGGCAATTGATACATCGGTCGAGAATTTTGGTGAGGTCATCCAATCACTCGCACACCGCTCGAACGAGATTGGAAAGATTGTCGATGTCATCAACGGCATTGCCACCCAGACAAATTTACTTGCCTTAAACGCAGCGATTGAAGCCGCACGGGCGGGGGAAAACGGAAAAGGATTTGCCGTCGTTGCCAGTGAAGTGCGGAAGCTTGCGGAACAGTCGCAGGAATCGACGAAACAAATCTCCCATCTGATTCAAAATATCAAACAGGAAACGGAACGTTCGGTCTTCCTGATGAAAGAAGTATCGCATCATACGAAAGCGGGACTGGAAACGACGGAAGATTCGGCCGTTCGTTTCAAACAAATCATGTTGCGGACCCAAGAGATGACACCGCGGATCGAGGATGTCACGGCAACGGTCGAAGAGATTGCTGCCAACGTCCAGGAAGTCTCGGCATCCGCAACGGAAATCGCCCATATCGCAGATGAAAATTCTGCCGCATCAGAGCGCGTCGCAGCAACGACGGAAGAACAACTCGGCTCGATGGAAGATATTTCGCAATCGGCGAAAACATTGTCTGATATGGCGGAAGAATTGCAAGTGCTGGTTTCACGTTTCAAAGTCTAATTCAGCAGACGACCGTCCCCTTTACGGAGGCGGTCGTTTTTGTGTCGGGAAAAGTCATGGTGGTGACTTGTATTTCTGTTAATGTCCGCATAGATTCGACGACAAACGGGAAAATATAAATGTAGCCTAGCAACTTGTAATCGGGAGGTGTCAATGATGGCGCGACTGACGAAGTTAATGGAGTGGCAACAGGCCGGTTTGATTGATGCAGAGACGATTCAACGCATTAAGGAGTATGAAGCTCATCGGAAAAACAAAAAGCGTGTCCCATTGTTGTTGATTGTCGGACTGACCTTTGTCGGTTTAGCCTTACTCAGTTTTTTAGCTGCGAATTGGCAGGCGATTCCTGCCCTCATTAAGATTGGTTTGGTTTTAGTCATCATGGTCGGTTGTTATGTCTTGGCAGATGTATCGGAACGTCGAACCATTTGGAATCCCGTCGCTTTCCGGATCCTTGGACTGATCGCTTTTGCCGGAGCCCTCATCGTCACCGTTCAGAGCTTCCATATGTCGATGCAAGGTTCCTTCATCGGTTGGGCCGTCTTTCTTGCCGCGCTGGCCCACTTCTTCACGTGGCGTCATCCGGCCTATGCCATTCTTGCATTCATCTCGGGTTTGAATATCTTTACCGGAGTCGGCGGATTCGGAAGTGAGCACGCCACGTTTCTCGACTGGACATCGATTGTCTTCGTCGTGATTGTTTCGCTTGCCTGGTTCTATTTCAGCCAGTCTTTTCCGTCCCTCATTCTCAGTTGGTTATTTCTTTATCTATCGGGACTTGAGTTGTTTGCCCTTGTCTCTTATGACGGTCTCCTTTGGCCGATTTGGACCTTGTTTGCCCTTGTCCCGCTGTTACTCGTCGTCAAACAGGAACAGGACCGTCATTTTTTATACCATCTGTATTTGATTGTCGCCGCAATCAATTCACTGATCTATTTAACGATACGTGCGGAAACGACGGACTCCGTCATTCCTTTGGGAGAAGCAATCGCGCTTGCTGTTTTCGGTCTCGCAATCGGATACTTGATGTATCGAAAATTTCGTCCGTTGTTTTGGATTTTACCGCTCGGTTTGTTCGGATTCCTTTGGTTTGATGAACAAGCCATCTTGATTGCTGCGCTCGTCGAACTCATTGCCTTTGTCTATTTGATTGAGCAAGAGCGTCAAGGTCGTCGTCTGACGATTCCATTCATCTACTTCATCGCGGTCCAACTGACGATTTATTTCATCTATGCCTGGGATCGTCTCGATATGTCATTGTTCTTCCTCGTCGGAGCACTGCTCGTCTTCCTGATTGCCGGTGTCTTATGGTGGATTCGAAAACGTCATGAAGGAGGGGTTCCGTCATGAAACGGTATCTGTTTCCAGTCCTGCAAATCATCGTTGTCCTCGGTGTGATCCTCAGTTTTTATTCCATTTCCTGGTTCGGTGACAGCTATCGTTTTCGGGCGGAACCGTACGATCCGTTTAGCCCGGTCTTCGGTGAATATGTCATGTTGCAGTATCCTGACCTGAAGCCGGCGGATTCCGTCAAAAAAGGATTGGTCTACGTTACGTTTACGACGGATTCTGATGGTTATGCCAAGATCGACCAGATCTCGAATGAACGCTTTTTCGGTTCAGTTGCCGGAGATTATTACGACAAATACGTCACCATCCCCCAATTGAATCAGTATTATGTGGCGCAGGGAACAGGAAAAGGATATGAGGATGCGAAAAAATTAGAAGTCAGAGCCGACGTCTCGCCATGGGGTACGGTTCGGGCAACTGATTTGAGTGTTCGTAAATAAAAGACTTGCGTAAATAAAAAAAGGGTTGTAAGATAAGTTTAAATTTTCAGACTAATTAAATATACTGGCGTTGATAGGAAGAGTACGACGCGACTGTTTGAACAGAGAGCTTCTGTTGGTGGGAATGAAGTGAAACAGTCTGTCGGAAGATGGTCCTTGAGCTGTCGATAGAACACGAACTTCGTAAGTAGAATCGACCGGTACGAACGGATACCGTTATTATTCTTGGGAGTCCTCGACTCTATGAGGTCATTTGATGCGAGTCAGATGATGAACGAAGGTGGTACCACGTGAGACATCACGTCCTTATCTGATAAGGGCGGGATGTCTTTTTTTATGAGATAAGAAAGGAGTCGGAAAGATGGCAGAGGCATTGGTGTTACAATCCGATTTTGGAATGAGTGATGGGGCGGTAAGTGCCATGTATGGTGTCGCACATAGTATTAATCCCGAAATCCGTATTTTTGATTTAACGCATGATATCCCGCCGTTTCAGATTTGGGAAGCCTCGTATCGACTCATTCAGACGGTTCCGTACTGGAAAGAACAGACGGTATTTGTTTCTGTCGTTGATCCCGGAGTCGGATCGAATCGGAAGAGTGTCGTCGCCCGGACCCATACGAATCAATTCATCATCACACCGGATAATGGGACATTAACACATTTGGTGCAAGGGAACTTATTAGCGGATGCCCGTTTGTTGGACGATACAATCCACCGTCTGCCGGTCATGGGTGAATCGTATACGTTCCATGGTCGTGATATTTACGCTTACACAGGCGCCCGGTTATCGAGTCGAACCATCACGTACTCTGATATTGGTCCGTTGATTGACTTGGAGTCGCTGATTTTGCTGAACCGGGAGCCGGCTCGTCAGCAAGATGAACGGCTGGAAGGGATTATTGAAATTTTAGATGTCCGGTTTGGGAACGTCTGGACCAACATTCCTTCTACTTTCATACGGCATATCGGCCTGGAAATCGGATGTTCGGTGCAAGTGGAAGTGGTGCATGACGGGAATATCGTATTTTCAGATGAACTGACGTGGGGACATTCATTTGCCAACGTTGAACTGGGAAAGGGACTGGTCTATGTCAATTCACTGGATCATCTGGCGCTCGCATTAAATCAAGATTCGTTTGCTGAGCGGTATCAGGTCGGTATCGGAAACGCATGGCAGGTTCGTATTCAAAAAAGTAGAGGAGAGAAGTGACATGAATGGATTAACGACAAAACAAATTGTGGCGACAGGCGTTGGGGCAGCAGTATTCGTCATCTTAGGACGGTTTGCTGCATTACCGACGGGAATTCCGAATACATCGATTGAGACGGCTTATGCCTTTTTAGCATTCATGGCTATCCTGTTTGGACCGATTGCAGCGGGATTAATTGGATTAATCGGTCATGCTTTAAAAGATGCCATCTTTTATGGTGCACCTTGGTGGAGTTGGGTCATCGTCTCCGGATTTGTCGGTTTTTCAATCGGTCTGATTGCCCGTCGGATCCGGATTGAAGAAGGCGGTTTGACGACAAAAAAATTAGTGCTGTTTAACGGCACACAAGCACTTGTTCAACTGATTGGTTGGGTCATTCTAGCACCTGTTTTAGATATTTTAATTTATGCGGAACCTGCCAATAAAGTATTCGTTCAAGGAGCGGTCGCGGCCGCATCCAACATCATTACAGTTGGTGTTATCGGAAGTCTTCTCTTAGTGGCGTATGCTAAAACGAGAAGCAAGGCAGGCAGTCTGAAGCGAGAAGCATGAACCAGGACTGTCCCCTCAAGGGGGCAGTCTTTTTAGTCGGGGGGATTAACATGAAGCAGGTAAGTGTAGCATTCAATGAATTTTCGTTTACGTACCGGAGCCAGTCGGAACCAACTTTACAGAAGATTAACCTGTCAATTTCTAAAGGTGAGCGTGTATTAATCGTTGGACCATCCGGTTCAGGAAAAAGTACACTCGCCCAGTGTATCAACGGTTTAATTCCATTTTCTTATCCCGGTACGTGGAAAGGGTCTGTCGAAATTACCGGAATCGATGCCCGAACGCTCTCTTTGTTTGACCGTTCAAGTATTGTCGGAACCGTTATGCAGGATCCGGATACTCAGTTTGTCGGATTGTCAGTAGCAGAAGATATTGCGTTTGCTTTGGAAAATAAGCAAGTCGAACAGCAGGACATGCGACATTTGGTAGAAAAAACAGCCCGTCTGGTCGATGTCGACTCTTTGTTGGGGTCCCGTTTGGAGGCACTGTCCGGTGGGGAACGGCAACGGGTTGCGTTAGCGGGTGTCCTCGTCGAAGAAGCGGAAGTGCTGTTATTTGATGAACCGTTGGCTAATTTGGATCCGATTGCCGGCATGGAAGCGATGGAATTGATTGATCAGTTGCAACGACGGACGGAACAGACGTTGATTGTGATCGAGCACCGAATTGAAGATGTGCTTTCGATTCCATTTGACCGGATGATCGTGATGAAAGAAGGCACAATCGTCGCGGATGCAAGTCCGGATGAAGTGTTGAGTGGAGGCATTCTTAGCGCGTCTGCGTTGCGTGAACCGTTATATTTGAGTCTGGCCCGTTTTGCCGGAATGCCGATTCATCCACAGATGCAACCAAGTCGAATGGAGACGTTTATCACCCGATTTGACAGGGGGCTTCTGCATACTCTGTTGCAAAGACAGTCTATTGAGCCGGTTCAACGTCGTGAACCATTGCTGGATGTCAAACAGCTGAATTTCCGTTATGATGCAGAGCGATTGATTTTAAATCAAGTATCGACTTCTTTCGCCAAAGGTACGTTAACGAGTATCGTCGGACAGAACGGTGCCGGAAAATCGACACTGGCTAAAATTTTGAGCGGTTATCGCCGGGCGGGAAGCGGAACAATTCATCTCGCCGGTTCGGATGTGACAAACCAATCAATTGGTCAACGGGCCGATCGAGTAGGATTTGTCCTGCAAAATCCCAACCATATGATTTCAAAACAAATTGTGCAGGAAGAAATACGCTACGGCATGCAGGTTCTTGCGCTGAGTGAGGAAGAAGAAAATCGACGGGTTGAGGAAACGCTTCGTCGATGCGGATTGTATCCGTTCCGCAATTGGCCAATCGATGCTTTGAGTTTTGGACAAAAGAAACGGGTGACGATTGCATCGATTCTGGTCCGTCAACCGGATGTGCTAATTTTGGATGAGCCGACTGCGGGTCAAGATTACCGGCATTATTCGGATATCATGGACTTTTTGGAACGATTGAAGCATGAGGGAATGACGCTGCTCGTCATTACCCACGATATGCATCTCGTTTTGGAATACAGTGATCATGTCTGTCTCATCCAGAATGGTCAGGTTCAGTTTGAAGGAACCCCACTTGCACTATTGTCACAAAAAGAATTGTTACAACAAGCGCACCTAAAGCAGACTTCGTTATTTACAGTAGCACAGCAGTTTGAACTTGATCCTGCAGGACTCGTGACACAGGTGATTGAGGCAGAACGGAAGGAGCGAGCAGGATGGCAGTAGATATGCTAGGGTACATCGAACGAAAATCTCCTGTCCATCGTCTGACGGGAGCAACAAAGTTGATTTGTTTTTTATTATGGACGATTGCGACGATTGTCACATACGATACACGCGTCCTCATTGTTTTATTGTTGGCAAGTGTCGGCTTATTTTCTGTTTCAAAGATTTCTTTTAAAGAAGTTCGATTCGTCCTTTTGTTTACACTGTCATTTATCTTGTTAAATTCGATTGCCGTCTACCTGTTTGCTCCTGAGCAGGGAGTTGCCATCTATGGAACGCGTCATGTATTGGCAGAAGGAATCGGTCGTTTCACCGTGACATCGGAACAACTGTTTTACCTGCTGAATTTAATTTTAAAATACAGTGC
Organism: Exiguobacterium sp. 17-1; assembly: GCF_023096305.1. Lineage (NCBI taxonomy): Bacteria > Bacillati > Bacillota > Bacilli > Caryophanales > Exiguobacterium > Exiguobacterium sp. 17-1. The sequence continues at coordinate 97,202 of NZ_JALIGJ010000004.1, forward strand.
GATTGTGCCGATTGCTGTCTTGTTTTTGGTGACCACTCATCCGACAGAATTTGCGGCGTCTTTGAACCGGATCGGTATTCCTTATAAAATTGCCTTTGCCGTGTCCTTAGCCTTACGCTACATTCCGGATGTTCAGCGAGACTTTCGAACGATTAAAGATGCACAGGAAGCGAGAGGCGTCGCTTTATCCAATGCGCCGTTGTTCAAACGAATCCGTAACAGTTTAAACATTCTGTTGCCACTTGTTTTTACAAGTCTTGAACGGATTGAGACTGTCAGTAACGCGATGGATTTGCGAGGGTTCGGAGCAGGCAAAAAGCGGACCTGGTACAATCAACGTCCCATGACCAAAGCCGACTTTACAGCGATTGCCTGTGTCGGGTTACTTGTACTGTTGTCTTGTTTCATCACTTTTTATGATGGGAACCGGTTTTATAATCCTTTTCGCTAAAAGCAGATGAAGATATGAAAAATAGTTCTTTCAGAACAAAGCAGGGGTGACAGAATTGTAATCTGCCACCCCTGCTTTTATAGAGACTGACTTTTGAGTCAACCCATTTGATGGATTTCCATCCATCAAGCTGATTTTTTCACTTTTTCCCAACGAGGTGAATTGAGCAATTCGATCCATTTCCGCACAGCTGAAATCGTGATGACGATGGCTAAAACACCCATCGTGACCGACAGGATCGTATTCAGAATACTGAAGCCGGCAGAGGCTGGGTTGGCATAGACGTTAGCGACCATCCAGATGTCGGCGAACGTGACCGTTACGAGCAGATAGACAAGTGGAATGAACGTCGTCAACGCATAAACTTTTTTATCGGCAATCTTCAGGATAATCGTTGTTCCGATGATCAAGCCGATCGAAGCCATCAATTGATTCGAGACACCGAACAAGGCCCAAATCGAACCGATATCGCCTGAGAAGAGCAGGTAACCCCAAAAGAACGTTCCAAGCGCACTGGCGAAAATCGCACCCGGGATCCAGTCGACCCGTTTCAACGGTTTGTAGAATTCACCGAAGAAATCTTGGATCAGGTAGCGGGCCACTCGTGTTCCGGCATCGATTGCCGTCAGGATGAAGACCGCTTCGAAAAGAATCACGAATTGGAAGAAGAAGCCGGCAATTTCACGGAACCAAGGGATGGCCCGGAAGATGAACGTCATACCGACGGCAAGTGAAACAGCTCCACCGGTCCGCCCAGCGAGATCGAGACCGATTTCCCGCGACAATTCATCGAGATAGACCGTACTCATCCCGAGTGTCGCAAAGACTTCCGGTGTCGAGTTGATGGCGAAGTAATCCCCGACTTCAAGGGAAGTCGCGGCAATCAAAGCCATGACAGCGACCAGACACTCAACGAGCATCGCACCGAAGGCGACCGGTTTGATATCGCTCCAACGATTGATCATCTTTGGTGTCGTTCCGGAGCCAACGAAGGCATGGAAGCCGGAAATCGCACCACAGGCAATCGTGATCGAGATGAACGGCCAGACCGGACCGGCAATGATGGGACCGCCGCCGTTGACGAATTTCGTGAAGGCCGGGAAGCGGATGTCAGGGTTGATGATGAAGACACCGACGATCAAGGCAAAGAATACACCGATTTTCATGAAGCTTGATAAGTAATCACGCGGTGCAAGCAACAGCCAGACCGGAAGTGCTGCAGCGAAGAAGGCGTAGATTGGTAAAGCAATCGCGAGTTGACGTGACGACAGGTCGAACCATGTTCCGATGAACGTGTCAGTCAACTGGGGACCGAAACCAATCGCAGCAAGAATTAATAGGAAACCGACGACTGAAGCCAAGGCGAGGTTACCGCCTTTTCGTAAGTAGATGCCGACACCCATGGCAATCGGAATCGTCGAGAAGACAGCGAATGTTCCCCATGGATTGTGCTCCAGTGCATGCAGAACGACCATTGATAATCCGGCCATTGTGATTGTGATGATGAAGAGCATCGCGAGACCGGCACAAAAACCGGCGACAGGTCCGAGCTCTTTTTTAGCGACTTCCGATAACGACTGTCCATCTTGACGCATCGAAGCGAACAAGACGACCATATCGTGGACGGCGCCACCGATGACGGCACCAATCAGCAACCATAAAAGTCCCGGTAAATAGCCGAACTGGGCAGCAAGTACAGGACCGACAAGCGGGCCGGCAGCGGCGATTGCTGCGAAATGGTGACCGAACGACACCCATTTGTTGGTCGGGACATAATCTTTTCCATCCGCAAATTTATGGGCCGGTGTTTCCCGGTCCTCTTTGATTTTTAAGACTTTGACAGCCATGAATGTGCCATAGAGACGATAAACGATCAATAAAATACAAATGACGGCAATAACAATTGGTGTAGCACTCATGCGTGAACCTCCTCATAAACTGGTATGAGAAAAGTGTACTTTATTTGGAAGCGCTTTCTTTTGTTTGGCGGATGAATGGTTTGTTTTAACCGATGACATGTCGAAAAAGGGGGATGAACGGAAAAAAGAAACCCTCAGATACCGAGAGCTTCCTTTAAGACTTTGACATACGTCCGGCTGACCGGCACATCAATCTGTTGGATTTTGATCGTATAGGCACCGTTGAACCAGGGTTCGATCGCTTCAATGGCAGCGAGGTTGACGAGGTAGGAACGGTGGACCCGCAGAAAGCGGTGACCGGATAATTTTCGTTCAAGTTCCTGTAACGTGTCGTTCGACGGATAGGATTCGGAACGGGTTACGATTTTCGTTTTACCGTTTTCAGCGACAATGTAGTCGACATCCTGCGGGGAAAGCAATTTTAACTGCTCTCCGGATTCGACGGCCAATCGTTCAATCCGCGGTGTTTTCAGCGCCGGTTTCCGCATGATTTTTTCAATAGCCCGAATAATCCGTGACGGATCGTACGGTTTCAAGATGTAATCGTAAGCATTCAGTTCGAAAGCTTCGAGTGCATGGGCATCATAAGCCGTCACGAATAAAATCGCAGGTGGATGAGGCATCGATTGTAATCGTTTCGCGACGTCCAGACCACTTCCGTCAGTCAGTTCGACATCTAAAAAAACGAGATCCGGCTGTAATGTCCGAACGAGTTGCTCGGCTTCACCGACGTGTCCGGTCTCGGCGATGACTTCGAGTCCGGCCCGGACAACATGATAACGCAGTTCGTCGCGGGCGAGCGGTTCATCTTCAATTAAGATCGTGCGCATGCGGCGCCTCCTTTCCTGTTTCAATCGGCAGATGGATGGTAATGCTTGTACCTTCTCCAGGTTGACTGGTCAATCGGAAAGAACCGTTTTCGGCATACAGGCTTTTGATTCGTTCCGCTGTATTGAAAAGGGCGGTTCCGGTACCACTGGATTCAATGACTTCCCGGCCGAGGCGTGCAAGCCGCTCCTCTTCAATCCCGCGTCCATTATCGACGACTTCCAACACCAATTGATCCGCGGTCAACCAGGCAGTGACGCCGACGTATCCGGTCTGCCCGGGACTGAACGCATGCTGGAAAGCATTTTCGATTAACGGTTGGAGAACAAAGGGAGGAACGAGTAGTTGTTCCGTGCCTTCCTCTAAATCAATATCAACGAATGGACGGTTCGGGAAACGGGCAGCTTCAAGCGAGATATAGGCTTCGATATGTTCCAGTTCCTTTTGCAGCGGAATTTTCGTCGAGCGGGCACCCTGCAGATTACTCCGGAAAAAGGTCGACAGTTCAAGCAGTAACGTGCGGGCTTGTTCGATATCGGTCCGGCACGAAGCATAAATCGTATTGATGGCATTAAACAAAAAGTGCGGATGAATTTGCGCTTCGAGTGCCCGGATTTCAGCATCCTTCAATAGACCGGCTTGCCGTTCCGCTTTGCCGAGGGCGAGTTGGGTCGAAAAGAGCTTCGCGAGTCCTTCAATCAATTCCACCTCGACCGCGTCGAGTAATTCAGGGTGGGGATAGTAAACCTTCAACGTCCCGATCGTCGTCTCGCCGATCGTCAACGGAGCAATGATTCCGGCTTGGAGCGGACAGTCTGCTTTCGGACAACCAATCTCATCACGGTCGGTGACGAGTCGAAGTTGTCCGTCTGTCAGGACATGTTCCGTCGGACGCGTCGTCCAGTGCCCGCCGGACCGATGATGGTCACTGCCGACACCAATATGCGCCAAAATGACGGACTGATCCGTTAAGGAGACGGCATCAGCTCGCGTTTGTTGTAACAAAATATCGGCAACGGCTTCAGCAGTTTGGATATTCAGACCGCGTGTTAAGTACGGTAATGTTAAATCAGCGATATGCAACGAACGTTCCGCTTCCCGAGCCCGGACATGTTCTTCCTCGCGCGCTGCGAGGCGGATGATCGATAAGAACAACCACACTCCAAGGACGTTGACGACGGTCATCGGAAGGAAGATGAACTGGACCAGTTCAAGGGCAGCAGGAAACGGATCAGACAACAGAAGAATCAGGGACATTTCGAAAACCATTAAAAAACCGGTCAGACAAATTGGCAACAATGCTTGGCTGCCGAGACGATCGCGCCAGTAAGGACGCAACAAGCCGCTGACGCCGCCTGCAACAACGGTCGATAAAGCACAAGCGAAGGCGGTAAAACCACCGAGTGTATATCTATGGATACCGACGAGCAGACCGGTGATCGTTCCGCCGATTGGACCGGCAAGTAATCCGCTGATGACGACAATCATCGTCCGTGTGTTCGCGATTGCCGATGTGCCATCGACCTGTTCGAGCCAGGTGTGCGGTAAAAACTTGGCCAAATCGACTTTGACACCGGTGTAGTTACTCAAAATCCCGTATGTGGCGAAAAACAGAATCAACAATCCGAACTGCCAGCCGGCTTCAGGCTGTTTCAGCAAGCGGCGTGTCGGTCCCCACTGGGCGAGGATGAACGCTAAAATGATCATGATTCCGAGTCGTTCCAGTAAAAAAGGTATGAGTTCAAACATGACATCCCTCCATTCGTCCTAAGTGTAAACGTTACCGAAAAGGAGGACAACGAAAAAAAACTCCAACCGACCCTAGGGTCGGTTGGAGTTTCCTTGCGTATTACTGTGCATCTTTATCAAACGTGATGCGTGCGATCGCATCATGCTGGTGAATTGTTTCTTCATTGCGACATTCGACGAAGAACGACGCGATTGGATCCATTTCGTAAAGATCAGCAGCGATTAAGCGCACCATATCTTCGACGAAACGCGGGTTTTCATATGCCATCTCTGTGACACGTTTTTCATCCGGACGTTTGAGGACCGGGTGCAAAGGTGCCGATGCATTGGATTCCGCTGCATCGAGAAGTTCTTGTTTCCAGTTGAAATCATCTGCTTCATCGCGTAATGAAGCTTCCATCGTCACGTAACCGCGTTGGTTATGCGCACTATACTCACTGATTTCCTTTGAACATGGGCAAAGTGTCGTCACATTGATCGTCAGACCGACAGACAATGTCGCTTCGTTTGTTTCCGTGTTGACACTGACGGTCTGCCAGACTTCGGCATTCATCAATCCGCCGAGTCCTGTTGCAGGTGCTTTACGTGTGAAGAACCATGGGTAACGGATTGTCAATTGTCCTTCCGTTTGTTCCATCCGCTCAGCAAGATCGCGTGCAAATTGGATGAGGGATTCATTCGTGACGACCCAACCCTCGTTATGATACTGATCGAGTTGTTCCGTCAAACGGCTCATGTTGATCCCTTTACGGTCTTGAACAAGCGAAGTGGACAGTTCGAATGTCGCAACGGTTGCCTGTGTCGTTTCGCCGTCTTGGATGACGACCGGATGTTTCACGTTTGAAATTCCTACAGCATCCAGTGCAAAGAGGAAATTCTTCGGTGTGTTCTGCAAGTCGATCATTTTATCTTTTTCAGTCGGCTTTGTCCCTTTAATAGGAGGAACAGAACCAAACAGCTTGTGGCGCTCTTCTTTGGTTGGCAGTGTAACCGGGTAAGTAGACATTTATATCGGCCCCTTTGTCCTTTTGTAGTAGTGCAAGTAGTAATAACATGACAGGAATGCTAGAGACGAGCAAGTCTGGTGATTCCGTGAATGTGTTGTCGCGACGTATCGTTGCTATGAATTTTATCACGAACCTTCCTAAAAATAAAACTTACAAGACTCGGAAGAAACAGTTTGCTGATTCGCAGGCATAAGTTGCTTGCAATCGGGTATAGTATCCTATAGTATATGTTCATATGAACGCATAAACGATGTGTCTAATGAAAACTTGATTTTCAATTTAAAATCGTAAACTAGGAAGGAATGAAGTAGATGGATTGGCAGTTAGTACTTCAATATGCCTGGGTCGTCCTTGTCTTAATCGCGTTAGAAGGACTACTTTCGGCAGATAACGCACTCGTCTTGGCGGTCATGGTAAAGCATTTACCGGGCGAACAGCAGAAAAAGGCTTTATTTTATGGATTAGCAGGAGCATTCGTTCTTCGATTTGCAGCATTATTTGCAATCTCATTCCTCGTCGATATCTGGCAGATCCAAGCACTTGGTGCCGCTTACCTATTGATCATGGGACTACGGCATATTTATAAAACCATTAAAGCCCGGCGGATCGGTGAGAATCATGGAGCAGAAAACGAGCTCGACGCAGAACCAAAATCAGATGAGCCGGTTTCTAAAGCAGAGTTTTGGAAAACAGTCGCAAAAATTGAATTCGCTGACCTCGCATTTGCTGTCGATTCGATTTTGGCAGCCGTCGCACTTGCCGTTGCTCTTCCGAACTGGGGAACAGGTGAAATTGGTGGCTTGAACACCGGTCACTTCGTCGTCATTTTGACAGGTGGACTGATGGGTGTCGTCTTGATGCGTTTCGCAGCCCGCGTCTTCGTTAAGTTACTGGCAGAGCGTCCGGGTCTTGAAACAGCAGCATTCGCAATTGTTGCCTGGGTCGGGGTGAAACTTGCGGTTCTCGCACTGGAACATCCGAAATACCATGTTTCAATCGAAGGTACGATTTTCGAAGCGTTGAAACTTCCTGAAGGATTCGCCCACAGCACACCGTGGCAAATCTTCTTCTGGACCGTCATGGTTGGTCTCGCACTTTGGGGTTGGTTCTCTTCTCCGAAGACGAAATCAAATCCGGATGCCGAAAAGAAAGTCGAAAAAAATCTTTAATCACACTCAGGCTCTCCATCATGGAGAGTCTTTTTTTGTCTAATCATCCGGAAGTTCGGGTAAAAAGAACAGTCAGATTCAAGTGTTCAGTCTTTTGCTTTTAGATAAGCGGCCTTATAATAAACTTACTGAACAAAAAGGGGATTCGTTTTTATGGATATTGGATTAATTACACAGTATGCGACGGTCGGACTTGTTTTAATCATCTTACAAGGTCTGCTGTCAGCCGATAACGCCATGGTTATGGCTGTTCTCGTACGTCCGTTGCCGGACGATCAACGAAAAAAAGCATTGTTTTACGGATTGATCGGAGCACTTGTCTTACGCTTCGTCGCGATTTTCTTTGCGTCTTACTTGGCGACGATTTGGGAGTTACAGGCACTCGGAGCAATTTATTTATTCTATGTTGCCTTCAAAGGGATTGTCGAGGCACGATCGAACAAACACCAGATTCCGGAGTCAGCTTCCTCTAAAAAGGCGTCACCGAATTTTTGGTGGACGGTCGTCAAGGTCGAGTTCTCTGACTTGGCGTTTGCGGTCGATTCGACGCTCGCAGCCGTTGCGATGGCAACGACGTTACCGATGATCGGCGGAACGATCGGCGGCTTGAACACAGGACAATTCTGGGTCGTCTTCTTCAGCGGAATCATTGGACTCGTCATCATGCGTTACTTCGCCAGCTGGTTTGTCGTCTTGTTACAAAAACGGCCAGGTATCGAAGAAGCTGCCTTTTGGCTCGTTGCGTGGGTCGGGGTCAAGCTAGTCGTCATGACACTGGCGCATCCGTCGATTCACGTCTTACCGCATGAATTTCCGGAAAGTACGCTTTGGCAATCAATCTTCTGGATTGTCCTCGTCTTGATTTTAGTGTTAGGTTGGTTCAGAAGTGGTCCGAAAACAGACAAATAATAACTAGAAACGGACAGGGTCATCATTCCTCTGTCCGTTTTTTATGAGGAGAGATGACGATGCAAAACGGTAATTTTATCCGTATGTTGACACGGATGCAGAATGTCCCGCGCTGGGACGAATATGCCCCTCGTTTTCCGGATAATGCGGCGAGTCACAGCTTCCGTGTCGCTTTATTCAGTTTGATGGCGAGTTATATTGAAGAAGAGGTAGCAGATACTAAATACGATCGATTGACGTTGCTTGGGAAAGCCTTGTTCCACGATATGAATGAGGTCATCACGGGACCGATTAAACACCGGACGAAAAAAGAACCGACTTTGCATGCCCACATCCAGGCGATGGAGCGGCAGGCGAGTGAAAAACTCGTAGCGTTACTGTCGAAGTCCCTTCAACCGGATTTCACGAATTATCTGGTGTTCGCAGAAGATGACTCGACAGAAGGAAAGCTGGTCGAAGCAATCGACACGTTTGATGCGATGCTGTTTGCGAAACGAGAAGCGGAAGTGACGGGATCGACGTTTTTCCGCGAGAAGACGAATGAACTCAAAGCAGCACTGTCGACTCATCCGTTGTCATCCATCCGGACGTTGACGGAGTCGGTTTGGGCAGAGGACGACATGTCGCGTTTCATTGACAATGTCTTGATGATGGATACGATCCGTCGCTGGAAAGGACGGTTCAATACGATTGACGACAATGATGCGACACATGCGTTCCGTGCGGCATCACTCGGCTTGTTCAACGGATTGATTGAGTCCAAAAAATACGGTGTGAAGATCAATACGGCAGAAGTCGTCTCACGTCTGCTGTGCCATGATCTGGTCGAAGGAACGACAGGCGATGTCCTCGGTCCCGTCAAACATGCGACGCCGGTCACGGCGGCGGCTTTTGGAGCCTATGAGCGAACGGAAGGCGAAGCGTTGATTAATCTGTTGCCGTCTTCAATGCGAAAAGAATTTCACCGGTTCGTCGTCGAGGCAAAAGATGAGACGTACGAAGGACAGATGGTCGATGTCGTCGATAAGCTCGATGCGCTGATCAAGATGAACATGGAACGGAAATTAAACGGCGTGGAATATGAGACGGGTTACCGTGCACAGTTGAAGAAAGTCCAAACGGTTTATGAAAACCCATCCGTCGTCTTCTTCCTGGCTTATGTCTTACATGATTTGGACTACGTGACATCTTAAAACAAAGGAGGAAGATCATGACGAACGCCTCACCGATTCAAACCAAACGATTGACCTTAATCCTGATTTTAGGATCACTCGCTGCACTTGGCCCGCTTTCCATTGATATGTATTTACCGGCGTTTCCGGACATGTCCCGTTCTTTTGGTGCCAGTGCTTCCTCGATTCAGCTCAGCTTGACTGCCTGTATGCTCGGGATGGCACTTGGACAGATTATCGTCGGTCCGCTCAGTGATGTCCGGGGGCGAAAACGTCCTTTGATACTGGCCCTGTTTGCCTATTTACTGGCATCACTCGCCTGTGCCTTTGCACCGACGATTGAGGTTTTGATCGCTTTACGTTTTGTTCAGGGAGCAGCCGGTGCATCCGGAATCGTTATCTCGCGGGCCATCGTCCGGGATTTGTTTGAAGGACCAGAACTGACGAAGTTTTTTGCAGCGTTATCACTGGTCAACGGAACCGCACCGATTTTGGCGCCGATCATCGGTGGACAAATTTTACGGTTCGGCGACTGGCGCGTCGTGTTTTATCTGCTCGCCATCTTAAGTACGTTAATGCTGATTGCAGTCGCATTCCGGTTGCCGGAAACACTACCTGTCCATCACCGGGTCGAAGGGAATTTGAAGACGACATTTCAAACGTTTGGAAGGCTGTTATCGGACCGGACCTTCATCGGTTATGCTTTTGCCCAAGCGTTTGCCATGGGCGCGATGTTTGCGTATATTTCCGGATCCCCATTCGTGTTACAGAATATCTACGGCGCAAGTCCGCAGCAATTCAGTTTCTTATTTGGTCTGAACGGTATCGGGATCATTCTTGCTGCCCAAACAGCAGGACGGTTGGCAGGACGCGTCGATAGTCAAAAAATGATGCGGATTGCCTTGACGGTCGTCGCCTTAGCCGGGATCTGTCTGTTTCTTGCTCTGACTTTATCCAGCTCCCTGATTCTCGTCATGATTCCGTTGTTCTTCGTCGTTTCGAGTGTCGGTATGATTTCGACACTCGGTTTTACGCTCGCGATGCAAAACTACGGTTCAACGGCCGGAAGTGCCTCGGCATTGCTTGGTCTGTTGCCGATGCTTGTCGGCTCACTTGTGTCACCGCTTGTTGGTGTGATGGGGGAAGATTCGGCTTTGCCGATGGGGTTAATCATCATGACACTTGATTGTTTGGCTTTACTTGTCTATACCTTATTGATTGTGCGAAAAAAAGCATAAGATTTTTTTTACAGGAGAAACTGCTTTAAAAATGACTCAAATGATGTTTTGTTAGGACCGACTTTTAAGTTGGTCCTTTTTTGTTGATTATGTCTGTAAATTCCAGAAAAAAATCAGAGGATTTTGAAACTATTTCCAAAAATAAATCGTAAATAAAGAAGAGCTCAGCACAGAAGAGAGGAGCAGTCGGATGAAAAAACGATCTCTTTCGGATACACGGCCGGTATCTGAACCAAAGAATCAGAGAACACTGGAGAGTTTGTTGGCGCGACATTACGCGGCACAAAAAAAGTATGCCCGCCGATGTGAAGAAGCAGGCAGTCCACGGGAAAAAGAATTAGCCGAATTATTATATGAAGAAAATCGACACGCATATCTTCAAGCCTATCGGCAACTGTACGGATCGAATTCGTTTATCGAGGTGATAGAAGATGGACGTTAGTACGCTTTATCTGTATGCCCTTGCCGCCGCAGCCTGTGGTGTTTTATTGTCTGTTATTTTTTCAGACTTGATTCCCGGCATCGATCAAATCTTTCATCCGACGTTAATCCTATCCTTTGTTATTTTGACATCTGCTTTTGGATTTGGACTGGAACACCTGACGTCGCTCGGTTCGCTTGTTGTTTTGCTGATCAGTGCCGGCATCAGTCTCATTTTGACGTCTTTACTGCACTTATTTATTTTTGTTCCGCTTGCTAAAGCAGAGCAGTCAATCAGTTTTTCGGAACAGACACTCGAAGGACGCAGTGCTCTCGTCATCACCCCGATTCCTGAAAACGGGTACGGCGAAATTCTCGTCGACGATGTCTCGGGACGAATTGCCAAATCTGCTGTTCTTTTTGAAGGGCCGGCGTTAGAACAAGGAACAAAAGTCATCATCATTGAAATTAAACAAGGCGTGGCCCATGTCATGACCTATCCCACAAGGTGGAAAGAGGAGATGTTTTCATGAACCCGATTATTATCGTGGCTATTATTGCTGGTGCGTTGATCTTAGCGCTGATTGCCTTATTCGTGACAAAGTACCGCACAGTTGGACCGGAGGAAGCGTTAATCGTTTCCGGAAGTTATCTTGGAAATAGTCCGACCGTCAACACCGATGAATCCGGCAATCGGGTCAAAATCATTCGCGGTGGCGGAGCATTCATCTTACCGGTCTTTCAACAAGCATCCCCGCTCAGCCTGCTGTCAAGCAAGCTCGAAGTAACGACACCGGAAGTCTATACGGAGCAAGGTGTTCCGGTCATGGCAGACGGGACAGCCATCATCAAAATCGGCAGCTCGATTTCCGAAATCGCAACGGCAGCCGAACAATTCCTTGGTAAATCAAAGGAAGACCGGGAAGGCGAAGCACGTGAAGTACTCGAAGGTCATTTGCGGTCGATCCTCGGTTCGATGACGGTCGAAGAGATTTATAAGAACCGGGATAAATTCTCGCAAGAAGTGCAACGGGTCGCCTCGCAGGATTTAGCGAAAATGGGACTGATCATCGTATCGTTTACAATCAAAGACGTACGCGATAAGAACGGTTACCTCGAATCACTCGGAAAACCGCGGATTGCCCAGGTCCGAAGAGATGCTGATATCGCAACAGCCGATGCAGAAAAAGAAACACGAATCAAACGGGCAGAAGCGTCAAAAGATGCGAAAAAAGCTGAACTTGAACGGGCGACGGAAATTGCGGAAGCGGAAAAAGAAAATCAGCTGAAGATGGCTGATTACCGCCGTGAACAGGATATCGCGAAAGCGAAAGCCGACCAGGCGTATGATCTTGAAAATGCCCGCGCTCAGCAGGAAGTCACGGAACAACAGATGCAAATTAAAATCATCGAACGTCAGAAACAAATCGAGCTTGAAGAACGTGAGATTCTCCGTCGTGAGAAACAATACGATGCGGAAGTCAAAAAACGGGCCGACGCCGACCGTTATTCGATTGAGCAGGCGGCCCAAGCCGATCGTGCGAAACAATATGCGGAAGCCGATGCGACGAAGTACCGGATTGAAGCCTCTGCGAAAGCCGACGCCGAACGGATTCGTCTCGACGGTTTGGCGAAAGCGGAAGCCGAACGGGCGCAAGGGGAGACGGAAGCGGATATCATCCGTCTGAAAGGTCTCGCGGAAGCGGAAGCCAAAGAAAAAATCGCTCAGGCGTTCGAACAGTTCGGACAAGCGGCAATCCTCGACATGGTCGTCCGGATGATGCCGGAATATGCGAAACAGGTCGCAGCACCACTCGGCAACATCGACAAGATTACGGTCGTCGATACGGGAAGCGGTGAGGGCGGCGGTGCAAACCGGGTGACCGGATACGCAACCGACTTGATGGCTTCGTTGCAGGAGACGCTTAAAGCGTCATCCGGTATCGATGTCAAAGACTTGATTGAAAACTTCTCGGGTAAAGGAACGGCGAAACCATTGACGGTCAACTTGAATCAAGGAGAACCGGTAGCGTCCGGCAAACCTGAATGAAACCGAACATGATTTTAACGGTCTTCTTAAAATAACTGAAAAAAATCCGAATGCTCCCATCCCTCTGTCAAAAACAAGAGGTGGGGACATTCGGATTTTTTAAATGACGAATCAGGCCGGTAAATCATAGCCGATGACGATTAATCCGGGACCGGTGTGAGAACCAATCGCGGCTCCAGCGACTGTAATCAGGATTTCACTTGGTGAGAACTGGGCTTCAATCAACTGTTTCAGTTGTTCCGCCCGTTCGATTGAATCGCCGTGACCGATGATGATCCGGTGTCCATCAATGGCAGGACGTGCTTCTTCCATCCATTCGACAATCCGGTTCATGACTTTTTTCTGTCCGCGGATTTTTTCTTTTGGAATCAGTTTCCCGTCTTCGACCGTCAAGAGCGGCAGGATTGACAGCAGGCCACCGATAAAGGCACTTGCCCGCGAAACCCGGCCGCCGCGCATCAAGTATTCCAAAGATTCGACCGTAAACAAGTGCCGAATAGTATTTACTTTTTGCTCGGCATACGTTTTTGTTTCCTCAAACGAATGGGTTTTCGCAAATGCAGCGACGTCCAACACGAACAGTCCCTGACCGGTCGAGGCTGTTTTTGTGTTGATGATGGCATACGGGACATCCGGATACGTTTCAGCAAGCTCTGCTGCAAGCATCGTTGCCGTTTGATACGTCCCGGACAATTCACTGGAAAATGCCAGATAGAGGAACGGTTCACCTTGTTTAAAGTGTTCTGTAAAGACTTCGACCATCCGTGACACTTCTACTTGAAACGTCTTTGGTGCCGCCCCGTTCCGCATTTTTTCATATAATTCGACCGGTGAAATCGATTCACCGTCGAAAAATGTCTCTTCGTCAATCAACACGCCGAACGGCATGACGGTGAAGCCGTAAGCATCGAGTAATTCTTTGGGTGCATCGGCACCGCTGTCTGTAATAAAACGTACCATGTGCGTTCTCTCCTTTATTCACCTAGGACTTTTTCATTTCGATCCAACATCCGACCCAGGTTTACACCGAAGCGTTCGTTTTCGACCTCGCTCAAGACGGACGGTGTGAGTGTGGCGCCAAGTTCCATCAAGGAGCGATAAACACGTATCAAGCAGTCTTCGACCGTCAAAGGACGTTGCAACAGTTCTTCCAAAGACGCCATTGTTTCCGGAACGACTGTCGGATAGACGAACTTCGTCGTTTCTCCTTGAAGGGCGGCAACATAAAAATCACGGACAAGTTGCGCCCGGGCACTGCCACTGCCCTTCACGCAGAGATAAATTTGAACCGCGACGCCTCCACGGACACGCCGCTGTGAAATCCCGGCGAACTTTTTGCCGGCAATCGATAAATCATACGATCCGGGGCAATATGATCCGACGACTTCGCCGGCGACGATGGCATCCGTTTCTTCGGCGAACATGCGACGGACAAGGGCGAGCATCGCTTCATAACCGCTGTCGATATCGATTCCGCCGCGTTCCGGAAGCACAAGCGAGATGTTCAGGACACCGGCATCGAGCACGACGGCAAGACCGCCGGAATTGCGGATGACCGGTTGAAAACCACGGGCGTGTAAGACGTCGATGCCGTCATCGAGGTGAGGGAGACGCGCATCCTGAATACCGAGGACAACCGTTTCGTGGTGGACCCAGGAGCGGATGGCGGCACCTTCTGTAGCGACGGAGGCGCACAATGTATCGTCCATCGCAAACGATTGTGTGGCATGAAAGGTGTTTCCGAGTGACGTTTGATCAAAAATACGATAATGTTCTTGTTTTAAGAGTTCGATTCCCATAGGCTCGTTCCTTTTTTTCTGGATTTGCGACACCATTATAGCATAGGGCAATGTAAACTTTCTGTAAGAAGCAAGGCAAGCAACAGGAACGGACCGTTTTAAACCGAAATATGAACTATAACGATCGAGAACGAACCATTAAAGGAGAGAGTGTATGTATCAGTCACTGGGGCAATTAAAAGAAACAAAGGTATTTAAGGATCCCGTTCATCGTTACATCTACGTCAGTGACCAATTGATCTGGCAATTGATCGGAACAAAGGAATTTCAACGCTTGCGCCGGATCAAACAACTCGGAACATCGTTTTTGACGTTCCATGGAGCCGAGCACACCCGTTTCCACCATTCGCTCGGCGTGTACGAGATTACGCGGCAGTTGATTGACGTCTTTAACGGTCGGGCTGACTGGGACGATCAGTACCGTGAATTGACACTGGTCGCGGCACTGCTGCACGACGTCGGACACGGACCATTTTCCCATGCCTTTGAGAATGTCTTTGGCGTTGATCACGAGGAATGGACGGAACGGATCATTTTGGGGGATACAGAAATCAAGCAGGTCCTCGATCAAGTCGGCGAAGGATTTGCAGAAGAAGTCGCGTCAATCATCAATAAAACCCATCCGAACCAATTGCTCGTGACGATGATCAGTTCCCAGCTCGATGTCGACCGGATGGACTACCTGTTGCGGGATGCCCATTTCGCCGGTGTCAGTTACGGGAAGTTTGACCTCGAACGGATGTTGCGTGTCCTGCGTCCGGCACCGAATCAGATGGTCGTCAAGCAGTCCGGCATGCACTCGATCGAAGATTACATCATGCGACGTTATCAGATGTACTGGCAAGTCTACCTCCATCCTGTCACGCGATCGAGTGATTATTTATTAAAAGCGATCCTTGAACGGGCCAAAGAACTGTATACGGGCGATTACGAATTTGCGATTGATCCGATTCATTTAAGTCCACTCTTTACACAACAGATGTCCTTAAAAAACTATTTGGCACTCGACGAGACAATCGTCTACTTCTACTTCCAACAGTGGGCGGAGGAGAAGGACGTTGTATTAAGCGATCTGGCACGTCGGTTCGTCGACCGGAAATTATTTAAATATGTCGATTACCCGGCCGATAAACGGGCGCGTGTTCATAAAAAACTCTGTTCATTATTTGAACAGATCAGTCTTGATCCGACCTATTATCTACTCGAAGACAAGCTCAGCCGCCTGCCGTATGACTTGTACGGTGACAATGGAGAAATCAGCAAACAACCGATTATGCTGCAGATGAAAAACGGTCAGATGAAAGAGATCTCGCAAGTCTCGCCCCTCGTTCAAGCGATTGCCAATTCGCGTCAGACGGACGAGAAGCTGTTTTATCCGCAGGAAATCCTGCATGACTTACGGGAATTTGCGAACGAGAAGATGCAAATCGATCAATTGTTACTTGGAGAAGAAGCGTGAACAAGATCATCGCAACGATTTTGCAACGTGTCGGATTGGAAGGGGAAACTGTTATCCCCTTAAAGGGTGCGACTTCCTCGCATGTGTTTCGAGCAGGAGATAGTGTCTTTCGAATCCATACAAATGCTGCCTGGCTGAAGCAGGAACCGGACCTCGTCGCGCACGAGGTCTTTGCGTTACAGGCGACTGGGATGTTAGGACCGGATGTCGAAAATTATCAATTGATGTGGGACGGTCAGATTCCGCCCTGGATTCAAATGACGCATTTACCGGGCGACGTCCGACTTGAGCCGTTAAATCGAGCGTATCTCAGACAATTGGCAAAAACGTTAGCGGCGATTCATCAACTGCCGGTTCCGGAAGCCCGGTATCGGTATGCACCATACGTGACGAAGCGAACAGTTCCTTCCTGGACAGTTCAAACAGAAGTCTGGCAACGGGCCGTGGCAGAACCACCGGCGACGAGTCAGCAAATTCGATTCATCCATCGTGATTTCCATCCAGTCAATGTGTTATACGAATCAGTTGAAAAGTATAACGTAGTTGATTGGATTAATGCCTGTGTCGGACCAATTGAAGCAGACGTCGCCCATTGCCGATTAAATTTGGCATTGCTTGAATCAATGGAGGCAGCAGATCAATTTTTAGCTGAATATATTGCCTGCAGTGGATTTTCGTACGATCGAAAATGGGATTTAACGGCTGTTTTTGATTTTGAACCGGACACCGTCGATGTTTATGCCGGTTGGAAAGCATATGGGAAGACGAACATCAGTCAGGGCAATGTTCGGGAACGGATGGAAAACATTGTATTGAAAGTTTATGAAAATGACGAAAGCGGTTACTAAATGAACTTTACCCCTTGCAGTTCTTCCGAATGTTGATTATTCTAGTACTTGGGAAAGAGATTGAACGTCAGACCTCGTACTTATGTACAACTGATAAAATAAACTATGGATTGAGGGATAGTTCGTGAAATATTTAATCGCAATACTGGGACTTGTCATCGTGTTTGGTTTGGCATACCTTGTCAGTAGCAACCGTAAAGGCATCAAATTGAAACCGCTTGCGGTCATGCTAGTGCTTCAGCTTGTACTTGGATACATCCTGTTGAATACGTCATTCGGCTATATCGTCATTAAAGGTGTCGCTCGAGTGTTCGAGAAATTGCTCAGTTATGCCGCAATCGGAATCAACTTCGTATTCGGTGGATTAGCGAACGAAGGCGCGCAGCCGTTCTTCATCAATGTCCTGTTACCAATCGTTTTCATCTCGGCTTTAATCGGGATTTTACAGTTCACAAAAATCCTGCCGCTCTTGATGCGCGGGATCGGGTTTGTCCTTTCGAAAATTAACGGAATGGGACAACTTGAGTCATATAATGCCGTAGCGTCAGCTGCGATCGGTCAATCAGAAGTTTTCATCACTGTTAAAAAACAAATCGGTAAATTACCGCCGAACCGTTTGTATACATTGTGTGCGTCTGCGATGTCGACGGTTTCGATGTCAATTGTCGGTGCATACATGACGATGGTCGAACCAAAATATGTTGTCACAGCAATCGTCTTAAACTTGTTTGGTGGATTCATGATTGTTTCCATCATCAATCCGTACACAGTTGATCCAAAAGAAGACATTTTAGAAATCGTTGAAGAAAAACAAACGTTCTTCGAAATGCTCGGCGAATACATCCTGGATGGATTCAAAGTCGCGATCATCGTCGGAGCGATGTTGATCGGATATAACGCCTTAATCGGCATGGTCAACGATATCTTCTTAATGGTTCTCGGAATCTCGTTCCAGGAAATTCTCGGTTACATCTTTGCGCCGTTCGCCTTTATCATGGGTGTTCCATGGGCGGAAGCGGTCAGTGCCGGTAGTGTCATGGCAACGAAATTGATTACAAACGAATTCGTCGCGATGCTCAGCCTGCCTGAATATGCAAAAGAATTCTCAGCACGGACACTTGGAATCGTTTCTGTCTTCCTGATCTCATTCGCTAACTTCTCGTCAATCGGGATCATCGCTGGTGCTGTCAAAGGACTGGACGATCGTCAAGGAAGTGTCGCAGCGAGCTTCGGTCTGAAGTTGCTTTACGGAGCAACACTTGTCAGTGTCTTGACGGCAATCGTCGTCAGTATTTTACTCTAAATCGTATAAGAATGACGGACATGTCATTCCTTAAAACAAAGAAGGACCTGATTGTAAAAAATCAGGTCCTTCTTTTTGTTTCCGATACTTTTAGCCGCGTGAAGCAATTCCAACCCGTTCGCGATGGAACAGCCCTTCATCGTAAACTTCGTAAGCGAAGCGGGCGACATTGATCCGTGGGATTGGACCGGTTTCGTGGGTGAATCGATTGGATTCAATCAAGACGTCCTCAATCGCGTCTTCTTCGACGAGTTGTGTCGGACAAATAATGGTATAGTCGACATCCGCGTCTTTTAACGTCAAGTAGGCTTTGAGATGATCTTCAGCCGCGATGGTCGAGCGGCGGCGGGATTCACTGGACTGGAAACGATATTTTCCCGGTTCTTCTGAAGCATCAAGGATGCCGGCCGTTCCTACGAAAACAATCCGTTCGATCTGTTGTTCCTTCATCTTAATGATGAGATGGGGAACTGCAACGGAAAGAATTTGTTTTTGATCGGTTCCTAAACAGCTGAAGACGGCAGTCGTCCCCTCGATGACCCGTTCGAGATCGTCTGCATTAGTCGCATCTCCTTTGAGAATCGTCAAGTGGGGATGGTCAGGCAGTCCATGTTGTTCCGATCGAACGAGGACCCGGACTTCATGTCCTTTCTCCAATAAACGATCCAGTAAAGGGCGTCCTGTACGTCCTGTTGCTCCAAGTAAGCTTACTGTTGCCATGATGATTCATCCTTCCTGTGATAAGTATATGGAACAGGAGGAACGACGGGTTAGATCGTTCCTCCTGAAAAGTGTTTATTTATCCGCGAACATGACGCCAGCTTGACCATAATCGGTTTTCTCCATCTCTTCGATGAAGACAGTGACGTTTTCTTTTGGAGCATCAACAGATTCGGACACGGCTGCTGTGACTTTTTCGATCAAAGCACGTTTTTGTTCAACGGTACGTCCGGCTAACATCTTGACTGTAACGTAAGGCATATCAGATTCCTCCTTCTAGCATAAGTACAATACGCCATCAGTATACCGTATGTCACACTGGTTCCGTCAAACGGTACATGGAAATCGAAAAAGAAGGGTATAGACAGGAGTAGCCTGTCGTAAGCAAGAAGTACTTATATTAAGAAATGATGAGGATGAGGTGAAGGCATGGAAATGGAACCAGTGATTCGAAAAAAAATCCATACGCTACTGATTTTTGACCGCGCTTTACCAGAAGACAACACATACCCGTTATCAGGCGCAAAAGGTCTCGAAGTCGCAGATGTCTTGTTTAATGAAAACATTCCATTCGGACGTCTTGTGACGGACAAGGACTTGGCGGCTCTTGTCGGAAATGAAGAAGCAAAGCGCTACGGGATGTTGACATTGTTACGTGATGATATCCGTTTTAAGCCGATTTTTCAAAATCGTAAACCAACACCTGAGATTGAAGACGAGTTGGCAGAGCGGATTCGGGAACTGGCCAAGCAATTGCGGGCCATCCGTTCAAAATGTTCATCACTGGAGCGGATTATTTTATTCGGTCGCGCATCGCAAACGTTGTATGACCAGGCGTTAGTGCAACTGGAGGAGTTGAATCCACCCGCACATGAAGAACTTACGTCCCTCGAGTGTCTGCGCTTACCGACAATCCGTCGTGTCACCCGGGAGCAGCTGGAGACGCTCAAGCGGTAAACGAAGGCTTGCACCGACTGTTGGATGCGGTATGATAGAGACAACAGTAGTAAAAGGGGACAAGTAAACGATGGAAAAGAAAATCAACTTCAATATCATTTCAGATAACTCAACGGACGGGCATGGTGGATTTGGTGTCGGTACACTTAGTCTGAACAGCATGTCACCTGTCATCATCTCGCCGGAAGACGGCGAAGCCTACATCGATATGGGCGCCATGCATGCGAAGGCGGCAATCGAGAAACGGATTAAATTCACGACGGACAAGGAAGATTCCCCAAACGGAAAGCTGTACTGGATCGTTTGGGTGACGGTTGGACGGAAACCGGAAGGCTTTTATTACGGTGGCGTTGCAGCATGTGACCTGTTAGTCGATGTCGAAGCACGGCGCGGCTTTAAGATTTTAGCGGACCATGTCAATAAGATGGATAAATCGTTAAAAGGACGGATTGTCGTCGATCATATGGATGAGACATCAAAACACTTGTTGCGTGATTTCCTGCAGACACACAAACCGGAGATGTGGGAAAATGCTGAACCGGAATTGCATGAAGCACTCGCTTAAAAAAAAGTGCCGACTCTGTGAAAGAGTTGGCACTTTTTTTGATTGATCACGTGCGTAACGTCACGACAATCAACTCGGGATGATTAAAAATTCGAAACGGAAATAAGCTGTTGCCGAGCCCGCGACTGATGATCAGCCGTGTGTTCTCCATCACATGCTGTCCGGCTGTCAACTCAGGGAAAAATCCTTGACCCGGTGCATACATCCCGTCCGTGAACGGTAGACGGATCTGTCCGCCATGGGCATGACCGGATAATACCAAATCAACTTTCCGTTCCGCATACAACGGCAAATACTCCGGACGATGTGCCATCAACAATTGGAAAGCACGGGTATCGGCGGTCGACTGGGCTTGATCGAGGCTCTTTCGGATACCGTCCGGCTCCTGCAGACCTTCACTCCAACGGGTCGTCGTCGGATCATCAATTCCAAGTAACTCAATGAACTGACCGCTTCGTTCGAGCGGAACAGACGTATTTCGAAGGACGGTGACGCCGAGGCGTTCAAGCTTCGGTAAAATCGTCAAATTCAGACG
The DNA here is from genome assembly GCF_023096305.1 of Exiguobacterium sp. 17-1. Classification (NCBI taxonomy): domain Bacteria; kingdom Bacillati; phylum Bacillota; class Bacilli; order Caryophanales; genus Exiguobacterium; species Exiguobacterium sp. 17-1. The sequence goes on from NZ_JALIGJ010000004.1 coordinate 118,300, forward strand.
GACTTCATGATTGCCTGTCACGAAATAAACCGGATAGTCAGGAGTCAGTTGTTTCATCAGCAGGAGGGCTTCTTCTTCTCCGTTCCGTCTGGAATCAATCAAGTCACCCGTCATTAAGATGAGATCCGGCTTTAGTTTATTTACTTTTTTCAAAAGAACCTTTTGACGGGAACCAAATGATTTACCATGGAGATCGGCGATCTGTAAAATCGTATAATCATTAAACGCGGCAGGTAGTTTATCCGATTGGACTGTTACTGCCGTCGTGTCGATTTGATTGTTTTCCCGGTACAAAAACCAGCTGCTGAGAGCGATAATTCCGAGTGGAATGAACCATTTTTTTCTGAGCCGCAAGTCCTCACCTCTTTTCTTATCTTCAGCATACCAAAAAGCCCCTGTCTTCCGCATGATGGAAGGCAGGGGCTGACTGCAGTTACGCTTCTTTTTTCAAATCTTCTGCTGATTTAGCAGCATCCGGTTCCTTGGAAAGATCCATGAACAGGGCAATCACCATCATCCCGACGACAAAGATGAACGGGAAGGCGGCAAGGACAGCTGCGGCCTGCAAGGCGCTGAGTCCGCCTGCGTACAAGAGAACAGCTGCGATTGACGACTGGATGATTCCCCACGTCAATTTGATTCGGAGACTCGGCAATAGACTACCGCCGGAAGACAACATCCCGAGGACGTACGTCGCGGAGTCGGCAGACGTGATGAAGAACGTCGTGATCAAGAAGACAGCAATGATGCTGAGGAACGTTCCGAGACCACCGAATGTTTCGAACAAGGCGAACATACCGGTTTCGACCCCTTTATCGTTGACCGTTGAAATGAGATCGACGCTGTTGAACAGTTCATTCCAAATCGCCGATCCACCGAAAACAGAGAACCACAGCAATCCGAAAATCGTCGGAATCAAAACGATTCCAAGAACAAATTCACGAATCGTCCGTCCTTTTGAGACACGGGCGATAAACGTTCCGACGAATGGTGACCAAGAAATCCACCATGCCCAGTAGAAGATCGTCCAGGCGTTGATCCAGCCGCGTTCATCCGGATTAAAGGCAGATGCCCGGAAGCTCATGGTCGGTAGGTTTTGCAAGTAAGCACCTGTCGTTTGAACAAATAGATCCATGATGAAGCTGAACGGTCCGAGGAACAGAACCCCAACCATCAAGAGAATCGCCAAGACAATGTTGGCGTTGCTCAAGCGGACGATTCCTTTATCAAGACCGGAAGCGGCACTCATCATATAGAGGACAGATACGACCAGTATGATAATCAATTGCGTCAAGAATGAGTTCGGAATACTGTCGACTAGGAAATGAAGTCCACCCGAAATTTGTTGTGCGCCAAGACCAAGTGAAGTTGCGACACCAAAAGCGGTTGCAACGATTGCGAGAACTTCAACCGTCCCCTTACCGGCAGTTTGGTATTTTGGTTTCATGAGTGAAGCGACGGTATCCCCAATCGTTGCAGGACGTCCTTTGCGGAACGTCGAGTAGGCGATGGCAAGACCAACAATGGCATAAAGAGCCCATGGATGAAGACCCCAGTGGAAAAATGAATAACGCATCGCGAGGCGCGCTGCTTCTGTCGGGTCGTCGGTTGCAACCGGCGGCGTATGGAAGTGAGTTAGTGGTTCCGAAACACCCCAAAACACAAGACCAATTCCCATGCCGGCGCTAAACAGCATCGCGAACCAGGAAATGAGTCCGTACTCCGGACGATCGGAGTCCTTACCGAGTCGGATTGAACCGAAACGGGAAAAAATGAGAAAGATGGCAATTAACAAAAAGGCACTCATCCCGAGAAGGTAGAGCCAACCAAAACCGTTTGAGATAAAGTTTTGAGCAATGCCTGTGACATTTCCGAGATTTGCAGCACCAATCAGTGACTCAGGCAAGATTCCCCATATGGTAAAGAGCACACAGAAAATGACGGAGACAATAAAGACATTCGTGATCTTACTTTTTCGTTTATTTTCCATCGTGTTCAACACCTTCTTTCGAATTTTACATGTAGTTTTGTAACTCGTTTAGACAACGACATTAGTAATACCCGCGTCATTTGAAAACAAAACCTAATCACGCAAGTTCTAACCGTAACAAAGATGGAACGGACTGGCAAACGAAAATGGGTAATGATGGAAAGTGAGGGGGCGAGAAACAAAACGGTGTAATCTAGAAAAACCCTGGAATGAAGCCTTTGAATTGATGGAACAGACAGAATGAAAAAGTTGAATTATTTATTATTTCCCGGTTCTTCTGTTTTGTAACATGCATTTCAGATACATTGATGAAGCAAAAAAACAGACGAAGTGAAACGGGTTTGATATCGTATCAGGTAGTCATTATATTACGTAGGGGGAATCACTCATGAATCACGATCAAACAAAACAACAGATTATCGATGCTTTTCAGTTCCGTCATGCGACCAAATCATTTGATCCAACAAAAAAAATAACAGAAGAAGATTTTTCATTTATTTTAGAGACGGCACGTCTTTCACCGAGCTCTTTCGGATACGAACCGTGGAATCTGCTCGTCATTCAAAACGAAGCCGTTCGAAATGAAATTCGGGACGTTGCCTGGGGAGCACAAGGTCAATTGCCAACGGCGAGCCACTATGTCATTTTCCTTGCCCGGACAGGGAAACAGATGCAACCGGACGGGGAACATGTGACGCACATGATGGATCTGTTAGGTCTGTCGGAGGAAGCAAAAGCCGGTCGCACAAAACGATACGGTCTGTTCCTCGAAGAAGATTTCAAGATTGGGGATAATGAAAAGGCGATGGCGGATTGGTCTGCGAAACAGGCCTATATCGCACTTGGAAACATGATGTCGACCGCAGCGCAAATCGGAATCGACTCTTGTCCGATTGAAGGATTTGATCAACAGGCAGTGGAACAAATTCTGGAACGGCACGGTGTGCTCGACCGATCGGTTTTCACCGTACCTGTCATGGTTGCATTTGGCTATCGGGCGGATGAACCGAAACGAGCGAAACAGCGTCGGTGCCTGGGTGAAATCGTCACGGTCGTCGACTAAAAAAACAGGCGAATCTTTTCGAATTATATAGAAGTTTCTTTCAAAGTTCGGTATACTCGCATTTGTATGATTAAGAAGCGCCGTAAACGCCACTCGCATACGAACAACTTTTGTCTTGATGAAAGAAAGGGGTTCTATCGCAAATGGAACAAAAATTAAAGTTATGGTTCACGGAACACCAAACGGAAGATTACGGTATCACATTCCGTGTCAACCACGTTTATGAGAGCGAACAAACGGAGTTTCAACGCCTGGAGATGGTTGAGACGGACGAGTTCGGTACGATGTTGTTACTTGACGGAATGGTCATGACGACAGATCGTGATGAGTTTGTCTATCACGAAATGGTCGCACACGTTCCACTCTTTACGCACCCGAACCCAAAATCAGTTTTGGTCGTCGGTGGAGGAGACGGCGGAGTCATCCGTGAAGTCTTAAAACACCCATCAGTTGAGAAGGCGGTTCTTGTCGAAATCGACGGAAAAGTCATCGAATACTCGAAAAAATATCTACCGAACATTGCAGGCGGTCTTGACGACGCACGTGTTGAAGTCATCGTGGGAGACGGGTTCATGCATATCGCAGAAGCTGTTAATGAATATGATGTCATCATGGTCGATTCGACAGAACCGGTCGGTCCAGCGGTCAACCTGTTCACAAAAGGATTCTACTCTGGAATCTCGAAAGCATTAAAAGAAGACGGTATTTTCGTCGCACAGTCGGATAACCCATGGTTCACACCGGACTTGATCCGTGATGTTCAACGCGACGTCAAAGAAATCTTCCCGATCACAAAACTTTACATTGCCAACGTTCCGACGTATCCGAGCGGTCTGTGGACATTTACGATTGGATCGAAAAAACATGATCCTCTCGCTGTCGCACCAGAACGTTTCCACGATATCGAAACGAAATACTATACACCGGAACTTCATACAGCTGCATTCGCGCTACCGAAGTTCGTCAAAGATTTAACGATTTAATTAAACGCCAGGAGTGTTCCGTTTTTTAGGGGCACTCCTTTCTATGAATGGAGGAATAATGATGCGATTTGATGAAGCTTACTCAGGTAAGGTGTTTATCGCGAGTCAACCGACTCACGAAGATGCAAAAGGTGTATTGTACGGTATGCCGATGGACTGGACGGTCAGTTTCCGTCCCGGTTCACGATTTGGTCCAGCCCGGATCCGTGAAGTGTCACTCGGACTCGAAGAATACAGTCCGTATCTCGATGGTGACATTGCGGATGCGAAATTGTTTGATGCCGGTGATATCCCGTTGCCATTCGGCAATGCCCAAAAGTCGCTCGACATGATCGAAGAATACGTTGATTCGTTGCTGACGGCAGGAAAGTTCCCGCTTGGTATGGGGGGAGAACACCTCGTCACATGGCCGGTCGTCAAAGCGTTCGATAAACATTATGATGATTTTGTTGTGTTGCACTTTGATGCACATACGGATTTACGCGATTCGTATGAAGGAGAGCCGTTGTCGCACTCGACACCACTCAAAAAAATCGCGAACTTGATTGGACCGGAAAACTGTTATTCGTTCGGCATTCGTTCAGGAATGAAAGAAGAGTTTGAATGGGCTAAGACGTCTGGTTACAACTTGTTTAAATACGAAATCGTCGAACCGTTAAAAGCTGTTTTACCGAAGCTTGCCGGTAAAAAGGTTTACGTGACGATCGATATCGATGTGCTCGATCCGTCGGCGGCACCGGGAACCGGGACGCAGGAAATCGGCGGCGTGACGACAAAGGAATTACTTGAAGTCGTCCATATGATTGCACGGGCGGATGTCGACGTCATCGGAGCCGATCTCGTCGAAGTTTGTCCGGCGTATGATCAGTCTGACATGACAGCAATCGCGGCTGCCAAGGTCTTGCGTGAAATGATGATTGGATTTATCAAGTAAAAACGAAAAGGTCAGATCCGTTTTGCGGAATCTGACCTTTTTTCGTCATATCAGAAGTTCATATAATCCGTATCCACCAAAACCCAGCAACAAGAAAGCCGACAAGTATTGAATGGAACGGGAGAGAGCAGGAGAAAGTTGTTTTTTTAGAAGATGCATCAACTGACTTAAAAATAACCACCAACTGGCTGAACCGAGAAAAATTCCAATCAGTAAGCTGAGTGGCGATACTGCTGTATCCTGAAAACGGGCAAGAATGGCTAAAAATGCAAGAATCGTCATCGGATTCATCAACGTGAGCAGTAAGGTCGATCCATATGCTACTGCTAATGAGGTAGTTGGCCTGGATAACGGAACCTCATGTGTCTGTTTAAGTGTTTTCACACCGAAATAACAGAGAAACAGACTGCCGGCGAATTGAAGCGGAACGGTATGTGTCACAAACAGCTGAATCAGTGATAAGCCGGATAAGGCAATCAGTCCATAAATTAAATCCGCTGTGGCAGCGCCTAAACCGGAAACGAATCCGAAGCGTCTACCGAATTGAAGCGTCCGTTGGATACAGAGTAACCCGATTGGTCCAACTGGAGCTGCGATGGCGAAGCCGATCAGAAAACCGTTCATTACCATGGATCAATCCTCCGGAAGCAGCGGCAAAGCCGTCGATTCTTTTAATGTCCGCATGATGATCGTCGTTTTCGTCCGGGAGATGCCATGTAAACTTTTGATGTGGTTCGTGATGATGTCGTCCAGTTCTTCTGTATTGCGACAACGGATTTTGAGCAGGTAGTCATCTTCGCCGGCGATGTGATGACATTCGAGGATATAGGGCAACTCTTGGACTCGTTGCAAAAATGGATCACGGTGTTCGGGACGCTCCAAGGAGACGGCGACGAATGCACCAAGGTCGTAACCGAGAAGAGCCGGATCGAGAACTGTCTCGAACCGCCGGATGATTCCTTGATCTTGCAGGCGTTGAACACGATCAGCCGTAGCAGGAGCGGATAAACCAACCTGTTTGGCAAGCGTCGACCACTTGATGCGGGCATCTTGCATAAGTGACTTAATTATCTTCAAATCTAATGAATTCATAATCAAAAACCTTCTTTTCTAATGTTTTTAACTTTAATTTATTTCATTTTTAAATAAAGTGCAATGTGCAATTTTTGCCGGAAAAAGCATATTGAAACATTTACAGGTGGGTGAAATTACTTTAAGTTTAAGATGTCACCACGAGGGAAATATTTTCTGTGTCACCACAAAAAAGTTTCTTTCAGTAAAGTAAAGCGTAAAAAAGATTTGTTGGTTTGAGAGCGAAATACATCATGACATGAGAGGTGGAAAAAAGATGAAGAAACTCTTATCTTTCGTCACAGCTGCTCTGCTATTCGCACTATTTGTGCTCCCGGTAGGTGCAGCGGACGATGCAATGGTTCGTGTGATTCACGCTTCACCTGATGCTCCAGCAGTGGACATCGCCGTCGATGGCAAAAAAGCAGTCTCAGGAGCAGAATTTAAAGCCGTCACAGATTATCTCACTCTCCCAGCCGGAGAACATAAAGTAGAAGTCTTCGCAGCCGGTACAACAAAAGATCCTGTACTTTCTCAAACACTCAACATCGAAGCCGGAAAATTCTATTCTGTTGCGGCAATCGGTAAATTGGCAGACATTAAACTTGCTGTCATGGAAGATAACGGCAAAGGTGAAGATGGAAAATCAATGGTCCGTGTCGCTCACTTTGCACCGGATGCACCAGCCGTTGATGTCGCACCAAAAGGTGGAGACCCACTCTTCAGCGACCTCGAATTCTCGAAAGTCTCGGATTACGGTACACTGGATGCCGGTACGTACGATCTTGAAGTACGACCTGCCGGTGCAACGGATGTCGTTAAGGCACTCGACGGCATCAAACTCGACAGCGGTAAAAACTATACAGCACTCGCAATCGGGCTACTTGAAGGCGAACCAGCCTTTGACGTCCTCTTGATTCCGGACGGCGGTGAAATGGCAGCAATGCCGGACACAGGTCTTGGCGGAACAACTGAAACGTCATCGATGGCAACAACTTGGGCACTTGTAGCACTTGCTGGAGCTGCACTTGTTGGGACAGCTTATGTCGTCCGTCGTAAACAAAACGCGTAACCTCTTGTTATTCATTACCGTGTTGCTTGCAGGATGTGGAGGAGCAGAGGAAACTTCTCCTCCTCCACGCTCTGAGGAACCGGCAACACCTGTCGTCGAATCACCGGCACCAAAGTCTGAAGCAGAAGCAGTGGCAACATTTGTACCGAACCGTCTAAAGATTCCGACCATCGATGTGGATGCAAAAGTCGAAGTCGTTGGAAGAGATGACAAAGGGCGGATGGATGTTCCGAAGCAGACAGATCAAGTCGGTTGGTACCAATACGGAGCAAAAGCCAATCAGACCGGCAATGTCATTCTGGCAGGGCATTTAGATGATACGAATGGTCCGGCTGTCTTTTATGACTTGGCAAAAGTGAAACGGGGACAACGGATTGAAGTCAATTCTAAAACGGGAGAACAGGTTTCATACGTGGTGACGAACGTGATGTCTTATCCCGTTGACCAGGCACCTGTCGGATCCATTTTTGGTGCGACACTTGCGCAACGTTTAACGTTAATCACCTGTGTCGGAACGTTCACCCAATCGAAAGGATACGATCAACGATTGGTTGTGACCGCCGAACAGGAAAAATAAACAAAGGGACCTTTCCGTCAATGGAGAGGTCCCTTTGTTTATTCAGTTTGCTCAAGCATTGACTTCAGAAGCCGCAACAAGATCCGTCGTTAAGGCGGACAATCCTTGTGTCGTCTGGCTGATGCCTTGAATCGTTTGAACGATTTGGCTTAAGTCGTTTTTGTTACGACCGAACATCTCCAAATAGTTTTCCATTTCCTGTTTCACGGTGTGAATGCCGCTCTTCACTTGTTGCAGTTCGTTACGGGAAGCGGAGTTTGAACGGGTAATGTCATCCATTTGGGAAACGAGTTCATTGATGTTCCCGTTATTTTTTTGAATCAGGCTGTTGATGCTGCTGCTGAGTAATTTCGCGTTTTCCGCCAAGTTCCGGACTTCGATTGCGACGACAGAGAATCCTTTACCGTGTTCACCGGCACGAGCCGCTTCAATCGAAGCATTCAAGGCAAGTAAGTTCGTCTGATTGGCAATATCTTCGATGCCTTGTGTCATCTTGACGATTTCGTCTGAAGTTGTTTTCAGTTGCTGGATACTTGTTAATGAAGTACTGACTTGTTCCGTTGCCTGTACAAACTGTTGTTCCATTTTATCCATTTTAGTCTCATTTTCTGACGTCAATCCGACCAAATTACGACTTGTTTTTTCCGTTTGATCGGTTTCGGATAAGATTTGTGTTGCCCGACGGCTCGTCTCAGAAATGGCTTCTTCCGTCTGCTCGACGGTGCTTGCGACTTCTTGACTGACACGCACGACATCCTGCAACAGGCGACTCCGTGATTCGTTTGCGGCACTGACTTCATGTAAGCGGGCATCCACGTATTGACTTGTCACGATTTGCGCATCTAGATTCATCGCGTGGTTGAGCGCCAGAATCGCATTCGCTAACTGAGCCGGATCGTGTTGGAAATGTTCGACGATTTTTGGAACCAATAAGGTATTGAATGCTGCGTAAGATGCGATGAACCAAGTGACCGGGACGAAGTTACGATTATGGGTTTTTCCCATCCGTGTCCGCATCGCCAGGAACTTATCATCCATGTTACCAGTCAATAAACTGCCGAAATAATCCGCAAAGACTTTTTTCAAACGTTCGCGAGTCGATGAATTTTGAGCAATCTGAACCATCTCTGGATGCAAAAGCAGGTGATCGAGGACTTGCTCGAGCACTTCGTCCAAGATGCTGTTGACGACAGGCGCCATCGCTTTTAAGGTTTGCAGATGTTCTTCTGTATAGCCCATGTATTCCAAGCGTCCTGTTAAGCTTGGATCACTTGTTTTTGTAATAAGTCGTTTGTCAGGAAATCCGATTGTCGCCTGATAAGTCGACATCGATGCTTTAGTTTTAAATGGATTACGCACGTTATGCCCCCGATTTTCTCAAAATTAAGATTTTTGGTGTCTTATTGTTATCGGCTGTTTTTTGAAAACCGGTAATCCTTTTTTTAAGAATTTAATGTTTGCATGGAAAGTATTGACCTGAAAACAAAAAACTCACAGTCTTGGACTATGAGTGTAATAACCCTTTCGAAAATCCGGGTTCATGCTATATGTGTCGGAGAATCATTTAGACGGGTTGATCTTCTTGGAAAGCTTTTTTGGCATCGACAATCGATCGCATCCGACTAACACAAGTCTGGACGAATTGAATGTCGATGGACGTAAACCGGGTGACAGGTCCTTTAGCTGATTCGGCACTGAATGTGAAGGTTCCGAGATTCCAAAGTTCGATTTTAAATCGTTTTCCTTTGTTGTCATCGAAGTGTTCTACGAATTCGATTTTCGGTACCATACGAACCCCTCCTTGTAGAACCATTCCCGTTTTTTTCAAAATAAAAAAGCCAAACTGCATGTTTCACGCAGTTTGGCTAAAAAATTAGGCAGTCGGAACGTCATATCCGATTTCTTCAATCGCTTCGACGAGACGTTCTGTCGCGACGTCTTCGTGTGTCACTGTGACATTGTTTTCTGCAAGGGAGACGGTTGCATTCGTTACCCCGTTGAGTTCGTTCAACGCGGATTCAACGCTTGCTTTACAGTGATTACATGTCATTCCGACGACAGTTAAAGTTGTTTCTTTCATGATTAGTTTCCTCCTTTGGATAGTGGAATACGTTTTAAGCGTAACGCATTTGTGACGACAGAGACAGAGCTGAATGCCATTGCGGCTCCTGCGACCCAAGGGGCGAGCAGACCGAGACAGGCAATCGGAATCCCGATCGCATTATAGCCGAGTGCGAAAAACAGGTTTTGCCGAATGTTCTTCATCGTTTGTTCACTCAGTCGAATGGCGGTGATGACTTGTTGCAGATCATGTCCCAGCAATGTGACGTCTGCTGCTTCGAGAGCGACATCCGTCCCGCTGCCGAGGGCAATCCCGACATTTGCTGTCGCAAGGGCCGGCGCATCATTGATACCATCTCCGACCATCGCGACCCGTTGCCCATTCGATTGAAGTGCTTTGATGTGATCGGCTTTTTCAATCGGCAGGACATCGGAAAAGACATGGGTCTTTGGAATCTGAAGTTCCGTTGCGAGTTGTAAGGCGACTTCTCGCCGGTCTCCGGTCAACAAATAAACCGCTTTGGTCTGCTGAATCTCCTGAATGACCTGTTTGGTAGTCGGTTTCAATTCATCCCGGATGGCATAACCCGCTTCGATCGTCCCGTTTACCGTGACATACACAACCGTTGCTCCGATGGATGTCCAGTCGGGTAAGGATAAGCCGTGTTCTTCCATCATCCGTGCCGACCCGACCATGATGTCTTGTTTCATAATCAATCCCCGGACACCGCGACCGGGATCGACTGTAAAGTGTTCGATATCAAAGACGACGTCCCGCTCTTCGGTAATAGCATGAGCGAGAGGATGTTCCGATTTTTTTTCAAGGGCAGCTGCAAAATCCAGGGCCTGTTCTTGTCCAAACGTCTCGATCACGACCGGGCGTCCGATCGTCAACGTTCCCGTCTTGTCAAAGACAACAGCGTCCACGTGTTGTAACGATTCGAGTTGGGCCCCGCCCTTGAACAGTACCCCGTGTTCTGCCCCTTTACCGGTTCCGACCATGATCGACGTCGGAGTCGCGAGCCCGAGAGCACAGGGACAGGCAATGACGAGAACGGCAATCGCCGGACGAATCGCTTCAGCGAATGAACCGGTCGTCCACCACCAGACGGCAAGCGTCACGAGCGCGATGGCGACGACGATCGGAACAAAGATACCGGAAATCCGGTCCGCCTGACGTTGAATAGGGGCTTTTTCTGTTTGGGCTTGTTCGACGACACGGATGATGCTTGCAAGCATCGTCTCCTGACCGACTTTCGTGGCTTGAATCGTCAGGTGACCGTTCGTGTTCAAGGTCCCGCCGATTACAACATCCTCGATCCCTTTATGAGCCGGGAGCGGTTCGCCGGTCAACATCGATTCATCCAGATAGGCATCACCAGCTGTGATGACACCATCGACCGGAATTTTTTGACCGGGTTTGACGATTAATTGCATACCGGGTTGGACCTGATCAAGCGAAACCATCCGCTCGACGCCATGCTCCAGGACGACGGCATCCGTCGCCTGTAAGGAAAGAAGACTTTTGATCGCACCGGTTGTTTGTTGTTTGGCACGATCCTCCAGTACTTTCCCGAGCAGGACGAGGGTAATCAGAACCGCACTCGTCTCAAAGTAGAGATTCGGCATCAAGGGATGAACCATCATTTCGGCAACAGAATAGAAGTAGGCTGCGGAAGTACCGAGTACGACCAGGACGTCCATGTTGGCACTTCCGCTCCGGAGACTTTTATAGGCGCCGACATAGAAGGGGGCACCGATGATGAACTGGACTGGCGTCGCCAGGGCGAACTGAATCCACGGATTCATAAGCCACGGGAAGTGGATCGGACTGTTCGGAATGTGCGAGATCATACTGAGCAGTAACGGCAGGGACAAGAAAGCGGCAATCCAAAAGCGGTAGAGCATCCGGCGGTTCTGTACCTGTTCGTGTGGTGCCGTCTTAATGGTGGCACCATATCCGATTTTTTTAATCTTATCTAAAATCAGTTGTTCATCCATCTCTTCCGGAACAGCAATCCGTGCTGTTTCGAGCGGCAGGTTGACGGTGGCTTCGACTCCGTCCATCCGGTTCAACACCTTTTCAATCCGAGCCGAGCAGGCTGCACACGTCATGCCTTCGATATTCAGTTCCATCGTTTTTGACATCGAAATCCCTCCTTACTTCTTGAGACGGGCAATAACGGCCATCAATTCGTCGACGTAGACACCGGTATCCTGTTCACCGGTCGCTGCATCGTGCATACACATCTTGACGTGACGTTCGATGACCTGCAACTCGACTTGCCGGAGTGCGGCTTGAATCGATGCGGTCTGAGTCAGGATATCGATACAATACCGGTCTTCCTCGACCATGTTGGCAATGCCGCGGACTTGACCTTCAATTCGTTTTAAACGTTTTAATAAGGCATCTTGTTCTTCAGTGGAACGGGGAACAAGGGGATGATCATGAGTCATAAGTACACCTCTTTTCCGGAGTAGTTGATACGTCGAGTATATCATATAGGTATAGGGGGTACCAGTATAGAGACTGGAGTTTAAAAAACCAAACGAAAAAGGGGCTGACTCAAAAGTCAGCCCCTAGCTCTGGTCCGCTGTTAGATCAACAACGAGTGGTGTTACTGATTGGAAACTTGCGGTTTAATGATTTGTTCGTTCAACGAACGGTTGCTGATGATGTCTTCCGCTTGTGTCGCCCGTTTGATAAAGAACGAGAGGGCAAAGGCGAGACCGGCAATGAACGTTGAGATGAAGAAAGCATAGTTAATGCCGTCAAGCGTTGCCTGCATCACGATTTGTTGTTTCATCGCTGCAGCAGCTTCCGCTGTTGGTTGGCTTGTCATGTTTTTCGCTGCTTCTTGCGCGAGTTCCGCTCCACGTGTTTTCGCGTGGGTGGACATGATCGTAACGAGGAGCGCCGTTCCGATCGCACCGGAAACTTGTTGTAACGTATTATTCATCGCTGTCCCGTGTGGATAGTAACGGGTCGGCAATTGGTTCAGACCATTCGTCGAGACCGGCATCATAACCATCGACATCCCGAACATCCGGAGAGAATAAAGGACGATTAAATGGGTATAAGTCGTATCCATTTTAAGTTGGCTGAAATAGTAGGTTGTGACAACCGTGATGAACAAGCCGGTGATGGCGAGTGGACGACCGCCAATCTTATCAAATAGTTTCCCGTTGATTGGTGACATGACAGCCATAAGGATGGCACCCGGCAGTAACATCAGACCGGCATCAAGCGGAGAAATCCCGCGAATCGTCTGAACATAAATCGGTAACAGTAACATCCCGGAGAACATGGCAATCGTCACGACTATCGAGATGGCGGACGATAAAGCAAACATCGGATAACGGTAAATCTTGAAGTTGAGCATCGGACGTTCCATTCTCAATTGACGCATGATAAATGTTACCAGTGCAACGACCCCGATGACTAACGCTAAAATGACTTGGAGACTATCCCAACCCTTTGAACCGGCAGAGCTGAAACCGTACAGGAGACCACCGAATCCGAAAGAAGACAAGACGACGGACATAAAGTCGAGTTTTGCGTTAGAGCGTTCTTTGACGTCACGAAGCAGGAAGAAACCGGCAGCGAGCACGATCAGGGCGATTGGCGTAATAAAGTGGAACAACATCCGCCAATCGTAATGTTCGATGATCCAACCGGAAAGGGTTGGTCCAATCGCAGGAGCCCCCATCATGATGAGTCCGAAGAAGCCCATCGCCGTTCCACGTTTTTCAATCGGGAAGCTGACGAGCATGACGTTCATCAGAAGCGGCATCATGATCGCAGATCCGGAAGCCTGGATCATTCGTCCGGCAAGCAGGACCGGGAAAGCGTCCGCAAATCCGGCAAGAATCGTACCCGCAGAGAACAGTGTCATCGCGAGCAGGAACAGACGGCGGACCGAGAATTTTTGAATCAGGAAAGCAGAAGTCGGAATCAAAATCCCGTTGACGAGCATGAAACCGGTCGATAACCACTGGACCGTTGACGTTTCAATCTCCAGATCCTTCATGATAGACGGCAAAGCGATGTTGAGTAAGGTGTTATTTAAAAAAGCAATAAAGGCACCAATCATCAATACGGCAAGTATGCCGTAAGGGGGACGAGCGGTAGCAGATTTTTCGTGTGACATGGTTTTCCTCCTTAATGAACTAACAGTACACAATTCTATACGGTCGTTATATCTGTTGTCTATCTTAATCTGAATTAGCTTGAATTACAAATATTAATAGCTAAGAAAGGTAATTTTATTTGTTATGAAGGAGAAGGGCTGTAACCTAACTTGGAATCATTAAAAAACGTGCGCTTTCTCCTGTATCAAATGCAACAGGAGAAGGCGCACGTTTTTGCAAAGCTGAGACAATTATCCGACGTGTGTGTGTAAGGCATCTGTCGTGATGTCATAATGGGAGGTCGTCCAGACCGCTTTTCCATCTTGAATGAACAGGACTTGCGGTGATTCATGCCGGACGTTGTACTGTTCTGCGATATGATTCGACAATGTCCGAGCTTCCTGAATCAATAAATAAGCAGTCGGAATTGCTGTTGTATCCGCATATTTCGTATAGGCGGAAAAACCGGCTGAACTGATCGGACAGGTCGTACTGTGTTTACAAATCACGAATGTTGCATGTTCTGAAACGAATTGATCAAAATCGGAAATCGATTGTAATTTTCTGAGTTGGGTCATCTTTATCAGCCTCCATAAGTCCGTAAACGGTCACTTAACTTCAGATTTTCCCTGTAATCGACCGGACAGTCAATTAAAACGGGTCCGTCACTCAGAAAAGCTTGTTCGAGACAACTGGACAGGGTACCGTGTTCTCCGACACGCAACCCGAGTGCCCCAAAGGCGACAGCCAGTTGTACAAGGTCCGGATTATCGAATTCAATATAAGGTGCACGACCGTACGCTTGCTGTTGTTTCCATTCAATCAGTCCGTATGTGCCATCGCGCCAGATGATGACGACGATCGGCAATTTCAACCGAACCGCGGTTTCGAGATCCTGACCATTCATTAAGAAGGCACCGTCTCCTGAAGCACAGAGGACACGTTGTTCCGGATGCAACAGTTTAGCGGCAATCGCACTCGACAAGCCATATCCCATCGAAGAAAAACCGTTGGAGATGAACAATTGATTAGGACGTGTCGTCTGAAAATGCCGTCCGAGCCATACTTTGTGGGCACCGACATCCGAAAAAATCATCCCGTCCTCACCTGTTGCCTGTTCGAGCTCACGCACGATGCTTTGAGGATGGAGCGGAAGGGCGAGGGAATACGTCGCCTGGATTTCTTGACGCAGCCGGTCACGGTCCTGTTGCCATCCGGTCCAGGATCGGTTCGGAATACTTTCCGAGAGCAGATGCAAGATATCGGGTAACGAGCCGATCAGATTCGCGACAACAGGATAGAACTGATCGATTTCATGTTGATTGGTATCGATATGCAAAACGGGTGTCTGATTCGGATTCCATTTTGAAGGCGGCAATTCTGTAATGTCGTAGCCGACAGCAATAATTAAATCACTTTGATCAAGAATCCGTTGGTTATAATCGGCATTTGGTAAGCCGATGGTGTGGGCAGCGAGCTCATGAAAAGATGAGATCGTGCCTTTCCCCATCATTGTCTCGACGACAGGAGCACCCAATTGATCGACGAAAGCATGGAAAGCATCCGTAGCACCACTTCGGTTGATTCCGAATCCGGCAATCACGACTGGACGTTCTGCCTGTTCGATTTGCAACAGGACATCGCTGTCCGTAACAGATGTCGGATGCAGGAAGGTCGGAATACTATCCCGTAAAATCGGTGTCTTGGCATCGACATCGGCTTTTGCGATGTCTTCCGGAAAGGAAATGTGTGTCGCGCCTGGTTTTTCGGAAGCAGCTTGAGCAAATGCTTGGCGGACGACTTCTGAAATGACTTCTCCTGAAACAATCGACGTACTAGACTTGGTAATTGGTCGATACATCTCGACTAAATCAAACATTTGATGGGATGCCTTATGTTGACGCCACGTTGCACCTTGTCCGGTAATGGCGACGACAGGCGAATGATCCATCGTCGCACTGGCGATTCCCGTCATCATGTTGGTCGCTCCGGGACCAAGCGTCGACAGGCAGACGCCGGGGCGTCCACTTAACCGGCCGAACATCGATGCCATGAAGGCAGCGTTCGTTTCATGGCGTGTCGTGATGAACGTGATATCCGATTTACTGATTGCTTCAAGTAAGGTGATGTTTTCTTCACCGGGAACTCCGAAGATATGCGTGACGCCCTCCGCTTCCAGACACTGGACAAATCGTTCGGCCGCGTTCATTGATCGAGTCCGCCAATCGATACATACTTCGTCTCGAGATAAGCTTCGAGACCTTCTGATCCGCCTTCACGACCGACGCCGGATTGTTTCATTCCGCCGAACGGAGCCTGGGCGGCTGAAGGAACACCGTCATTCCACCCGACGATCCCGTAGTCGAGACTTTCGATTGCGCGGAATGCCCGGGCATAATTGTTCGTAAAGACATACGAAGCAAGACCAAACGGCGTTTGATTGGCATAATGGACAGCTTCTTCATCTGAACTGACACGTTGGACAGGCGCAACCGGACCAAATGTCTCTTCATTCATGATCAGCATCTGCGGGGTGACATCGGCGAGAACGGTTGCTTCATAATAGTAGATCTCGTTTTCGTCATCTGTTTGTCCTGATCCGCCGGTGACAACACGGGCGCCAGCCGATGTCGCATCATCGACATGTTTTTTGACTTTATCGTAGCCGGCCTTGTTGATCATCGGACCGATTTTCGTGTCACTATCGAGTCCGTTGCCGGTTTTGAGTTTGGCTGTTTCCTGACCGAGCTTTTCAACGAACGTATCATAAATCGAATCCGAGACATAGATGCGATTGCCGCAGACACATGTCTGTCCACCGTTACGGAACTTCGATTTGATCGTTTCTCTGACGGCAAGATCGAGATCGCAGTCGTCAAAGACAAGAATCGGGGCATGTCCACCAAGTTCGAGTGACATCGCTTTGATGGTTTCCGCACCTTGTGCCATCAACGTCCGACCGACTTCCGTCGACCCCGTGAACGTGATTTTAGCAACGTGTGGATGAGTGGCGAGGGATTCACCTAAGTCTTTCCCGCTTCCGGTCACCGCATTGACGACACCGTCCGGAATGCCGATTTCCTGACAGAGTTCGAGTAACCGGAGTGCTGTCAACGGAGTGGCGGTGGGCGGTTTTAGGACGAACGTACAGCCTGCGACGAGCGCCGGTGCCAATTTCCGGGTGATCATGGCAGCCGGGAAGTTCCATGGAGTAATCGCAGCGACGACCCCGACCGGCTGTTTGATGACATGGAGGCGTTTAGTGGCATCATGTGACGGGATAATCCGCCCGTATGCCCGCTTTCCTTCTTCCGCGAACCACTTGACGAAGTTCGCCGCGTATTCGACTTCACCTTCTGATTCTGCGAGCGGTTTACCCATCTCAAGTGTCATCAGTCTGGCCAATTCATCTTTTTTCTCAAGCATTTTCGCATACAATTTTTCAAGAAGCGCCGCGCGTTCATAAACCGTCCGTTTCGACCATTCCGGAAAAGCCTTGTGAGCTGCTTCAACCGCTTCATTAACATCGGATTTCGTTCCGTTTGGCACACTTCCGACGATTTCACCTGTCGCCGGATTTTTCACATCCGTCCGTTCACGTCCCTGATCGAGCCACTGCCCATTGATTAAAAACTGCCCCTTCATTTACAAAATCCCCCTTTTTTATTCGCATTGTTAAAGATATACCCGAAGATTGAAAAAAAGATTCGCTTTTCCGAAAAAGGTTGTGCAAAAGGCTAGAAATTGACCGATAAACAGTGTAGGATAATTCAGTAAATGTAATGTATTTTTTCAATAACAATTCGTAAAGAATCAAATTTCATACATGTGTGAAGTAATGAAGAATGTCCCGAATCATTGACATTCCAACTGGGTTTGATAAGATGAATATAGGGTATTTGCGCAATCGGTTGCGCTTAATTAGAATGAACCGATGATTACTATAAAATATCAAGAATTAGTATAAAAAAACGGACAACAAAGACTGAAATACGAGAGGATTTATCCATAATGACACAAATGATACCGCGTCCGGAAACGGCACAAAAAACACTCACACGAGCTTGGTGGAAAGAGGCAGTTGCTTACCAAATCTATCCGCGCAGCTTTTATGATGCAAACAATGATGGAATCGGCGATATCCCGGGTATCATTGCCAAGTTGGATTATCTAAAAGATCTCGGAGTCGATGTATTATGGATTTGCCCAATGTTCAAATCACCGAATGATGACAATGGATATGACATCAGTGATTATGAAGACATCATGGACGAATTCGGAACGATGGCCGATTTTGATTTATTAATGGAAGAAGCACATAAACGTGACATTAAAGTATTACTCGATTTGGTCGTCAACCACACGTCGGATGAACACCCGTGGTTCCTCGAATCCCGTTCGTCAAAAGATAATGACAAACGCGACTGGTACATCTGGAAGGATGCCGTCAACGGTGGGGAGCCAAACAACTGGGAAAGTATCTTTGGCGGTTCTGCTTGGGAATACGATGAAAAGACCGAGCAGTATTTCCTGCACGTCTTCTCACGTCGTCAGCCAGATTTGAACTGGCGGAATAAAGACATGCGCCAAGCGGTCTACACGATGATCAACTGGTGGCTCGACAAAGGGGTCGATGGTTTCCGGATTGATGCCATCAGCCACATTAATAAAGATCAGTCATACGCAGATCTTCCTAATCCACTCGGCATGCCGCACGTGCCATCGTTTGAGATGCACATGAATGTCGAAGGGATTCACGAATATCTCGAAGAATTGAAAAACGAGACGTTCTCAAAATACGACATCATGACAGTCGGTGAAGCGAACGGTGTAACGCCGGAAGAAGCAGATCTTTGGGTCGGAGAAGAAAACGGCAAGATGAACATGGTCTTCCAGTTTGAACACATGGACCTGTGGCGGGCAGATGCCGAAAAAGGCGTCGACGTTGTTAAACTGAAACAAGTTTTGACGAAATGGCAAAAAGGACTTGAAGAAACAGGCTGGAACGCACTGTATCTTGAAAACCACGATAAGGTCCGCTCCGTCTCCCTTTGGGGTGATGAAGGACAGTACTGGAAACAAAGCGCGAAGTCACTTGCGATGATGTATTTCTTCATGCAAGGAACACCGTTCATCTATCAAGGACAAGAAATCGGGATGACGAACGTCCAGTTCCCGGATATCTCCGACTACGATGATGTCGCGACGAAAAACATGTACAACATGCAACTGGCATCAGGGAAAACACACGAAGAGATCATGGAAGTCATCTGGAACTCGTCGCGTGATAACTCCCGGACACCAATGCAGTGGACAAATGAACAAAACGGCGGTTTCTCGGAACAATCCCCATGGTTCGGTGTCAATCCGAACTTTGCCGACATCAACGTGGCGGCGCAGCAAGCCGATGAGGATTCGATCCTGAACTTCTATAAACGGATGATTCAAATCCGGAAGATGGAAGAGACGTTGATTTACGGAGAATACGATCTCATTCTTCCGGAAGATACAAAAGTCTATGGTTACACGCGGACGCTCGGAAACGAACAGTTCCTGATTGTGACGAACCTGAAAGACGAAGTGGCGGAAGTCGACACCGACATCATCCTCCATTCGGATAACATCATGCTTGCGAACTATGAGACAACGTATCATGAAGGAACCGAACTCACGCTTCAACCTTTTGAAGCACGCCTGTACCGCGTACGTTAAAACAAGGCTGGATTTGGCAGATGCCGAATCCAGCTTTTGCTGTCGCTAAAAAAGAAATCAAGAAGATGCAGGACAGAAGAAAATCGTGTACGCTAGACGATGAGGTGATAGAAGTGAAACCAGTACGTTATCCGGTCCGCCTGCGACAAGTGACATCGATTCAGGATGACGCGATGCGGGAGTCCGTTGAATTAGAAGCAGACGGGACTTTGTTTGAAACAAAAGACGGGTTTGCCCTGAAGTTCATGCAAGAAGATGAACAACCGATTGATACGACCATCAAGTGGTCGCACGATCAAGTTGCCCTGAACCGGAAAGGTCCGGTCTCAATGCACCATGTCTTCATTTTGGGTCAAAAAACCAAAAGTGGTTATGAGAGTCAGTTTGGTCAGATGGTGATGGAGACGGAAACGGCAACGATTGAAATGACAGAACAACGTATGCAATTCCAATACGATCTGATGATGAATCATCAGCCGGTCGGTCTGTATACGATTGAATTAACTTGGGAACGGAGTGAAACACATGGCGTTTGAACAAACAGTAAAAGAAATGGAACAGATGCTCGAAGAAGATTGGTTTGAATGGTTAGAGAATGACGAGCCGAAATACAATGAATGGCGCGATCAACTCGAAGCACTGGCAGAACAGG
The DNA here is from genome assembly GCF_023096305.1 of Exiguobacterium sp. 17-1. NCBI lineage: Bacteria > Bacillati > Bacillota > Bacilli > Caryophanales > Exiguobacterium > Exiguobacterium sp. 17-1. Next base: position 138,546 of record NZ_JALIGJ010000004.1, read on the forward strand.
TCATGACGGAATACAATTCGAAAGTCGATTCCGATGCGATTGATTCGTTATTATTGATCAACGAAGATTTACCGGTCTTGTACGGAGAAGATACGGTCATGCTCTACACAGCGTTACTTCATGCACGCAAGGAAGATGATTCGGTCTACGAACGTTACTTGACGATTTTAGGGGCGTTTTCAGAAGAAAATCATCCGGCGCTCCGTGAAGTCGAACAGGCCGTGTCGAAAAAAGATTACAAAACAGCATATGCACGTGCCGTTAAATTACCGCAATCGCTTGGATTAGAATAAGTACGTGCCAGAGCAGTTCCATTCAAAGGATATTTGAACGGGCTGCTTTTTTTTGATGTTCATGACAAAGGGGGAATCAGCATGAGAACGTTATACCGGATTGTCGTCGGGATTGTCAGACAGGGGGATCAGTTGCTGTTGGTCAAAAATCAGGCAGATGGGGAAAGAGCGGTGTGGAGTCTGCCGGTTGGTGTGATTGAAGCCGGCGAGACGCTGGCGGACGCTTTAAAACGGGAGATGGCAGAAGAAACCGGACTGTCCGTCGAGACGTTCGAACTGGCATACGTGACAGAAAACTTCATCGAACAGTTTGACGCCCACAGTCTCGTTACCTATTTTGAATGTACGATCAGAGGCGAATTGTTACCAAATGATCCTGACCGAGAAGTCGTCGACAGTCAGTGGGTGCCGATCGAACAGTTGGGGGACTATCTCCTGAATCGTGATGTGCTTGAACCGTTGCAGGATTATTTGAATAAAGCATCTAAATCTTATTATTTGTATGAACAGATGGTCTGGTAATCGGGTAAAAGAGATAGAAAAGTTAAGCGATGGAGGCGATGAGATGAAAGCTGTTCAAGTCAATGGATATGGTGGTGTCGAGCAACTCGAAGTCGTGGAACGTCCGGTCCCGACACCGCGTGCTGGGGAAGTCCTGGTCGAAGTGAAAGCATGCGGCATCAACAACACGGAAATCTGGATGCGCGAAGGGGCCTACGGATCGGACAGCAAATCAGGCTGGAAACCGGAAGGCGTTCAGTTTCCCCGTGTCCCGGGTTCCGACATCAGTGGACGGATCGTGCAAGTCGGAAGCGGGGTCGACGAAGCACGCAACGGTCAAGACGTCGTCTTGTTTCCGTTCACCTCAGGCGGTCAGCTTGGAACGGAACACATCAGTGAAGATATGTCGTTCATCGGATCGGAGTATGACGGGGGATATGCCGAGTATGTCGTCTGGCCGGCAGAACTGTGTTATGCGATGCCGCTTGATGATTATGTCAAAAGTGCTGTTTTCTCGGTCAGTGGATTAACGGCCTGGCATATGAACGAACAACTCCAGTTACAACCGGGGCAAACCGTCCTCGTGACGGGGGCAAGCGGCGGTGTCGGTTCGTTGAACGTTCAAATTGCTGCCCGCGTCTTTGGAGCAACTGTGATTGCAGTGGTCGGCGACATGAAAATGGAACAAGAGTTGAAACGTCTGGGGGCAACACATGTTTTGTCCTATCGGTCGGACAAATTAGCGGAAGAGATTCTTTCCGTGAATGCCGGACCAATTGACGCCGTCCTCGATGTCGTTGGAGATGCATTATTCAAGACGACTCTGAACGTCCTGAAAAACGGCGGTAAGTTCTGTATTTCCGGTTCTGCCGGTGGACAACAGACGAATCTTGATTTCCGGACGTTGTACCTGAAGCACTTAACGTTTTACGGTTCCGTTCTTGGAACACGGGCGGAATACGCACAGATGCTTGACGCGATTGCCGCCGGAAAACTGGAACCGGTCATCGACCAGATGTTCCCGCTTGAAGAGGCAGCGGCAGCTCAGTCCTACTTTAAAGAAACAGGAAAGCTTGGGAAAATCGTGTTAATACCGGATATGGATTAAAGAAAGGTGTTTTTTTGTAGGAGTCTCGTGAATCAAATGATTTCCCGGTAAGTAAAAGAGGACACTGGAATTTGAAATCCGGTGTCCTCTTTTAATTATGAAGGATGACATTCAAGTCAAACTCACTTTTTAGAGATATCTACATGTAATGGTATTAAATTGCTGATTGTGAAGTGGGAGTTTCAGATAACAATTTTGCATGAATTCCACGTTGTTTTAATGCTTGTTGGAAGGAATGATCAATCGGACGATATCCTTTTTCGATTAAATCATTAATATAAATTTTATTGTACAAGAAAGAAAAAACGATATTGACAATCCATCCCCCGAAACCGGCAGTCAAAAGTGTAGTGACGATACCGACGATCAATTGAATCAATCCCCACTTCATATCTCCCCGGAAAAATGCTGGAAAGAATCCAAAAAAGAACGTTGTCCATGAGAATCCCGCTTTTACCTCTTTAATTAAGCCACTTGAATGTTGTAAAATTCCGTTCAAAGCCAATTACCTCCTACAAAATATACATATATTAGAACTTTTTAATTTTAACCTACTTATTTTTCAATTTAAATTATTTTTTGTAAGTTCAAGTCAATAATTTATTAAAGAGAATAAACATCAAAATAATGAATGAATAGCCATTCATTATATGCTATACTCATATCAAATAATGGCTTTAGGGGGAAAGGGGCTTATTTCATGGGGACATTTTTACTGATTAACTGGATCGCTTTCCTGCTCATCGCAGGATACGCGGGTTATTTATTCGTCACGCTTGTCAAAAGTCGGTACGAGGCGATTCGCAGGGGGAAAAAAGCGGAATGGACGCTGACGAACAAAGAACGGCTCAATGCGGTTCTCGTCAACGTATTTGGACAAAAGAAACTGTTGAAGGATAAGAAAAGCGGTACGATTCACGTCATGATGTTTTACGGATTTTTACTCGTTCAATTTGGAGCGATTGATTTTATCTGGAAGGGGCTCGCGGTCGGACAACGTTTTCCACATATTCCGCTCGGTCCACTTTATCCGATTTTTACATTTTTCCAGGAAATCGTCATGCTCGTCATCTTAGTGGCTGTCGTTTGGGGATTCTACCGCCGCTATGTTGAAAAATTGGTCCGTCTGAAACGGAACTTCATGGCCGGTCTTGCCTTGATTTTCATCGGCGGTCTGATGGTCGCTGTTCTGTTCGGAAACGGATTTTTCTTAGTCTATGAAAATCATTCCACGTTCGGTGAACCGGTCGCGTCGGCGATTGCCTTCCTATTCAGCTGGGTGCCGCAACAAGTCGCCTTTGGATTGTTTGTCTTCTTCTGGTGGGCGCACTTGCTGTTCTTACTCAGCTTCATGGTCTATATCCCGCAAGGCAAACACGCCCACCTGATTGCCGGAACAGCCAACGTTTGGCTCGGCCGGACGTCAAAAGTCGGACGCCTCGCACCGATTGATCTGTCAGTCATGGAAGAAGCAGAAGACGACGAGGCAGAATTCAGCTTTGGTGTTAACCGGATTGAAGATTTTAATCAAAAGCAACTCGTTGATTTATATGCCTGTGTCGAATGCGGCCGCTGTACCAACATGTGTCCGGCCAGCGGAACCGGAAAAATGCTGTCACCGATGGACTTGATTGTTAAACTGCGTGATCACCTGAATATGAAGACGGCGGCGATCACCCAAAAATCTCCGTGGGCACCAGCGTTTGCCTTTGAAGGGTCACAGGGAAATCAGATTGCGTCACTTGCTGCAGCGGGTCAGATGGATGTCGTCCCGGATTCGTTGATCGGTAACGTCATCACTGAAGAAGAGATTTGGGCCTGCACGACATGCCGAAATTGTGAAGACCAATGTCCGGTCATGAACGAACACGTTGATAAAATCATCGACCTCCGTCGTCACCTTGTGATGATGGAAGGGAAAATGGATCCCGAGATGCAACGGACGATGGCGAACATCGAACGCCAGGGGAATCCATGGGGGATGAACCGGAAAGAACGCGAAAACTGGCGCAAAACGCGCGAAGAGCTGGTCGTCCCGACTGCAAAAGAAAAGAAAAAAGCCGGCGAAGAGTTCGAGTACCTCTTCTGGGTTGGAGCGATGGGCTCATATGACAGCCGCAGTCAAAAAATCGCGATGGCGTTTGCACGAATCTTGAATGAAGCGGACATCTCGTTTGCGATTCTCGGTAACGATGAGAAAAACTCCGGTGATACACCACGCCGCATCGGGAATGAAGTTCTGTTCCAAGAACTCGCGGAAGCAAACATCAAATCGTTTGAGAAATACGATGTTAAAAAAATCGTCACGATTGATCCGCATGCGTACAATACGTTCAAAAACGAGTACCCGGACTTTGGTCTCAGCCCGGACGTCGAAGTGTATCACCATACAGAGCTGCTCGCCCGGTTGATTGACGATCAACGGATCAAACCGGTTCATGAGGTTAGTGAACGGGTCGTCTACCATGATTCGTGTTACCTCGGGCGTTACAATGACATTTATGATGCACCACGTTATATCTTAGAGAAAATTCCGGGTATCACGCTTGTCGAAACGGAACGCAACCGGGAAAAAGGAATGTGTTGTGGAGCCGGCGGTGGGATGATGTGGCAGGAAGAAAAAGTCGGCGCACGGGTCAACGTCGCACGGACCGAACAGTTGTTGACGGTGCAACCATCCGTCATCGGATCAGCTTGTCCGTACTGCCTGACGATGCTCAGCGACGGAACGAAGGCGAAAGAGGTCGACGAGCAAGTCGCGACCTATGATGTCGTCGAACTGCTCGAACGGTCAATCGTCGGAACACCAATGAAGGAAGCGGTAACAAACTAAGTTTAAAAAATAGCTTGAGCAAACGGAACGTCTCCTCTAAGAAAGAGGGGGCGTTTTTTAAAGGTGCCTAATAAGCATAACGTTGTTGTGTACGGTTTAACCGTGGTATGATAAAAGCATTATTTAATGAGAGGGAGGTGAGGATCTTTGGGAAGGCGTTGCTTAAAATCGGTCAGGTCGCGGAGGCCACCGGCTTATCAAAACGGACCATCGACTACTATACATCGCTCGGTTTATTAACAACAGAGCGGACACCAGCTGGTTATCGTTTGTATACGGAAGATGTCGTCCAGCATATTCAAAAGATTGAGTATTTAAAGACACAACGGCTGTCCCTGCAAGAGATTCTTGCTTTCTTCACCGAGCGTGAAGTCAAAACGGGTGATGCCATTTATCAAGAAGTACAGCAGCTTCAAGAAAGCGTCAACGGTCTCGAACAGCGTTTATTGCAATCGACCGACTATGAGAAACAGGAGATTCGTCTCGAACTGTCTCAACGTCTGACATTGATTGCTTCCCTGATTGCGCAGCTGTAACAACAAAATGGAGGTGACCCCTGTTTAGGGGATTTTGGATACTATATTATTTATCAATTTATTTTTAGTGGTGTTATTGATCGTGTTGACCGCGTTTTTTGTTGGATCAGAGTTTGCGGTCGTCAAGGTACGGATGTCGCGTCTGGATCAAATGATTCAGGAAGGAAATAAGAGTGCCGTCCTGGCGAAGAAGATTGCCGGGGACCTGGACTATTACTTGTCTGCCTGTCAGCTTGGCATCACGGTAACGGCACTTGGTCTTGGTGCACTCGGTGAACCGACCGTCGAAAAAATCCTGCACCCGGTGTTTGATGAATTCGGCGTCTCGGCTGCCGTCTCGACTTTGTTGTCATTCGGGATTGCCTTTGTTTCCGTGACGTTCCTACACGTCGTCATCGGAGAACTTGCTCCGAAGACGTTAGCGATTCAATATGCGGAAAAAATGACCTTATTGTTTGCCCGTCCCCTGTATATCTTCGGGAAAATCCTGTATCCGTTCATTTGGTTACTCAATGGTTCAGCCCGCTTTTTCCTTGGATTATTCGGTGTCAAACCGGCTGGTCACGAACAAGCCCACTCAGAAGATGAATTGAAAATCATCATGGCACAAAGTTTTCAAAGCGGAGAAATCAATCAGACGGAACTCGCACTGATGCAGAATGTTTTTGCATTTGACGAGCATATCGTCAAAGATTTGATGGTTCCACGGATGCGAATGGCGACGATCTCAGAACGATTGTCAAAAGACGAGCTGATGGAAATATTCATGGATAATCCGTTTACCCGTTATCCGGTCACGGAAGAAAATGATAAGGACCGGATTCTCGGTTATGTCAACGTCAAGGAGATGTTGACGGACTTCGCCAATGGAAACCATCATCCGGTCACACATTACGTGAAGGATTTACCGGTCGTCTCGGAAGTCACTTCGCTCCAGGACACGTTACGGAAGATGAAAAAGACGCGGTCACATATCGTCCTCGTCGTTGATGAGTATGGCGGAACAGCCGGCATCGTCGCGATGGAAGACTTACTCGAAGAAATCGTCGGTGAGATTCGGGACGAGTTTGATACGGATGAAGTCGAAGAAATTCAAGAGTTGCCGAACAATGAGTATTTGGTCGCGGGAACCGTTTTGCTTGAAGATCTCGAAGCCCGGTTCGGTATGACGTTTACGAACGACGAAGACGTCGATACGATCGGCGGTTGGATCCAAATGCATAACATCGACCTGCAACCGGGAGAACACATTGATACGGAAGCCTTCTCGGTCGAAGTGATCGAGATGGAGAACTATCAAATCAATCAGATCAAATTATGGTTACATCCGCTTGAACAAGCGGAATAACCGACAGCATCTTTCGTCCTGTACGAAAGGTGCTTTTTTTTTAGGACAAGTCATCAGTCAAAAATTGAAAATCCGACTGATTGTGTAAAGAAGACAAATCGTAGTAGGGAAACGAGGGAGGAAGCGGGAAAGAGTAAAGAGACGAGAGATTATTTTTTTTTGAGAAGGGAGACGTCCAGTGCTTGAGCAAATCCCGTTTTTACTCAGCCGCTTAGGCATGTTAGCCTTACTGGCTTTTTTATTGTCGCAATGGCGGATATCGCGCCATTTGTTTCAAACGTCGTCGCGCCGTAGTCATCGTTTCATTTTGCTGAGTGTTTTTGTCGTATCGGGTATTTTGATGAACTATGCCGGAATTGGTCTTTCGCCGGATAAAACGATTGATCCGTTACTTGGATTAGCCGTTTCACCGGACCAGTGGATCGTCGACACCCGATTGACGATTATCGTCACGAGTGGTCTGCTTGGTGGTCCGCTCGTCGGCGGTTTGACCGGGTTACTGGTCGGATTTCACCGGTATTACCTCGGTGCATTCGGTGCGGAATCGGCTGGGATCATTGCGGTTGGAACAGGATTGTTGAGTGGGTTGTACAGTCGCCAGTGGCGCAGGAAAGACGGCTATTCCTTGCTCCAACCGATTGGTATCGTCTTAACTGCTGTCATCCTCGACATTGGTGTAGCATTGATGTTGGCGCCGGACCAAGCCCGTGTACTGGAATTGACACGTCAAGCCGTCTTTCCGATGTTGTTTACGAATGCAGTCGGAATCAGTGTCTTCATTGCGATCTTACGGACGCAGTTGAAAATTGAGAATGAATTGTTCGTTCGCGAATCCGCACGTTCCTATCGTTTATTGGATGCGATTCGTCCGTTGCGTAAAAATGGCATGACGGTTGATGTCGCCCGGAAAATCGGATCGACAATCTTGGAAGAAACGAAAATCAACCGTGTCGTTTTACTTGGACCGGATGGGATTTTGGCCGATGTCCGGACGGGACACGATACAGCGGATTTATTCCAGCATCAGACGATTTTGGAATGGGTGGAGACGGCTGCCGTTTACCGGTCGGAAGATGAGCTGACGCGTCAAATCATCTCGTTTCATCCTTTACAGGTCGAGGGGAAGAAAGCTGGCATTGTCTGTTGGTTTCCGGTCTATCTGTTCGATGATACGATGGAGCGAACGATGGAACAGTTGGTGGATCTTTTGGCACGCGAACTCGTCGTTCACCAAGAGGAACAACTGAATCAATTTCCGAACACCAGTATTAAACCGATCCTGAGTCCGAACTACCTCCTCGGGATCGTCGATGAAATCCATCAGACGGCTGATCCGGATACCCCGGTCAAACAACAGCTCGGAGCTTTGCGACAACTGCTTACGACAGCACGACGACTCGACATGTATCCCTTACGTGAAGAATTACTGACCTTAAAATCTTACTTGTCGCTGGAAGGAATCCGCCGGCATCATCCATTGACACCGGCTGCGGTTACGATTGATTTAGATATCGAAACGGCCGTTGAAGAACATTTTGTCTTTCCGTTGCTCGTGACACAGCTTGTCGATAATGCGTTACGCCATGCTTTTCCCCAAAGCGGTCCGTATCACCGGATTGATGTCCGGGCATTTCAGGAAGAGACACACTGGGTGCTTGAAGTGTCGGACAACGGAGTCGGCATACCGGCCGAATTCTTAAAACGCTGGGAGCAGGATAAAAAGACGGAAACGAGTAATTTGTTTTTATTACGACGTGCTCTTCACCGGCGATACGGTGAGCAGGCGGGGTGTACGATTTATTCCCGACCGGGTGGAACACGCCTGAAACTGACGTTGCCCCTTACGACCGATCAGATGTAACAATCGTTCGATTCGGATTACCGGAATCGAACGATTGTTTTTTTTTAGCCAATCCTGGGTAAAAATGAAAGCAAGAGTAGATCGATACAGGAGGATAAGCGCATGATTACAACAAAAGAAGTCGGTTTTTCCGGCGAGCAGCCGATCATCGCTTTTACATTGATGAATCGTAACGGACACAGCGTGGAATTACTCAATTTGGGCGGGAAAATCACGGCAATCCGTGTTCCGGATCAACACGGGACAATTGAGAATGTCGTCTTAGCCTTTGATGATATGGAAGAATATTTAGAAGATCCCCACCATTTAGGGGCAACAATCGGACGGGTCGGCGGGCGGATCGCCAACGGAGCGTTTGCATTAGAAGGGATGAACTATATCCTGGAGCAAAACGAAGGAGAGCATCACCTTCATGGAGGGAGCGTCAACTGGTCGAATCGTTTTTTTGATTATGAAATCGACGGTGAGCTGTTACATCTGCTCTTGACGAGTCCGGATGGAGAAAACGGCTATCCGGGTCAACTGGATGTCCGGTTGACGATTGACTGGACGGACGAAGATGTACTGATTTTGACGTATCACGCGACGACGACGGCATCGACACCATTCAGTCCGACGAATCATACGTATTTTAATTTGACAGGAAATGCGAAAACGACGATTGAGCAACATCGTCTCCGGATGGATGCGCCGTTTTACGTACCGCTAAATGAAGAGTCGGTTCCGACGGGCGATATTTTATCCGTCAACGAGACCGTCTTTGACTTCCGCAAAGCGCGTTCTCTGTATGAAGTGACGCATGCGAGTGACGAAGCGTTGCGCCAGGCCGGCAGTGGTGTTGACCACCCGTTTTTACTGAAAGAAGGCGGAGAAATCGTCTTAGAGGAACCGGTCAGTGGCCGGATTTTACGTGTGGAAACCGATCAACCGGGTGTCGTCGTCTATACGGGAAATCATTTGGCAGGAGACTTTACAATCGCCGGGCGCCGGGCGACACCCTATCTCGGGATTTGTCTTGAGACACAAGGATTGCCGGACGCGATCAATCAACCGGATTTTCCGTCTGTCGTTTTGCGGGCAGGCGAGGTCTATGAAAAGCGGACAACCTTCCAATTTAGTCGAGTGCAGTAACGTTTTTTTGCTAACATCCGAAGCGAATGTGGTAGGATAAAGCGAGAAGAATCTAACGGAGGCATAGGAAAATGACTAAAATAGCATGGGTGACCGATAGTATGGCCTATTTCAAAAAGGAAGAGGCAGAAGCAATCGGCGTCAATGTCGTACCGATTCAAATCATGCTCGGTGAGACAGCATACAACGAAGATACGATTACTGTCGAACGGTTATTCCGAGCGCTTGAGGCAGACAAGAAGTTAGTCGCCAAGACCTCGCAACCGATTTTTGGGGAGTTCGTAGGGACGTATGAACGGTTAAAAGAAGAAGGATACGACTGTGCGATTGCCGTCCACTGTACAAACGGTTTGTCGAGTACGGTCCAAAGTTCAGCATCAGCAGCGGAAGCGGCGAGCTTCCCGGTCCACATCATCGATTCACATACAGCATTTGAAAACCAGCAGGAGTTCATCCGTTTCGGGATGGCGCTTGAAGCAGCAGGTAAATCAGTCGAAGAAATTACGGCTGCCTTGCATGCATTGGCAAAGAAGACACATTTTTATATGATCGTAGGGAACATGGAGACGATGCGCCGGGGTGGACGTGTCTCGTCCGGTGATTTGTTCCTTGCTAACCTGCTCAGCATCAAACCGATCATCACGACGGATGAAGCGGGAAAAATCGTCCCGTTTAAAAAAGCGCGGTCGCTGAAAAAGGCGTACATCGAAATCATCAAACAGGTCGAAGAAGCGATGCGTCAGCATACGTTTTATAAAAACCGGATTTATGTCGCGACGACGATGGCACCAGAGATGGCGGCTGATTTACGGACACAAGTCGCAGCAAAATTCCCGGAACTGACGGTGCTCGACGGCACGTTCGGTCCGGCAATCGGAACACACGCCGGAGCAGAAACAGTCGGCTTGTTCTGGCTGAATGACTAAAAAACAATGAAAAACCAGAATCGATTCCTTGAGACAGGGAACAGATTCTGGTTTTTTTCTTGTATTTCAGGCAAGAATAATTCCTAAAAAAGCGGCACCAATTCCGCAGAGGTAACTGAGTCCGAGATACAGGACCAGTGTCTTTCGATTTTGATTCTGGACGAGCTGTAACGTTTCCAGCTTAAAGGTCGAAAACGTCGTAAATGAGCCGAGAAATCCTGTCCCGAGCAACAACGTCCAGGTCGAATCGAGGTGGGAGCCGATGACAAGACCGAGTAAAAACGAACCGAGCACATTGATGATGAATGTCGCCAGCGGAAAATCCTTTTTCCAAACCGTTTTGGTCCATTGGCTTAAGGCGAAGCGGCTGATTGCCCCAAAAAAGGCACCGGTCGCAAGCGCGAGGAAATTCATGAGACCTCCTCCTTTTGAAAGCGGCGTAACCGGCGTGTTCCAAGTAGATAACCAACGTAAGACAACAATAAGCCCCCAAACAAACTGAGACTGATATAGGCGAACGCATAACTGTAGACGCCAGCCCGCAACAATTCAACCGATTCGACACTGAACGTCGAGAAGGTCGTGAAGGAACCGACAAAACCGGTTCCGAGTGCCGTCATTGCATACTGATGCAGTAAGGTCGTCTTAAATAAAAAATGTGTCGCGTAACCTAATACGAAGCAACCGATTAAATTGATGGTTAACGTCGTCCACGGGAACGCACCCACCACCACATTTCCGATGAGAAGACCAAGACCATACCGGGCAGAGGCGCCGAGTATGCCGGCGAGCCCGACTAATAGATAGAGCATAAGGAGCCCCCTTCCACTCATTTTTGTATTCAACATACGCTTTTCAGAAATCATGCGTCAAGTCATGAAAATTTTCATAGAGACTAAACGTCATCTTAAAATTGGACGATAAGAAAAGTGTACGAATCCAACAGAAGGAGTTTTGCAGATGGTCTCACCGCTTGAACGATTGAGTACAAAAATACTCTCTCGTCTGATTCCTGTATTGATCACAGTTGCCCATCCCTTGATTTTTATTTTTGCTCAAATCGGCTATGTCCCGATGAGCGTCTTTTACCAATTTTTAGCCGGCGGACTGTTATTAACAATCGCGTTGCTTGCCGGAAATCAGTTTTTTGGTGAAAAGCCAAGTGGGAAATACATTCAAATCGTCTTGACGTACCTTGTCCTTGCACTGGTGCTCGTCACCTTACCGTCCCAAAGCATCTGGACGATTGCCTATCTCTATCTGACGATCTCGATTGTCTATCTCATCCCGCACCTGGTCGTGCTCGCAGGTGTCCTCGGATTGTTTGAACTGGTTCTCTTTACGCTGCTCGGAACCATCGTGTTTACGAACACGTTTGACATGATCGTCGCTTTCGTTATCTACTTGATGGTCTTTTCGGCAGCGACGTTCGTCGCCGTATTTGGGCGAAACGTCATGCGGGAAGTCAAACGTCAACAAGAAAAAGCGGAACATTACGCGGAGACGTCTCAACTGACGCTTCGTCAGTCAGCGGCGACCGCAACGGATGTCACGACGTTCACGGAAGAGATGAGTGAAACGGTCGATACGGCAAAAGCCTCGTTCGAGAAAATTGATCAGGCGATGCAGATGCTGGCTGATAATTCTTCGAAAAATGCCCAATCCGTCCGACAGATTAAACAGATGAACACTGATAACGTCGAGTTGATGACGGATGTCGCGACAGCCGTCGACCGGGCACTTGCCCTCAGTTCGTCATCAAAAGTCACGGCCGAGCAAAGCCAGGCTACGATCAGCGAGGCCGGCGAGTCGTTACAGCAATTAACCGAAAGTATGGATGAATCGGTCACCGCCTTTGGACAGCTCGCCGGACGCTTCAAAGAGATCGTCAGCATCACCTCGAGCATCAATGCGATTGCGACACAAACCAATCTATTGAGCTTAAATGCCTCAATCGAAGCGGCACGTGCCGGTGAATTCGGTAAAGGGTTCACCGTCGTCGCCCAGGAAATCCGGAATTTGTCCGCGCAGACGGCAGCGGCTTCGACGGAAATCAATCAGATCATCGAACGGGTTGATCGTGATGTCATGCAGACCGGTAATTCGATTGATGCCAGCACCAACTTACTGCGGGAGCAGGAAGCGCGGATGCAACGGAGTCAAACCGCGTTGCAGACGATTGCGACTGATTCGAACGATTCCGTTCAGGCAATCAGCGGTGCACAACAGCAATTCGTGACAATCACAAACAGTCTGACGAACATCGCACAGGCGACGGAACAGCTTGATGCCTTCATGGATCTGTTACTGACGAGCAGTGATCAACTGTCCGGTCTGACGCGTTCGCAAGTCGAACAAATTGGTGATTTACAGCAAGCGATTCATACACTAAACGAGACCGCATTAACCCTTCAACAGACGGCCCATGCCTGATACCTGTGTACCGATTCTTAAGAGTCGGTGCACTTTTTTCGTTTGTCACAAGTGGTGAACGGGAACAACTAAGAGGTACAACAATCAGAGGAGGAAATCACATGAAAGCAGCCTATATTGAACAGTACGGTGGATCGGAACAATTTAAAGTGGGGGAACTGGATCGTCCGATCGTCGGAGCAGATGACATATTGATTGCGGTGCATGCAGCAAGTGTTAATCCCGTTGATTGGAAGTTGCGTGAAGGGTACTTAAAAGAAATGCTCAGTTACGATATGCCGCTCGTCATTGGTTGGGATGTCTCCGGTGTCATCGAAGAAGTCGGAGAGAACGTGACAGACTTGAAGGTCGGTGATGAAGTGTTCAGCCGTCCGGATATTGCCCGTCAAGGGACTTATGCGGAATATGTCGCCGTCGACGCCCATCTTGTCGTCAAGAAACCGGAAGCGTTGACGTTTGAGGAGGCAGCATCACTGCCGCTCGTCGCCCACACGGCATGGCAGGTCATGTTTGAAGTGATGGACGCGAAAGCAGGGGATAAAATCTTTATCGGTGCCGGTTCAGGCGGTGTCGGAACAGTCGCGATTCAACTCGCGAAAGCGCACGGGCTGCATGTCATCACCTCGACGAGCACAAAAAACGTCGACTGGGTCAAAGCGCTCGGAGCAGACGAAGTCATCGATTACAAACAGGAAGATCCGGCAGATCGTGTCCGTGATCTTGATTTTGTGTTTGATACGATGGGCGGCGACGGACAAGCAAAGCTGTACCAGATGCTTAAACCAAACGGAATGCTCGTCTCGATTTCAACACCACCGGACGAAGATCAGGCGAAGGAAGCACAGGCACGCGTCGCCTATGTCTTCATGCAACCGACAGGCGAGCGGCTGCAACATATCGCTCAAGCAGTGGAACGGGGAGAGTTGAAACCGGTTGTCGATCGGATTTTTGATTTAGATCAAATTAAAGAAGCGCATGATTACGGAGAAGAAGGTCATGCGAAAGGGAAAATCGTCATTAAAGTGAAGTGAGCAAGAAAACAGAACGCGCTTTCAAATAGACGAAAGTCAATAGCTTACGTAATCTATGAGATACACAGGCAAGACTTCGCTTTCCTCGGGCGAAACGTGAGCCTCCTCGTCGCATGCGCGACTTGCGGGGTCTCACCGGTTCCGCTTTTCCCGTAGGAGTCTTCGTTTTGCCTGCTTCTCTAACAAGCTATTGAAAATCACACAAGAAAGCCGATCCCTTTTTTTCAAAAGAAGAGGGATCGGCTTTTTGCATAAAGCTGGATTTTGATGGTCTCAATACACCTGTTCGGATGCCAACAGTCGGTCGAGTAACTGTAACGTGTCCGGTTGATTAATCAGCATCTGTTGCAAGTGCGACCGTTCTTCCTGTAAGAATTCCCGGTAGAGACGTGCCGCTTCGATATGCGTTGCCGGGACGAGGACGTTATAAATCGCTTCAAGACGTAGACGTGGAGATTCCGGTAAATAGTCAGGAACCGTTTTTAAACCGAGTTGCGCCCGGTCAGGAACATACCGGTGCAACAGGACTTTGGCAAATTTGATTAGTGCACTCCGTAACATCTCGACCGCCCATAATCCATTCCCGCGACCGGCTGCTTTTTGATACTGGAACAGAAACCAGACGGAATCAATCGCTTCATCCGCAGCTTCTTGTGTCCCGAGTGCCAAAGAAGAAGTCTCGACGTACGCATCGAGTTGTCTTTTCGGATCATACAAGACACGAATCGTATCGGAATGGTTCAACGATTCGCGCGTCACCGTAAACAGGTCGACATGCAGGAGATCATCGTACACGACAATTAGTTGCGGTGCGACAATGAAGATATCGTCTTTCCAGATGATCGGGCGATAGACGGACAGATGCGTCAGTCGACGGGTTAGAAATTTCGCCATCCGTTCTTCGGATACTAAACAGTAAAGATCGATATCCGAATAGACATCTTCTTCACCGCGTCCAAATGAACCTTTCAAAAAAATCGCTTCGACAGCCGGATCTTGCTTTAAGCGTGCTACTAACTGTTCAATCGCATGAAGTTGATGCATGGGGCTCGCTCCCTTATATAGTCTATTCCGTCAGTATACGTGAAATAAGGGATATTATTCCATAAAAAAGAGCGATTCCATTAAAATGAATCGCTCGTACTAGAAGCAAGTGTTGGTGTCGTATCTTGAAGCATGTCTTTCTGCGCCAAATGTTCTACGTGTTTTTTGCCCCAGGCATTGATAGCGTTCAGAACAGGAATCAATGTTTTTCCGTAATCCGTCAGCGAGTATTCAACTCGCGGCGGGACCACCTGATAGATTTCGCGATGGACGATATCGTTCAGCTCGAGTTCCCGAAGCTGGGCTGTCAGCATTTTTTGCGTGATGTTCGGGAGATTCCGTTTCAGTTCACTGAATCGGAGCGTGTCATGCGTGATCAGTTCGAGCAAAATCGAGGGTTTCCATTTCCCGGTCAGAATTTCGAGTGCCGTCTCGACGCGGCAGCTTGGTGTCTCTTCCATGGCGGTTCCTCCTTCATGGTATCGTTTAGGATACTATACCACTTCTTTGTGCCTACTTCCGTTCCTGTCACTTCTGATTGATAATGAAGATACGAAGCGAACTTATGAGGAGGAAGCAAAATGAACATCAATCCAAACATTACACTCGGACCGGTCAGCTTACGGATTACCAATCTGGAACAATCGATTGCGTTTTACCGGGATGCACTGGGCTTAACGGTTTTAAGACAAGACGAACAGACGGCAACACTTGGTGCGAAGACGACACCGCTCGTCATTCTGGAGCAACACAGTACGGCAAAACAACTCCCGAAAAATTCAGTGGCGGGTCTGTATCATTTCGCGATTTTATTACCGAACCGGAAAGAACTCGGATTCGTCATTCGTAACTTGATTGCCCAAGGAATTGAACTCGGGCAAGGGGATCATCTCGTCAGCGAAGCGTTTTATTTATCAGATCCGGACGGAAACGGGATTGAGATTTATGCCGATCGTCCGCGTGATACCTGGACGTATGAAGCAAACGGTGATGTTAAAATGACGACGGATCCGGTTGACTGGCAAAGTATGCTCGTCGAGGCGGGTGAGGAAGACTGGTACGGCATGCCGGTAGATACCGTCATGGGACATGTTCATTTTCATGTGAAGTCACTTGAAGCAGCGCGGAAGTTTTATGTGGAGACACTCGGGTTTGATGTCGCAGCGGACGCTTCCCGGATGCGGGCGTTGTTCCTTGCTGCCGGCGGCTACCACCACCATATCGGAACGAACGTCTGGTCAGGGGTTGATGCACCGAAAACACCGGCTGATGCGGTTGGCTTAAAATACTGGACGTTAATTTATCCAGACGCGGCTTCTTATGAAACGGCAGTCGCAGCACTCGAACAATCTCCTTACGAAGTCAACCGGCAAGAGGATGCAGTCTACGTCACGGATGATGCCGGCATTACCGCCCGTCTACTCTCTAAAGGATAATCACCATAGAAAAAAGCGATTTCGTAATTGAAATCGCTTTTTTGACGTCTCTTAATTTTGACCAGATAAAGCTGACGGTGCATTACCGTCATAACGGCTGATCAATTCATAAGGACGGACTTTATAAAGGGCATGCGGGAAGTAATGCGGATCCATCGCATCAAGCGTCCGCAACTGGAAATGTTCCCGTTTGATGTACGTTTCGATGTTCTCCCGGTTCAAGTCGAAGAAACCGACTTCTGCCGTTTCACCTTCTTGCGGACGGAGATCGCCGCCGGTATATGTGCCGCGGAAGGCGACACAAAGAACGTGACTTGAGATATTTTGATAAATACCGGTAATGCCTTCGATTGCGACATCCGCTCCCGTTTCCTCTTTGACTTCCCGTTTCACAGCATCGAGAATCGATTCGTGATTCTCGACCTGACCACCCGGCATTTCATACGTGTCACCACGATGGAGATTACGGACGAGCAGGACTTCTCCGGCTCCGTTCGTGATATAAGCGGTGACACTGACGATGGCCCGTGGCGGAGCATAGACGCCGGTTGCCGTCAAAAAGTCTTCCGTTGATTTAATATAAAGGTTTTTCCCGAGACGGGCGCGTTTTTTCATCGCTTCGCGGCGTAACGTGCTGCCACGGACGTCCCGGTCGACTTGTTCGTAATGTTCGCGATCACGATATTCCCAGATGGCGATGACTTCATCTTCTGCTTCATTCACCCAGCGACCGACAAGACGGGCGCCATGGCTGATTTGTAAAGGGTAGAGATACGTGTGAAAGAACTCGGTAAATTCCTGCAGTCGTTCCGGGCGGATCGTATAGGTCTTCCGGCGATGTAACATGGAAATTCCTCCTCTATCGTTTCAGCAGTTATGTTCTTAGACTACCTTCTCGCATGGGATAGACTATCCCTGCTTTTCTGCCTGATTCGATACGAAAAATACGACTGTGCGGGTGGTAAAATCTTTTTTCATATGAAGGAGCTCTCTTTTTTTCAACTGCGTTAATTTAAGCTATTTCACGCAGTTTTTTTTCAGCAAGAATCGACGTATTCTGTTTCATCGCATGCACCATTTTGGACGACGGCACTGTCACCAGTGTAAAAGATAAGAATTAGTTAAGAAAAGAACAGGGCTCAAGTCTATAAAAAACGGGCATACTTTACATATAGAGAGCAGGAGAGGGAAGTGAGTAAACCATGGATATAATGGCTTTGATTCGATTGGCAGGCGGGATTATGTTTACTCCTTTATCGGATGATGTACTGATGATGGGGCACATTGGGTTACGGTTACGGGAAGGCATTCATCCGATCTTGATTTGGCTTGCAGCATGGCCGGTCTTCTTTATTGCATTTACTTGGTTTTATCTGCTTGCACGGTTCTTCCGGGAAATTCCGCTTGTCAAACGATTGATGAAATCGAAATTCCTCGAGCAGGCCGAATCGATTTTAGAGCGCCGTGGTTTATGGGCCATCGGGTTGTCGTTTTTCTTACCGGGTGTCCGACATCCCATTCATTATGTCGCCGGATTACTTGGTTATCCGTTACCGCGTTATTTGGCGATGACATTTGCTGCGGCCGGTCTCTACACCGGTTTATGGACATTTTTAATCGTTCGGATTGGAGAAGCCGTCACATGGTCCGAGCTTTGGATGTGGTTAAGTCAAAATCCGAGTATGGTGATGGTGATTTTAGCCGTTTTGTTAACGGTGGTCGTATCAAGTACGTTACATGCGAAACGTCGTCAGCGTATCAAAAAACAGGAAGAGTATATAACAGAATAAGACAACTGAACACAAGGGTTGTCTTATTCTACATAACAAAAAAATCCCTCTCAGAATTTGTTTCTGAGAGGGATTTTTATTAATAATTTAGTCTTATGCGTTTTGACGTTTGCGTGCGAGGACGATTCCGGCTGCACCAAGTGCGAGACCGAAGAGTGCGATGGCACCAGTCGTTCCAGCTGCATTGTTGTCGCTCATGCCGCCGTTACCTGTGTTCGGCATTGAGCCTGGTGTACCATCCATGAATTTCTCAGGTGATTGTTTGACGATCGCTTCACCGAGGTTTTCACCGACACCGTACATGTAAGCATACGACTCACGGAATGTGTCAGCTGATCCTTTGTAGTCGCCTTCGACATACTGCATGAACGTATCTTGGACGTAAGTCTCGTGGCCAGATACGGCTTCTTGTGCCGCTTTTGTCGGAAGGTTTTCTTCCGTTGCTGCGCCAAGGAACGCACCGAAGTCATTCGAGAACATTTTGAGCATGTCTTGTGCGTCACCCATCAATTTCTTGTCGTCGTTGATGGCTGCTGTGACGAGGTTTGCTTGCGCTTCGATGTGGTTTTTTGTCCAGACTTGCTCGAACTGATCCGCACCCGCTTGACCGTAAACCGATTTCATTGCCGCTTTGAAGTCAGCTGTGTGCATGTCTTCTGCCCAGTTCGCTGCATCATAGTCTTTCGCTTGATCGACGCCTGCCGTCATGCTGATGTTAGCCAGTGCGACGTGCTCAGCTGCGAGGCTGTTGAGTGTTGACCGGAGGTCAGCTGCTTTTGTATCGGCTTTCGTGTTGTCGAACTTCTCAGGCATCTGTGTTGTGATCGCGACTGAGAGTGCTTTCGAGATATCATACATGCGGCTGTAGCCTTCACGGAACGTGTTGTACGATCCTTCGTAGTCACCGGCTGCATATTGTTGGAATGTTTTATAGACGTCTGCTTCATGGGCACGGAGAACTTCTTCCGCTGCTGCCTTCGGCAGTTTACCTTCTGTTGCTGTATCAAGGAAGCTCGAGAGGTCCTGGACGAACTCTTCTGTTTCCGCTTTTGACGCGTTGATGCCGTCTTGGTCGTCCGCTTTCACGGCTTTGACGAGATCGGTTGTGTATTTGTTGTGGTCAACGAAGATTTTTTCGAATTGTTTTGCGCCTTCGTCGCCGTAGACAGAAGCGATCGCCGGTGTCATGTCGAGTGCGTTCTGTTTAAGTGCTGCTTCATAATACTGGGCATCTTTTGATCCGTCATATTGTTTTTTCATGTCCATGACGGCAAGCACGAAGTGCTCCGAGAGTAACTGATCAAGTGTTGCACGGAGGTCAGCGGCTTTTGTTTTGACCGTGACGTTTTTCGCGCTGTCCTCATGTTTCATGTCGTCCCCGCCACCGGAAGCGAATGCTGCCGTTCCTGGTAATACGAGTGCTGCTGCCATTGCTGTTGCTGCGAATTTTTTCGTGTTTTTCATTTTGTCTCATCCTCTCAAATTTGGGTGTGTATTTTATCCAATTTGGTAATTCATTTCTTCATCGTTCTGAACAGCATACGTGCCCGGATTGGAATTGGATTTAAAAAAGATTAAAAAATATGAAAAGATTTCAAAATCATTTAGAGAACTTGTAGAAAAAGTAAGTACTATCATATAGAAGCTATGAAATAACTGTGGAAAAATAACTCGCATCGTCACTTAATTAACACGCAGAGATATCACCGGATTGCCAAAAAATCGCCATAGTGTCAACGGTCTGGGAATTGTGTAACCGCTTATACTTAATGAGCGTTCACAAGCTGGACATATTTTTTGCGGATGTACGGCAAACTGAAATCACTGAAGGGGTGGGGAGAGAAAAGAAAACGTAGAATAAGACAGCAGGCTCATGACAACACGTGTGCCATCATAGCTCATCCTACATACTGTCGTGAGAACATCTACTTAACGAAGAAGCGGGGATTGTACATGAATCAACTCGAGACGAGGGGAACAGAACAGAAAGCGGAGAATCGTTCCGCATCATCATTTTACCGGACGGTTTGGCGCTGGCATTTTTATGCCGGACTGATTTTTGCACCATTTCTCGTCATGCTTGCCGTGACGGGATCAATTTACTTATTCAAACCACAAATCGAGAATGTTTTATATCAGAAGTATTATGAAGTGACACCGCAAGACGACCGGATTTCAGCAACGGCACAAATCAATGCTGTCAAAGCAAACTATCCGGACGCAAGTATTACGAAGTACCGTCCCGGAGAAACCGATGCGCGGTCGAGTGAAGTGAAGATTGCGACGGCAGAGGCCTCATCGACTGTCTTCATCAATCCGTATACCGGAAAAATCATCGGGGAACTGTCGGATGACGATCGAATCATGAATAAAATCGAAGAGATTCACGGCGAACTGATGGCCGGGACGATTGGCGACCGGATCGTCGAACTCGTTGCCTGTTGGGCAATCGTTTTGATCGTAACCGGGTTATTTTTATGGTTCCCGCGCAAAAAATCGACCGGCTGGTCCGGTGTCTTGATTCCACGACTGCGTCAAGGGAAAAAGATCTTCCGTCGTGATTTGCATGCCGTACCGGCATTTTGGATTACAGCCGGAATGTTATTCCTGATTTTGACGGGCTTACCGTGGTCCGGTTTTTGGGGAACAAGTTTTCAATCTGTCGCTACAAACCAAGGACTCGGTTATCCGCCATCCATCTGGGGAGGCGAGGCACCGGTATCAGCTGTTCAAACAAAAGATGTGGCGGAAGTTCCTTGGGTGGCCGAGACGCTCGACGTGCCGAAATCAAACGTCGAAGGGCTGGTGCCGGCGTCGATTGACGACATCGTGTCGATTGCGAAACAACAAGGGATGGATCCGAGTTATGCGATCAGTATTCCAAGCGATCCGACAGGCGTCTACACACTGTCGGCGTATCCTGCGAAAGCAGAAAATGAAGCCACAATCCATCTCGATCAATATTCCGGAGCCGTCTTGGCAGATTATCGTTTTGATAACTATGGTCTTGTCGGTAAAGTCGTTGCGCTCGGGATTACCTTGCACAAAGGAACGGAATTTGGTTTGATCAATCAATTGATCAGTTTAGCGATTTGTCTTGGAATCATCTTAGTCGCCGTCAGCGGCTTTTATCTGTGGTTCAAACGAAAACCGGGCAAAGGGATGGGCGCACCGAAAGGACCGCCGGCGAAATCGATTAAGTGGTTTATCCTCGTGTTGATTCTGCTAGGGATTTTGTTCCCGCTCGTCGGTCTGTCGTTGATCATCGTTTGGTTGGCCGATTTCTTGATCATTCGACGGATTCCGGCCGTCAGGAGGTTTTTAAATGCGTAAATCAATCAAAGGCATTTTACTAAGTGGGCTGATTGTGACAAGTAGCGGTCTTGCAGGGTGTGCGGTCACATCGGACGCGGCAGAGCACTATGCGGTCGCCGCGCCCTTATCTGTAAAGTTTGAGATTCCGAAAGTACTGAACGCCGACCAGAAGAAACAGTACCGCTTCGGAGCGACGCTCTGGCAGGATCAAAAAGCAGTGAAACAAGCAGAGTATGTTCATTTTGAAATCTGGAAAGCGGACGGAACACTTCGGTACAGTATGGAACCGGCAGATGAAACGAAACCGGGTATGTATTCGATTAAAAAGACATTACCGAAAAGTGGTTTGTATTACATCAAGGTTCACGCAAGCAATAACGGGGCGATGATTATGCCGACACAACAATTCATTGTCGGCGAGCTTTCTGACGACGATTTGAAAATCTTACAGGGCGGTGCCAAACCTGCCGGTGGAAGCAGTGGGCATCATCATTAAAAAATAAGACAGCAAAACAGGACGATGGATAAAAATCCGTCGTCCTGTTTTCATGTGCAATGGATTAAATTAATCATCATCTCCATGAGATCCGTGGTCATCCCCTTGATCGTCTGAATCATCATCCGATTCGTCGTCATCTCCAGAATCATCGGATTGTCCATCATCATCCGAGGATTCATCTTCTGATTCCATTTCGTGTCCATTCACGAACTTGACTTCGACCTGAAGACTTTTGATGGGCGTCGCAAGCTGTAAGGCTTGAGAGACCTGTACTAAAAGTTCTTCTTTCGTCATCGAGGCAGTAAGAGTTAACCGTTCACGTAAAGTGGCAATATCTTTGATTCCGATTTCATCCTTGACTCGTAACTCGTTCCGATGATGTTCACTGCTGTAACGCCATTCGAATTTTTGTTTGTTCGTATTAGTCAACTTGATCGTAATTCGTTTGATTTCTTGACTGTTTTGGACACCGTCATGATCTGCATCTTCCTGATCATCGCGAATGCCGTCATGATCGCTATCGGCATGGGTCGGATCTGATCCCAGTTCGAATTCGTCCTCGTTATTCAGTTGATCTTTGTCTCGATCTTCTTCCCCGTCTTTTAGACCGTCCCGATCAGAATCGGCTTGGATTGGTTGTGTGCCGACAATGAATTCTTCTTCCGTCGTCAGGCTGTCAGCATCTTGATCTTCCGCCGCGTCTGAAATCCCGTCTTGATCCGTATCTTTTTTCAAGGGATTGAGCTTGGCAAGATACTCCTGTTGATTCGTCACGCGATCACGGTCCGCATCTTCTTGTCCATCAGCCAGCCGGTCATCGTCTGTATCTTTTTTGGTCGGATTCAACTGCAATTGATACTCCTGGAGATTGGTCAGACGGTCACGGTCACGATCGGCCGTCGCTACGGTTTTTCCATACCCTAAATGATACTTACTCTGCCAAGAATCCGGAATCTTATTTTGATCCCGATCGACTTGAGTCACTGCCTTTTTCTTTGGTTTTGTCTTGGCGTCGACAGATACGACCGACTGAGAGAGACAGACGGAGGCGAGTAACGCTCCAATGATGATTCGTTTCATACGTTCACTCCTGTTCCTGATAAAAAATAGTTTAAAAAGTGATCTTAAGAAGAGTTTAATCAAATTGTTCTAACATAAGGACGCTCTTTCGAAAAACGAGTCAGTAAAAAACAAAATAGTTAAAGAGAAAAGCTTTCAAAACGCCTTATATTTTTCTGTAAAAAATATTTTTAATAAAAAATGTAAAAAAAGAAAACTATTTGTGAACTGTTTACGTTATCTGTGTGTAGTCCAAAAAAACAAAGGGGTGTTTATAAGATGAAGATGAAAAAGTCGTATCTCGCCGTTCCACTCAGTGCCGCATTATTGATTCCGGCAGCAGGCGTCAGTGCCCATGGTCATGAAGATCACAGCAAGATGTCCCACAGCTCGGGAAAAGTTTCCTTAGATGTCTCGTCTCCCGCATCGGATTTGCGAGCGACGCTTGATCAGCTTTTATCTGAACATGCGTATTTAGCAGTCGTCACGATGCAAAAAGGGATTGACGGCAAAAAAGATTTTGATCAAGCCGCCGCTGCCTTAAACCAAAACACGGATGACTTATCGGCCGCTGTCGGATCCGTCTACGGGGATGAAGCCGGCGAAGCGTTCAAGAAGATTTGGTCGAGTCATATCGGTTACTTCGTTGATTATGTCAAAGCAACAGGAGCCAAAGATGAGGACGCCAAACAAAAAGCGTTGAAAGAACTGGATGAGTATCGTGTCGAACAGGCTGCTTTCCTCGATAAAGCGACAGAAGGCCGCTTGAAAGCAGCAGATCTAGAAGGTGGATTAAAAGTTCATATCACGCAATTGTTAACGTCATTTGACAGCTATGTTGCCGGTGATTATGACGCCGCCTACAGCAATCTCCGCATCGCCATCGAGCATATGTACATGGTAGGAGAAGGCTTATCCGGTGCCATCGTCGATCAATACCCGGATAAATTCAAAAATACGAAAGTCGATACACCGGCAGCAGATCTCCGTGCCGGACTGAACCGGAACTTCTCGGAACACGCAGCGCTTGCGATTCTGACGATGCAAAAAGGAATCGACGGGGCGAAGGACTTTGACGCGGCAGCAGGTGCGTTGAACGAAAATACAGACGATCTTTCCGCTTCCATCGGCTCGGTCTACGGCAGTGAAGCAGCGCAACAATTCAAGAAAATCTGGTCGAGTCATATCGGTTATTTCGTGGATTACGTGAAGGCGACAGGTGCGAAAGACGATCAAGCGCGCGATATGGCAGTAAAAGAACTCGATGAGTACCGCGTCGAACAAGCGGCTTTCCTTGATGCTGCCACCGAAGGCCGTTTGAAATCAAAAGATCTGGAAGAAGGACTGAAGGTCCACATCGATCAATTGTTACTGGCGTTCAACAGCTACAATGAAAAAGACTACGACAAAACGTACCCGGCGATCCGTGAAGCTTACGGTCACATGTACGGAGTCGGTGAAGGAACAGCGACAGCAATCGTCGATCAGTTCCCGGATAAATTCAAAGGCGAACCGGCCGGTATGCCGAACACTGGTCTTGGTGGAACGGCGGAATCGCAATCATCAACCGGTATCCTTTGGTCATTACTCGGAATCGCAGCAGCTTCAATCCTCGGATTCTTTGGACTCCGCGGACGCCGCTCACAACAATAATCGGACAACCGAACCCGCTGGAAACAGCGGGTCTTTTTCTACACATTTTCGGTCAAAGGAGGAGTTTACGATGAAGATCAAATGGTTTGTGCTGTTTATTCTGGTCTTGTTCGTCGTTCAGCCGTTTTCAGTCTCAGCTCACACGAGTCTAAAGAATTCAAATCCGTCAGAAGGTGAAGTCATACAAGGCGACTTGGAAAAAATTCGTTTGAATTTCGATACAGCGATTGAAAAAACCAGTACGGTCGAATTGAAAACAGCTCAAGGTGACGTGGTTCCGCTTGAGAAGCCCCTGATCATCGGCAATGAATGGAGTGCAGCCGTTCAACAAAAACTCGAAAGCGGAACCTATCTCATTCGCTGGAAATTGATTTCAGAAGACGGACACCCGGTCGAAGGAACGATTCGATTCGACTTGAAAGAAACGGTTTCTTCGACCGATCCTGCTGACGATCAAGACGTCGAGCCGGCGGCGCCGGAACCGCAACAGGCGAGCATCGTTCCGACCGAATCAGCAGAAACCGTCGAACCGGGACTGTTCCCGACCTTCTTACCCTGGCTTGTGACTGTCCTTGTACTTGCGATTGTCATCACGCTGTTCCTACTCCGTCGCCAAAAACGACCATGAGTGGCATCGTCAGTGAACTGCTCATCTATATCGGTGGGGCACTTTGGGTAGGGCGGCTGTTGCTTTTGTTTATTTCAGAAGATAAAAAACCGGCAGTCGGTAAATTGGATGGTCTTGCGTGTGCAGCACTCGTCAGCATCGTTGCAGGAGCCGGCCTTCCATTATGGCGTGTATATTCTTATTTTCAGCAGGAGATGGACTTATCCTTCCGTGAAGCGTTACGGGTGAGTCTGTTTGAAGTACGAATCGGGCAGTATTTTTTGATGGTGTATTTTTCAGCACTGATGGCACTCATCATCGTATTCATGAAACGAATCCTGCTCATCAAACGGTGGTTGCTGCTTGGTGTGACAATCCCGCTGTTTCTTGGAATTTCCGGAACCAGTCACGCCGCATCGAAGCATGGCCTGCTGGGGCTTGTGTTACAGACCAGTCATTTTAGCCTGATGGCGTTGTGGGTTGGAGTCGTATTCGTCATCGGTTGGTGTGCCCGGGACTCTAACCACTGGTTGTCGTTTTTACGCTGGTTCAGTCCGTTCGCCCAATTGACGTTTTTAGGGGTCATCGTGACCGGCTTCTTCCTGATGCGTCAAAGTGTTCCGTTAAGCGAGTACCGCAATGCCTGGAACGTTCCGTACGGACAGGCCTTATTATGGAAACACTTATTGCTGATTCCGGTACTTGGTTATGCGTTCATCAACGGGATACTCGTTAAACGGCAGTTACAGAAGGAATCGGCCTTTGATCCGCGGCGTGGTCTGCGCTTTGAGAGTCTGATCCTCTGTTGTGTGTTTCTTGCGACAGCAGCACTCAGTAATCTGGAACCGGCGGATTTGCAAACTCTTGGAGCAGTCAAGCCGATTCTTTGGTCGAACATCGTTCTCCTCTTAACAGGTGGTGGCAGTATCGGATTATTGCTGTTGACCTATCAAAAAC
Source organism: Exiguobacterium sp. 17-1 (assembly GCF_023096305.1). Classification (NCBI taxonomy): domain Bacteria; kingdom Bacillati; phylum Bacillota; class Bacilli; order Caryophanales; genus Exiguobacterium; species Exiguobacterium sp. 17-1. The sequence goes on from NZ_JALIGJ010000004.1 coordinate 164,907, forward strand.
GCCTGCCGTTTTTGCTCGGCAGTCTGTTCTGTCTCCTTGGCGTCAGCCTGCTCTACATCGGACTCGTGTATACGCTCTAAAACAGCCACCTTCTCAACGATCGGAGAATGGTGGCTGTGTTCTGTCATTTTGTGGTGGTCGCGCACCCGGTCGCTTTGGCAAGCAGCTTCGAGTAGGCCCGGGCACCTTTGATGTTCAAGTGGACACCGTCCTGTTCAAAGTACGACGGATGCTTGACGGCGACGGCATGCCAGTCAATGAGTGATACCCGTTTACGTTCGGCTGCTTGCTTCAGCATCGTGTTGACCTCCTGTTCCCACGGACGCGGCACCCGCGTCGTCACGAGGTACACCTGATCGGCATGTGCGAACCGGTTGAGCAGTTCCTCTAATTGATCGGGACGGAAACTTCCGTTTGTCCCGAGGTGCAGGAGAACTTGATGTTCTGGTTGATTGTACGCCGCATACTTCGTGCTGAGCGGAATGGCTTCCCGGAGCTGACGTCCGAGCTTGGCATCGACTGTCACGTGTTGAAGTGTACTGCCGAGATAATCTTCGACCCCGAGCAGCACCGAATCGCCGATCGCAAGGGTCGGGCGGCACATCGAGCGTGTGCGTTTCTCAGGCACCGGATTCGTCGGTTTTTTGATAAGCGATGCCGGTTTTTTATGCGGCGCCGCGACTTTCGGAATCGATTGTTGAGCCGATTCGTCCGACACGGCAAGAATAGATAAATTTCCGATGAAGCTGAGGAGAAGCAGACTGGCAAGGGAAACAGAGACCCACTTCGTCCGGGAAAACTGCCGGAAGGTCCGCGGGTGAATCTGAAATTGCCGGATGTATCCGAAAACACCAAGCCGGCGGACCGGACGTTCGACGAACTGATAGGACAGTTCGGTCACGACGACCAGGATTCCGAGAATCCCGAGACTTCGGAGCCAGGAAAATGTTCCGGTTTGTTCAATGGGCGTCATCAAGGTAATCAGCGGAAAATGCCACAAATACAGACCGTACGACCGTTTGCCGACGGCGATCAGCCACTGTGCTGCGAACAACCGGCTCCAAAAAGACGCCGGATGAGCAACAACGGCGATCAGTAACGCCGCAAGAACAGCGACGAACACAAATCCGCCATAATACAGAAAACGACCGTACTCACTTGTCACGAGCATCAGCAAAACAAGCAGTGGGACGATCACGGCACCGGTCACGTTCAATAACCGGACACCCCGTGACGGAATCTCTTTCTTAAACCGTTCCGGTCGCCAAGCGAAGGCAAGCAGACTGCCGGTCAACAAAGCAAACAACCGGGTGTCGGTCCCGTAGTAGACACGGCTTGGATCCGCGCCCGGTGTAAATAAAATCGCCATCAGGAGTGCGGACAGCAGGGCAAGGAGTCCGATTCCCCGGAGCAACAGCCGTTTTGATCCGAGTCCAAAACTGAGCACGATCGGAAATATCAAGTAAAACTGCTCTTCGATCGCAAGCGACCACAGGTTTTGAATCGGTGACGGTTTGCCGAACGATTCGAAATAAGAGACGTCATGGACGATATACCACCAGTTCGTCATGTAGACGAGGGCAGCCATGATGTCCTGGCGAAGCACATGTAACAAGTCCCGCTCAAACAGTGTGACATAACTGAGGACAAGAACGAGCAGGACGAACAGCGGCGGGAATAACCGGCGGAACCGGTGCACCCAAAACCGTTTTAAGTCGATGCGACCGGTCTGTTGCCACTCACTGAGCAACAAGCCGGTAATCAAGTAACCCGACAGGACAAAAAACAAATCGACGCCGAGAAATCCGCCGGTCAGCATGGGTACCGACAGATGGTACAAAATGACAGCGATGACGGCGAACGCGCGCAGACCATCGAGTCCGGGCATATATGTAGTCGAACGGTTTGATGATTTCATAAGTAAAAAACTCCTTCACAGCTGTGCCTAAAGAATGACATTCTCTAGTGTATCGAATTCCATTTCAGAAGGAGTGTCGAACCAGTAACAACAAAAAAAGATGAACTCAAAATTTTTTGAGTTCATCCTGTTCCGTACTCAATTTTTAAAAGCATCCGGTAACACAATCGAGACGATAAACCGGTTCTGTTCCGACGCTAACTGCATCGTCCCGTTGTGCCGGGCAACGATTTGTTCGATGATCGACAGACCGATGCCGGAGCCGCCGTTGGACCGTGAGATGTCGGACGTGACGAAAGGGGTTGCCAGTTCCGTCAGTTGATTGGGCGTCAAGGTTTCCGGGACGGTATTGGAACAACGGAAGGTCAAGCGACCGTTTTCTTGAGCCACGTCAAACGACAAGTCACCTGTTCCGTGAAGCGTCGCATTGCGCACAAGATTTTCAATCAAGCGCCGCAACAGGTTCGGGTCAGCTTGAACGCTCAAATGAGCCGGTCCTGCGTACCGATAAGCCGTTTCCGGGTGTTGTTCGGCGACCTGATGCAACAGCGTCACGAAATCAAGTGATGTCATGTGCACCGGATAATCTTTATTCGACAGTTTCGCGAGCATGAACAGCTCCTCGATTCGTGAGGCGAGCGTTTCCGACTGGCGGCTGACGATTGCCAGTACATCGGTCCGTTCCTGGTCGGACAAGGTCGTGTGGTGTTCGGACAGCCACTGGACGAATCCTTGAATCGATGTCAGGGGTGTCCGTAAATCATGCGAGAGACTGGTAATGAGCCGGAGTTGTTCCGTAAAACGTTCCCGCTCGTTTCGTCTGAGGACATCGAGCTCATCCCCGATCCGTTCAATCGAATGGGCAAATGCTTTGAACTCACGTGGACCCTTGACCGGAACAAGCGGGCTGACAGCTCGGTCCGGTTCGACGAGCCGTTCCAGCCGCGTCTCGAGTTGGCGGAACAACCCGGCAATCCAGCGGGTCATGCCAAATAAAAATAAGAGGAACAACGCCAACTGTAAAATGAAAAACGCCGTCGAATTACCGACCTGATATTCATTCAGACGGGGGGTGACCGTTTCAATGGAAAGGAAATAACCGGGTGCACTCTCGCCAAGATCAATCGCCTGCAGGTGATGCAACGTCCGTACGTCCGATTCGTCAGACGGTTCCCGTTCATCCGGAGTTTGCGCGGCTAATAACCGACTGGGTGTCATCGTCCGCGGAAAATCGGGTGAGGCGTCGACCCGTGATCCGTTCGACCGATAGACGGCCCAGGCATAGTCACCGTTCGGGGTCTGACCGGATTCGTACCGTTTGATATCATGCTCGACCCGCTGCGTGATGTCCTGTTCCGTCGGATAATAATAACGGGGAACGTTTTTCGTTCCGAGCGGAATCTGGCTCGCGATCAACCAGGCGAACGCGGTACTCAGAAACGCTGCGGCCAATAACAGGACCGTCATCCAGGAGGTCAGTTTAAAGCGGAAGCGCCTCATGGCTCGACCTTGTAGCCGACACCCCAAACGGTTTGCAGGTAACGCGGCTCTTTAGGTACGTCCTCGATTTTGTCACGTAATTTATGAATCAGGACCATAACGGCGTTGGTGGCGGAACCGAGCGCCTCCTCCTGCCAAATCCGCTCATATAATTCGTCGGCGGAAAAGACACGGCGCGGATGATTCAGTAAGAGCGCCAGACAGTCAAATTCCCGGCGTGTCAAAGGAAGCGGGGTTGTCTCTTTTAAAATGACCCGTTCCTCCTGACGTAAGGTGAACGGACCGACTTGCAGGCTGCTTGCCGATAGCGGCACTTGATACTGGGCGACCCGGCGGAGCATCGCCTTGATCCGGGCGATGACTTCGAGTGGGTTAAACGGTTTACCGATGTAGTCATCGGCACCGAACGTCAACCCTTGGATTTTGTCGAGGTCCTCCTGTTTTGCCGTCAGCATCAGGACGGGGAAGGTATAGTTTGCTTGCCGAAGGGCCTGGACGGTCGAAAAGCCGTCACGGACCGGCATCATGACATCGAGGACCATCAGGTCGATCGGCTGTTGCTGAACAAGCTCAAGGGCCTCTTCGCCGTTTGCGGCTTCGAGAATCAGATAATTTTCGTTTTGGAGATACAGTCGCAACAATTGCCGGATATCGGCTTCATCATCGACGATTAAGATTGTGGGCACGGCAGTTCCTCCTTTTGGACGCCTTCGAAGACATAGGCAGGCGGCATGTTTTGCAGCGTATAAGAATAACTGTGCTCAAAGAAATACCGGCGGAATGTCTTGAAATGGAGTTTGGTATATTGAAAGGCGATGAAATGACCGCCTGGTTGCAGCAGGGTCTGGAAGGTTTCGAGCAATTCATGGCGTAACGGAAGCGGGAACGAAGCGAACGGTAAACCGCTGACCAGGACACCGGCCTGATGATGCCAGTCTTCCGGACAGTTTTGAATGTCGCCGATGAACAGTTCGACGTTCGTCTCATCGGCTAACAGCTTCGCCAAGGCTTCTTGAAACACCAGATTTTGTTCACAGATCCATAAAGTCGTTTCCGGGTGTCGCGCACGCAATAAGGCTTGCGTGATCGCCCCATCACCGGCTCCGACTTCGATGATGACGGCCGGTCGATCAGCCACTGCCCGCTGTGCCATCATTTTTGCTAAACGCGGACTGCTTGGCGCAATCGCGCCAATCGTTTTCGGTGATTGAATCGCTTCTTTTAAAAAATCAAACATGCGAAACCTACTTTCTTCTTGAGTATACCATCGATGATACAGGGCATATCTTTCACAAAAAGGAGAGATTTCTTAAGTTTGTCTTAAGAAAACATCCATGCCTGATTTTCGGCGACATGCAGGACGGTAAACTCGGTATACTGAGGAAAAGAAGGGGAGGGGACACATGATGAATACCTTACCGGAAACGGATTATTATGCAGCACTCGTCCGCCGCGACAGCTCGTACGAAGGGACATTTTTTGTCGGGGTCAAGACGACGGGAATCTTTTGCCGGCCGACCTGTCCCGCGCGGAAACCGAAGCAGGAGAACTGTGAATTTTTTGAGACGGCGAAAGAGGCATTGCTTGCGTCTTACCGACCGTGTTTGCGCTGTAAACCGCTCGCCTATCCCGGGGATAGTGACGTCATCAGCCGCTTGGTTGCCGCCGTCGAAGCGAGTCCCGAAAAACGGTTCAAAGATGCCGACTTCCGGGAACTGGGACTCGATGCCTCGACCGCCCGGCGGCAGTTCAAAAAACGGTTTGGCATGACGTTCGTCGAATACGCCCGGTCCCGGCGGATGGGCCTTGCGATGAAGGAAATCCGCAACGGACAACCGGTCATCGAGGCACAACTGGCAAGCGGTTATGAATCGAGCAGCGGCTTTCGCGACGCGTTTGCCCGCATCATGGGCGAGACGCCGAAACGATGGGATGGAACGTACCTTCAGGCGAAGTGGCTTGATACGCCGCTTGGTCCAATGCTGGCGATTGCCGACGAACAAGGACTGCACTTACTCGAGTTCGTGGATCGTCGGGGGCTGGAGCGGGAAGTGGAACGTTTACGGCTCGCAGCCCGCGCCGTCATCATTCCCGGTGAGACACCGGTGTTTGAGCAGGTGACGGCTGAACTGGAGGCGTACTTTGCGGGAACGCTTGACCGGTTCGAGGTTCCGCTTGTCCTGTACGGGACACCGTTTCAGAGACAGGTCTGGGAACAGCTACAACAGATTCCGGCGGGTGAGACGATTTCCTATCAGGAACTTGCCGTCCGCGTCGGGAATCCGGCAGCCGTCCGTGCTGTCGCCCGGGCAAACGGCGCCAATCAACTGGCACTGATCATTCCGTGTCACCGGGTCATCCGCTTGACGGGCGATCTCGGCGGATATGCCGGCGGCTTGGCACGAAAAGCCGCCTTATTAAAATTGGAGCGGACGAAGAGGGGATTGAATCATGTATGAGTTTGATTAAAGATGTGTTTACACCAGACTGGTTGAATCGATTGGGGGAAGCGATGCAGGCACCGGACTTTAGAGACGTCGTGCAACAAGGGGACTGGGAAGAGTTGGCGTTTAAGCAACGGGTCCGCCGAATTGCGATTGAGCTTAACCGTTATTTACCGGCTGACTTTGACCAGGCGGCGACGCACCTCGAAACGATCGCCCTGGAGTTTCCCGGGTTACCGGGTATTGTTTTCCCGGATTACATTGAAGTCTATGCGCCGAGTGATGCCTGGGGCCGGGCAATGGTAGCACTGGAACGGTTGACCCGGCACTCGACGTCGGAGTTTGCCGTCCGGCGGTTCCTGCTCGATGATCAAGATCGATTTTTAGAAGTCGCGGTCCGGTGGAGTCAGTCGAGTGACGAGCACGTCCGGCGCTTGGCGTCAGAAGGAACCCGTCCACGCTTACCATGGGGACAACGGATTCCGGCGTTGATTGCTGATCCACGTCCGGTCCTGCCGATTTTAGATGACTTGCTGCAGGACGAGGCGCTTTACGTCCGCAAAAGTGTCGCCAATCATTTAAACGATATCGCGAAGACCCATCCGGAACTCGTCATTGAACGATTGGAACAGCTCGGGAACCATCCGCATACGGACTGGATTTTACGGCATGCCTCACGGACACTCCTGAAACAAGGACATCCGGACGTCTTGAAGGCGTTTGGTCTCGTCACGCGCGGAACGGTGACGGTCGACGAACTGACGGTCACACCCACGTTGCCGATCGGCGGGGAACTGGCTTTTTCGTTTCAGGTGACGACAACAGAGCCGCAAATCCTCAGAATCGAATATGCAATCGACTATGTCAAAAAGCGGGGGACGAGTCAAAAGGTCTTTCGGATCAGTGAACGGCAGGTCAGTGAACAGGAGACCTTTACGAAACGGCAGTCGTTCCGGAACTTGACGACGCGCGTCCATTATCCGGGTACGCACCAGCTGACGATTCTGATTAACGGTGAAGCATACGCGACAGCAGCTTTTGACGTAGAGGAGGAAACAGAATGAACGGTCGCCATCCGAACTTTACGACGTCCCGCTTGCATATTGAAGCAGCAGATACGACGGACGGTTGTGTCTGGACACTGCAGACACGGGATAGACAACAGATTGCGACGATTCAGTTCAGCGGTCAGCACCTCAGTTATGACGCAATTGATCCGACCGATCGAGCGGGCTACATCGAAGAAGCGTTGACGGTCATCGTCGCGTATCTCGCCCGGACGTTGTTATTGCCGTTCGTGACAGGACAGGACGGAGAAGCAGAAGTTTGGATTAGGAATGGATTTCATGCTGACGGACCCATTTTCCGGCGTGACTTGACGCATTAGAAGTGGGGAAAATCATTAAACAAAGTGAACCAAGAATCGTCTTTCCTCCACTCGCTTTTCTCAGGCGGAACGCAAGCCGCGGTCGTCCCCTGACGACCGGGTCTCGCCTGTTCCTGACGGAAACACGCTTCCTTTTCCTGTAGAAGTCGAGTGGAGTCGACGATTTTTCTGAATAGGAAAAAAATAAAACCGTCTCCTCAGAAAACGTGCTTCTGAAGAGACGGTTTTTCGTGTCCGGATTACGGTTCTGAGATGCCGTTTGCGAGCAACAACATAAAGGTGATGACCGATAACGACAGTAAAAAGGCAGTGTTCGCCAACATACTGAACCATTGAACGTAGTTATTTGTCGATCGGAGACCAAGCACCAGCGAAACGATATACCCGAGTCCGACCAAGATGTTGAGACCGATCGGCACCCACAGGCTGAGATTCGGGAAAAACCGTCCGCTCAGTAAGTAGGACGTCAACATGTTAAACAGCAGCAAACCGAGCGTCAAGAACACTGGAAAATACGTCTGCTTGGATCGGTTCATCGTTCGACCAGATTCGTCGACCAATTAAAGTGTCGGCAAATCGTTTCGGCACTTTCGCCGGCTGAACGGCCCTCGGTATCAAGCCGTAAGTAGTTCGGATACGGCAGTTCCCCCGGAAGCGAATGCGTCCGGTACTGTTCAGCGGTTTCAAGCAAGTTGGCTTCCGACGCGGCGATGTCCCGTTTCGTGAACTTATGTAGTAAACGATTTTCCGTCTGATTCCGGGCAAGACGGGTCGACAGAGCGGCTTCCAGTTCAACGATGAAGACTTCGGCACCGGCTTCTTCAAACAGTTGAACGGTCTCTTCGATGAATTCGATACCGCCGCCCTCGACGCCAAACAGGCACAAAAATGTAAAGATGACGCCTTCGAGATCACTGACCGCCATTTCCTTAAACATCTCCCGCCGGATCAAGTCCTTTAGCTTATGATGCGCCGGTTTCGTGAAATCAAAATACGGATGCAACAAGTCGATCGTCTGATGGTTGTGGAATAATTTCATGCCCGTTTTTTGCTCGAGTTCCTGACCAATCGTCATCTTGCCGACCGCTTGCGGACCGAGTAATAGTACAAACTTCATCCTGACACATCTTCCTTTTTTTGTTAATACTAGCACAGAAAAACAGAGTGTTCCTATTAGAACGTTTGTTCGTAAAATGATATAATAACAGTAAGACATGTCGTCGTTTTAGGACCGAATGGAGGTCGTTGATTATATGGAACATTGGAAGGCAGTACAGGGCTATGCAGGCATGTATCAAGTCTCAACAGCAGGGAACGTTCGGTCGCTCGACCGGATCATCGAGACGAGTCGTGGTGTCAAACAACGGCGGCAAGGTGTCGTGTTGCGCCCATGGATCAATCAGGAAGGCTACCGGAAAGTGACGTTGTACAAACAAGGACGCGGGGAACGGTTTTATGTCGCTGAGCTCGTCGCCAAGGCATTTCTCGATTCCGAGGCCACGCACGACCGGATTATCCGGGCAGACGGTGATCGCGTAAACGATCAGATTGATAATCTGACCGTCAAACCGTCGACAACTCAAGCGTACGCATCGCTCCTTGACGAGTTCGACCTGTTATTGATGCAGCATATCGAATTGTCGCCGCGGCAAATCCGGGAGATTCGGCTTCGGTATCAAACCGAGCTTTCGATTCGCCGGTTGGCGTTGACCTATCAGGTGACGGAAAACCGGATTCGCAATATCATCGACAAAAAGGAAGCCCAGTATACTAGTTAAGCAATAAACAGACCCTGTGCCTCAGCACAGGGTCTGTTTATCTTTAATGGGACGGACCGACAATCGTCCGGTTGAGGGACTCGATTTGTTCACCGATGATGTGACCATGCTGTTTCAGTTCCTGTTGCCGGGCACTGTTGGCCTGAATGTTTGCTTCAAGGGATTGGCTGTAGTGGGTCAGCTCAAACAGAATCGTTTCGATCAGTTGGAAGTGTTCCCGAATCCGCGGTTGGACCGAATAGACGAGCGTCCGGTCCGTCTCGACCTGGATGAGTGCAGCTTCAATCTGTTGGGCATGATTGAGGACGGAAGCAATCCGGCGGGTGCTCTGTTCAAGTTGTTCGTGTGTTGTCTCGATTTGATTCGTCATCTGGACAACATCTTGTTCGATTTGTCCGAAGCTTGCCGTCAAATCCCGGTTCGCCTGGTTGATGTGATCGATACTCCGCTTGATGTCGAGTGCGAGTGATTCGACTTCTTTTGCGACGATGACGAAACCACGGCCTTCTTCGCCTGCGCGTGTTGCTTCGATCAAGGCATTCAACGATAAGCGGCGTGTCGCTTCCGCGACCTGTTGGATGTAGCGGATCGAGGCATGCATTTGTTGATTGCGCTCTGTCGCTTCTTCCAGTGACTGTGACGTGTTGACAGACAGGGTCCGTAACAACGTTGTATCCTGTTGCAATGAGTCTAGAATCCGGTGACTCGTCGTCGCTTCGTCATTAAAGGAGCTGACCCGTTGATGGCTCGTTTGGATCGACTCGTCCATCGTCGCGAGTGCCTCGATTGAGGTCGTCAACAGTTGCCCGGATTCCGTGATGATCTGTTCCATCTGCGTCGACTGGTTTGTCAACGACGTCGCCACTTGATGGACAGCGAGGACGGATTCATCAATCGAGGCGAGTTGGGACGAAAAACCGGGTTGAGTCGCCTCCAGTCGTTCGCTCGCAATCGAAATTTCTTGTGTCAAACTACCGACTTGCTGCATCAGTTGGTTGTATTGGTGCGTCAATTGCTGTAATTCAAACGTCGTCGTCTTGATGCTGATCGGCTGATAGGTCCGCCTCGCGTACGCCTCTTCAATCTTTAAGGACAAGACGGACAGTGGAGCCAATTGCTTTTTGATGCGGGCCCGAATCAACAGACTGACGAAACAGAGGACGATGATTCCGAGCACACCGAGTTTCAAGGCGAGTGCCTTAGCGGGTGCGACCAATCGTGCTTGATCGACCGATAAGAACAGGACATCATTCACTTCTTGAATCGACATCGCGAGAACGAACCGGTTGTTGCTCGTAAACGTTGTCACCCGTGTTTGCTTCAATTGTTGCATCACATCTTTTTTCTGTTGTGCCGTCAACGTCAACGGTTGGATGGCTACGTTTTTAGTTGCGAGCGACTGAATGGCCGCATCGTACTCGTCCCGTGCCATATCGGCGAGCTGCTGATTTTTTAAGCGTTTGATGGCGCGTGTCCGTTCCTGTTCGTCTTCCGGATAGGCTAAGTAGATCGAACGGATATTGGCATCGAGCATCGTCATTTCCCGTTCGAGCCGTTCACTGACGGACTTTGTCGACGCGCGGTAGAGTTCTTCGACGCTTAAAGCACTGATCAGTAACAGACCCATCGCGACGATCGGGATCAGCCAGTTGTTTAATTGTTGGGCCAATAATCTTTTTTTCTGTGTAGGTTGCTTCATTCGTTTTATCGCCTCCATGTTTCCTATCGGGAAGGAAAGACGATAATTTTATGAAGGAATCGTAGCGTTCTTGTAAAGGTTGAGCGCACAAAAAAGGACATCCGAGGATGTCCACTGTCAGCTGGCATGTGGCAGGTAAGTCGAGACGAAACTCGTCGTCATCTGTAAGAGCTGTTGTGTTTCTTCTTTTGGTTCTGAGGTAACGTAAATAATCAGGGCAGCGGCGACGGCAACAAAAATAATGACGACGAGAATGACGAAGAACGGCATCTTACTTTTCTTTTTTTCCTCTTTCATATCCATGATTGAATACCCCCTTATTTAAGTGGAAACGGTCTCTTTGAAGTGTTTCCCTGATGAAAAAAATGGAAACCTGCAAAGAAGCTCAAGACAGGAAGCAGACCATCCGATAGAGAACTGTACAGAGTATGAAGTTTGTCAGTCGAAGGGGTGTCCGTGTGCCATGTTGAGTCAGTTTAATCAGTTCCTGTTGAATTTTTCATTGTTGATTACATCACTCTTATTTGCATTTTTACCACTCCGACACGTCAAACGAATTTCACCGGCTTCGCCGGTCAAAATTCGCATCCTGGTAGGGGTAATTGCCGGTTTTATCAGTGTATTGCTTGTTCTCAACAGCATTACGTATGATGGGGCAAAAATTGATTTACGGCTCGTCGCTCTTGTCACGGCATATTATTACGGCGGCTGGGTCAGTGGCGGGATTACGACGCTCGCGATTCTTGGGGCACGGTTTGCGATTACGCCGCCGGGTGCTTACGAAGGATTGATTCTGACCGGCTTGATTTGTATCGCTTTACTCGTCACGGCAAGCATTTATCGTCGTTTTGCTTCACACACGCTCAAAGATTATTTGATCTTGATTGGCATCGGTATCGGATACAGTTTACCGGCCCTCTATTTATTGACGGCAACGTTTGACCGATTTCTTGAAATCGCCTTGGTCTATATTGTTTTCATTTTACTGGGCGGTTATGTCACATACCGTTTCCTGCAGGAATTACGCAAACACTTCCAGTTCGTTCAGATGCAACAGGAACTGGCATTGACCGACGGACTGACGAATCTCGCCAACCGGCGGAAACTGGACGAGACCCTTGCGTCTTATGACAAAGATGGTTTTGCCTTTTCTGTCTTGATCGTCGACATCGATTTCTTCAAGTCGGTCAATGATACATACGGCCATGACGGGGGCGACGTCGTGTTACGACAGCTGAGCCATCTGTTGCAACACTGTTGTCCTGACGAAGCACTCGTTGGGCGTTACGGCGGGGAAGAGTTTGTCTTGTTATTGCCGGACATGCCGCTCAAAGAAGCCGTCCGCCTCGGGGAAACGATTCGCTTGGCCTGCGCCGATCAACATTTTGTTTTCAGCACGTATCCGGCATTCCATGTCACGTTATCGATCGGGGCGGCCTCGTCGGATCAAGGCGAGACATCGTTTGAAGTCGTCCAAAAGGCCGATCAGTCCCTTTATCAAGCGAAGCAGACGGGACGGAACAAGGTCGTCGGCTACAGCGAAGAATAATCCAACACAAACAGGCGGGCTCCTCGGAGTCCGTTTGTTTCATGCTGCACGTAAAACTTATTCGCCGACCATCCCGTCATGGTCATTGTCCCGCATATGGGGATAGAGCCAATGGTCCTCTGTAATCGGCATAGCGAAACCGGCGTCTTTGGCTTCTTGGATCGTGACTTGTCCGTTGCCGTCGGTATCGACAGTTGAGACATCACCCGTTGTGTCGGAAGCTGGTTCCGGATCGGCAGGGGCTTGTGTCGGTTCTTCTTTGTCTTCAGTCAGACCGAGTTCGGCATTCACTTCATCCGGGTTGACGTTATCGAAATCATCAACGATTTTATTTCCACGTAGCGTATACGTATAGTGATAATGCGACGGGATTTGTGTCGTCGTATCGGGATACGTAATGGTCGCTTCAAAGTCTGTCACCTCACCGGCCTTGCGGATGGTGTTTTCCATATAAGCTTGATCGCCGTGGCGATTGAGAGTGCTGTCCTGTGGCGTGATGTTATAGGCGTTTGAGACACCGCCGAGCGAGTCGGCAATGACGTGTCCCTCGTCAAGCTGCGGACTCTCGACACCGGGGACCTTCGCTTCATCCGAATAGTAACGGCCGGATGATGTCGTCTCCTCGGCATCATTTTGTAAGGTGATTTTTTTGGCAACGACTTTGACCAGTTGCGCGTGTTCGTTCGTAAAGGCCCAGTACTCGCGGTCGCCAAAACCGATGTTGACGACGACATTTGGTTCCCGGTCACCCGACATATCGCCCCCGTCGACGGTCAGTTTTGTATAGCCCGAAAAAACGGAGTTCTTCGAAGACTTGGCTGTCGCGTCAGCAATGGCCGTTTCGGTGTTCGCAGGTTTTTTCGTAACGGGTTTCTCAGACGTCTTGTCTGATTCGACCGGTTTAGTTTCTGTTTCTGCCTGCTTCGATGAATCCTGTTGAATGGTTGCTTGATCAATCTTTGGTTCTTGCGAAGTTGTTTCTTCACCGGCACATCCCGTTAAGAGAAGGGCAGCTAGTGGTAACGCAAAGTAAGTAAAGGATAGTTTCATAGGTAGACTCCTTAAATGGCATGACATACTTGTTCATTTTAGGAATCTTTTATCCTGAATACAAGCGGATTTTAAATATCTAACTAAATGAGAGATATATTGGCAGGTAATTTATCAAAAGTAGTGTTTCAACAGACAGACATTTCATAACAAAAAACACGCCACTAAAAGTGACGTGTCCGAGCTGGTGACTTGAATTAAAATCGCGTAGTACTATAGGAAGAATTGTCTTTAAGAGGAAACCAATTGCGGAAAAATCTGATACCGTTCAAAATCAGCTAGGATATTCGGTGCAATCTGTTGGCGGAGTGTCGATTCATCTGCCCATAGATAGGCGTCGTGCTCGTCGGACAATTCGACGGTCCGGGTCGTAGCGGTGCAGAAGTAAACTAGCAAAATGACTTGGCGGTCCGGGTGGGTCATCAGACTCGAAGCATACGCAATCCGGTCGACGGTGACCGTCAGTCCGGTCTCTTCCTCGATTTCCCGGATCAGACTGTCTTCCGCAACTCGCCAAAATCGATTTTTCCACCCGGACATTCCCACGTTCCGCCACCGGAGTCGGCAGCGGCGCGTTGAACGATTAAGATTCGGTTGTCGTACTGCACGATGCCTTTGACGGCTGTTACAATCGTTGTCATATGTTTTCCCCCTTTTGCCTGAGAAGAACTGCTTCCGGTCTTTCCTGTTGCATCAGCCGACCATTCTTCAGATAAATACCGCTTCGTTCCGGTAAACCGTAGCCGAAAGTACTCTCCGTTTTTATAAACGCCTCGTACAAGTTCGTCTCTTCCTGCCATGTATCGTAATGGACGGAAACTACAGCATCCGTAAGCAGTCCGAGCCCATTCAAGACAAGTGCGTTCCCGTCCCGTTGATCAATCGCCGGAATCCGGCATTCGTTTGGTGTCAATAAGGCACCGGCTGAAAATCCGGCGACAGGAACGCCGTGCTGAAACCGTTCTTGAATGATGGTACCGATTGGTGTGCCGACGATGAACTGTTGATACCGTTCCGTTTCCCCGCCCGAGATGATGATTCCGACACTTCCAGCTAACTGTTCGAGTTGTTCAGGTGTCGGACGTGCAGACAACGGAAAGTGGAAGAAATTTGTCGCGCCATTTGCTGTTAAGGCATCTGTATAAATCGGGGCATAATCGTCCCAGTTTGAGCCAGGACGCGGGACATACAGTAAAGCAACCGGTCCTGACTGGTCGAGACAAGAGACGAATTGTTCGCAAAGCATTGGCGTGAACGGCGGACCGCCACCGAAGAGAAACAGCTGTTGATCCATCATGAAAAACCTCCTGTTTTTAAAATGATTTCATCTGCAAAGCGGTCTGATACCGTTCAAAAAGTTGGGCTGTCATGAAAAAGAACAGCAGACCAAAACCGATGTGAAGCGCTGTATAGACAAGACCAAACGAAGAAATTTCATACAGCAGGACCGGTAACTTGACCGTCGTGAACGCTCCGAGGAAAAAGACGACATACCGGACGCTGGCGCCTTTTTCGAGCAAGAGAACGGCGACGGGAAAAGCGACATAGAGCGGACCGGCTGCGATGGCAGCCAGTAATAAGACATACAAATACCCTTGAAACCCTGCATCTAGTCCCATGTATTTTAGCAGGGTGTCTTTTTTTATCCATTGATCAAGTAGACCGACCAGTACCAAAATCGGTGGCAACAGAAGCAGCATATCAAGCAGACTCTTAAAACTGAGCCGGGCGGCATGCTGACCGCGTACAGGATCAATAAGCAGAAGTCCGAGCAAGAGGACGGACATTGTGAGGAAGAAGCCATATGTTTTGATCCGTTTCATCCAAGCACCTCCATGACGAGTAACGAAAAGAACAGACACATCATAAGGGCGGACAGGTTGCGCACGTAAGCAAACCGTTTGCCGAACAGGCGGCTCTCTAACGGGATCGTCATGATTCCGACGGCCATCAGTGAGGCCATTAAAGCTGAGACTTGCGCCAGTCCGGCACCATTCTCAAGCAAGGTCGCTCCGAGCGGAAAGACAACGAAGCTCGGAATCAAAGCAATCGCCCCGATGACGAGTGACAGTATGATACCAAGAAATCCGGCATCCTGTCCGAGTAAGGCTGAGATTTGAGCAGGCGACAGAATCGATAACGACAAACCGACGAACAACAGGATGGCCAGGAGATCCGGCAACAGGTTCGTAAAGATTTTCCAGGCTTTCGCAAATGCCGCCTGCGTCTTTTGTTTGTCCTTGTAGAAGGAAAAACTGGACAGAAGAATGACAATTCCGTACAGCACGATGCTGTTAACCATCGGATTTTACCTGTTTTGCATAATGCGTCTGGAAATACAGCAGATTTTGGAGCTTTTGTTCGATGTCCTCATGAAAGCGGTCGAGCTGTGCCCGACCGGACGATGTCATCTGATACATTTTCACCATCTTGTTTTGGGGAGACGTAGTGACGATGGAGGTGACGAACCCTTCTTCTTCAAGCTTTTTGAGTGTCCGGTAGAGAATCGCACTATCAATCGGGTTAAACGGCAATTCCTGCTCGCAGCGTTGGAGCAGATCCCCGCCATAGGTGGGACCTTTCGCAAGGAATAAGAGTAAAAAAGCGCCTGTGTGGCGACCGGTATGTTTCAACGTAAATCCCTCCTGATCTATCATGGTTTATAACTGTCAATAACACTTAACTGTTATTGACAGTATAGAATCGAAAAGATGAAAAAGCAACTGCCGATTGGAAATAAGTCCATCAGCAGAACCTGATTATTTTTTGATATAGGTAGAAAACGGAAAATGAATTATACTGGAAATAACAGGAGTGAACAAGGAAGGATAGATGAAAAATGAGCGACAATCCAATCCAACAATTCCGTTACCGGGAGTCCGGCATGGGAGAAGAACAACTATTTACATGGACGGCCGCGACCCGGGAATTGCGGCTGGAAGAGGGAACGGGAGAAGAAACGATCGTTCTCTTGTCCCGACAGCAACAGCAGGAGCTGACACGACGTTTAGAGAAGGCCGGGGTCATCGACTGGCAACCGGAATACACGACGGAATGGCTGATTCTCGACGGGACATATTGGGAAATCAGTTGGACCGAATCGGAGGGAAACAGAGCGTCTCAGGGCAGTAACGCCTATCCGGAACGCTGGGAACTGCTTCGGGATTGGCTGTACCGTCAGTTTGAAAAGGAGGAGTTTAGATGAAGAAGTGGTGGATCGGGTTAGCTGTCTTAGCCGGCTATTGTATTCCATTCGTCTACCTGGCGTTGCTCGAAGACTTCAAGACAGGGACATTACTCGGTTATCTACTGTTACTTGTCGGATTCACGGTTCTCGCTTCCATCGGTCAGCGATGGGGTCATCTGCTGTTTGTGATGGCCGGCAATGTTCTGTCTTACTTCATCTCTGTTTATTTTGCAGGTCAAACAGATGCCTATGGCTTTGACGGCTACTTCAAACCGTTGACGGCGGAACAACTGATTTTGCTCGTCAGTCTCTTGATGCTCATTCCACAGTTGATTGCGATAGTGGGGGCGATGTCACTGGAAGCGAAAAAGCGGATGAAGAAAATAAAAAAGTAATAAAAACACGCCACCAAAAGTGACGTGCTTTAAGAAATTAAACTAATCCTAAAATCTCAACCTCGACCAAAGCACCTTTCGGCAACTCTTTGACGGCGATACAAGATCGTGCCGGGAAGTGATTATGCGGAGCAAAGTAGTCCGAGTAGATGTCATTAAACGCAGCGAAATGATCCATGCTCGTTAAGTAACACGTCGTCTTGACGACACGGTCCGGTGTCAGACCGGCTTCTTTTAAGATGGCATCGACGTTTTTCATGACCTGTTCCGTCTGCTCCGTAATGCCACCGACGACCATTTCACCGGTCGCAGGATTGATCGGGATTTGACCTGAGGCATAAAACGTACCGTTAGCGATGAAACCTTGTGAATAAGGACCGATGGCAGCCGGGGCGTTAGTTGTTTCGATTTTCTGGAATGAACTCATGAAAACTCCTCCTCTAATCTAAAATAAATCGTATGTAGAACGTGCTATCTGCCTTGAACTATAGGATAATTTTTACAACACCATCACCATACTTACAAGGAGTGAATCCAATGCCTCTTTATCATAAATTAGTCCGGGATCAGATTCCAACTATCATTGCTCGGAACGGAAAAAAAGCAACGTTCCGGACACTTAACGAGGAAGAATTCCTTGTCGAAGCGAAACGGAAATTGCATGAAGAAGTAGCCGAATATGAAGAAGCAACGACGACCGAAGAAGCGGTCGAAGAACTGGCTGATTTATTGGAACTAATTCACGCGCTGGCTCGGACGCACGGGACAACACCGGAACAACTTGAAGCAATCCGGCTGACGAAACACGATAAGCGGGGCGGCTTTGATGACAAGCTGTATCTGATTGAGGTCGAAGATTGATTCCGGCAGCAAAACTGACGACACATGACCTGTATGCGTCGTTGGTCGATGCCATTGACCAAGCTGATGAAGTCTATATCGTCGCTGCCTTTGCGCAACGTTCGGGTGTCGAACTGTTGTTACCGTCGTTACGTCGTGCCGTCGAACGGGGCGCTGATGTTCACTTTTTGATCGGCGACTACTTACATATCACGGACCCTGAGGCGTTGGCCGAATTATTGAAACTAGACGGTCTGTCAATCCGGTTTTATCGCTCCGGCGGACGGGCGTTTCATCCGAAAGCTTATTTGTTCCGCAATGCGGAGACGGGTCTGTCGATTGTCGGCTCATCGAATATCTCCAAAAGTGCATTTCGAACCGGTGTCGAGTGGAATCTCCATTTGCCTCAAGCTGTCGCGCCGCATATTTTAGATGATGCGATTGAAGCATTCATGGACTTTTACTTAAGTGAAGCAGCTCAAGACCTGAATCCGATTGTCCTTGAAGCATACCGGCAGGAACATGACGCACGGCAATATGTCGCAGAACCGGAAGTTGACTATGCGGAGCAACAGCTCGTCATGTCCGAGGAGATTCTGCCGCACCGGGTGCAGGAGGAAGCCTTACGGGCACTTCGGGAAACGATGGAAGAAGGACGGACGCGTGCTTTGACCGTACTTGCAACCGGGCTTGGGAAAACGTATCTCAGTGCATTCTTTGCACGTGGTTTTAAACGAATTCTGTTCCTTGCACACCAGCGTGAATTACTGGAACAAGCGGAACGTTCGTTTCAAAAGGTCGAACCCAATTGGCAAACGGCTTTGTATATCGGATCAGACCGTACGAACGATGAACAGACGGACGTGCTGTTTGGCTCAGTCCAGACGTTATCCCAAAACCGGCATCTTGAACGGTTTGCAAAAGACTATTTTGATTTGATCATCATCGATGAGTTCCACCATGCAGCAGCTAAAAGTTATCAAAAGGTCCTGGCGCATTTCGAACCCCGGTTTTTGCTGGGACTGACAGCGACGCCGGACCGCATGGACGGGGCGGACGTCTATGCACTGTGCGACAATCACGTTGCGTTTCAAATGCACTTCACGTCAGCGATCAACGAAGGATTTCTGACACCGTTCCATTATTACGGGATTCATGACGTCATCGACTATTCGCAACTACGGCGGATGGGACGGAAATATGATGCGATGGAACTGGAACAGGCACAGATTGATCGGGCAGTCTCA
This sequence comes from Exiguobacterium sp. 17-1, assembly GCF_023096305.1. Classification (NCBI taxonomy): domain Bacteria; kingdom Bacillati; phylum Bacillota; class Bacilli; order Caryophanales; genus Exiguobacterium; species Exiguobacterium sp. 17-1. The sequence goes on from NZ_JALIGJ010000004.1 coordinate 183,901, forward strand.
GAAAATATCTATGCCGCTTGGTCGAAGCACAGGCAGACGAAGACGATTGGCTTTTGTTCGTCGATCCGCCAAGCTGAATATTTAGCGCAGACATTCCGGGAAATGGGACATCAGGCGATTGCCTTAACCGGACAGACCGTCAATCGACGGGAACGGATTCAAGAGTTTGAGCAGGGGGCGTTAGAGATCGTCTTTACGGTCGATTTGTTTAATGAAGGAGTCGACATCCCAAAAGTGGATACACTTCTATTCTGTCGGCCGACAGAATCGATTGCAATCTACACGCAGCAAATTGGACGAGGGTTACGTTTAGCGAGCGATAAATCACATTGTGTCATCATCGATCTGATCGGCAACTATAACAACGTTGAAACGAAGCTGATGTTACTTGGAACAGTAAAAGACAAGTTCAAGCGTGGGGATACGGAGCCAATTACGCCACCGAAAGGATGCATCATCGAGTTTGATACACAAGCATTGAATATCATTCATCGGATGCGTCAACCGAATCAGCGGAAACTCCGATTGATTGAGAGCTACGAACAATTGAAGCTCGATATCGGGCGTCGTCCAACCTACGTTGAGATTGGTCAACTGACAGCCGTGCCGACTGGTTATAAACAAGAGTGGGGCTCGTACGTTGGTTTCCTGAAGGAACAAGGTGAATTGACGGATGAAGAAGTAAAGACTTACGATGCTAACCGTGAACTGATTGAACAGGTCGAAAAGACGGTGATGAACCGGAGCTATAAGATGGTTGTGTTGCTGGCGATGCTCGAGCGGGGTGAAGAACATTGGATGGAGCCGATTACGGCTGAAGAAGTGGCGCCGTTCTTTTATGAATATTTGCATGCGGAGAAGTATCGAGAAATCAAAGATGCGCAAACAGTGGAACTAAAAGTACCGTTTGATACTATGAAAGTAGAGCGATTATTAAAGAATATGCCGTTTCCAAGGATGGGAAAGCCATTTATATTTGATAATGATACTTTATATATAAAAATAAAAAATAAAAGTTTACAATACTTATATAAAATGGTGACTGACACTATATTGTTTAGAATTAATCTATATTTTTTAATGAACGACTGACGACGAAAAAATAGATTTTATATCTTCTATTATCAAAGTTTTGAAATACAAGAATAGTATTAGGAGAGAATGTATGAACAAAAGAGAAAATATTTTAGATGCTTGGATTACTATAGAGCAACTATCCGAAGGTTCTATTAATAAGAGAGACAAATCATTAACCCCTTTATATACATATAAAAAAGTGGAAGATTGGAAAATGTTTTTTTTAGATTTTTTAACCAAACAAAAAGAAGAAAAAGAAGTATCAGATAAGTTATTCAAGAAGTCAGGCCTGGTATTATACTTTAATATTTTTAATTTTCAAGAAGTCGTGGATATATTGAGAGCAAAATACAAGATTACTAAAACGGAAGAAGAAATTAGTAATTCTAACAAATTCACATTTACTTTATGTTTTGATAATCAATTAAATTTTATAGCAGACAAATTATTCTATACGATGAGCGGATATATCCACCGATATGGTGATTTCCCACAAGATTTTTTAAAAGTCGAAAACTCCTTTAGAGAAAAATTGAACAGAGAATTTAGTGAAGATTTTAACTTTACAATTTCGCGGCTTTTACAAGAATACAATGCTTCTGAAGAAAACTTTCGCTATGCATTTATGAAAAACTTGGATAATGGAGATACAAACTTACATTCATTCTTTATCGAAGACTTGAACAAAGCAAAGAAAATGACTAATGAAAATTTAGATCGTTATTTTAACGGATTCTCAGGAGCTCGACAAAATCTAGATGGGAAAAAAGAGTCGACTAATTTTAACCCTCATATTTTCAAAGAAAATATTTTACAACCTAAATTTTATCCGTTAGGACGATTTCCGAGCAATCCCAAACATTCACTCTCGTTCATGCAACAGGTTGCTGTAAATTTAGCGTTGAATGATAGAAATGATATTCGAAGTGTTAATGGACCACCAGGTACAGGGAAGACGACATTGTTAAAAGATATCTTCGCTGATCTAGTAGTACAACAAGCAGTGGAAATAGCTCAACTTTCTGATAAAAATATTAAAGGAAGCTTAATTTATTGGCAAAAGGCTAAACTCGGTATTTTACCGTTATCTATTTCAGAAAAAAATATTATTGTTGCAAGTTCAAACAATGGAGCAGTCCAAAATATTGTGAAAGAATTACCGAAGAAATCAGAGATTGCTGACGAATTTCAAAATCTGCTAGCGGAAGTGCACTACTTTAAAGATATTTCTAATTCCAACCTAAAAGGCAAAGGTTTTGGAAAGAATCGTGAAATTGAAAGTGAGCTTTTGTTTGAAGAAAACTGGGGAACATTTTCATTGGAAGGTGGAGCATCAAGAAACATCAATACATTCCTCTTAACTGTTGAAGCAATCGAAAAAGAACTTGAAGAAAACTATCAAAAAAATGTAGATATTTTTCAAGAATTTTTATTTCTTTATAGTCAAGTAAAAATTAAAAGAAATGAAATTCAACAATGTAGTGAACAAATATCTTCTCTTCGAAAATTAAAGATTGAACATGCTAAGAAACTCAATACTTCTGAACAAGAAGAGATGAAGAAAAAAACAACTTTAGAATTAGATCAAAAAGAAGCAAAGCTTGAGCATGAGAAACTGATGCAAGAAAATATACAACTAAATAAAGATTTATCAAATCTTACCTTTGAAATTAATAATTTGACTGATGTAAAAGCTCAAGCTGAAAGGAATTATACTGTAGTCATTTCGCAGAAACCAAGTTTTTTGTGGTTTCAGAAAGTATTTAATAAACCAAAAGTTGAGAAATACTTTAAAGCTCTTAATCATGCAAATGATCATTTAAATCGCATATCTCAACAAAAAACTAAATTGTTAAGTGATGTTATGCTGCTTGAAAATAAATTAAAGAAAAATACTGAACTAGATGAGTATTCTCGTAAGCAAGTTCAAAACAAACAAGTTGACTTTGACCAATGGACAATTAAAGAGAAAAATCATTTGGAAAAATTAAAAAAAGAAATTGAAGTGTTGGAAAACATTATATCTAAAAATGGCGCCATGGGGTTGGATTTTTCATTATCATACGGTGAACTTCAAAAGTCTAATCCATGGTCGACAGAAGAGTTCCGCAAATTGCAATCAAAGTTATTCATTTTAGCATTACAAGTCAGAAAACAGTTTTTATATGAAAACAAGAAACATTTAAAAGCTGCAAGAATTATTTGGAGTAGCCAGTCTAAATATATTGGAAAAGAGAATGGATATCAGTTGATTTCAGAATCATGGCAATGGTTGAATTTCACTATTCCTATTATCAGTACTACTTTTGCTAGTTTTGGTAGGATGTTTAAAAATCTTAATGAAAATTCAATAGGTAATGTATTCATCGATGAGGCGGGGCAGGCACTACCGCAAGCTAGTGTTGGCGCCATTTTTAGAAGTAAAAAGGTTATGGTTGTTGGAGATCCATCACAAATAAAACCCGTAGTAACAATAGATTCAAATGTTCTGAACTTGATTGGTAGGCATTTCAATGTTGATGAAAAATTTGTATCTTCCGATGCATCTACTCAAACAATCGTGGATGATACAAGTCAATATGGCTTTCAAAAAAATGCTGATGAATGGATTGGTATACCACTTTGGGTTCATAGGCGTTCTAACTATCCAATGTTTACAATTGCGAATGAGATATCATATGGTGGTCTAATGGTGCAAGGTAAATTAGAAGACTCAGAAGGAAAATCGCAGTGGTATGTCTCGACAGGAAAAGCAAACGACAAATTTGTTAAGGAACAAGCCGAATTACTAAAAAATCTAATTGAAAAACGGATGCAAGAAAATCCTGATTTAGCCAATGAAATATACGTCATATCTCCATTTAGAAATGTGGCGCATAAACTTACGCAAACTTTAGATGAGATTGACTTCACGAAACGAGAAAATGGAAAAGCATCAAATGTTGGTACAGTGCATACTTTTCAAGGGAAAGAAGCGAAAATTGTCTACTTTGTTCTTGGAGCGGACTCAAATAGCAGTAGTGCAGCAAGGTGGGCTGTTTCTGATCCAAATATGATGAATGTAGCTGCTACACGAGCAAAAGAGGAATTTTATATCATTGGTGATAAGGATTTATATGAGTCACTTGGTAGTGAAGTGGCAAATAAAACAATTTCGATTATTGATAACTATAATGAATAAAAAATGTATTTAATTGTAAAATGTGCTCTGGAATACCGATTCTTTAACCAGGATATGATTCAATACCAACGAAGCTCTTTTTGGTCGAAGGACTTCTAGGTTTCGGAAACACGACAACAGTTGAAGCACCAACACACGTCTATTAAAAGCACGACAAAGCGACACGCATCTTCATATCGAGGTAGATATACATCCCACGGATTATGAAAGTATCGCTTACTTAACAATCAATGAATGGGCAGACTTTCAAGAAAAATACGCTTCGGCAGATATAATGCAGTTTGCTGAAACGTTTAATGACTACGTTCTGTTATTGTATCGCCAGTGATAATCAGAACAGGACGTTTCAGAAGTAATATTTGAGTTTCTACGAGCACGAAATATTTATGAACTTACCGTTTGAACTGCATCAGCCAATAATATTGAAGAAATGGAAACTGTTTGTAACGGAAGCTTTAGCGGCTGATACTATGTATGTCCTTGAATGGAGTTTCCGCAAGGTGCTTCAAGAACGTCCGACAGAATGGGCGAACGGGTTTATATCGTATCACACTGAACAAGCCTATGGTATGAATCGATCGTTATCAGAAATAGAAGGGACAATTGGTATTTTATAGGCACGGCAAGCACTAGAGCATCAGTTTTTAGAAATGCTTCCTTTCAGAGTAGAGAAGTTCGGAAATGAAGATTTTTCAGTAGAAGCAAGACAAGCGTGGTTGAAGCAGTTTATTCAATCGACTGTGCATTCGATTTCCTTAAGCAAAAGCTAATCAAAAGGCGATTCCCTATTACGGAATCGCCCTTTATCATTGCGGCAAGGTCACTATTTTTTGGAGTAAATCGTCCTCGTATTTTCGATCAGAAATGATTTCGATGAGCTGATGAAAAGATAAAGCTGCTTGTTTGAAAGTCTGAATGAAGTCTGCCGTTTGATATATAACCTCTTCTTGATCGATGGTTAATAATAGTTGGCTTGTGCTCACTTTTTTAAAGCTAACTTCTATTGGAGTGTTCGGATAATAAAATGTAGCAGAGCCATTCTCTAGAAAGTTTCTCAAAGCATCTGCATAGTATTGCCACAGTGGTCCAAGTTCGTCTGAATAATCGGCTCCTTGTATGATTCCATTTTTGGTGAAAGAAATTTTACCGTCTAGATTTAAAAAGCCATCGTCTAACCAATCCTCTTTTTGCTGAATATATGCTTGAATGCGCTCTCGTTCTGTAATATTTACATGTTTTTGTTCATTCTCCAAAAAGATAAAAGTTTGGATATCCATAAAGCACGCTCCTTATTTTAATAATGGATAAAGTTGGCGTATATGTCCTTTTTCAACTCCCATGACATATTTTACGCCATCGACTGTTCCTGTAAATTGCTTCGAACCTGTAGAAGAAACTTTTGAAAGACCACTTCTATTTTGTTTGGCTACATTTATGGCAATAGATTCTACATCTTTAATCGATAGTTTCGAATCAAAAAAAGTCTGCTTTTTCACATTTTTTTTACTATAAGTCCAATATCTTGGATGATGTCTTTCTAGCATATGCTTCATACTTCATATCTGTTTTAGTAATGACATATTTTTTCGAACCCGTCGAATAAGCAGTTCCTTTATAATTTTTTAGTGCATTAACGACCTTGCTTTTAGGAACTTTTTTATACGTTTTTGATCCTATTTTAGCTAATCGTGTAGCACTTTTTATGATTAATCTACCAACTAACACCGCCCAAGCATCAGCAGTATGATATCCAATGCTCAGTGAATTAGTTTGTGTTGTGTATTCTTTGTTCGGTTCTCGATCATATCCAGGATTTGTGGCATTGTTTTTGACTAAAATGGATGGTGACAAAGTTGAAATTAGTAAACTCATGACTAGGATGAACGCAATTTTTTTCAAAATAAGCCCTCCTTTGTAGTTGATATAACAGTAGCAAATTTTTACTACTATTCTTTAACAGATACAAAACAATTGAATTAAATGCTTAATTTTACAGTAATTGAATTGTATTATTTAACAATTAGACGTTGAACCATAACGTCACGTTAAAAGGTCACTTTGCATTGATTTAATTGCATTAAAAAGGCGACTTTTAGAATAAAAGTCGCCTGAGAATATTAAGTGGTAGGTACTTCACTCACCTCGTGATTCAGCTGCCATTGAACACCAAACGGATCTTCGACGATGCCGTAGGCTTCACTCCAAAACGTTTTTTGAATCGGCATGATGACGTTGCCGTCTTTCGCCAGCTTATCGAATGTCTCATGAATGAGTGGAACGTCTGACAGATGCAGAGCCAGCGTGACATTTTGTCCAATCGTCACGGGATCATGCGGCATCGCATCGGAAAACATGATGCGTGTCCCGTGAATAATTAATTGCGAATGCAAGACAAGCGACTGGATGCCTTTTTCGAACGGTTGACCGTCGGGACCATTGCCAGGACCAAACTCCATGATGTCGGGGATGTCTTGACCAAAGATGTTGGCATAGTAATGGATCGCCTCACGGGTATTGCCGTTGAACACAAGGTAGGGGGTAATCGGCATATAGATGCTCCTCTCCATTTTAAGCACGGTTGGCTGATACTTATAGTATACCAAACGTTTGTTCTTGTTTAAAGGGCTTTCTGATTAAAAATGAAAGCGATATCATTTATTTTTTAAATTCCAAATAAATTCGCAAATAATGGTTGCGTCTTTCCAGATTCCCACCTATACTAAATTTATCGAAAGCGCTTTCGGTGAAATGGAGTGGTTATATGGGTACAATTTATGATTTAGCGAAAATAACTGGTTTTTCGATCACGACGGTCTCAAAAGCCTTAAATAATTATTCCGACGTCAGTGAGAAGACAAAAGCGAAAATCGTTCAGGCGGCAGCCGATATGGGCTACTTACCGAACGCCCACGCCCAGTCGCTCTCGACGAAACGATCCTGGACGATCGGCGTCATGTTCTCGGAAGCACATGGAGTCGGGATGATGCATCCGTTCTTCAATGCGATCATCGAAAGCTTCCGGAAAGCAACAGAGCAACAAGGTTATGACTTGATCTTCGCCTCGCGGAATCTACGGAATCGGGACATGAGTTACCTCGAGCATTTCCAGCATCGGGCCGTCGACGGCATCGTCGTCATCTGTTCCGATCAAATGGACAAGCATGTCCAGGAACTGATTCAAAGTTCGATTCCAATCGTTGTCGTCGACATGGACAGTACCGATTGCAGTGTCGTCTTCTCGGATAACCTTACCGGCGGCGAATTGGCAGTTAATCACTTATACCAATTGGGTCATCGATTAATCGCCCATATCGCAGGGGATACGACGACTGACGCAGGATCTGCCAGGATTGAAGGGTATAAGCAAGCAATGGAACGTTTAGCACTACCGATTCCTGACGGGTATATCGTCAGCGGAGGATTCTTTTCGGTTGAAGAAGGAAAACAGGCCATGCAAGAGTTATTAGCACTACCGGAACAACCGACGGCTGTCTTCGTCGCAGGTGACCAAATGGCGATTGGTGCGATTGATGCGATTCATGAAGCCGGCTTACGGATTCCGGAAGATCTTTCGGTTGTTGGATATGATGACATCGAACTGGCTAAGTTTATTACACCTAAGCTGACGACGGTCCGGCAAGATACGGAAACAATCGGCCAACATGCAGCAGAACTGTTAATCGAACAAATCGTCAACAAACGACGTGTCATGACGACGGATATCATTCCAGTCGACTTGATCGTCCGTCAGTCGACAGGACCCGTAAAACCATAATCCTTTTCGGAATCGCTCTCGCAGGTTGTCTTCGAGAAAACGCGAGAGCGGTTTCGAAATACATGATATTTTTTTGTACGTTTCCGAAAGGGCTTTCGGAACTTTTTTCAGACCATTTACGAAAGCGCTTTCGATATTTTTGGATAATAAATGAGACCGCTTACTTAGGGGACTACCAACAGACGAGAAGGATGGGATGACATGAAGAAGAAGTTAGTCAGCGTATTAACAGTCGGCGCATTAACAGCAAGCGTTTTAGCAGGATGTTCAGGCGGCGAAGAGGAAAAAACGAGCGGCGGCAAGGAAGTTCTTAAAATCTGGTCGTTCACGGATGAGTTAAAAGAACCAATCAAAAAGTTCGAAGAGAAAAACGGCGTCAAAGTCGAATTGACGATCGTTCCAATCGCTGACTACCCGACGAAGTTAAAGCCGGCACTTGAGAGCGGCGTCGGAGCACCGGATATCTTCACCGGTGAAATCGCCTTCTTGAAACAATGGGTCGACGCGGGCTATTGGGCGAACCTGTCGGAAAAACCGTTTAACGCAGGTGACGTCAAAGATGACTATATCCCGTATGTCTATGACATGGGGAAAGACAAAGACGGTAACGTTCGTGCCCTTTCATGGCAAACGACACCAGGTGGCGTCTACTACAAACGCAGCATCGCGAAAAAAGTTCTCGGCACAGATGATCCAAAAGAAATCGGTGCGATGATGAACTCGATGGACGGCGTCTTCGAAGTCGCTGAGAAGATGAAAGGCAAAGGCTACAAAATGTTCCCGGATGAAGGATCGATCCGTTGGTTCGCACAAGGAAATGAGCCGCAAGCCTGGGTCAACGACAAACAGGAACTCGTCGTGACGGAAGACAAGAAAAACTACATGGATTATGCAAAAGAATTACGGACAAAACAATACACGGCACTTGCGCCGGAGTGGTCACCATCATGGTTCGCAGGAATGGATAAGCCGGTCAAAGTCAAAGAAAACGGCAAAGAAACTGAAACCGAAATCTTCTCGTATGTCCTTCCAACATGGGGCTTACATAGTGTCTTAAAAGAAAACGCGAAGAAATCAGCCGGTGACTGGGCGGTTACAAGCGGACCAAGCCCGTACTTCTGGGGCGGTACTTGGTTAGGTGTCTACAAAGATTCGAAGAAACAAAAGCTTGCGTATGATTTCGTTAAAATGATGACGCAAGACGAAGAATTCCTGACGGATTGGGCGAAAGAAACAGGCGACGTCCTCGCTTACAAACCGGTTACGGACAAAATCAAAACCGACTTCAAAGATGAGTTCCTCGGCGGACAGAACAACTACGAGTTCTTCCTCGATCAAGCAGACAAGATCACACCGGGAATCGTGACGAAGTACGACCAACAGCTTGACACATTGTACGGTGCGTCGGTCATGGAATATGTCCAAGGCAAAAAGTCGAAAGATGAAGCACTTGCTGAATTCTACAAAAAAGTTAAAAATGCGTATCCGGACGTAAAAGTACCGGAATAAGGAGTCTAGGTGGGGCGATCCTCGCTTCACCTTTTCTTATTTAAGAAAGGGGTTTGACCTGTGAAAAAACTTGATCGCCATGGTTATCTGTTCATCGCACCGTTTTGGATCGTCTTCTTGATCTTCAGCATCTATCCGGTTGCCTTGACGTTCTATTACAGTTTCACCAACTACACAGGCGCAGAAGGCGAACAACTCGTCGGACTCGCGAACTATACGCGTTTGCTCGGAGATACGTACTTCATTGAAGCGTTCTTCAATACCATCAAGATTTGGGGACTGAACTTCATCCTGCAAATCGGGGGAGCTTTGATGCTCGCTTTACTGTTCTCGGATTTACAGCTCAAGATGAAAGGGCTCGCGTTTTTCCGTGCGACATTCTACTTGCCGAACTTGATCACAATCAGCTCGGTTGCCTTATTGTTCGGCATCCTGCTCGACTGGCAGCACGGTTCACTCAACATGATGTTACTCAAAATCGGTTTGATCTCAGAGCCGATCAACTGGTTGACGCAACCGGTCACAGCACAGATTTCCGTCTCGCTCATCCTGACCTGGATGTGGCTCGGTCACTCGTTCATCGTCGTCATGGCCGGCGTATCGGGCATCTCGAAGGATTATTTCGAAGCGGCACTGATTGACGGTGCGACACGCTGGCAAATCTTCTCGCGGATCACGTTACCGCTTTTAAAACCAATTCTGCTCTATATCATGATCACGTCACTGATCGGCGGACTACAATTGTTCGACTTACCGATGTTGATCACGGATGGTGTCGGTGCGCCGGATGGTGCCCTGAACACGATGGTGCTTTATCTGTACAACCAAGCCTTTAAATACAACAACTATGGCTACGCCGCTGCTGTTGCATACGGATTGTTTGCCATTACACTCGTCTTTTCAATCATCGTCTTCAAAGGGATGTTCCGAAAAGAACGTTCACCGAAAGGAGCCTGACCGATGGAACGAAATGCAGAAGCACGTCGGATCGTGCCACAAACGGAAGATCAACCGGAGCGTTCAGAACGTCCACTGAAGTTGACACCACCACCGAAACAGAAAAAAGCCTGGTTCGGGAAAAGTCTGATCTACGTCGGACTGATTGCCTTGACGATCGCCTGTATCATTCCGTTTTTGATGATGATCATCAACGCGACCCGCTCAAACGAAGAAGTGTTATCCGGTTTCTCATTGATTCCAGGGAACTCGCTCGCTGAAAACTACGCCGCCTTAAGCTCTTACGTCAACATCTGGTCCGGCTTCAAGAACAGTCTGATCATCGCCGTCCTCGTCACCGTCTTATCGGGTTACTTCTCGGCGATGACCGCGTTCGGATTTGCCTTCTACCAGTTCAAAGGAAAAAACGTCCTGTTCGTCTTCATGCTTGTCATGATGATGATCCCGGGACAACTCGGCTTGATTGGGTTTTACGAACTCAGCAAGAACTTAGGTCTGCTCGACAGCTTCATCCCGTTGATCGTTCCGGCGATTGCCAGTCCGTTTACGGTGTTCTTTGTCCGTCAGTACTTACAGACGGTCATGCACCCGAGTTTGCTGGAAGCGGCACGGATGGATGGCGCCAGTGAATGGCGGATCTTCCACACGATTGCGTTACCGATGATGATGCCGGCAATTGCCACGATGTCGATCTTTACGTTCATCGGTTCATGGAACAACTACATCATGCCGCTCGTGTTGCTTTTCTCACCGGAAAAGTACACGTTACCGGTCTTGATGGGCTTCCTCAAAGGATCACAAGTCGCGGAAAACCTCGGTTCGCTCTATCTCGGAATCGCGATTTCCGTCGTACCGATCATGATCGCATTCCTGTTCCTCTCGAAATACATCGTCAGCAGCATCTCAGCTGGTGCCGTCAAAGAATAAACTGGTAAAGGGGCTTACATCTATGAAATTTACACCGAACTTCGTCTTCGGGACGGCGACGTCCTCGTACCAAATCGAAGGCGCACACGACGAGGGTGGTCGTACGCCGTCAATCTGGGATACGTTCTGCGATACGGACGGAAAAGTTTTTGAAAAACATAACGGGGATGTCGCCTGCGATCATTACCACCGTTTTGAAGAAGATATTCAACACATCAAACAGTTAGGCGTCGACACGTACCGCTTCTCGATTGCCTGGCCACGGATCTTCCCGAGTAAAGGGCAGTTCAATCCGGAAGGGATGGCCTTCTACAAGACACTGGCAACACGTTTGCAGGAAGAAGGCATCAAGCCGGCTGTCACCCTCTACCACTGGGATCTCCCGATGTGGGCGCACGAAGAAGGCGGCTGGGTCAACCGTGAGTCGGTCGACTGGTTCCTCGACTTCGCCCGTGTCTGCTTCGAAGAACTCGACGATATCGTCGACTCGTGGATTACGCACAACGAACCATGGTGTGCCGGCTTCTTGAGCTACCACCTCGGTCAGCATGCACCGGGTCACACGGACATGAATGAAGCCGTCCGGGCCGTTCACCATATGCTGTTGTCACACGGAAAAGCGGTCGAGATGCTGAAAGGGGAGTTCAATTCAGCGACGCCGATCGGCATCACATTGAATTTGGCACCGAAGTACGCGAAAACGGATTCCGTCAACGATCAGATCGCGATGAACAATGCCGACGGCTATGCGAATCGTTGGTTCCTTGATCCGATCTTCAAAGGACAGTATCCGGTCGACATGATGAATCTGTTCTCGAAATACGTCCATACGTACGACTTCATCCACGCGGGAGACCTCGCGACGATTTCGACACCATGTGATTTCTTCGGGATCAACTTCTACAGCCGGAACCTGGTTGAGTTCAGTGCCGCGAGTGACTTCTTACACAAAGACGCGTACTCGGATTACGACAAAACCGGCATGGGCTGGGATATCGCTCCAAGTGAATTCAAGGACTTGATCCGCCGCTTGCGGGCCGAGTATACGGACCTGCCGATCTTCATCACAGAAAACGGGGCTGCGTTTGACGACCAGCTCGTTGACGGCAAGATTCACGATCAAAACCGGATCGATTACGTCGCGCAGCATCTGCAAGCCGTGTCTGATCTGAATGAGGAAGGCATGAACATCGCCGGTTATTACCTCTGGTCGTTACTCGACAACTTCGAGTGGAGCTTCGGCTACGACAAACGATTCGGCATCATCTATGTCGATTTCGATACACAGGAACGAATCTGGAAAGACAGCGCGCATTGGTATGCGAATGTCATCCATACGCATAAGGCAGCACTTCCGCAAGAAGCGTAACGTCGTCGAACAGGCAAGGTCGAATTGATCGTCTTGCCTGTTTTTTCATTAACAAGGAGGAATTACAGATGAAGAAGTGGCTCGCAATTGCCCTCGGAACGGGACTTGTCCTGTCCTATGCCGGGACCGGTCATGCTGAGAAGACGGACAAAAAAGACAAGACGAAATGGAAGATGGTCTGGTCCGATGAATTCACGAAACAACAGCTTGACCGGACGAAGTGGACCTATGATATCGGAAACTGGGTTGTGGATCAAAATGGGAGCGCTATCACTCCGGGTTGGGGCAATAATGAAAAACAATACTATACGACGAAAAAAGATAATTCCTTTATCCGGGACGGCAAACTCGTCATCCGGGCAAAAGAAGAAAAAACAACGGATGCCCTCGGAACGTACGACTATACATCAGCAAAACTGAAAACCAAAGGCTTATTCAGCAAGACATACGGACGTTATGAAATCAAAGCGAAACTGCCGACCGGCAAAGGATTATGGCCGGCATTTTGGATGTTGCCGGAACAGGACAAGTACGGTGCCTGGGCATCGTCCGGTGAAATCGACGTCATGGAAGCATGGGGTAGTCAGCCGGACAAAGTTGCCGGAACGATTCACTACGGCGAGAACTGGCCGAACAATAAATACACCGGTAAGGACTACAACTTCCCGGACGGCGAACGGATTGACCAATGGCATACGTATGCCGTCGAGTGGGAGCCGGGCGAACTCCGCTGGTATGTCGACGGCAACCTCTATCAAACGCAAAACGACTGGTACAGCAAAGGTAAAAGCACAGCAACCAACTACAGTTATCCGGCACCGTTCGACCAAAACTTTTATCTCGTGATGAACCTCGCGGTCGGCGGCTGGTTTGACGGCGAAGTCGATGCGACAACGAAGTTCCCGGGCGAGATGGAAGTTGATTATGTCCGCGTCTATGATCTGAAGAACCGTGACTACCGCGAACCGGTCGAGCCGGTTTATGAAGACGCGACGTTACCGGATGGGGCAAAACAACCTTTAGTAGACGGCAACCTCGTCTATGACCAAGCGTACGAAAAAGCAATTAAGACGATCACAGACGGCGCGCAAGTCCTTGATCCGACGTACTGGAACTACGTGACGTTACCGGACTTTGGCGGCAAAGGATCGGTTAACGTGACGGAGCAGGACGGAACCCGCTTTGCGAGTGTCACGATCGACCAACCGGGTGCTCAAAACTATGCCCACCAGTTGATTCAAAAGATTTCGCTCGCCCAAGGCGGACGGTATGAAGTCAGCTTTGACGCCAGCAGTGAACAAGCACGGGCAATCGTCGCGAAAGTCGGTGGCGGGGCAGAACGCGGCTACACGAAGTACTCGAATGAAGAAGTCATCGATTTGACACCAACCGTCAAACGCCATACGTTCACATTCGATATGGCAGCAGAAACGGATCTTGCGGCACGACTTGAGTTCAACCTCGGTCTGGCTAAAGCAGGGGTCAAAATTGGTAACGTCCGCGTCGAACAAGTGCCACGCGGTGAAATTGATGAAACCGCAACAAAACCGGCATTACCGGACGGCAATCAGATTTACAACGGCACGTTTGACCAGGGCGCAATGGACCGCCTGACATACTGGCAGTTTGATGCCGGTCAGACAAAAGGAACCGGATCGGTCGACCCGGTGACACGTGACTTTATATTCAAAACCAAGGCACAGATGAAAAAGGGACAACCGGCGACGCTGACGCAACGTGGTGTCCAACTGCAGGAAAACCATCAGTATATCTTACGTTTTAAAACGAAAGCCGAACGGATCAAACAACTGCAAGTCAAGTTGACGAATGCGGACGGAACGGTTTCTTATCTGCCGACGCGTGACGTGCCGTTGACGAAATCCGCAACGACAGTCGAAGTACCATTTACGATGACGAAAGCGACAGATTTAAATAGTTTACTCCAGTTCAACTTCGGAACGGCGAAAGGTGAAGTGACACTCGATGACGTCGAATTGATGGATGTCACACCGATCGAAGTCGATCGGTCACCGCTCAAAAATGGTTCGTTCACGGACGGACTGAACTTCTGGAGTTCATACGTCCATTATGACGCGCAAGCGGTCGTTTCAACGGTCAATGACGCCGCGAAACTCGCCATCGCATCAGAAGGACAGGAACCATGGAGCGTTCTGTTGGAGCAAGGTAACTTGCAGCTCGTCAAAGGGCAGACGTATCAGTTGACGTTTAAGGCATCGTCGACGGTCGCACGACCACTCGAAGTCACTGTCGAAAATGCAGCGTACACACGTTACTTCAGTCAAATCGTTGAACTCGGAACGGAAGCGAAAACGTATCAGTTTGACTTTACGCTCGGTCAAGACGATACAGTCGGACTGAAATTCCTGCTTGGGAAAGCAGCCGGTTCTCCGTTTGCGGCCCATGACGTAACGATTGATGATGTAAAACTGGAAGTGAAATAACACGAATTAAATTGCTTTATACAAAACGTCCAGAATAACTTCCTCGCTTGTTGAAGGGGAAGAGAATTCTGGACGTTTTTGTTTTTATGTAAAAAAGGAATTTAAATCCAATTTGGAGAAAGGATATACCATGTAATTTTAGAGGAGGAACACCATCATGGTTCGTTCGACGAAACAGTATATCGCTTTATTTGTCGTACTTTTGTCTGCAGCGATCGGCATCAATGCCTGGCCGGCGAGTCTTTATCCGGACGGTTCGATTGGTCTGCTGCAAATCGCAGCATCCATCGTTTGGCTGATCTTTTTAATCGGTTCTGTGATACTGGTCCGCGAAGAAAAGACAATCTTGTTTGTCTTCAATTACCTGCGTCTCGGGTTATTAGCCGGCATTATTGTCTATTTAGTCACGTTTTTTGAGCGCTACTGGTTAGGGGAACTTTGGTTTGATATCGTATCAGCTATTCAATATCCGTTTTATTATCTGTTTGCGGTCCCGCTGTTTGGGTTCAATGCCTGGTTTGACGTCTTATATGGACAGTTTGCACTGTTTGCTGGGTTTGCTTACATCTTGCTGGCGATTGGCGTAAGCGTCCGATACAAAAGACTAGAGGCGAAGCGATTGAGGTACTGACAAGCGGATTTGCCTAATCCATCGTTTTCTTCGGACAGCGCGCCTTGGCGCGCTTTTCGTGTCGAAGAGGTGTATGAAATTTAAGAACGAATCGGAATGAGCTGATGGTGGAAAACCGATTCAATCAAAGCAACAGTCTCGAACGTCGCGGCGTAGTCGACCGTTTCGTGCTCCGTATGTTCGTGTCTATAGCCGACCGACAGATTGACGGAAGGAATTCCGAAGCCGGCAAATACGTTCGTGTCGCTTGATCCACCATTTGTCGTCGTCTGCCAGTCCGGCATCCCGACGAGACGACCGGCTTCCTCGAATAGCTGACCAAACTCTTGTGTGCAGAACGGTATTTGATTTCGGCAGGCCGTGACAATCTCCCGTGTTCCGCGGCGGTCGACGACGATGGCGGCATCCACATCCTTGAGAAAAGCGGGATCGATGCCCACGGCACCCCGACAACCGATCTCTTCTTGTACTGTGAAGGCGAGTTTCAGCGTACCGGAGAAGTTCGTGTTCCGGACGCGGTCAAGTACTTCCAGAATGGTCGTGATCCCGGCACGATCATCAGCTCCAAGGATGCCGCTGGAACTTCGGAGGGTCGTCCCGTCCTCTAGAATGACCCGACCTTCCTCGATCAGTTCGACCGTATCCATATGAGCGGACAACAGCACGGTCGGACCGACGCCACACTGGATGGTTGCCAATACATTTCCCCGTTTATCGGTATACAAAAAGTCGGTCTTTGATTTCAATTCATTACGAAGACACATCGCGACCAATCGCTCCCGTTTGCTGACGCCCGGGATATCGAGCCATGTCAACAAACGGTGCTTAAATTGTTCGAGTCGTAAGGTTTCGAGATAAGTCCGGTCTTCGGTCAACCGGTAAAGACGTTCAGCCAACAACAATAAAGAAGGAAATCCGCTTTTCCGGTAGTCAAGATGTAACGTCAGTTGCGTTAATCCCATCGTCATCTGATAGGGCAGGGCAAGCTGAAGAAGTTGCCACTGCTCAAGCGACGGGGCTTGTTTCAACACAACTGATGCCCGCCCCCGACCATGGCCGTCACAACAAGACAACGTCGCGATGTCGAGAGCGTTCAGCCAACGGACGATTCCCCGGATATACGGATCAAAGGATTGATAAGGTAAGTCATTCGTCGAGGGATCAAGTATCGCTTCACGACCGGGTAAGTCTTTGAAAGGGACCTGCTGAATCCACTCCATCAGCCGGCGGTCGTTCCAGTCTACTACCGGATATTGTAAAATGGAGTCAGTCAAACAAGCGACGTGTGTTTTATTGAATTGATCGTCCCGGCTCAGACCATGTCGTGCTAACAGAATCGTTGCGTTTGTCATATAAAAACAGCTCCTTGTTGGATAAGTTGTTTTCAGTGTAGCAAGGGAGCTGTGACAGGCTGTCACACGTCAAAAATAGGAGGAAAAGCATGGAACAATCCGAACATCTCAAAGAAAAACGGCCTGGACACAGATTTCCGAGAAGGACAGTTGAAGAGATGGAATTCCAACGTAAGATGAGACTTAACCATTTTATTCGGCAAGCCGAGTTTTTTAAGCTGTCGGAAAAACCGGATTTTGTTCAAGCAAAGAAGTGGTTGTTACAGGCACTACGTATAGAAAAGAATCATCCAATCGCCAATTATCGACTGGGATATCTTCTTTATCGTGAGCACCAGTACGAACTGGCAGTTTATCATTTTAAGACGGCGCTTGACGGAACGGAGACCGATGTCTTGAGTGAGACACAGTTAATTTTAGCGAATACCTTTCTCGTTAATTGCGGAATGGCGATTACACGGGAGGCCTTGCGTGAGTTAGAGGACTTGGAACTTCGGATCGAAGGAGAGATAGACCAGGAACGCATTGAACGCTACCGGGCTGAAATGCTTGTCCAGGAAGAAAATATGTTAGACCGTTTGTATTATCGGAAAATCACGGCAGGCCATGAAACGATTATCAATGAAGAACAGTTTTACGACATCCGTCCGGATAAAGGAGAGCTGTTACTCCGAAGTTCGGATGATGGGAAAACATTGCAGGTGTTCGGAAAACCAGCTGAATCATTAAACCTACATATGTTCTTGACCCTCGTGTTACTGAATCAAAAATCATTTCAACCGTATCCGGTTTTACAGGATGCCTTGTCTGAATTAGGGGGACAAAGGATTTCTTACAACTATATGCGTCAGATAATCCGGAGAATTCGTGATCAGTTTGTTACGTTGAATTTGATTGAATCGACATCTATTTCTTCTCTTGATTCTTCACGTCCTGTCCAAGGATTTCGGATTCACCCGAACTGGTCGGTGACAATTCTTTGCCGGGCAGATGATTTCATTCATCCGATTCAAAAGGAGAGAAGCGATGTTTAGTCCAGTCAGTGAACGTGAGGAAAAAAGCGGAGAACGAAAAGCAAAGTCCCGGAAGACGATTCGATTACGCGACTCGGGTGCTTTTGCATTAGGGTTGTGGTTGACGCTTTTGGTCCTCTTGGTATCCCCGTTAATCTTGATGTTTGTCGTCATGTATTTGGCAGGAACACGATAATTCAATCTTATATTCAAGAGAGGTCTGTCGCGAAGCGATGGATCTTTTTTTTGAGTTCATAAAAACTTTCTGACAAATCATCCCTGTAAAAATCAAAAAGTCAAAACACATTCTAAAAAAATCCTCTATAATCAAATTATCACTAAAATTTGGAATTTTAAAATTGAGGAGGAATTGACATGAACAAGGCAGTAAAAATCATCATGACCGGTGTACTGAGTCTCTCGTTGATCAGTGTGACATCAGCAGAAAGCCACGCCGCGACTAAAGCGAAGGCCTTCAAAAACTGTACAGAGATGCATGATAAATACAAAGGTGGCGTCGCGAAGAAAAAGGGGCTTAAAAACCGGACCGGTTACGATAAAAACGGAAAAGCCATTTATAAAAAGACACAGTATGCTGCACACGTCAGCTTAGCGACGTATAACCTCAATACAAAAAGTGACCGTGACAAAGACGGCATCGCCTGCGAACGTTAAAAAAAAGACCCACTTCCAATTTGGAAAGTGGGTCTTCGCGCGTTTAGTTGAAGTTTTTCTTGAGGAAGTCCGTTACTTCTTCCGGTGTTTTTGCGTTGGCACTGTGCAAGTGACCGAGTTTCTCGTTGTTTTGGAAGACGAGTAAGCTTGGAATGCCCATGACGACGTTGTCTGATGCGATTTCCGGGAATTCATCTTTGTCGATCGTATAGATCGGCAGTTCGCTGAATTGTGATTCGACATCCGGCATGAAATAGTCCATCCGTTTGCAGTCTGGGCACCAGTCGGCTTCGAACTTGATGATGACCGGTGTGTCGCTTGCGATTAATTCTTTGAATGTATCTTCACTCTTAATGTAGTTACTCATGTGTTAGTCCCCCTGTTGTTGGTGTATATCTTTAGTCTACTGATTCCAGGCGCAAGATGCACGGATTATGATTGAAGGGTAGCCATGTTCTGCAAAAGTGTTGTAGAAGAAAATAGCAAAAGTATGCGCAAATTGCACAAGAAGCATCAATCCACAATAAAATATGATTTGCCTTGAGGAAACACTATTGGTCTTTTGTTAATTAACTAGTTTTAAGCAAAATGATTTCTATAGACCCACTTGATTTCGACCTGTTACGATGAGGTTTGCTAATCGACAGAGCGAGTGGGGGCGACAAAAATGGATCAACAAAAATATGATAATTTAAAGCTTGGTGAGCGTGGTGCCATGAT
Organism: Exiguobacterium sp. 17-1; assembly: GCF_023096305.1. Classification (NCBI taxonomy): domain Bacteria; kingdom Bacillati; phylum Bacillota; class Bacilli; order Caryophanales; genus Exiguobacterium; species Exiguobacterium sp. 17-1. The sequence goes on from NZ_JALIGJ010000004.1 coordinate 203,549, forward strand.
CAGCATCATTGCCTATATTGTCTTATCGGTCATCAAATTGATTGTCGGCTACACGGCGGATTCAGCGGCGTTACGGGCAGACGGTTTAAACAATACGACGGATATCATCGCCTCAATTGCGGTTTTGATCGGATTACGAATCTCAAGACGTCCGGCAGATGATAATCATAAATACGGACACTGGAAAAGTGAGACGATTGCCTCGATGGTCGCTTCCTTCATTATGATGGCAGTTGGACTACAGGTCTTGATCGATACGGTTTCGACGTTGTTCGAAGGAAAGCAGGAGTCGCCGGATATCGTCGCGGCTTACGTCGGGATTGGTTCCGCCATCGTGATGTATTTCGTTTATCGTTACAACCGGAACCTATCACGGAAAATTGACAGCAAGGCCGTCATGGCGGCTGCGAAAGACAACTTATCCGATGCCTGGGTCAGTATCGGGACGACGATCGGGATTATTGGGTCCCAGTTCGGGATGCCGTGGCTTGATATCGCAACAGCGATCATCGTCGGATTCTTGATCTGTAAAACGGCTTGGGATATTTTCTCGGAAGCGTCCCATGAATTGTCGGATGGATTTGATGAACAGAAGCTGAAGATGTATGAAGATGTGATTTTTGATTTAGAGGGTGTCAAAGGAATCAAGTCGATCAAGGGACGGAATTATGGGAATAATGAAGTCGTGGATGTCGTGATTCTCGTCAACTCGCAATTAAACGTCAACCAAGCACATGATATTGCGACGAAAGTCGAAGATACGCTGACGGATGAATATGGTGTCTACGATATTCATGTCCATGTTGAGCCGGAGTGAAGCAGATAAAAGGAACGATCGTCATCTGACGACCGTTCCTTTTTTTATTTAATGGAAAGGTTTATAGCCCATCACTGCAACGTTACGGAATTGCCTTGAAACAGGACCTTCAATGAATGAGATATCGGAAAATCCGTGTTTTCTTGCTGCAGGAAGGAGTTCGTCTTGGACTAGATCTCTCACGCCGGTCCAAATGACATCATTCTTACCATCACAAAAGGTGATAACAAAATGACCGCCTGGCTTTAATGCATGATAGAGAGCTGTTAAGGTACCGGAGATGTTTTCCCAAAAATAGAGTGTATGTATCGTAAATACCTTATCGAACTGTTCATTTTGAAACGCCAATTGATTTAAATCTCCATACAGTACCTTGACCCGATTGGATTGGATCGCCACGTTGTTTCTTTTTTGTACCGAACGCAGCATGGCAGAAGAAGAATCGATACCGGTAATCTGTTTTGCGTCTGTTTGATGGACAAGTCGTTTGATGGCATAACCTGCGCCGCAACCTAATTCCAAGATGCTGTCCTCTTTTTGAACTGCCAACAAATTAATTGTCCATTCCGTTTCAGGTTGGTGTTGCCTGACCATTTTTTCCCCGATGTATGTGCCAAACCGTCCTGTAGGATGTGCATATTGCTGATCAATGAAACGTTTAATGGTTGCAATGATGGTGATCCGCTCCTTCCGCTTAGAAATTCCGTTCAATCGTTAAAGCCAGTGCCCCGAATTGTTTTTCGGATTCGCTTGAGTAAATGGCATAGGTTGCGTTTAATAACTCATCCATGGACCAACCGACACAATCGATTTGTTCGAGTGGAATCTGTTCGTACAGTTCTCGAAAATTTTTGAATGATTGGCGTGCAGTGACTTGGACAATCACTTGTTCATTCGTTGACAGGTTCGTGAATTCGATTTGATCCGCCACTTGAATCGCTTGGCGCTTTTGGTCGTTCAAGCGAATTTCGACCACTTTTCTTCCGGAAACGATGGATTGAAAAGGTTCCTGATATAACCCCATTTGATGTAACAAAGTAAGTTCTCCTTTTTAATGAATCCTTTAATTGTACGTTTCTTTCATTATACGTGAGATGAATCATATCCTCGTTGCAAATATGTGCATTTTCACATTGTTTCTGCGTTGACATTTGAGATAAATGAGCGTAATTTAGTTTACATAGATAATCGTTCGATATGGAACGATTCGAAATGGAACACGGAGGTGGAAGAATGGAAACAGAGCAACGGGAGCCGGTTCGTTCAACGGCCATGATGCAGTCGTTTTGGAATGTACAACGCCATCTTGTCCGGGCAGCGCATCAGACAGCGCAGGAAAATGGACTCAGTTTACCGCAATTTCACAGCTTGATGACGATTGCGCCAAGAAGTCCGATTACGCAAAAGGACCTTGCCGCGCATACGCATTTACCGAAAAGCACCCTCAGTCAATCGATTGAAGGACTTGTTCAATCGGGCTGGGTGATCCGGGAAACGAATCCGGACAACCGGCGGGAAGTCGTCTTACGTTTGAGTGATCACGGTCGGCAGTTCGTCGAGACAATCAAACAACAGGAAGCCGGGATGCAACAACGGCTCGAACAGGTTCTCGATCAAATCGATCCTGCCGTCTTTGAACAGATGTTGCAGACGCACGCGCAAATTGCGGAAGGATTAAAGGAGATTTTGTCACCAGGAAACGGAGGCTGTACAGATGATTAAGTTACTCAAAAATCTGACGACCTATAAATGGGCCGTCTTTGCTGTCTTGATTCTGGTCTTCGCCCAGTCGATGTCGGATTTATACTTACCGACCTTGATGGCGGACATCATTGATAAAGGGGTCGTAACAGGGGATACAGCGTACATTTGGAAAATCGGCGCGGTCATGCTTGGGATTACGGGGCTTGGGGCACTTGCGGCGATTGCTGCCAGTTACTACTCCTCAAAAGCCGCGATGGGACTCGGACGCGACATCCGCCGAAAAGTCTTTAACCATGTCGAACGGTTTACGTTACAGGAGTTTGATCAGGTCGGAACGGCCTCGTTGATTACACGGACGACAAACGATATCACGCAAGTCCAGCAGGTCGTTATCATGATGCTTCGGATGGTCGTCAGTGCGCCAATCATGTTTGTCGGTGGACTGATCATGGCTGTCTCGAAAGATGCCAAACTGTCACTCGTCATCGTTGCCGCGATGCCGGTCTTGGTCGTCTCGATTCTGTTGATTCTCTGGAAAGGGGTCCCGTTGTTTGGGCAAGTCCAAAAACGGCTTGACCGCTTGAATCTCGTCTTACGGGAAAACCTGACCGGGATTCGTGTCATCCGCGCTTTCAACCGGGAATCGCAGGAAAAGGTCCGTTTAACAAAAGCGAACGCTGATTTAACGGATGTCTCGATCAAGGTCAATAAAATCATGGCCTTTTTGATGCCGGTCATGATGCTCGTGATGAACTTGACGGTCGTCGGTGTCATTTGGTTCGGTGGCATCCGGATCAACAACGGCGGGATGCAAATCGGAGACTTGATGGCCTTCATTCAATACGTCATGCAGATCATGTTTGCCCTCGTCATGGCGTCCGTCATGTTCGTCATGATTCCCCGGGCAGCGGTCTCGGCGAAACGGATTAATGAAGTGCTCGAGATGGAACCGACGATGGTCGATGCCGGAACAGCATCCGCTGACCGCGAACGCGGGACCCTTGTCTTTGACCGGGTGACATTCAGTTATCCGGGAGCAGAGGCACCGGTCTTATCAGATATCAGCTTTACCGCCCGACCGGGTGAAATCACGGCCGTCATTGGCGGAACGGGTTCCGGAAAATCAACGCTCGTTAATCTGATTCCGCGATTTTATGATGTGACGGACGGTAGCATCCAAGTCAACGGTGTTGACAGCCAAGCTGTCCCGCAGGAAGAATTACGTTCGAAAATCGGTTTTGTCCCGCAAAAAGCGTTATTGTTCACAGGAACGATCGCGGATAATATCCGCTTCGGGAAAGAGGACGCAACGGACGAGGAAATCAAACATGCGGCGCGTGTCGCTCAGGCAACAGATTTTATTGAACGGATGCCAAAGCAGTATGAATCAATGATTGAACAAGGCGGATCAAACGTTTCCGGTGGTCAAAAACAACGATTGTCGATTGCCCGGGCGCTTGTCCGTAAACCGGACATCTATGTCTTTGACGACAGCTTCTCCGCTCTCGATTTTAAAACCGATGCAACGTTACGGAAAGCCTTGAAGCAGGAAACCGAGGATGCAACCGTCCTGATCGTCGCCCAGCGTGTCAGCACGGTCATGGATGCCGATCAGATCATTGTCCTCGAAGAAGGTAAAATTGCCGGGATCGGAACGCATGACGAACTGTATGAAACAAACGACGTCTATCAGGAAATCGTCAAATCCCAACTGTCAGAGGAGGAGATCGCATGAGTACAAGTACAACAAAACGTCCTGCCGGTGGTCCTCCAGGTGGACCGGGTGGTGGTCCCGGCGGCGGGAACATGATGATGATGGGCGAAAAACCAAAAAACTTCAAAGCGACATTCCGGCGTTTGCTCGGTTATCTGAAACCGCGTCGAAACGCTCTCATAGCTGTCTTTGTCGCAGCCATTCTCAGTACGATCTTTATGATTGCCGGACCAAAAATCATGGGAACGGCGATCACGGAACTGTTTGAAGGAGCATACGCCAAGTTCCAGGGGGTACCGGGAGCAGAAATCGACTTTACGAAAATCGGACAGATTTTGCTGTTACTCGCCGGACTGTATGTCATCAGCAGTCTGTTCAGTTACCTGCAACAGTATCTGATGTCTGGGATTGCGCAAAAAACCGTCTATGATTTACGCGAAGATGTAAATCAGAAGCTCGAGCGGTTACCACTCAAGTATTATGACGGTCGTCCGAACGGGGAGACGCTCAGTCGGGTCACGAATGACATCGATACGATCGGCAGTACGTTGCAACAAAGTGTGACCTCGTTCATCACATCGATCGTGACGATTGTCGGGATTTTAATCATGATGCTGACGATCAGTCCGTTGCTAACATTGATCTCACTCGTCTCGTTACCGATCTCGATTTTCGCGATTCGTCCGATTCTGAAACGGTCGCAAAAATACTTTGCCGATCAACAACGGACGCTCGGACAACTGAACGGTCATGTTGAAGAGATGTATACCGGTCATCCGGTCGTCAAAGCATTTGGTCATGAACGCAGAGCGGTCGAACAATTTGATGCGGTTAATGAAGAGTTATATGAAGCGGGACGAAAAGCCCAGTTCATCTCCGGGATCATCATGCCGATGATGATGTTCATCGGAAATATCAGTTATGTCCTGATCAGTGTCGTCGGCGGAATTCTCGTCACCCAGCGCAGCATCTCGATCGGGGACATTCAAGCGTTCATCACCTATACACGTCAGTTCACGCAACCGATCACCCAGACGGCGAACATTGCGAACATCGTCCAGTCGACGGTTGCTGCTGCCGAACGGGTCTTTGAACTGTTGGATGAAGAAGAGGAAGTCAAGGAAGTGACGACTCATCAACTGACGAAAGCCGACGGAGCGGTTGCTTTCGAGCATGTCGACTTCGGTTACGACGAACAGTTGTTGATTGAAGACATGAACATCGACGTCGAACCGGGGCAAACGGTGGCAATCGTTGGTCCGACCGGTGCCGGGAAAACGACGTTGATTAATTTATTGATGCGCTTTTACGAATTGAATCGTGGTGTCATCCGGATTGACGGCATCGATACCCGGAAGATGTCACGCGAGGATTTGCGGACGACATTCGGGATGGTGTTGCAAGATACGTGGCTCTTTAACGGTACGATTCGTGACAATCTTGCTTACGGAAAGACCGGTGCGACGGAAGATGAAATCGTCGAAGCCGCGAAAACAGCCCATGCGGATCACTTTATCCGGACATTGCCAGACGGCTACGATACCGTGTTAAACGAAGAAGCATCGAATATTTCACAGGGACAAAAGCAATTGTTGACGATTGCCCGAGCGGTCCTCGCCGATCCACCAATCATGATTCTCGATGAAGCAACGTCAAGCGTCGATACGCGGACGGAAATCTTTATTCAGCAGGCGATGAAACGCTTGATGGAAGGGCGGACAAGTTTCGTCATCGCCCACCGTCTGTCGACGATTAAAGATGCGGATTTGATTTTGGTCATGGATCAAGGACAGGTCATCGAACAGGGAACGCACGAAACCTTGCTCGAAGCAAACGGTTTTTATGCCGACCTTTACAACAGTCAGTTCTCGGAAAAAGAAGTAGTTTAAGATAGGTGCGGTCAAATCATGACGACGGAATACTAAAAATAAATAGTTTTTCCAAAATGGATGGTTCTAATCAGAATCATCCATTTTTTTAAATACTATTCACAAACTGCCACTTTCAGGTTAAATGTGGTTTAGTAATTCCTTTAGCTGGGGAAATTAAAGAAGTGTCGGAAATATATTATTTAGAGATGAAGGAGTGTGGCAGGATGAACAACTTTTGGAACACGACGTCATTTGACGTCAACGGGATTCTAGGAACTCTCGGAAATATTTTAGGAGCACTTATCGTCTTCCTGATCGGATGGCTGATTGCGAAGCTGATCGCAAACGGCATTCAAAAAGCATTAGAAAAATCGGGTGTCGTTCATAAGTTGTCACCACAAAAAGAAGGTACACCACCACAAAAGAAAAAGTGGACACCTGAAAAAATCATCGGAACTGTGATTTTCTGGGTCTTGATGGTATTTGTTCTTATCCTAGTCTTTAACATCTTGAACTTGAACATCATCGCAGGACCACTTGCGGATACGATGGGCACATTGCTCGCAGCGATCCCGAATATCCTAAAAGCAGCACTGATTCTTCTTCTCGCTTACGTCATCGCGGTTGTACTCCGCATGGTCATCGTCAAAGGCGGAACGAAGTTGATGTCGAACGAAAAAGTCCGTTCGAACAAAATGCTTCAAGGTCAAACGGATCTTTCAAACTATCCGAAGATTGCAGGCGAAATCGTCTTCTATCTTGTTTTACTTTTGTTCCTACCAGGTGTACTTGGTGCGCTCAACATCGAAAGTGTTTCTGAGCCGTTCAGCCAATTACTCTCGTCGTTCCTTGGTTTCATCCCGCGTCTGATTGCTGCAGCAGCGATCTTCTTCGTCGGATTCCTCGTTGCGAAAATCGTTCGCGATATCGTCACGAACTTCCTGCATGCAGTCGGTACAGACAAATTTGCTTCACGCTTCAACATTGGTACAAACGAACAAAAAGATACAAAATCACTTTCTTCAATCCTAGGTACAGTCGTCTTCATCTTGATCTTAATCCCGATCACGATTTCGGCACTTGACCAACTCAATATCAAAGGAATCACAGGACCAGCCATCAACATGTTAAATGATGTTCTTGGCATGATTCCAAACATCATCGTCGGAATCGTCTTGATTCTTGTCGGTCTTTATGTCGGTCGTTTCGTTAAGAAATTCGTTGCAGACCTCTTGTCACGCCTCGGGTTTAACAACTTAACACGCCACTTGAAAATCGGTAACTGGGATGCAAACAATGCATCGACATCACCATCATCAATCGTCGGATCACTCGTTGAAATCGTCATCGTCGTCTTGTTCGTCGTTGAAGCCTTCAACTTGATTGGTCTCAACTTCATGGTCGATCTCGGTCGCGCGGTTCTTGCTTTCCTTCCAAGCGTCTTGACAGCGATCATCATCTTGGCCATCGGTATCATCATCAGCAACTTGGTGAAACGTACAATGGACAGCCTGTTTGCTAACTCGGATTTAAAAGTTCTTTCAAGCGTCGCGAAATATGCCATCCTTGCTCTTGCTGTCTTCATGGCACTTGATCAACTTGGTGTTGCCGCTACAATCGTCAACTCAGCGTTCATCTTGATCCTTGGTGCTGTTGCTCTTGCTTTCGGACTCGCGTTTGGTTTAGGTGGCCGTGATAATGCATCACGTTACCTCGATCGTCTCCAGAAAAAAGCCGAAAATACAGATATCGACACATCGAACCTGCCGTCAAACAACACACCGTCTGCTTCGACGAAGCCAAGCTTAAAAGAAGCAGCAAAAGGTGCAGCGTCAAAAGCAGCAGATGATGTCACGCCAGATCAAGCACCAAAAGCTTCTAAACCATCATCTTCTACGAACGTAAACCCGACACATGGTACGCCAAAGGGTGCACTTCCTGAAAATGATTTAGCACAGCAAGACGATTATCCGATTGATCCGGACGCAAACCGTGGTCCGAACTTAGATCACCCAAATGATCGTCCGTAACATCAGTAAAACTCCTTCACCAGCCGGTGGAGGAGTTTTTTTAGTGCATTAACGCGTATGTACGTGTTTGTATTGTAGTAAAATAACAAAGCTGGTTTGACCAATTTGTGAAAAAAAACAGAAACTTTTGCTTATAAAAGCTGACATCGTTTGTTATGATAAAAAGGTCAATTAGAAAAATGATTTGAATATTCAGAAAAAAGAGAAAGTTCGGAGGGTGTTTTATGAGTTTGCTTCGTAAGAAAGATGTCAGTGTGATGATGGATCAAAAAAGCCATTCCAAACTGGCGCGGCATTTATCAGGCTTTGATTTAGTTTTACTTGGGATTGGTGCGATTATCGGGACGGGGATCTTCGTCCTGACCGGAACAGGAGCGTTGTATGCAGGACCCGCATTACCGGTTGCCTTTATTATTTCTGCTATCGTCTGTGCATTAGCAGCGCTCTGTTACGCTGAGTTTTCATCGATGATTCCCGTCTCAGGTAGTGTCTACACGTACACGTATGCCACGATTGGGGAACTGGTGGCTTGGATCATCGGTTGGTGTCTCATCTTGGAATACGGTTTAGCTTCAAGTGCCGTTGCCACAGGGTGGTCCGGTTATTTCCAGTCATTATTATCCGGATTCGGCATCAGCTTGCCGACAGCATTAACGGCAGCACCAGGTGCTGTACCGGGAAGCGAAACATTCTTCAACTTACCGGCGTTCTTGATCTTGATGGTCATCACGCTGTTGCTCTCAATGGGTATTAAAGAAACAAAACGTGTCAACAATATCATGGTTCTTGTTAAAGTCGCCGTCGTTGTCTTGTTCATCGTCGTCGGCATCTGGTATGTCGAGCCGGGCAACTACACGCCATTCGCACCGTTCGGTATCAGTGGTGTCTTACAGGCTTCAGCGATTGCCTTCTTCGCCTACCTCGGTTTTGATGCTGTTACGTCAGCCGCAGAAGAAGTTAAAGATCCGGGTCGTAACTTGCCGATTGGAATCTTAGGATCACTTGCCATCGTTACAGTATTATACGTTGTCGTATCGGCGATCATGGTCGGAATCGTCCCGTTCAAACAATTTGAAGGGGTCGACAGCCCGGTTTCGTTAGCCTTAAAAGTAGCAGGTCAAGACTGGGTCGCAGGTTTCGTTGACTTAGGTGCGATCGTCGGTATGACGACGGTTATCCTCGTCATGACATTTGGTCTAGTTCGTCTCTTGTTCGCGATGAGCCGTGACGGATTATTGCCGAAAATCTTCTCAGACGTGAATGAGAAATCACATACGCCTGTGAAAGCAACATGGATTCTTGGAACGACAGCTGGTTTGATTGCTGGATTTGTTCCACTCGGTACACTGGCAGAATTGATCAACATCGGGACACTCGCAGCATTCGCCCTGATTTCAATTGCCGTCGTCATCTTACGGAAAACACGTCCTGATCTAAAACGTGCATTCAAAGTGCCATTGGTCCCATTCTTACCAATTCTTTCGGTCCTCGCTTGTATCATGTTGATGTTGAACCTTCAAACCTTCACATGGATTGCTTTCTTCATCTGGACAGGGATTGGCTTACTCGTCTATTTCGGATATGGAAGAACACGCTCGAAATTACACCAATAACATTCACGCCATCCAGGACCGTTTCTGGATGGCTTTTTTGTTTACTTCTGGCAGGAATGAACACCGGAAAAGGCGAACGGTTGTAAGGAAAGGGGCGATCCGAGATGATCCATATTAAACGGGCACCTGATACAGAGACGGCATATTTAGTCATGAAGGAAGGTTTCAGCGATTACATAATTCCACTGGGTTTGTCACGCGAAGTATTCGAAGAACGGATTCTAAAACGGGATTGGAACCAACTGGAGCATTCCTTTATCGCTTACCACGGTGAACGGCCGGTCGCGATTTGGCTCAATGGATTAAAAAACATCAAAAAGCAATCTGTCATGCGCTGCGGCGGACTGGCGGTTGATCCGCAGTACCGGCGACTTGGAATTGCCAAAGCTTTGTATGAAGCACAACTCAGTTATGCCAAGTCCTTGAACGTCGACTGTCTGATGCTTGAAGTCATTCAGGGAAATGAGCCGGCGATTGCCTTATACAAAAGCTTCGGGTACCACACTGTAAGCGAACTCGGATATTTTCTAAAAGAAGAACCGGGACAGGACGAACCGCTTGTTGAAATTGATCAAGTGGCTTTTGAACGACGGTACATACAGCAGGGCGAATATATTTGGCAACAGGATCATACGGTCATGAAGCAGAAAGAGGCCCACTATTATGAACTGGATGGCGCTTTTATTGCTACAGCCAATGAATCAATTTTTGCGATTCTGACGGATGAAGAAGAAGTTGCCCGAGTTGCGACCGAAGCGACACGCCGGTTGGCAGGCAAACACTATCAGTTGCAGTCGACCAATCAACAAGTGTGGGAAGATTTACGGCAAGCCGGTTGGAAGCAGCGGGAATTGAAGCAATTCGTCATGAGTCAAGCCATCTGATACAAAAAAGCCATGATGTGTGGAAGTCCCACGGAGGGAACGCCACACATCACGGCTTTTTGTCAGGTCCATAAACTGATCATGACGATAATGGCAAAAATCACAAACAGGATTCCGGTGCCACCAAGCATGATTAGCATGATTTTGTTCATCATAAAGCAGCCTCAAATCTGTAGAAAACTACGTTTTTTTTCTAGCCTATCATTAAAAAATGTAAAACCAAAGTTGCTTTGCTTTCGTTTACTAAAAAGAACAAGCCTGTTATGGCGTGATTGCTCCATGTTGAAGGCGTAAGTAGTCTTCAATCATCACACGATGCGAGCCGACGATGTTGTCCGGTAATTCCGTTAACGGGAAGTACGTCAACGCAAAACTTTCCTCGCTGATCCGTAACGTACCGGACGTTTCAGTTGTCACGTAAGCGAGGGTTACGCTTTGAAAGACATCCCCGTTTGCAAGCGTCGTGACGTAATTTTTTCCGGAATAAACACCAAGCAATGTCAGCTGTTCCGCGACGAGACCGGTCTCTTCTAACAGCTCACGACGGGCTGTTTCTTCCGTGGATTCGGCCCATTCCATCAATCCGCCGGGCAGTCCAAACCGCGCCTGCGATTCATTGCGTTGTTCGAGCAGGATGTGCCCATTGTTGATGACAAGCACTACGGCACCGACCAAGATCAACGGCGTTTGTCCGACTTGATCCCGGAGCGTTTTAACGTAATTCATCGGGAGACCTCCTGATGGAACGGACAACCGGTGGGGGCAGTTGTTTTTTCCACCGGAGCAATACCGGGAAAGAAGTTAGGCCGTTTAATTGTCGGATCAAAGTCTTTATGGAACAGGTGCGTCGCGGCACCGCTCATCGGCGGTACAAGCCAGGACCAGTCGCCGGTGACATCCCGTTCACACGCGGCTTCATTTTTTTCGAATCGGGCAAACTGTTTGGCAGCCGTATGGTGATCGACGATTGTCACTCCAGCCCGTTCAAACGAATCGAGAACGGCCAGATTCAACTCGACGAGGGCACGGTCTTTCCATAAGGAACGTTCCCGTGACGTATTGAGCCCGAGTTGTCTGGCAACAAGGGGCAAGAGGTCATAACGATCGGTATCCGCTAGATTACGGGCGCCGATTTCCGTTCCCATGTACCAGCCGTTAAACGGCGCACACGGATAGGAGATGCCGCCGATTTCGAGCCGCATATCTGAAATCATCGGAACAGCGTACCACTTGACGATTTGTTCGCCGAATAAATCATAGTCAGGATGTTGAATCGTGACTTCAAGCACCAGCTCGTCCGGCAGCGGATGCAGGCTGACCTGCCCGTCGAGTTCAATCAACAACGGTAAGATATCGAATGCAGTTCCTTGACCGGACCAGCCGAGTGACTGGCACTGTTTAGTGAAAATAATTGAGTTCGGGTCCCCGGTGATGCCCTCCGCGGTCTCATATCCGGCATAACGAATCAACTGATGATTCAAGACGCGGACACGGTCCGGGTGAAAAATCGTGATCGTCGAACGGACACGCCCATCATTCGTCGCATACTCGATATGCTCAAATAAAGCATCGCGTATTGTCTCGATGGTTAAAGCATCGCGTGCGTCGATGACATGGAGCTGATCCCAAAAGAGGCGGCCAATACAGCGGTTGCTGTTACGCCAGGCGAGTTTTGCCCCGTATGCTAACTCTTGGGACGTTTGTTCATATGTCCCTGTCCGTGAAACTTCTTCACGGACTTCATGCAGGCGATTACTGTCCTGCGGGTATTGTTCTATATAGTCAGTTAAGAAGCGTTCGGCTTCGGCAAGTAAAGTGGGCACGGCATAGAATCCTTTCTTTTATCCAACACGACGATTGTTCTTGTTTCAGTGTACCGCCTGCTTCAGCTTTCTGCCAATCGATAATCGTTAAACGCTTACTTATGAGTTCAAAAGACGTTAAAAGTTTAGAAAATGTACTAAAAGGGGGATAGAGGAAAGAACTATTTGAAAGTGAGGAAATTGTTATGTCATTATTAAAACCTGTATTTGCCCGTTTTTTCGGCGAAGCCTTTTTTGATAAATCGGCTCAACTCGCCTATTATCTGATGTTGTCCTTATTTCCATTTTTATTATTTGTAGTTGGATTAGTCTCCTTTTTACCGTTCACATCGGGTGACGTACTCGATTTGATTCGTCCGTTTGCTCCAGCCGAAACGTATGATCTGATTCGAAAGAACGTCGTCGGAATCTTTGATGATGGTGGATTAAAACTCGCCTCGATCAGTTTCCTGGCAGCTTTTTGGCTTGCTTCGATGTCGGTCCAGTCATTGGTCCGTTCATTGAACGATGCGCTGGAAGTCACGCGGAAAGTGCCGTTTTGGAGAGGGTTACTGCAGGACTTCGGTTTTACGGTCGGCATGATGGTCATCTTACCGATGTCGCTTCTCGTTCCGGTTGCCGAAAAATTAACCCGGCGTTTTATTACGCATTTTGCCATCGTCAATGATGTCGTCACGAACTACTCATGGATCTGGTTTTTATTCCGTTGGGGACTCGGATCACTGTTCCTGCTGGTCTTCTTTATCCTGTTGTACCGTGTCCTGCCGAGTGTTCGGCTGACCGTCCGTCAAGTCTTGCCGGGTGCCTTATTTGCGACGATTGCCTGGCAGGCGGTATCGGAATTTTTCTCCTACTACGCGGAATTCGGTAGTTACGACCGCCTGTATGGGCAGTTGGCCGGAATTATCGTTTTGATGACATGGTTTTATCTGTCGTCGGTCGTCCTGATGCTCGGTGGCTTGATGAACGCTGAACGGATGCGTCAAAAGAAAGAAGCGAAGGTCTTAAAACCTGAAAAAATCAAACAGGAGACTGTCCGTTAAGGGCAGTCTTTTGTTTGACGTTGAATCAGTTTTCGATAAAGAAACATTCCGAGTAGGCTGAACGTGAATACGCCTAAAAGAATCAAAGAGAGAGTCGGAAAACCGAATACTTTTGTGATGACGCTCAGGGCGACGACGGCATAAAAACGGCCCAGATTTTTTCGAACAAACGCATTGTCAAACAGATTGAGGAACGAGGCGCCAATCGGAGAGCCAATGAAAGCACCGATGATCAAAGCACCACCGAGATAAAGCGGGGCGTCTGTACCTGAAACAAAATAACTGGTGACCCCACCGAGCACAATCAGTGTCGCAGAAGCGATACTCGTTCCAATCGCTTGTTTGAGCGGGAAACCGACCCATCCAATCAAAAGCGGTGTCAGTAAAAATCCACCGCTGACACCCATCAATGAGGATAAAATCCCGGCAGCAAAACCAATCAGAACTAATTTCAAAAGGGGAGCATCGAGTACGTGATGTTCACTTTCAGTGCGTTTAGCCGGTTTTAAAAACTGAATGGCGAACCAAACCAGCAATACGATGTACAGACCGGAAATGACGGCATCTGCGCCAGTATGCTGTTCCATCCAAAAGATGACCGGCGTGATGACGGCCGAGCCAATGATCCCGGAAATCCCGACCGTCAAGGCGTCGCGCAGATGAACATTTTTGAGCCGGAGATGTGAAACGGTTCCTGTCATCGTAGAAGCAAGTGTTAACAACAGGCTTAAAACAATCGCCGTGCTGGGGGCATAACCAAGAATCAATAACAGGGGTGTCAAAATGATACCACCACCAATTCCGAAAAATCCGGATAAGATACCGATGACGGCACCAAGTAAAACAAATAATCCAATCGTCAAAATAAACCCTTCTTTCTAGCGTAATGGCTACTTCCGACTGTAATGGAAAAGCTATTCATTAGAAAAATGAATTATACTGATATTAACGATCAGAAAAATAGATGAGGTGGAAAAATGAACTTTAACGAGCTGAAAACGTTTGTCACATTAGTTGAAACGAAACATTTTACAAAAACCGCAGAGGAACTCTACATTTCACAACCAACTGTCAGTCTTCATTTAAAGCATCTTGAGGAACGATTTGGCCAACAACTGATTCACCGGCACTCTTTCAACAAGACCGTCAAAGTTTCAGAAGCCGGAGAAGTCGTTTACCGTCATGCCAAGGAACTGCTGCACCAGGTAACCCGGCTCGATCAGGAGATGGATGAACGGATTGGAATCACAAAAGGGACGTTACGGATTGCTGCGACGCATACGATTTACGAAACGATGTTAGAAGAGATGATTCATCGATTTCTGACCGCTTATCCGGATGTCTCAATCGATGTGCAGGTGATGAATCAGGAACAGGTCGAGCAGGCCTTGCTCCATTATGAAATTGATTTAGGTTTAGTAGAAGGACCGATTCATCTGCCGCAAATTGAACCAACCCCGTTTGCCTCGGATTGCTTACAAATCATCGGCCATCGTGATTTGACACTTGATCAAGCGACGTGGATTTACAGAGAAGAGGGATCAGTGTCCCGCTTAGCATTGGAATCCTGGTTACAGCATCAGCAAATTACTCCGAAGCGGGTGATTACGGTTCATTCCAATCGATTGATCAAACAATTAATCCTGAATGGGACAGGTATTTCAATCCTCTCGGAACGCCTGGCAGGACCTTTGCTGGATTCAACTGATTTTAAAATCCACGAAGGTGTCATTATGAAGGAACGGACATTTCAGTTCATCACATTAAAGGGAGAAGTACCTCGTCTTTCTCAAAAGTGGATGGATGAATTTTTTAAGACACGGTAATCAGGAAAACTTTTTCGTTGACATATACCCCTATAGGTATTATTGTATGGAATGTAGCCATTAGGTATGAGACAGGTCACACGGAGAAAAAGGAGAGTGTTCTTCGCATGGAAAAAGTATACGAAGACAAAATCATTCATCGGATGAACCGGATTGAAGGTCAGCTTCACGGTATTACCCGGATGATGAAAGAAGAAGCGTCCTGCAAAGATGTTGTCACTCAACTGAGTGCGACCCGGAGCGCGATTGATCGCGTCATTGGACTTGTCGTGAGTGGAAATCTCATTGACTGTGTCACGAATGACGAAACAGCCGATAACCATGAACAGGCTGTAGCAGAAGCTGTTCAACTGTTACTGAAGAGCAGATAAAAAAATTTACAATGATTAATACCCATTGGGGTAAAATAGATGGAGGAATTTTTCAGATGTCAGAGATTAAAAAAACAACGATTGTATTGTTCAGTGGAGATTACGATAAAGTCATGGCAGCATATATCATCGCCAACGGAGCAGCTGCCTACGACCATGAGGTGACGATTTTCCATACATTCTGGGGATTAAACGCGATGCGTAAAGACGAGCCGATTCAACCGGATAAAACATTCCTTGAAAAAATGTTCGGTAAATTCATGCCGCGCGGTGCCGATAAAATGCCGCTCTCTAAAATGAACTTCGGTGGTGCAGGTCAAAAGATGATCAAAAACGTCATGAAAAAACACAACGCGATGTCGCTTCCCGATTTAATCGAACTGGCGAAAGAGCAGGATGTAAAACTGGTCGCTTGTACGATGACAATGGATCTGCTCGGCTTAAAACAAGAAGAATTGCATGACGGGATTGAATATGCCGGTGTCGCCGCGTATCTCGCTGATGCTGAAGACGGAAACGTCAACCTGTTTATCTAATCTCAAGGAGGCATGATGCAAGTGGATATCTTGAATATCGTATTTCTGATCATCGTTGCGTTTCTTGCTTACCGGATGTTTGCGCCAACGAAAGGTGTCAACAAATTGTCGACGTCCGACTTGAAGCAGCAGTTAGGTGACCGGAACCGGTTTTATTTAGACGTCCGGACACCGGGCGAATTTAAAGGGAATCACATCAAAGGTTTTAAAAACATTCCGCTCCAGACGTTAACGACACAACTCGACAAGATTCCGAAAGACAAAGAAGTCATCGTAATCTGTCAGAGCGGCATGCGCAGTAAACAGGCGGTCAAACAATTAAAAAAAGCGGGTTATGCACGCGTTACAGAAGTGTCAGGCGGAATGAACGCGTGGCGTTAAATAAAACACGAGGAGGAAATACAGATGAAACGATTCACAGCAAAAGAAGTACAGGAAAAGCTTGAGAACGGGGAACAGTTGAACATCATTGACGTCCGTGAAGTGGATGAAGTCAAAGAAGGAAAAATTCCGGAAGCGATTCATATTCCACTCGGTCTCGTCGAATTCAAAATGAATGAACTGGATAAGAAAAAACAGTATGTCATGGTCTGCCGTTCAGGTGCCCGCAGTGGCCGCGCAGCAACCTATCTTGAAGGACAAGGATTTGATGTCATCAATATGGATGGCGGCATGATGTCGTACGAAGGTAAAACAAACTAATTTTTTTAATCTTAATTATACCCCTAGAGGTAAAAGGAGCGAATACTTTTGCAGACCATCAAAACAGATATCGTACTTGATGCACGTGGTTTAGCTTGTCCGATGCCGATCGTACGGACGAAAAAAACGATGAAGACGCTTGAGCCGGGCCAAGTCGTGGAAGTTCAAGCGACAGATAAGGGATCGACGGCTGATTTACGGGCCTGGGCGAACAGTACAGGCAATCAATACCTCGGAACGATTGAAGACGGTGATGTCCTGCGTCATTACGTCCGGAAAGCTTCCGGTAATGATCAAGAAGCGCCGGCGTTCGAACAAGTCGTCAATAACGAGACGGTCGAAGCCGTTCGTCAGAACGCGGATACACTTGTTCTCGATGTTCGGGAAACTGCAGAGTATGCTTTTGCGCACATTCCGAACGCTCTTCATATTCCGTTAGGTGAACTGGATGCACGAAGTGAAGAACTCGATTCGTCGAAAACGATTTACGTCGTCTGTCGGACGGGAAGCCGGAGTGACTTAGCTTGCCAACAACTTGCGGCTAAAGGATTTAGTGTAAAAAACGTAGTTCCCGGTATGAGTGACTGGGCATTTGATACAGAAAAAAACGTGTAATCCGTAAATTACGGTCAGGAGGAAAGACAAAGATGGCACAAGCAATGACTACAAAAGAAGTGACACAAAAAATCATTCGCCGCGAAAAATTATTTATTTTGGACGTCCGGAATGAAGACGCGTTTCAAGACTGGAAAATTGAAGGCGAACAGTTTTCTTATTTGAATGTTCCGTACTTTGATTTACTCGACGGTGTCGAAGATATTTTAGATCAACTACCGACAGATCAACCTGTTCTCGTCGTCTGTGCAAAAGAAGGATCTTCAATTTTCGTCGCGGACTTACTGGAAGAAGCAGGACGGACGGTCTCATATCTTGCAGGCGGGATGAAAGCCTGGAGCGAACACTTGGAGCCGATTTCACTTGGATCATTAAATGAAACTGGAGTCGATCAAGGTGAAGTCGTTCAATTCGTCCGGATCGGGAAAGGCTGCCTGTCTTACATGATCATCTCAGAAGGCGAAGCCGTCCTCGTGGATGCAACACGGATGACAGATGTCTATCTCGACTATGCAAAAGAACGTCAGCTTGAAATCACGCATGTTTTCGACACACATCTTCATGCTGATCACATTTCAGGTGGCCGTGAGATTGCGGAAAAAACAGGTGCGACATATTGGTTGCCACCAAAAGACGCGACGGATGTCACGTTTGACTACGCTGCGCTCGAAGATGGGAGCCACGTTCAGGTAGGCGATACAAAAATTGATGTCCGGGCTCTTTATTCCCCGGGACATACAATCGGCTCCACGTCTTTTGTTGTCGACAATCGGTATCTCTTAACGGGTGACATTCTGTTCATTGATTCAATCGGACGTCCGGATTTAGCCGGTCTTGCAGAAGACTGGGTCGGCGACCTGCGGGAGTCGCTGTACAAGACGTACCGTGAACTTTCAAAAGATCTCATCGTGTTACCGGCCCACTTCATGCTGATCGAAGAGTTAAATGAAGACGGCAGTGTCGCAGAAAAACTCGATATCTTACTCGCAAACAATCACGGCTTGAACATCGAAGATGAAGAAACATTCCGGAAGATGGTGACCGAAAATCTGCCACCGCAACCAAATGCCTATCAAGAAATTCGTGAGACAAACATGGGGAAACAGACACCGGGTCTCGA
The DNA here is from genome assembly GCF_023096305.1 of Exiguobacterium sp. 17-1. Classification (NCBI taxonomy): domain Bacteria; kingdom Bacillati; phylum Bacillota; class Bacilli; order Caryophanales; genus Exiguobacterium; species Exiguobacterium sp. 17-1. Next base: position 222,218 of record NZ_JALIGJ010000004.1, read on the forward strand.
AGCACAACGCGAAATGGAAGTCGGACCAAACCGTTGCGCCGTTCGTTAAATTAAAAAATAACTTATTTCAGGAGGAATTATCATTATGAAATCAGAACTCGTACTCGACGCAAAAGGGCTTGCCTGCCCAATGCCCATTGTCAAAACAAAAAAAGCCATCGCAGAACTTGAATCAGGACAGGTTCTTGAAATCCATGCAACAGACAAAGGGGCTAAAAATGATTTGCAAGCGTGGGCAAAATCAGGTGGTCATGAGCTTGTGAAACACGAAGAAGAGACCAGCGTCTTAAAATTCTGGATCCAAAAAGGGTAATTCAAGTTGAAGGAGGGCTGGCGACAGTCCTCTTTTTTTAAAGGAGTGAACTGGATAGAAATTGGGATTTATGAAAGAATTCAAAAAAGCGATACTTTGCTTGTACGTCAGCAAAGTATCGCTTTTTCTGATGAAGTTACAGGCGACTTTTTTCGATGACGTCAACGAGTTGTCGTTCGACATCGAGTGCGACTTGCTTCAGTTCGTCGTCTTCGACCAAACCGATCAGTGAGGTCGGGCGCGGCATTCCGATTTTCGTTTGTCCGCCTTCTGTATAGACAGCGAGCTTACACGGCAAAAAGTAGCCGGCCCGTCGTTCAGCCGATAAGACACGGTGGGCTTCTTTCGGATTGCAGACTTCAAGGATATGATATTGGTCGTCAAACGGTAACTCTTTTTCGGCAAATTTTTTCGCTAAATCAAACTCCCATAAGACGCCAAACGAAATCTCGGCAAGTTCTGTCTTCAGACGTTCGATTGTTTTCTCCGTTGAATGATTCGAGTTGACTGTATAGTCAAACATGAATACCCCTCCCGGTTTTTTAGTGTCTTAGATGTATTTCCCTCTTTCAAGAGGATGAATCGTATTTTTTGAATATGCCAAATGAAAGCAGACTGGGCGACAAACTGTGGGAAATCAAGGTACATTAGAAAAAAGACATCCATCAGACAGTGGGGGACGTAAGCTTAAAAAAGGAGGGTGAGGGGAGATGAAGAAACGGATGTTGACGATTCTATCGGTCGTAGCATTGATTGCGATTATGATTGGCGGCTACTTTATTTTCCAGCAACAACAGGCAAAATCGAGCGGAAGCAAAGAGCTGTCGTATACAAAAGAAGAGACGGCAATTCTTGCCGGAGGATGTTTCTGGTGTATGGAACCGCCGTTTGAAGAGTTAAAAGGAGTCAAATCAGTCATCTCCGGTTATACCGGTGGAGATGTTGAAAATCCGACGTATAACCAAGTGTCGGCGGAGACGACCGGTCACCGGGAAGCAGTCCTGATCACGTTTGATCCATCGGTCATCTCGTATAAACAATTGCTTGATGTCTACTGGCGTCAAATCGATCCGACCGATCCAAACGGTCAGTTTGTCGATCAAGGCGAATCCTATACGACAGCGATTTTCTATACGAATGCGGAACAAAAGCAGATTGCGGAACAATCGAAGAAAGATTTGGCAGCAAGCGGCATCTTTGACAAAAAAATCGTCACGCCGTTAATTGAAGCCGGTCCGTTCTATGAGGCAGAAGCGTATCATCAAGACTATTATTTGAAGAGCGAAAAGAAATATAAATTTTACCGGGCTGCATCAGGACGTGATGACTTCATCAATCGATATTGGAATGATCAACCAAAACTGGATTTACCCAAGTATTCGAAATTGACCGACGAACAAATCAAAGCGAAGTTGACGGATATTCAGTATAAAGTGACCCAGGAAGATGGGACAGAACCGGCATTCGACAATCCGTACCATGATTTGAAGGCGGACGGGATTTACGTCGATCTGATTTCCGGCGAACCGTTATTTTCTTCTAATGATAAATTTGATTCGAAAACCGGATGGCCGAGTTTCATTCGACCGTTAGAAAAAGGAAATATCATTGAGAAAAGTGATTTTGCATTAGGGATGAAGCGGATGGAAGTCAGAAGCCGGCACGGGAATGCCCATCTTGGTCATGTCTTTAACGATGGTCCTGAACCGACAGGCTTACGATACTGTATGAACTCAGCCGCTTTACGATTTGTACCGAAAGCCGATCTTAAAAAAGAAGGTTACGGTCAGTATGTTTCTGAATTTAAATAATTAGCTAAATGGGATTTTTCACTTTCGTGAAAAATCCTTTTTCTTTCGAAAATGTAAGGTAGACATTCTAAAAATAACTATCCATTTTATCCAAATATTGTTTATACTATAAACAATGTAAGATCATATCTTGAGGAGGAACGTCGTGAAAAAGTTAACGATTTGGCTCATGCTGAGCTGTTTGATTCTGACACTCGGAATTGGACCGTCAGCTGTGAAAACGGCAGCGGCAAGTGAATTGTCGGAAGCTGTCTTATTAAAAGCCGGACAGGAAACAGTTCTTGAAACCGGAGTAGAGAAAAAGAATACATACTGGTATAAGGTCGAACACCAGGCCGGAATTGAAAAAACGGCGACACACTTTGAATTATCGATTGATACGGATCAGCCGATTGAAGTAACGGCTTACCCAAGTGAAGAGATGGCTTCGAAGGATGAGACCTTTGACCGTTACCGCGCATACGCGGAACCAAGTGACAAAGACATCACGAAGCTGGCTGTTCCTTATGCATGGGACGGACCGTACTACGTCAAAGTCGATTATTATCCGGAGACGGAAGAAGTTAAAACGGTCAAACCAGCAAACGTCAAGTTGACGTACAACGATGTTAAGCTGGCGGTTGAATACGAGCCGATCAGCGATATGAGCTGTATGGCGGAAGAAGCACTCAAACAAACGTCGGACGAAAAACCGATGCTTGCCTTGATGCATGCGATTCAAAAACAAGTGTTGAGCCAATCGGAACAAGGACGCAGCTTAACCTCGTTGTATTACAAGGCATCACCTTATGTCGTTAAAACATTATTATTTAACAAGGATAAACGGACACAAGCTTACGAAGATTTAAAATCACTGAAGCCGGCCATGACAGCTCTTGTCAACGGGACAGCGTACACATTGACGAAAACCGACCAAGCAGCGGTCAACCGTTTATATGCCTTGACACGTGACGCGTCACCGGAAGTCATCGCAACGGAAATCAATCAAGTCGCAAAAACGGCGAACATTGAAAGCATCGGCGGTTCAGATTTAACAGAAGCATTCAAACCGTTCGGGATTCGAGTGAAGTCAGAAGCGAAAACACGGTTCATCGTTAAGTTGAAACCGGGTCACACGCAGCGGACGATGAAAATCGCCGGCACACAGGCAACAGACGTTGAGAAGTTGTCGCTTGGTAAAACCGGTGAGTTTGTCATCGTCACGGAAGATCCGACAGTTAAAAATCAGTCGGCAGCCGTTCTCAAACAATCGTTAAAGAAATCAAATGCTGTCGAGTATGTCGAAGAAGTCCAGACATACCGTGCAACAGGAGACATCAACTACGACTATCAATGGTCGCTCAACCAAAAATCGAGCGTCGAACAGTTCCCGGATGCGGGAATCGGATTCGAAAAATTCTTGAAAAACAATGCAGGTCAAAAGTTAAAACCAGTCACGATTGCAGTTATTGATACAGGGGTCGATTATCGCCTCAAGGACTTACAAGGAAAAGTTGATATTGCCCAGGAAAAGAACTACGTCGATGTGAATGGTAACGGAAATGCACTCGACGATAACGGTCACGGAACACACGTCTCAGGTGTGATCGCAGCGGCTCTCGAAAATAATTACGGGATTCGCGGTATCCATCAGTCAGCAAAAATTCTTCCCGTTAAGGTTTTGAACGCTAACGGTGAAGGTGAAACCGATGCAATTGCACTCGGAATTAAATATGCAGTCGATCACGGGGCGAAAATCATCAACATGAGTCTTGGCGGCGGTGAAAGCCGGACGATGGCGTATATGATGAAATATGCGGCAAATCATGGTGTAACGGTCGTCGCAGCGTCAGGTAACGAATATGATATGTCTGTTGGTTTCCCGGCGAGCTCTGAGTATGCGATCTCGGTCGGCGCAACTAACCCGCTCGGCATGGTTGCCGATTACTCGAACTACGGCATCGGACTCGATGTAGTTGCACCAGGTTCGAAAATCGCAAGTCTTGTCCCGGACGGTAATACAGTCTACATGGACGGAACAAGCATGGCGTCACCACATGTCGCAGCAGTCGCTGGAATTCTTGCGTCACTCGATTCCAAACTGACACCAAAACAAATCGAGACAATCTTACGGACGAGTGCGGAACCACTCGCCTTTGAGAATCCGAATGATTGGTACGATGAAGACGAAGATATGGAAGATGAATATCCACCAGGATACGAGAAGGACAGCACTCCGGACTTCCCGGCATTCGTCAGCCCGGTCTCGGGATATGGAAAAGTCAACATCACACGTGCCATCTCTCAACTGCACTTAAACGGAAAAGTAAATCCGGTCTATGACAACAAACTCGTTGTCAGTGGACAAGTCAAAACGGGTACAAAAGTTGAAATCTGGTCGACGAAAAAGTTGACGGATACAAAAGACACAGCAAAAATGTTAGCAAAAACAACAGCAACAGCCGGTAAATACAGTGTGACGATTCCCCGTCAGGAAAAAGCATCCGTCTTGACGATTCGTTATGCGAATGGTCTTGATGTAACATCGGAACGGACAGAAGTTTTACCAGGAAAGGCTCCGGCTGCTCCGAAAGTCAATCGTGTCCTCGCCGGTGCTACAACCGTAACAGGGACAGCGATTGCCAAAGGTAAAATCACGATCAAAGATGCAAAAAATAAAGTCGTCGGTACAGCAACTGTCGACAGCAAAGGGAAGTTCACGGTGAAGGTCAAAAAACAAGCACCGAATGCCCGCCTTGCTGTCACAGTGAAAGACATTGCGAACCGTTCGAGTAAAGCGACAGTGATTACAGTTGTTGCTCCTCCAGTGGCACCAAAAGTCAAAACAGTCACAGCCGGTCAAACGAAAGTAACCGGGACAGGTGAGAAAAAAGCGCGTGTCTATGTTCAAAACGCAAAGCAAAAAGTAATCGGTAAAGGAACGGTCACTTCAAAAGGTACGTTCACAGTCAAGATTGCCAAACAAAAAGCAGGAGCAAAGCTCTCTGTTTATGTTGAAAACAGCTTTAAACAAAAAAGTACGAGCACGTCAATCGTCGTCAAAAAAGCTAAAAAATAAGTCTTCAGACAAGCCTTTTTCGGGTAAAACGGAAAAGGCTTGTTTTTTTTACCAGATATCTTATTTTTAAAGTATTTTTTTTAGAATTATGATACTTTTAAGTGATTACATTTATTTCAAAAAAGCATCATTCTACGAGGATGATGAGGAGGATATTTCATGATCAAATGGATTCGGAGGCGGATCGGAAGGCAATTGTTGGCAGTTTTTTATACCGTACTCGTGTTGGTTTCAGTCACCTCGTTTTTTGTCTACGATTATATGGAGGGCAGGATCGAGTCATCGCGTAACAATCTGGAGATTATCAGCGAGCAAAACCGACGGGCAGATACGCTGTGGGATAACTGGCAGACCGTTCAATTCGGGCTTCGGGGATTCGTCATTTTCGGAGATCAAGACCGGTTTGATGAAGTCGAGGATTTACGAACCGAAATCAAGAGTGAGACCGATTGGTTTTCCCGTAAAGCAAAAACAGATGAAGAAGAAGAATTTGCTGCACAGATGATGAATTTATATGACTTGTATTACGGAGCGCTTTTCCCGGTCACGCAATCATACGTCAATGGAAAAAAAGACAATAAGATTAATGAAGATTTTTTACAAGGTGACAGTCTGTTTTCATTGCCGATTGCAAAACGGCTTGTCGAGCAGGGACAATTGAAACCTTCAGCGGACGGATCAATTGATATTACACCGGATATCGAACGGGCATCAGTGGCACTTGAGGATTACCGAGATAATTTACAAGCTCAACAGGAAAATGCCGTCATGAATCTGCGGAGTGAAGTCGCAAAAACACAGTGGATTTGGATTTCGAGCATCTTAGTGTTGGTTGGGTTTATTTTATTGTTCGTGCATCCATTTATCCGACGTATGACGAAACAACTGTTGCGTCTGATTGATGACAATCAAAAGTTATCGCGGAACGAACCGATTGAAATGGACTTAAATGAGCAACGCACCGATGAAATTGGAATGCTTCGGTCATCCTTTAATCAAATGGCAGTGACAACCAGCTCCCATACAGAAGCAATACAAGGGAAAAACGAAGAGTTACAGGCGCAAAGTGAGGAATTGCTTGCACAACAGGAAGAGCTCCAAGCACAACAGGAAGAATTGGAAGAAGCATATCAAACGACCAAGCAAAACGAGGAAAAGCTGAAAATGCGAAGTGAGTTGACAGAAGCACTTGCGGTCCGTGAGACGGTGGAGTCGTATCCGGCCATCGTGCGGAAGATGTTAGAAATCACGTCCTCTGAGTATGGTTCCTTACTATTATATGAGGATGGACAGTATATCGGAGCTACGACAAACGGGATGAAGATTCAACAAGTCGAGGCATTATTAGAAGATGAAACATCTGTCCTCAATCGGATGATGCTTCGCAATCAAGTTGTCCAGTCAGAGAAACGGGTTTCCCGGAAGGATGATGTTCCTTACAGCTTCAGTACCCATGAAGTCGCACTGCCGATTTACGATCCATCAACAAATCAGTTAATGGCGGCGGTTTACATGGTACGTTACCAGTCGACGTATAAAGCGCAACAATTAGCCGATATGCGTGAGTTTTCCCAACAGATGACGTTATCATTGCTTCGGACACGTTCTTATGACGAGATGAAACAAGAGAAACAAAAAACGGAACAAGTTCTTGATTCGATTCGAGAAGCCATCATTTATCTGGAAGACGGAAATGATGAATTATACGTGAACCGTCCCTTGTTTGAACTTGTACCGGAACTCCAGTCAGAGTTCACGAAAGACCGGACGTTACCATCCGGCAGTTATGTGATTGAAGTGATGCGTAATATCGTGGATGATGTCGATCGTTTTAATGATTATTTGACCTTGATTCGGGCAGGAGATGTCTCTCCGGATAAAGTTCAATTTGATGTTCGAAACAATACGGCCCATTTAGAAGTCTATGCAGAGCGGATTGATATTGAGGGTGGCTGGAAAGGTGTCATCCTGGTCATTCGGGATATTACCCGGGAAACAGAGGCCGATCGATTAAAAACTGAACTGGTCTCAACCGTATCGCATGAATTGCGCACACCACTCTCGTCGATTTATGGATTTACGGAGCTGATGTTGAACCGTGAGATCGATACGATGAAGCAACGGAAGTATTTAGCGACGATTCATACGGAAACGGAACGGTTGTCGAATTTGGTGACCGATTTCTTGGATGTTCAGCGGATGCAGTCCGGAGGACAACTGTACCAAATGGCGCATCTTGATTTATGTACAATCGTTCAGCAGGTCGTCGACTTATATGATGTGTCGAATGGACAACATGACATTCGTGTCCGAATGTTAGGGACGGAACGTCCGGCAATCATTGGTGATGAAGCGCGCATTAAACAATTACTGAACAACTTGGTGAATAACGCGATTAAGTATTCACCAGAAGGTGGATTAATTGAAGTCAGTATCGGCACCGATGAAGAAAATGCCACAATTCGGATCACGGATCACGGGATTGGCATTCCACATTATGCCTTCTCCCAACTGTTCGATAAATTTTATCGGGTCGATAACTCAGATACACGCCGGATTGGTGGAACGGGTCTTGGATTATCGATTTGCAAGGAAATCGTCAAAGAACACGACGGTGTGATTCATGTCGAGTCAAAAGAAGGACAAGGCAGTACGTTTACGGTCCAGTTGCCGTTACACATTACCGAGAATGTCTAAAGTCAAAACAAGTACCGCTTTGCTTCGGCAACGGTGCTTGTTTTTTTTCTAATCAAGTGAAAATCGTGTGCCCTGCTTCGAAGAAAAAACAGGACAGGTCAAGAATATTTAAATATAATGGAAAGATAGTTAAAAAACCAAAAGTTTTGCCGATAATCATATAGGACAAACGAACTAGTCAAAAAAAAGGGAAGGGCGTGAACGATGTATAAACTAATCTTTGGAATCATTGGCGGATGGGTCTTGTCTCATACGTTATGGTTAGGAATCATCGGCACGTCTTCGGAACTTTCAAAAATAGGCAACAGCCTGTTTATGATTTTGGGTGCTGTCGTCTCGACGGTCTTGCTAGTGATCGCGGTGCGCCGTCATCCGACTCGTCCCTTTACGCAACGTCTGTTTTTACTGTTGTTGTTCGGAAATGTATCGTTAGCAATTGGTGAGACAGCACAATTGATTGTTGAAAGGCGCAACCTTGAACGATCGGGATCTTTTGACGGCATTGATTTAGTATTCAGCCTGCAAATTGGTTTTTATTTGCTGGCGTTTTGTTATTTTTTAATCAGTCGTCGTTCGCAGGTGAATTTACGGTTCTTTTTGTTTGATGAATTGATTATCTTGATCGTGACGGGGGCGATTTCCTGGCATTATCTTGTCACTCCTTACTTGGAACAGGCGGAGTTACTCAGCTTTGAGACCTTTTTGTTGCTTCGGTATCCACTCGGTGACTTGTTGTTGCTCGGAGGAATGATCATCTTATTTTTTGGCGTCATGAAACGTGGAAACAGCATTCCCTTGTTGATGATTTTAGTTGGATTTCATCTACAACTCATTGCTGATTTACTATATGTCGCATTATACCGGTCAGGTTTTCCGATTTCTGTGATGTGGCTCGATCCCATCTGGTTAGCAACGGTCTTGTTGATTGGCGGGGCGGCTATCCTGTTTGATGTCGATGAACGGTCAATTGGATTAAAGATCAATCGTCAGATTCTCGATGGGATTCGTCTCGTTATGCCCTATGTTTTCCTTTTGATTTTATTCGTGACAATGGCGCGGCAGGCCGTCAGTTGGAATGGGTTGACGATTGGTCTGATGATTGCGGTTCCGTTGCTGATTTCAAGACAGGTACGGATTGTGATGGATAATCAGCGTCTGCGTGAAAATCTGGAGGCAAAGGTCGAGGAGCGGACGGCCGCTCTCGAACAGGCGCTCGAAGAGATGGAGCATATGGCCTACCATGATGCCCTGACCAATTTACCGAACCGGTATTTATTTGCCCGTTTGTTTAAGGAAGAGTTGCGGCGGGCAGAAATCCATCAACGTTTCGTCGGCTTGTATTTCATTGATATCGATCATTTTAAACAAGTGAATGATACATACGGCCATCATGTCGGAGACCAACTGATCATCGACATTGCCAACCGTCTTGAAAAACGATTACCGCATAACACGGTCATCTCGAGACAGGGTGGGGATGAATTTGTGGTGTTATTATTTGATGTGAAAGAGGAGTCGGACATCGAAGCATGCGGTCAACAGTTGATTGACTTGTTCGAGCGGCCGTTCATTCTCCAGGAGACACCGGTCTTCATGACCGCTAGCATCGGCGGTGCGATTTATCCGACCCACGCCACGTCGCGCACAGCCCTGATTGAGCAAGCAGATGTCGCGATGTATGAAGCAAAACGCCGCGGGAAAAATCAGTTTCATGTGGAAGTCTGATCCATCAAAAGAGGAGCGCCGATTCAACTCGGTCCGCTCCTCTTTTGTTGTTGTTACTTCATTTTAGCCAATAATTTTTCAAGAGACGTGGGATCCGTCACTTGCTCATTACAATGGTCACTGTCGATACAAATATAGTTGCCGACAGCCCGGTAGTGGTCAGCTGACTGATGCGTACGAGCAGAGACCAAAGTGACATCGCTATATTGATGACAGACCGTACAGATGCCTTTTTTTATGGTGGGAACGTAATGACCTTCGACGCCGATCCATTCTCCTTGAAGAGGATAGACAAAAAACTTCTTTTTGTTTCCGGTATCATTCCAGCTTAAATAGGTCGTCTTGAAAAAATCGAAGGAATGAAGCGGCGGATGCCGTAACTTCTTTGTTTTTCGAAATAGTTGTTGAAGTTGTGATTCCGTAATGGACGGAAAAGACGCGACGAGCGGTTGTATCTTCTCGATATACCGGATTAAATCAGCTTCCGACTTTACATTTCGCACGAGCATCAGCAATGCTTCTTGCTCCGCAGTCAGAACCGGAATCAGGTCAAAAATCTTTTGGGCGGCACTGTAGATAACAGCATCCAACACATCCGGATCATGGACTGTCGTCAGCTGTTGGGTCAATAAATCGACTTGGCTCCGGATGAAATTGTATTGAAACGGCTTAATGAAGGGTTCCATATGACATCGCTCCTTTGTAGTCCTCTATTCACTGAATCTCTTTTGTCAAAACGACATTTTCCTTGTTTCCGTCATTCGACAGGCGGGAAATGAATACCTGAGGAGGTGTCCGATCATGCAACCGTTAACCGGACTTCGTTTGTTGAACTTGATCAGTTTTTTATTTGTCCTCTTGGCCCGTGTCGTCTGGTATGATGCACCGGCAGGAGAACGTCTCGCAATCATGCCGGCACCGTTCATTGATGCGATTTTTGGCGTTGTCTATACGACCTTATTGATTTGGTGTATTCGACCGGTTCAGGCTTACCCGGCCGACCGGACATTGATTTTTGATATGAGCGGGTGGTTCATGCTGACGATGATCGGCTATGGTGCCAGCAGCATCATCGGTCCGCCATGGGAGCTTGTCTTGACGACGATTTCTTTTATTGCTTTATGCATCATTTATATGAAAATTCAGCATCACCCGAACCGTTCCCCCTGGATGCGCTCACCGTTTTCAGTCTTTCTCGCCTGGTCGAGCATTCAGATTTTAATTCTGCCCTTTCGGATTTTGCGGGACTTTCGATTTGACGATCTATTCGGATTGACGACGTCGGAATGGGTCACGGTGATGCTGATTCTTTTTGCGCTTGGAGCCGCATTCTTTATTTTCGTTCATACCGATTGGGTATTCGGACTCGTCATGATCTGGTATTACATTGGTCTGTTCTTTAATGGACGATTGACAGACTTTCAACAGGGCATCACGATCTTCAGTGTCATCATTGTGACTGTAGCGGTGATTATCGTCTTTCGGAAACGTGAAAAATTGTTTGCGGAAGAAAAAAGACCGGTTTCGTAAGAAAACAACAGTTGATGACGTTGCTTTTGGTTTTTTGGGGTATATCCCTTATAGAAGTATAAAAGGGGGAAATGACCAATGGGGAAAAAACAGTTGATCGGTACGTACGAAAATGAGACGGATTTAATTCGCCAGATTGAAGATCTGCATTTTGCAGGATATTTAGAAGAAGATTTATACGTCGTCCTGCAGGATAAAACCGATATGGCGATGTTACGGGGGCAATCGGCCGCACAACTCGTTGCCGGGAAACGGACATTGTTCGAACGCTTTACCGGAAAACCGGTAACGGACGAGGAAACACGTGCCGCTTTTGATTCACTTGGTTTAGCGGACGGAGAGGTCGACAAGCATGTGGCGAGCGTTAAAAACGGTGCCTATGTCCTGCTTGCGGACGAAGAAGGGGCGAAACGCCCGGCACCTGAGCCGAAGAGTATTTTAGAGAGTGAACCGGAAGGCATTGAGGCGGAGCGGAAGCTTGATCACGAGAACCGGGCACTTGAGAATGAAAACGATCGGATGTTGTAAACGTGCCTGAGTGGAAAGGGTGAACAACGATGGAGAGTCACTATCATACAATTTTAGTCGCGGTCGATGGATCAAAGACGGCAGACTTAGCTTTCGAAAAAGCCGTCCAGTTCGCAAAACTCGATCAAGCAAAGCTCGTTATCGCACATGTCATTGATATCCAAACCTTTGCCAACGTCCGTGCCAACCAACGATTCATCGATCAAAACGTTACGGAGTACGCACAGGAACTTCTTGATAAATATCAAAAACGGGCGATTGAAGAAGGCGTAGCAGAGGTCGAACTGGTCATTGAAAGCGGGTCACCTAAGACCTTGATTCCGAAAGTTATCGCACCGCGTGTCGGAGCGGGACTGATCGTTTGTGGAGCCGTCGGGATGAATGCGATGGAACGAATCATGATTGGGAGTGTCTCTGAAAACATCTCCCGTTACGCCAAATGTGACATCTATATCGTTCGCCCGAAAACACTCAAATAAGTGCCAAAAAGCTACTTCGATGGTTAATCGAGGCAGCTTTTTTTTGTTCATTCTTTCGACTTATGTCAATAAATAATAAAACACGCCTAGAATAATCAAGATGACGGGCAACAATACCAAGTACATCCAGGACATGTTTTTCGCCGTTTGGCTGTTGCTGTAAGTTTCTTCGTTCCGACTCTGTCCGACCATCACTGTAAAAATAAGTCCAAGTACACAGATCACGAGTGCAATCCAAAATAATGCGGTCATGTGTCAGTCCCCCTTTAGGTATGATGTATGCTCTTCCATCATAACGAAGATTGGAATTGTATGTCAGGATATTTTGTGACAGTTTGGAGTTGACGCTATCTGGTTTAGGGGCTAAACTACTGGTATGAGTTTAGGGGGTAAACTAATCATGAAGGAAAATCTTCGGGAAGCCGTTCAGTTATTTGAAGAAGTGATGATTCATGGGACAGAACGTGTCTTGAAATCAGTGGATTCACCGGTTTGGCGTCTCTACTCACCAGAACAACTGCATTTGTTGAAGCTAGTCGATAAATATGGACCAATCGCTTCCGGACGGATTGCCGTCATCCAAGGTGTTCACAAAAGTGCGATTTCAAATCGTCTGAAAAAGTTAAATGAACACGGCTTGGTCGAAGTCGAACGTTCGGAAGATGATCACCGGACAAAACGGATCATTTTGACGGAAGCGGGAAAAGAAGTCGTCGAGGCCTCGGATCAAGCGATTTATAGTTATTTGGAACAATTGATTGATGGAAAGGTCGATGATGACGAAATCAAACAATTCATCGAGACATTCCGGAAAGTCAAAGCCATTTTAAAGATTGAAGATTAATTTAGAAAAATAGACACAGAAGAGGTGGAACGGGAATGCGACAAATCGTCAAATGGCGTTGGCCGATCGTAATCGTCTTGTTGCTTGCGACAGTCGGATTATTTTTAGCAGCACCAAACTTATCGAAACAAGCAGAAGATGCAGGTGCCATTCAGCTCGCGAGTGATACAGATTCACAACGGGCAGCGGATATTTTAAAAGCAGCCGGTGCAAGTGAAGAAACGATTTCGCTGGTCATTCCATTAAAGGAAGCCGTTACGAAAGAAGACCGGACGGAAATCGGTCAAATCGTCAAAGATTTAGAGAAGCTGGATAAACCGGTGACAGGAGTCCTGAATCCGTTTGAGAGTAAGGAAACGGAAGGACAATTGATTTCAAAAGACAAAAAAACAGTTCTCGTTCCGATTACCGTTGATGGTACGCAAGAAGAAATCACGGCACTCGCTGAAGATATCCGAAGTGACCTCTTACCGGACGATCGGACGATTTATCTGACGGGTGAATCACTCATCAATGCCGATGTGAACAAAAGTTCACAAGAAGGATTGAAACGAACGGAATTAATCACCGTCGGTCTGATTTTTGGTCTGTTGTTGATTGTCTTCCGTTCGATCGTCACACCATTCGTTCCATTATTTGCGGTTGGTGTAACTTATTTAATGAGTCAATCATTTGTCGCCTTTTTCGTTGATTGGTTCGGATTCCCGGTCTCGAACTTCACGCAGATTTTCCTGGTAGCGATTCTCTTCGGGATCGGGACGGATTACTGTATCCTGCTTCTGAGCCGGTATAAAGAAGAATTGACTGCCGGACATGATGTCGAGACAGCCATCGTCAATACCTATAAAACAGCGGGACGGACCCTTCTCATCAGTGGTCTTGCCGTCCTCGTCGGCTTCTCGGCGATTGGTTTCGCTGATTTCCCGATCTTTAAATCGTCGGTCGCCGTTGCAGTCGGAATCGCGGTCTTGTTACTGGTTCTCTTTACACTCGTCCCGTTTTTCATGGCGACGTTAAAAGAGAAATTGTTCTGGCCGTCAAAAAATGCGGCAAGTCATCAGGACAGTCGTTTATGGGCCCGATACGGTGGTTTATCGATTCGTCGTCCATTGCTTGCGATGGCCATCGTCGCTGTCGTAACAATCCCGACCTTGTTCACATACGATGACGATCTATCGTTCAACACCGTCGATGAGATTGGTGCAAAGTATGAGACGGTTAAAGGATTAAATGCCATTTCAGACGGATTTGGTGCCGGTGAGTCGTTACCGGTCAATATTATTCTGAAGGACGACCAAAACATCGTGACTGAAAAAACGGTTCCGTATGCAGAACAGTTGAGCCGTGAACTGGTCAAACTCGATGGTGTCAAAGCTGTCCGGTCGATTTCGCGTCCGACAGGCGATGTCATTGACGATTTATATGTCGATCAACAATTGAAACAAGTTGCATCTGGTCTGACGGATGCAAAAGATGGACTTGGTAAAGTCGGTCAAGGTCTTCAGACTGTGGAAGACAATTTACAGAATATCAGTGGTCAGATTCCGGCCGGTGACCAGGCGTCAGCGGGTGCAGCACAATTGCAACAAGCTGCAGATGGTCTTGGTCAAATCAATCAGCAGTTGGCGCTTGTCGGCCAAGGATTGCAGTCAGCAGAAAACATTCCGCAAACTGTCGGAACATTGACAGCGTTATCCGGTCAATTGACACAAATTCAAACGGGAATCGCACAAGCGGCAACCGGAATTGAAACGCAAGGCGCACAAGCCGGTCAACTCGGTAGCGGATTAACCCAACTGGCTGATGGTGTCGGATCTGCTAATAATGGGCTTGGTAAAATCGAAGACGGTTTGAAAGAAGCAGCCGATTTCCTAAAAGAGATGGGCAACTCCAAAACGATTCGTGGTACCGGGATGTTCATTCCAAAAGACACCTTATCGAGTAAAGACTTCGAGCCTGTCATCGAACGCTATACGATTGATGACAAAACCGGTCTGAAATTCGAAGTCATCCTGGACAATGATCCGTATTCACCGGAGGCAATCGAAACGGTCGCTGCCATCAAGAAAACGACAGCGAGTACACTGAAAGATACACCGCTTGAACAGGCACAAGTTGCGTATGGCGGTATCTCGAGCATCAACAGTGATTTAAATGATACGTCAAAAGCCGATTTCTCACGGACTGTCGTCATCATGATCATCAGTTTGTTCATCGTTCTTGCAATCATGTTCCGCTCATTGATCATGCCGTTGTTTATGATCGGTTCGCTCCTGTTGACGTACTATACGTCGGTATCGATTGCTGAACTGATTTTCGTCAACGGTCTCGGTTATGACGGCATCAGCTGGGCGGTTCCATTCTTCGGATTCGTCATGCTCGTTGCCTTAGGAATCGATTATTCAATCTTCCTGCTCGACCGGTTCCGGGAAGAAACGATTAATGGACTCGAGACAAATGAAGCGATGTATGTCTCGATGAAGAAAATGGGCTCCGTCATCATTACGGCTGCCATCATCCTTGCCGGAACATTTGGTGCGATGATGCCGTCGGGTGTTCTGAGTCTGGTTCAAATTGCGACGATCGTCATCACAGGTCTGCTCCTGTACGGATTGATTGTCTTACCGCTCCTGATCCCAGCGATCACGGTATCGTTCGGAAAAGGTGTCTGGTGGCCGTTCCGTCAAAAGCAAAATAAGAAGTAAGTTGATTCGACTGGTCCATCCGGACATCATCCGGATGGACTTTTTCGTTATACTACAAACAGGAGGCGATCAAGATGCAACAGTTTAAACAATTAACGAGCCGGATTTGGTATCAAACGCCCGTCAGTGAAACGGATCGGCCAATCGTTGCCGTCATTACGGGTGACGAGCGGAGTCTTGTGATTGATGCCGGTAACTCCAGTCAGCACGCGACACTCTTTTTGGACGAGATAGAGAAACACGGGTTGAGACGGCCGGATCTCGTCGCGTTGACCCATTGGCACTGGGATCATGTTTTCGGGATGAAGCAGATGGCTGTACCGACGATTGCGACGAACCGGACAGTCGACGAGATGCGGAAGATGATGGACTATGACTGGTCGGACGAGGCGCTTGCGGAGCGGATCCAACAGGGGATTGAAATTCCGTTTTGTGCCGATGCGATCAAACTCGAGTTCGGGAAGGACCGGGAGATTGAAGTCATCTTGCCGACGATTCGTTTCTCGGGAGAACTTGAAATCGACCTTGGAGGCGTGACGTGTCTGTTACGGCAGGTCGAGAATGACCACTCACCAGGGAGTGCTCTTGTCTATATTCCGGAAGAACGGGTTTTATTTTTAGGAGATGCGATGTATGCCGACATCTTTTCTGCCAAGTGGAACTACACGGTGGGGCAGACGACCCGGTTACTGGATGTCATCGCCGAGTACGACGCTGACTATTACGTCTGGTCGCATGGCGAAGCGATGGCGAAAGCCGCGTTTGAGCAAGAGGTACACGTCTTACGCCAAATCATTGAAGTGACGCAACGAGCAGCAGGGCATCTACCGGAGATGCAGCAGCTGTACCGGGAGCTGGTCGGACGGGAACTGACGACAGACGAAGAAGAAACACTCGTATTTTTTGCAAATGGTGCGAAAAAATAATTAAAACAGCAGGTGCTGAACAGATCATTCGAGAATTCCTTATGTACAAGATAGAAAAAAATGGATTTTAGCAAAGGAGTTCTCGTAATGGATCGTAAGCCTGAAGACCGGAATGAAACGGCCAATCGTGTGTTTTTTGGAACAGCTAATATTTTCACGGTCCTTGTAGTGATTGGCTTTGCCTTATATCTGCTGTATCAATTTTTTGTGAAATGACAGATCATCCTGTAGCCCAGGGTGATTTTTTTCGTTTTAGGGGAGTGCAACGGAACCAAATATTGGGTAATTCAATACAAAGGACAAAATGAACTTTACGAAAAGGAGGCACTTCCCCATGAAACGCATCCAGATTGCCGACTTTGACCGTCGTATGCCGCCGCTTGAATTACGTGAAATGGACGATTATTATGAAACGATGTTTGTTCCCGACTATGATGAGGTGTATCAGTCAAACGAGATCCGAACGATTCAACTGGCTGATATTTATGTTAATTTAGCGATGACAAAAAGTGAGGTCCGGCTCGTTTCGGCTTTGTTTTTAAAACCGGTCGAGGTAGCAGATATCGTATCGTGGATGCAACTGTACACGATTAGTTTTGCGATCTCTGACGCATCCGGTTACTACGTGGAACAGGCGGATGAAATTTTAGAAATTGTGTTGTATCAAGGGAATCCAATCGTCATTGCAACCAGAGGAACAGACCGGTTGTATTATGACACCGAAGGAGCAATCGAGATGCGGCGGGAATCGAGTGAAGTGATGGGGAAAAAGCCATTGCTGTATTTGAACGGTGAGGCATGGTTTGGCGTGCCGCGACTTGAATTTAAACCGAATCAAGATGAACTGCATGTCAACGGAACGTTTTTATTTGCCGACTATATGGATGTTTATCAGGGACGGGTCGGTTTTTTCCGGAACACCGATCCAGCATTACCGATTGTGCTGTTGGTCGGAGAAGCCATCATCGAAATGGAACTGACCGAAAATGCAGACGGAAGTCGTGTCTTAGTCATTGAACAGCCGTATGATGAAGCGTGACTAAAAACAGGATGAGGCCGTGTGAATTCACCGAGCGTTTTCGGAAAAGTTAAATCGCAACGAATCTTTGGGTAACCATGAAATCCCTTACAAAATATGCGAGAATAGATATAGAGACAAGAATGGAAGGGATGCGGGACGAACATGGTTAAAGAGATGCCACGAAATTCAAAGTGGATGCGTTCCTACAATCGGGCACTTGTATTACGTTTGATTCGGATGCATCAACCGATTTCACGAGTGGAACTGGCACAACAAACAAAACTGACGAAACCGACCGTTTCGAACATCGTCGGAGAACTGATTGCGGATCAACTCGTGACAGAGCGTGAACTCGGTGTTTCAAACGGTGGACGAAAGCCGATTCTGCTCGAACTCGTGGCGAAAGAACAATATGTCATCGGGATTGATGCGACAAGTCACCGCTTCATCGGAGTCATCGCGGATTTAAGCGGAAATACGATTCACGAAGTGGAAACGATGGGTAAATTTGATACAAACGAAGAATTAATGCAGGCTGTGGTTCTGTTGTGTGAAGAACTGATTGAGGCGACGGAGCAGGTCGGAACGATTCACGGCATCGGAATATCCGTTCACGGGATGGTCAATCCGGAGACCGGAGTGATTCTGTTTGCCCCTCGTTTTCATCTCCATGATGTGGCATTAAAGGAACATTTGGAAAATCGGTTTGCGTATCCTGTTTTTATCGAAAACGATGTCCGGGCTCTCGCTTCATTCGAATTGTTATTCGGAGAAGGCGTCGGGGTCGACCAATTTTTCTATCTGTATGCCGGAGAAGGAATCGGAGGGGCGTATGTCCTGGACGGGAAGCTGATTGACGGCGAAAATCACATTACAGGTGAGGTCGGGCATATGCGACTTGATTTGGATGGCCCGATTTGCTCCTGCGGGAATCGGGGATGTCTCGAAGCATTGGCTGGGGAAAAAGCGTTGTTGCGTGATTTTGAAGCCATTGACCCGCAAGTCAAGACACTGGCGGAACTGAGAAAACGTCTGACGGACGGGGATCCGTACGCGAAAGCCGCGTACCACCGGGCGGGTGAATACATCGGAATCGGTGTCCTGAATACGATTCATCTGATCAATCCGAAGCGGATTTTACTTGGAGGACCGATGTTTGAACTGGCTCCTTCCATCGTCGATCAAATAAAAGAACGGGTCGAACACACGGCCTTGACGACGGCTTCACGTGAAACCGATGTTAAGATGGTTCCCTGGAGTGAAAAACAAGGGGCACTCAGTGCAGCGGCACTCGCAACAAACAGTATTTTTCAAACCATTTAAAATGCAGCTTGCTGGATGATGGTGTTTTCACCAGATCCGGCAAGCTTTTTGTGTGAAAAGAACGAAGAAAAAATATTTTTTGAAACCGTTTACAAAACAAAACAGCATGTGCTATAGTTTTCTTAAAGTTAGATAATAAATTTAATTTACTAAGTTTTCATCAACCAGTGGAGGTGGATGCAGACCGGCAGGGACCGGTTAAGCTGAAACAGAAAGAAGGGGGCGTCGCGCAGATGGAAACAGAGGATTTATGGGTTTCCTACCGTGAAGCTTTCGGGCGTTACGGAGCAATCCGTGGCTTTTACGTGAACCGTTTGACAGGAGATATGACGGAACAACAGCCGGGAGATAAGCGGTCTGCAGATCAAGACGGCGTTCTCGTTCGGCCACGACAAGATGGAGTCTTTCAATTTCGAATGTCGTCCGTACAAGGGGTACTGACGATTCGATCTTCAGAACTTCATCTTCGAAAAAATGAGAACGGATACATTGAATTACGGGTTTTGATGCAACACATGCGCACAGCCGGTTGTTTGACGCTCGGTGGAGAATTTTATCTGTTCGTGACACCGGAAGTGGACACGTTAGACTACCGTCTGCGACTGATTGCACGAGTCTTGATTCAACTCCAACGGATGCCGATTGGCATGGAAGTCATCGAACAATGGTGTCAACACGCACAGCTTGAAGGGCAACAGCTTAGAAAGTACGCTTGACCACTCACATACAAAGGGGATCACTCACATGAAATTCAAAAAAACCAAAGTACTCGCAGCTGCATCAGTTCTGACATTATCGGCATTACTTGCCGCTTGTGGTGGCGAAGATGAAAAACAGGCGACAACAAAAGACGGAAAAACCGTCATTTCCTGGTGGGGTTGGGCACCTCAGCCTGAAGCCGGTAAGGAAGTCGTCGATGCCTTCAACAAATCACAAGACAAATATGTCGTCGAGTTCAAACGTTACAGCGAAGACTATGAAAAACAACTTCAAGTCGCGATGTTATCTGGTAAGGGACCAGACATCATCGGTCTGAAAGAACCAATGATCCAGCAGTACAAAGACCGTGTCGTGCCAGTCGATTCTTACATGGATAAAGCAGCCGGCAAAGGATGGAAAGACAAATTCGTCGAGCTCGGCATCGATCAAACGACGATTGACGGTAAACAATATGCGGTCCCAATCGGCTTTACGGGTCAAGCCTACTTGATGTACAACAAAACGATGCTTGATAAATACGGTGTCACACCACCGAAGAACTACAAAGAAACAGTCGACGCTGTCAAAAAGATCAAAGCGTCGGGCGATAAAGTCATTCCATTGATGCTTGGAGCAAAAGATGCGTGGATCGATATCGATGTCTACAACGTTTTAAGCCACCAGGTCGCACCGGGTTACATTCAAAAAGTCTTGTCCGGCGAAGCGAAATGGACAGACGACGAGATGGTCAAGACAGCTCAAGTTTGGCAGGATCTCTTCAAAGATAAAGTCTTCCAAGAAGGAGCACTCGGACTTGCGACATACAATGACGGGATGAACCAGTTCTTCGATAAAAAAGCAGCGATGTGGGTTATCGGTTCATGGGAAGCTCACTCGATGACGACAGCTGAGAAAAAAGACAAATGGAAAATCAAAGATGAGCTTGGCTTCACACCGCTTCCAAACCTTGCAGGTGGAACAGAACAACCAATCATCGCATCAATCGATATGGCGCTTGCCGTCAATAAAGAATCAAAACAACAAGAAGGTGCAGCTGAGTTTGTTGCCTTCATGAGCCAAGGTGAAGGACAGGAAGTCTACATGGGTGAGTTCGAAATGGCACCTGGAATCAAGGATGTCAAAATTGATTCAGATGCAGCCTTCACATCTGAAGGGGAAAAAGAGTCATACAAAATGCTGAACGAAACACTTTCTAAAGCTGTAGCAAGCCGTGGTATCCGTGATACAAAACTTAACGATATCCTCGGTAAGGAACTTCAAAACATCGCGACGGGTCAAAATCCGAAAGAAGCACTCCAACGTGTTCAGGATGCAGCCGATCAATCGAAAAAATAAGAACGATACAGTGAAGTGGTGCGCTCTGCGTGCCACTTCCTGATTTTTAAAGATCAAGAAAGTGGGGAAATCGTTATGCAGACAGAGCAACAAGAATTGCCGATCAAACCAAAAGCCGAGCCGCTGAAACCGGCACCCCGTTCAAATGTTCCGAAAAAGAAAAGAAAAGGCAAAATGAAACAAAACATGGTCGGTTGGGCGTTCGTCGGACCCATCGTCCTGTTTGTCGTCGCGTTTATCTATTACGGGATTTTCTATAACGCCTATAACTCCTTCTTCTCATGGGACGGCATTTCATTTGATAAAGTCTTCGTCGGGTTTGAAAACTACGCGGAAATGTTCCGGGATCCGGATTTCTACCTCTCGCTTAAAAATACGTTCATCTTCACGATCTTAACCGTTACGATTCAAGCCTTTATCGGTCTTGTTCTCGCGTATTTCCTGCACACACAGGGACCGCTACGGACCGCCATGAAATCGGTTTTCTTCTTCCCGGTTGTCCTGAGTCCGGTTGTCCTTGGTGCCGCATTCTCACAAATTTACGACTTCCAATTCGGTTACATCAACGAATTCCTCCGGGCGATTGGTCTCGGCAGCTTAGAACAAAACTGGCTGGGTGATCCGGATATCGCGTTGTACTCGGTCATTGCCATCAACATCTTCCAGTGGACCGGTTCATCGATGGTCATGTACTACATGGCGATGCTGACGATTGAAAAAGAAATCTTTGAAGCCGCTAAAATCGATGGTGCCGGATTCTTCCGGACGCTTTGGAGCATCGTCTTCCCGAACTTAAAAGGAACGACGTTCACGTTATCGATTCTCGGTGTAATCGGTGGTCTGAAGACGTTTGACCTGGTCTGGATCACAACAGCCGGCGGGCCCGGTTCTTCAACAGAATTCATCTCGACGTACCTGTTCCGTAAATCAATGCTGCAACAAGAAGTCGGCTTTTCAAGTGCTGTTGCCATCATCTTGCTGACAATCGCTTTACTGATTACGTACATCCAGTTACGTGTTCAAAAGAAAATGGATAACTAAGGAGGAACGTCCCATGAATGTAGAATCTAAAAAAAGCCGTTGGGTCATCAACCTCGTCCTGATGCTTGCTTCGATCGTCTGGCTGTTCCCGATCTTCGTCATGTTCAAGGAGAGCTTACGTGTCAACGGATTTGAAAACTATATCGCAACGCTGCAAAATCCGAATTTCCCGACATTCGTCTTTAACAGTTTCTTCGTCGCTTTCTTCATGATCATCATCTCAATCACGATTCTTGCGTTTGCCGCATTCGCGTTCTCGAAACTCGAATTTGCCGGAAAACGTCTTCTGTTCAACATGGTGCTCGCCGGTCTGATGTTACCGGTCGCTTCGATGATCGTGCCGTTGTTCTTCACATTACGGTCGTTTGACGGTCTGAACAACCACTGGGGCTTGATCGGGGCGGAGGTCGCCTTTTTCCTCCCGTTCGGTCTGATGCTGATCAAAGGATATTTTGACGAGTTACCAAACGAATTAATGGAAGCCGCGTACATTGACGGCGCGACGATTCTTGAAGTCTTCTTTAAAGTCATGTTGCCGCTTGCGAAACCAGCCCTTGCGACAGCGTTGATCTATGCGTTCCTCAACTCGTGGAATGAGTATTTGATGGTCTTGACGTTCATGACGGATCCGGCTTATCAAACGGTCACGATGGCACCAAGCTTCTTCAAAGATGCGCTCGGCGGTGACCCGGGGAAAATCTATGCGTCACTCGTCTTGATCAGTTTACCGACAATGGTCTTCTATATCTTCTTCCAACGTTTCTTCCAAAAAGGAATGACGGCAGGTGCAGTAAAATAATTTGTTTTGAGTCAGGGGGAGCACAATGTATTTAGGCGTCGATTATTACCCGGAACAAACTCCACGTACGTTATGGGAGGAAGACTTCCGATTGATGAAAGAACTTGGTGTCAACGTCGTTCGGTTGGCGGAATTTGCCTGGACGATGATGGAGCCGGAAGAAGGAATCTACGATTTCCGGTTTTGGGACGATATCATCGAACGCTTGAGTGCCGCCGGTTTTGACATCGTCCTCGGGACACCGACCGCAACACCACCGGCATGGATGTGTCACAAGTATCCGGAGATTCTTCCGGCAGACGAACACGGCGTGACCATCAGCTTTGGAGCCCGTCGCCACTATACAGTTCACAGCGAGACGTATCAACAGTTTTCGGTTGCCATCACGACTGAGATGGCGAAACGGTACGGGAAACATCCGCGTGTGATCGGTTGGCAGACTGACAACGAATACGGCCATGAAAAATCAGATCGTTCATACAGCGACGTCGACCGGGCTGCTTTCCAGATTTGGCTCAAAAACCGTTACGGCACGCTCGATGCGTTAAATGAAACATGGGGAACCATCTTCTGGAGTCAGACCTACACGGCGTGGGAGCAGATCCCGGTGCCGCGGAAAGTCTATCAGGAACATAACCCGTCATTACTCGTCGACTTCGATCGCTTCTGTGCCGACGGTTACAACTATTACAACAAACTGCAGGTCGATGCACTCCGGGAACACATTCATCCGGATGCGTTCATTACACATAACCTCGTGTACAGTGATATGGCCGTCAATCAACAACAGATGGCACAGGATCTCGATTACGTTGCTTTTGATAACTATCCGGTCTGGGGCGGTTTGCCGGAACCGAACCGTTTCGAGAAAATGGCGAGCGATCATGACCTCTGCCGCTCTTCGAAACAAGGAAAAGGATTTTGGGTGATGGAGCAACTCAGTGGAGCGCAGGGCTGGAGTAAAATCGGTTACCTGCCGCGCCCCGGTCATATCCGTTTGTGGACGTATCAGGCGGTCGCACGCGGTGCGGAAGCCATCGTCTACTTCCGCTTCCGGGCAGCATTGTTCGGAACGGAAGAGTTTTGCCACGGTATCATCGATCACGATGGAAAACCGAAGCGTAAATTCAACGAAGTCAAACAAATCATGACCGAACTGAATACGTTTGGTGACGAAATCAACGCAAGCAGCTATCAAGCGGAAGTCGGCGTCTATTTTGATCAGGAGAACGTCTGGGCCTGGACCCATCAGCCGCACAGTGATGCGTTTGATTTCCGGACCGAGTTCGTCCGTTTCTACGGCGGTGCCGTCCGGCGTCAAGCGTCGACGGATATCGTCTTCCCGGGTGACCGGCTCGATCAATACAAACTGATCATCGTTCCACTCTATTTTTTAACGAACCCGACATTTGACCAATCACTGATTGATTACATGGAGCAGGGCGGACACGTCATCTTCACGTATCGGACCGGCGTCAAGGACCCGCACAACAATGTCTTGCCGTTAACGTTACCAGGCAAGTTCGCACCGTATGCCGGAATCGAAATCGATGAGTACGAATCGTTGCAAGCCGTGCAGGAAAACCGGGTGGAAGGCATTGGTGCCTTTGAAGGCCAAGGTTCACCGGCCCGGCTCTGGTGTGATTTGATTACACCGACGACCGCTGAACCGCTTGCTGTCTACCGCGATACGTTTTATGACGGAGTCGCTGCCGTGACACGGAATGTCTATAAAGGAACAATCACGTACATTGGTGCATCGATTGATGATGCGATGATCGATACGATTTACCGGCAAGCGTTTCTTGATGCCGGCGTTCAGATGTTTGAAGCACCGGATCAAGTCGAGGTCGTCCGCCGTCACGGGGAAACACGTGATTTCGTCTTCTTCATGAACCATGATACAAAAGCAAGCCGGGACGTGGTGCTCGATGCTTCCTATAAAGAGTTGAATACGAACGAGACATATAGTGGAACAGTGACACTCGCCCCACTCGAGACGCTGATTCTGACAACGTAAGGAGGAGAACGACCATGGCCATTCTTGAACTGCCGAATCAGCGGTTCGTCCTCGAAGGACAACATGTCGCGCATGTCGTGACGATCGGACAGCACGGCAAGGTGTTGCATACGTATTTTGGAGCACGTCTGCCGTATCCATCCGACTATGAAGCATTACCGAATCCGGTTCTTGCGCATAGCTCATTTGAATCACCGGATGGTGTCGCGGTTTACGACTTCATTCCATTTGGTGAGATGGTCTACACAGAACCGACTTTGAAATCAGAACGGGAGGACGGACAACGAATCAGTCAGTTCGTGTTTGAACGCGCCGAGCAATCCGACAGTGGATTGACGTTATGGTTGTTTGATTCGTTACAAGAACTCCGGGTCGGCATCAAATATGACGTGTACGAAGCGTACGATATGATCGGACGGTCCCTCGTGATTGAGAATACCGGAACACAATCAATCCGGTTGACGACAGCCCAATCCTTTGCGATGGGAATTCTGCAACGGCCGAACTTGAACGTGCACCACTTCGCCGGGACATGGACCGGTGAATTCCAAAAACAGGTGACGCCACTAACGTCGGGACGTAAGACGATTGACAGCCGCCGGGGTGTGACGAGTCATCAGGCGAATCCCTGGTTTGCACTTGAACAAGGGGCGACCGAATCAACCGGTGAAGTCATTTACGGACATTTTGCCTATTCCGGTAACTGGTCGATGCACTTCGAACAGGATGCCTTTGGATTTGTTCAAATATCGGGCGGGATGAATGAATTTGATTTCAGTTGGAAACTCGAAGCCGGTCAACAGATGACGACACCGGACTTTTATATCGGATACGCGGCAGACGGCTTTGCCGGGATGAGTGCCCGGGCGCATGATTTCCAGCGTGACGTCATCATGCCGGAATCAGACCGAAACAAGGTCCGGCCCGTCCTCTATAATTCCTGGGAAGCGACCTATTTTGACGTGACGGAACACGGACAACGGGCGCTCGTCGATCAAGCGGCCGCAATCGGCTGCGAACTGTTCGTCGTTGATGACGGCTGGTTCGGTGAACGAAACTCCGATCAGGCCGGTCTCGGTGACTGGGTCGTGAATCCGGAAAAATTCCCAAACGGTTTAACACCGTTGATCGAGTACGTGAAACAACAAAACATGCAGTTTGGCTTGTGGGTGGAACCGGAAATGGTTAATCCCGATTCAAATCTTTACCGGACACATCCGGACTGGATTTACCATAGTCCCGGTGCACGCCGGACGACATCGCGCAATCAGTTT
The DNA here is from genome assembly GCF_023096305.1 of Exiguobacterium sp. 17-1. Taxonomy (NCBI): domain Bacteria; kingdom Bacillati; phylum Bacillota; class Bacilli; order Caryophanales; genus Exiguobacterium; species Exiguobacterium sp. 17-1. The sequence goes on from NZ_JALIGJ010000004.1 coordinate 248,367, forward strand.
GTTCTGAACCTTGGTTTACCGCAAGTCGAACAATTCGTGTTCGAGATGATGGATGAGTTGCTTGAGACACACGCGATTGATTACATCAAATGGGACATGAACCGCGCTTTTTCAGAACCGGGTCTAAAAGACGCTACACCAGCAGCGCAGCAAGAATTATGGAAGCGTCATGTCGATGCATTGTACCGGATCTTTGACGAGTTGCGGACACGTCACCCGGAAGTGGATTTTGAAGCCTGTGCCGGAGGCGGCGGACGGATTGATCTTGGGATTCTCAAACGGACGGAACAGGTCTGGACGAGTGATAACACGGATCCACTGGACCGTTTGACGATCCAACATGATTTTTCGTTTGCCTATAATGCGAAAATGATGAGTTGTTGGGTGACGGATGGTCCAAACTGGCTGAACGGCCGGAACTTACCGCTTGCGACCCGCTTCGTCTCATCGATGCAAGGAACACTTGGCATCGGCGGCAACTTAAGCGAATGGACAGCTGAAGAGTTAAAGGAAGCAACCGAGTGGATTGCGACGTATAAAACAATTCGGGAAACCGTTCAATTCGGACGTCAGTACCGGCTGTCGGCAGACCACGTGGCGTCTTCCCTCATGCAATATACGTCAAACGATCAAACGGTTGTCCTGGCAGTAGCACCGATGCGTCAGCACGGCTCAAACCAGTACCACTTCCGTCTGCACGGACTTGAGAAAACAGGTGTGTATCAGGTCGACGGGCGTCAGCTCAGCGGTGCGTACTTGATGCAACAAGGATTGACGATCACCTATACGACAGATTATGAAGCTTGTTGTCTACACATTCAGCCGGTTCACCGCAGCATCCCTACATCAGAGTCAAAGGAGCCGATCGCATGACAGACCAGACATTAGAACATATTTTTGAACAACAATTCGGTCAACCGTCGACCCACCGCTTTTTTGCGCCGGGGCGGATCAATTTGATCGGAGAACATACAGACTACAACGGTGGACATGTCTTTCCGTGTGCCTTGACGCTTGGAACTCATGCGGTCGTCCGCAAGCGGGACGATGCGGTGTTCCGGTTTTATTCGCTGAACTTTGAAGCCGACGGCATCATCGAAGTCGCAGGGGATGACTTAACGCATCGATCTGCCGATGGCTGGGCCAACTATGCCAAAGGGATGATTCATATCTTACGGGAAGCCGGTTACCGGATTGATACAGGATGCGACATCTTGATCAAAGGTGATATCCCGAATGGTGCCGGACTGTCTTCGTCCGCTTCGCTTGAACTGGTCATCGGTGTTTTGCTCGACAAACTGTACAATCTGAATGTTAATCGGATCGAACTCGTCAAATATGGTCAACAGGTCGAAAACCAGTACATCGGTGTCAACAGCGGCATCATGGATCAATTTGCAATCGGGATGGGCAAAGCGGGATCCGGTCTGTTACTTGATTGTGAGACGCTTGACTATACGTATGCCCCACTTGATTTGTCCGGTTATACGATCATCATCATGAATACGAATAAGCGCCGTGAGCTGGCGGATTCGAAATACAACGAGCGCCGCTCGGAATGTGAAGCGGCACTGACGTATCTGCAACAGTACCGACCGTATGCGTCACTCGGCCAATGGTCGATGGATGAATTCGAAACAGTGTCTTTTGAGGACGAACGATTACAACGCCGGGCGCGTCACGCGATTTCTGAAAACGAGCGGACATTGCAGGCGCTCGATGCGCTAAAAGAAGAGAGACTCGAAGCATTCGGTCAACTGATGAATGCCTCACATCATTCTTTGCGAGTGGATTACGAAGTGACGGGGAAAGAACTGGATACATTGGTCGAAGCAGCTTGGGCGCAACCGGGAGTCCTTGGCGCCCGAATGACGGGTGCCGGTTTTGGTGGTTGTGCGATTGCAATCGTTAAAGCCGAAACGGTCGATACATTCATGACGGCAGTCGGTCAAGCATACGAGACCGCAATCGGTTATCCGGCATCGTTCTACACGGCAACGGTTGGTGATGGAGCACGAGAAGTCGAACAGGAGGTCATCTAAATGGCAGTACTCGTAGTAGGTGGAGCAGGATATATCGGATCACATGCAGTTTATCAACTGGTGGATGCCGGACAGGAAGTTGTCGTCATCGATCATTTAAAATCCGGTCACCGGGAAGCCGTTCATCCGGAAGCCCGTTTTTACGAAGGGGATATCCGGGATCGTGCCTTCCTTGATACGGTGTTTGAGACGGAAACAATCGATCAGGTCGTCCATTTCGCCGCCTTCTCGTTAGTCGGTGAATCGATGGAGCATCCGCTCGCTTATTTTGATAACAACGTCTACGGTACACAGGTATTGCTCGAAGCGATGATGGCGCATGATGTCAAACAGATTGTCTTCTCATCGACCGCCGCCACGTACGGGGAGCAGGAACAGATGCCGATTCTTGAGACGGCCACGACAAATCCGACGAATGCTTACGGTGAAACGAAGCTGATGATGGAGAAGATGATGCGTTGGTGTGAAACGGCATATGGTCTGAACTATGTCGCACTCCGCTACTTTAATGTTGCAGGAGCACGCGCGACGGGTGAAATCGGGGAAGACCATACACCGGAAACCCACCTTGTCCCGCTCGTTCTCGAAGTTGCAAACAATCAACGTCCGGTGATTTCGATTTACGGCGATGATTATGCGACGGAGGACGGGACATGTATCCGTGACTATATCCATGTCGAGGATTTAATCAATGCCCATCTGCTTGCGCTTGAGTATTTAAAACAGGGCAATCCGAGTGATGTCTTTAATCTTGGCTCAAGCCGCGGTTTTTCAGTCCGGGAAATCATTGAAGCCGCACGCCGCGTGACGGGACATGCGATTCCGGAACAAGTCGTCGCAAGACGTGCCGGCGATCCAAGTACGTTGATTGCCGGATCGGATAAGGCGAAAACAGTCTTAGGCTGGAAGCCAAGCCGGACGGACATCGAAACGATCATTCAAGATGCGTGGCGCTGGCACGAACAACGTCCGCAAGGCTACAAGACACCGGTACGATAAAGAGAGAATGGATTTAGGGGAGTGAAGGCGATGAACGAACTCATCAAACAATTAGTAGAGCAGGCAATCCGTCACCAGTTAATTCAACCGGAAGACGCGGTGTATGCACGAAACCGATTATTGGCGTTGCTGGGCGAAGCAGCTTACACGGATCCGGGTACTGTCGACACCGCGTCGATTCCCGACATCCTGGATGCGATGATTGAACAACAGATTGCTGCCGGACAATTGGCAGCGCGTCTTGACGAGAAAGAACGGTTGGCAGCGGAACTGATGGATGTGTTCGTCGATCGTCCGTCGACCATCACTTCGACCTTCCGTCGGTTGTATGCGGAAAGTCCGCAACAGGCGACCGATTACTTCTATCAACTCAGTCAAGCGAACAACTATATTCAAACAAAACGAATCGCTAAGAATATTCAATACCAGGCGGATACGGTGTATGGTGAAATCGATATTACGATCAATCTCTCGAAACCGGAAAAAGATCCGCGTGAAATTGCGGCGGCGCAAATGGAAATCGTTGATTCGAGCTATCCGACGTGTCTGCTATGTGTTGAAAACGTCGGTTATGCCGGCCGCATCAATCATCCGGCCCGAGCCAACCACCGGATTGTTCCGCTTTCCCTTGAAGGCGAAGCGTGGGCGTTGCAATACTCCCCATACGTCTATTACAACGAACACAGCATCATCTTGTCGCAGGAGCACCGGGACATGGTGATTAACCGTCAAGCCTTTGCGCGGTTGCTTGAATTCGTTGCTCAGTTTCCGCATTATTTTGCCGGGTCGAATGCCGACTTGCCGATCGTCGGCGGTTCGATTTTGACGCATGACCATTATCAGGGTGGTCGTTATGAATTTGCGATGGACCGGGCACAGGCGTTGCACGAGTTTGTTTTACCGGATCATCCGGATGTCACCGGCGAAACGCTGCACTGGCCGCTGACGGTCGTGCGCTTGAGCAGTTCCGATGCGTCGGCCTTGCTCGATGCAGCAGACGAGGTGTATCAGACTTGGTTGACGTACGAAGATACCGAGCATGAGATCATTGCGGCAACGGACGGTGTCCGCCATAACACGGTGACACCGATTGCCCGGATGCGCGGAGAACGATTTGAACTGGATTTGGTTTTGCGCAATAACCGAACGTCGGCGGAACATCCGGACGGCATTTTCCATACGCATGCGGATATTCACCATATTAAACGCGAGAACATCGGTTTGATTGAAGTGATGGGACTCGCTGTTCTGCCGGCCCGTCTGCTCAGTGAACTGAAAGAAGTCGAACAGTTCATCACCGGCACAAGCCAGGTCGCTCCGTCGCACCAAGCTTGGGCGGAAGAACTGAAGGCAACCTATGCCGGACAAGACGTATCAGACTATGTCCGCCAGGCTGTCGCAGCAAAATTCGTTCGCGGTCTCGAAGATTGTGGTGTCTTCAAGCAGACGGAGCACGGACAAGCCGGACTCGGTCGGTTTCTTGAGACAGTCAGCCGCCAAGTGGCAGGTGATCGGCGATGACGGAACAGACGCAGTTGATTCAGGAAACGGATCTCATTCGTCATACGCTGACGCAACCGGGAATTGAAGTCGAGATTTGGAACTATGGCGGTATTATCAATGATATCCGTGTTGCGGATCGGGACGGCCGGATCGAGAGTGTCGTCTTGGGTTTTGATACATTAAAGGAATACCAGGATCATTCCCCGTACTTCGGGGCAATCGTCGGACGGGTCGCCGGACGCATCGGCCAAGCGCGGATGGAAGTCGAGGGCACCGTTTATCCGTTGGCAGCCAATGACGGAGAGCACCATCTTCATGGCGGGATTCACGGATTTGATCAAGCACTGTTTGAAGTCATGGAGATGACGGAAACGCAGCTCCATTTACGGCACGTCAGTCCGGATGGAGCGGAAGGTTATCCCGGTACTGTCACGCTGGATGCGATTTATCAACTCGACGGTCTTGCCTTGAAGTTGACGATGCATGCGACGACGGATCAGACGACGCCGTTGAATCTGACGAATCATACGTACTGGAACCTGTCCGGGAACTTACAACGGGATATACTTGATCATCAATTGACGATCCCGAGTAAAACGTATTTACCTGTTGGAGACGATTTGCTGCCGACCGGTAAATTGCAGGACGTGTCAGGAACACCTCTTGATTTTCAAACCGGGCGACGGATTCGAAGCGGAGCAGAATCCGATCATCCGGAAACGGTAGCCGCTGGAAATGGATATGATCATCCGTTTCTCTTATCAGGGCAGCCAATCCGGTTGGAAGACGCGTTAAATGGCCGCTATGTAGAAGTGACGACGAATCAACCGGTCGTCATCCTCTATACGGGGACACAACTCGAAACAAACTATACGATTCGCGGTGTCGCTTCACGTCCGTCACTCGGTCTGTGTCTTGAGACACAGGTCCATCCGAATGCCGTCAAAGAGGCATCTTTCCCGGACGTGTTAGTACGACCGGGCGAGACATACCGCTGGGAAACGACATATCGCTTCGGGACAGATGGTTCGTAAAGGACGGACAGATGGATTTCAGGCAACATGGGGACCAGTCAAACAAGAACCGTGAACCGTGTGTAGCGAGTAATTCTTTTTTTACGAGATAAGGGTGGCAGATTATCATTCTGCCACCCTTATCTTTGTAGAGACTGACTTTTGAGTCAGCCTCTTGTTTGTTTATCAGCGATTTTTGAACCCGCTTATCAGAACTAATTATTCCGGAGCATCAAGCAGGGAACGACCGTCGGATTAGAGAAAGGGATGGACACGAAGAGGAGGAGAGAATATGCGTTACCCAGCGACACCTTGCATTACCTTGAATGGCACAGCGGCAGAGGCCATTGCGTATTATGACCGGACATTGGGGTTAAAACCACGCCGCATCTTATCGGAAACAAATGCGCTAGGTCAACAGGAAATCTTTCATGCCCATTTGGCGAATGGTGCTTTTGAATTGATGCTGTGGGACGTCTCGTCAGCGCTTCCGGCGGCTTCGCACATCCTGCTGCTGCTGTCATTTGAGACGACCGAAGAAATTTCAGCCGCCTACACGGCACTGGCAGAAGACGGTCAGATCATGGAAGCGTTGGGCGTGCCGAGTTTCGGTGGGTTATATGCTCAAGTGACGGATCCTTTTGGGGTCACTTTCGTTTTGGAGTACTCCGAAAACGGACGCGAATCAGCCGGTTAACTGTTCCAATGCTAATAGTTGCCGCTTCATATTCAATCCACCCCAGTAGCCGGTCAAACCACCTTTTTTGCCGATGATTCGATGACAGGGGACGACGATCAAGACACGATTCTTGCCGATTGCCGTACCGACGGCGCGTGTCGCATTCGGTCGGTAAATCCGTTCCGCGATATCCGAATAGGTCGCCGTCACGCCATATGGCACGTGACGTAAGGCGTTCCAGACCTCCAGTTGAAAAGGGGTTCCGATCAAGTGCAGCGGAAACGAAAAATGGGTCCGTGTGCCGTTTAAGTATTCCATCAACTGTTCCTGATACGGTTGCATCATCCGGGTGTCTTCGATGAGATCCGCACGCGGCAACTGTTTCCGAGCCCAGTCGGGAAACAGGTCAGCCGGTTCGTTTAAGGCGCCGACGTAACACAGTCCATCCGTCGTCGCAGCAATCGGGAATGATGTACCGTTCCAGTTCAGCATCGTAAAGTACAAGTCCATCGTTGTCCCTCCTTCAACTAAAAAAATTCATACAACAAACCGGTCACTGTTCAGTTGACCGGTTTTTGGATTACGACTTCGTCAAGATAGCTTGTTGCCGGGGGGATAAGTGGATAGCTTGTCCAACCAAAGATTCGATGGCTTCCGTCCAGGCTTCATTCCGGCTCGGATGCGGCATGACCGGGAAACGGACATCTTCTTCCTTGGCCGCCATTTCAAGCGCTTGGGCAAAGGTGCCGGCGAGTTCAACCGATCCTTCGCCAATCATATGAACACCTAATAACAGACTCGTCGTGGCATCCGTGACGACTTTGACAAATCCACTGCCGGCTTCAATCGTCGTTGCACCATTGGCGTTTAAGGAGAATTGACCAACCCGGACGGCATGACCGGCATCCGTCGCCGCTTGCTCCGTCAATCCGATCGAGACGATCGGTGGAAGGGAGCGGATGACCGTTGGATAATAGGGCATCGTCGGATCAGGGGATTGTCCTGCCAACTGTTCGGCGGTTCGTTTGGCTTCATGAATGGCCCGGATTGCCAGTGGCGGACCGGGTGTAACGTCACCAAGCGCATAAATATGGGGCCGGCTCGTTTGCCCGAACGGATCGACAGGAATCGTGCCGTCTTCTGCCATCGTCACACCGATGCGTTCGAGACCCAACTCCAGTGTGTTTGGAATCCGTGGTAACGAGTGGAATAAAAATGGAGCGGTCCAGGTCGTTTCCTGTCCTTCTTTGACGACGGTGACCGTCACTTCATCCGTTGTCTCGATGGCGGTCACGATGCCCGTTACGAGTCGGATTTTTTGTTTTTTAAAGAGCCGCCGCAGTTCTTTGTCGAGGCTCGGATCGAGCTGAAACGCGTCGGCGATCAATGTGACTTGTGTGCCGAGTGCCTGAAAACTCATTGCTGCTTCAATCGTGATATAGTCCTGACCGATGATGACGAGCCGGTCCGGCAAGTCGGTCAGCTGGTAGAGTTGTTCTGCATTTAAGATGAGAGGGGACGTCTGCTGAAGACTATGGCTTCCAGTTGCGATCACGACATCATTGAACCGGTACGTGTCGAACTGATGTCCCTGTTCGACACCGATCCGGTCGTCCGCCAAGAACGAGGCGGTCCCTTGGATGTATTCGATGGCGTTTGCCTGGCATAAAGCTTCGACGCCGGTGCGTAACTGATGGACGATCCCGTCCCGGTACTTTACCAATTGGTTGAAGTCATGCGTCGGTTCGATCGAAAAACCGAGTGCAGTCAAATGGTTCATTTGTTGTTTCACTTCCGCCGCATGCGCGACAACTTTGGACGGGATACAGCCTTTGTTCAGACAAAGTCCTCCGAGCTGTGCTTGTTCAATTAAGGTCACTTTTCGTCCCAATTGACTGGCGCGAATCGCAGCTGTATAGCCGGCCGGACCGCCGCCGAGAATCAACAGATCACGTTCTTGGGTCAGTTCACCAACAACCATTTAGATCAACTCCATCAATAAAGTAGTGGGGTGTTCGATCAGTCCGGCAAACCGGTTCGTAAAGGCGACGGCGGTCGCGCCGTCCGCCACACGATGATCAAAGGACATCGACAGATTCATCATCGAGCGGATGACAATTTGATCCTGGTCGTCGACACAGACCCGTTTTTTCGTTTTGTGGAAGGCGATCAGCGCCGTTTCCGGATAATTGATGATCGGGGTCGCTCCCGTACTGCCAAGAGGGCCGACATTACTCATCGTAAAGGTGCTTGGTTTCAGATCCGCAGCGCGCAAGTCTCCCGTCTTAGCGCGGGAAGACAGTTCCGCGACACGCGTATGCAACTGTTGCATCGTCAGTTGGTCGGCGTCCCGGACGACCGGGACAATCAGTCCATCCGTCGTCTCGGTCGCAACACCGATATGATACTGTTGCTCGAGGATAATCTGTTCGTTTGCTTCATCGAGTTTTGCGTTAAAGACCGGGAAGTCTTGGAGCGCGACGATCAAGGCTTTGATGAAAAAGGCATTGACGCTGATTGGTTTACCGGCCGCCTTTAATTCTTCGCGCAAGGCGAGCAATCGAGTCATATCCACTTCTTCAAAATGCGTGACGTGCGGAATCGTAAAGAGGGATTGCGTCATTTTTTTCGCAATCTGTTTCCGGATGCCGCGGAACTGAATCGTTTCGACCGGTTTAACAGAAGGTGTACTTGTTTGTTCGACGACCACTGCCTTCTCGACAGAAGCAGTTTTATCGAGGAACCGCCGGACATCCTCCTCCGTCACGCGACCGGACGGATCGGAAGGTGGAACTTGTTCCAGATCAATCCCGTGTTCGCGCGCGATTTTTCGGGTGTAGGGGGTAGCCAAGACACGTCGACTACTCGGTGGAACTGGTGGTGTTAGGACAGACGGTTGTACTTTAATCCGTTCAGGCGTCTGCCGGGTTGTCTGTTCCACCGTCACAGCCGCCTCTGTTTCAAGGGCTTCAATCAATAATAAGACCGTTCCGACGCCAACCGTTTGTCCTACAGGAATTAACAGGTCGGTGACGACACCGGATACCGGAGCCGGCAGTTCAGCGACCATCTTGTCCGTCGAGACTTCGACGACCGGCTGATCAATCGTGACCCGATCCCCGACCTGGACCAGATAGTTCGCGATTTCACCTTCCGTCATCCCTTCACCGACGTCATGCAGCTTTACTTCAATCATCACGTTCACTCCTTAAAAATCGACCGTACGCTGGACCGCTTCAAGCACACGCGTCGGCGTCGGGATGTAATGGTCCTCGAGGGCGAATAATGGAACCGGCACGTCGAACCCGGTGACCCGGGCAATCGGTGCCCGTAAATATAAGAACGAGGTATCGTTGATCAGCGCAAGCAAATCATTGCCAAGACCACCCATGGCTTGTGCTTCATGGATGATGACAGCCCGTCCTGTTTTTTGGACGGATGCCGCAATCGTCGTCCGGTCAAGCGGATAGAGAGTCCGTAAATCAATCACTTCACAGGAAATGCCGCGGGTTGCAGCTTCCGTCGCGGCTTTTTGTGCAACCTGCACCATCGCGCCCCATGCGATCAGCGTCACGTCCTGACCTTCCGTGACACAGTTCGCTTTCCCGATTTCAACCGTATACGCTTCACTCGGAACCGGTTCCTTAAAGGCCCGGTAGCTCCGCATCGACTCAAGGAATAAGACCGGATCCGGATCTTCAATCGCTGCAATCAATAAACCTTTGGCATCATACGGCGTGGAGGGGCAGACGACTTTCAAGCCGGGCATCGAGGTGAAGAGGGCTTCCGTACTGTCCGAGTGAATTTCCGGCGCCCGAATGCCGGCCCCATAAGGCGCCCGAATGACCATCGGCACGCCGTAACGCCCCATCGTCCGCATCCGGATGCGGGAGACGTGGGTCATGATTTGTTCGTAAGCAGGGTAGATGAAACCGAGAAATTGGATTTCGACGATCGGCTTAAACCCGTTGACCGCGAGACCGATCGACGTTCCGACGATTCCCGCTTCGCTCAGCGGCGTATCGATGATCCGGTTCTCACCGAACTCTTCCTGTAGACCGTCCGTTGCCCGAAAGACACCACCGTTTTTTCCGACATCCTCGCCTAGTACAAGCGTCGTCTCATCGTCCGTCAGTTTTGTCCGTAAGGCATCGGTGACAGCCTGGACGAGCGTCATCTCCGTTTGTCGATTGATAGGTGTCGCCATGTCAATTCCCCCTTGCGGTCAGATAGTCCGTTTTTTGACGGACTAAATCGTCCGGTAATGTTGCGTACGTATGGTCGAATAAATCATTGACGTCAGGAGGCGGGAAGGCTTCCATCGTCTTGACGGCGGCTTCGACCTCTTCTTGATGACGGGTCCGGATTGCTTCGATTTCCTGCTCGTCATAGAATCCCTGTTCTTTCATGAAATCTTCCAGGCGGGTGAGGGGATCAATCCGGTCCCGGGAGCGTTCCTGATCCCGGTATTTCGATGGATCATCCGCTGTCGTGTGGGCACCGAATCGCCATGTGACCGCTTCGATTAAGGTCGGACCGCCGCCGGAGCGGGCTCTTTCAAGTGCCTTTTGCATCGTGAAGTAGACGGCGAAAACGTCATTCCCGTCAATCCGGACGCTCGGCATACCATAAGCTAATGCTTTTTGAGCAATCGTTTCCGAATGCATCTGTTTTTGAATCGGGACGGAAATCGCATACCCGTTGTTTTGATTAAACAAGATGACCGGAGCCTGGAAGACGCTGGCAAAGTTCATGCCTTCGTGGAAATCACCTTCCGATGTTGCCCCGTCGCCGAAGTAAGCGACAGCGACTTGGGTCGATCCTTTTCGTTTTTCCGCCCAGGCCGCACCGACCGCATGCGGGATTTGTGTGGCAATCGGAACAGCGGGTGGGAAGATATGCAGCTCATCGGTCGGGACACAGCCTTCGACGCGGCCATTCCAATACAAAAACGTCCGGACCATGTCGGCGCCAAACGTCAGCGTCGCCCCGTGATCCCGGTAGGTCGGGAAGACCCAGTCTTTGTCCTGCAACGCATACGCACTGCCGACCTGTGCCGCTTCCTGTCCTTCGAACGGGGCATAGGTACCGAGCCGTCCTTGACGTTGCAGATTGATCGCCTTCCGGTCAAACGTCCGGATCCGGTTCATATGTGTGAATAGCGCGAGGCTCAAGTCTTTTGTCAGCAAATCGGTTTTAGATGTATCGATTACGTGTCCCGCATCATCAAGGATCCGGTAAATCGGAAATTCAGTTTCCATCAGTGTCACCTCCATTAGTCGTTACGGATGTTCCATTTCGGTTTGATCGTATTCGTAAAGATGTTGTTATGACGAGAGCGGATTTGAATCCGTTTGTTACACATCCGATTGGCTGCTTCGAGTGTCGTGATCGATTCCGCATGAGACTCGTGGAATACTTCGAGGACGGCATCATAGATATGTTTTGTTTTTAATAAGACACGTTCATGATTCGCACCGTATAATTCGTCGGCAACTTGAATCAGACCGCCACCGTTGACGATATAATCGGGCGCATATAAAATGCCGCGTTGCTTTAATTCGAGCGCAAGTGCATCGTCGGCGAGTTGATTGTTGGCCGATCCACAGATTGCCTTACACTGGAGCTGTCCGATGTTCGTCGATTGGATGACACCACCATAGGCACAAGGGACAAAGATGTCGGCATCCGTCAGATGAATTTCATGAGCGGAAATGACACGAACCGTTCCAGGTGTTTTTTCCGCTTGCTCGACGAGAGAAGCGAGAACGGATTCGCTCAAATCGGACACGTACAGGTTGGCACCGGCAGACAATAACTGTTCTGCGACTTTATAGCCGACCTTTCCCAGTCCTTGGACAGCGTAACTGGCCCGGCTTAAATCATCCGATCCGTATAACGTTTCGACCGTTGCCCGTAATCCGTAAATGACGCCTTCCGCCGTAGGAATTGATGAATCCCCACTACCGCCGAAGGCTTCCGGAATTCCGACGATCCGTGACGTTTCCCGGCTGGCATGAACGAAATCGTCCATCGTCGTTCCCATGTCCGTCCCGGTATAGAAACGTCCGCCGAGTGAGTCGACGAAGCGTCCGAAGGCCCGGAACAATTCGGGGGTTTTATCCGTCGCCGGATTACCGATGATGACGGCTTTACCGCCGCCGAAATCGACGTCAGCTGCTGCACATTTATACGTCATGCCACGTGACAGCCGCAAGACATCATCGAGTGCTTCGTCGACAGTCGAATACGGTGCCATTCGGCAACCACCGAGGGCTGGTCCGAGTGTCGTATCGTGAATGGCGATGATCGCCTGCAAACCGGACACCGGATCGTTACAAAAAACGACTTGTTCGTGACCGGAAATTTTCTCCATGATTGATGGTGATGGATCCGTGGATGGGTTCAACATATTCATAGTAAACATCCTCCTGACGTATAGTAAGCGCTTTCATTTTAATCTTTAGAAAACACGCGGCGTTAACTTGTCCTGAATCCGCTGCTTAGTTAAGATGATTTGTTTGACTTCACCGAGACCGATGACACGGTCGCCGTGTCTGACTTCTACTTTTGTCAATACGCGGTCAGGTGTGAGTTCGATGACGGTGGCTTCGATCCGGATGTTTGATCCAAGTGTTGCCATTCCTAAATGCTTCAAGGAAACGGCACCACCGACTCCTTCTTCCTCTTGTTCCAGGTAGGGGAGGATGAGTTTTCGAGCGGCCCATTCCATATGATAGACCATCGAGACGGTTGAATAGGCCGGATGGACAACCACACCTTCAAACTGAGCGAACATTTCTTCTGTTACGATCGCTTCGATGACAGCAGAATCTCCGAGCGATAAACCGTTTTTCACACCAATTCCCCCTTGCCTGTGACCACAGCTGGTCTTACCAAAAATAGTATAACACTTGTCACACGATATTTTATCAATCAGTTACAAAATGAGCAAACATTTTCAGGAATATTTTCCAAAAAGAAATATCGTTTTCTGACTTTCTCTATAGGAAGGCTCTTTATTCAGACTTTTAATCGAATAAAGACCTGATAACAAGAAAGTTGGGAGCTTTTAACAAAATGAAGGATTGACAACATTGTGAACGTATCGTAGTTTAAGGGTATAACCATTTTAAAACGGACGTTTATTTATTGTGTTATATAAACGCGGGAAGGGGTGCCACTTGTATAACGAAATCCTGGAAACGATGGAAGCGGAAGAACGATCCCGCTTACAGCTTGCAAGTTTACGTGAGACCGTTCGCCATGTGATGGAACATGTCCCGTTTTATCACACCCGCTTCATGAAACGGGGACTTAATCCGGAGGCGTTCCAAACGATGGCGGATATTCAAAAGCTACCGTTCACATACAAAAGTGATTTGCGGGAACAGTATCCGTTTGGCTTGTTTGCGGTTCCGCCACAGGAAGCGGTCCGGATCCATGCTTCCTCCGGAACAAGCGGAAAGCCAACCGTCGTCGGTTATACACAAAGCGATCTGGATGATTGGTCGAAAGCTGTCGCACGTGGTCTGGTCGCCATCGGCGCGCAAAAAACCGACTTGTTGCACAATGCTTACGGCTACGGATTATTCACCGGCGGACTGGGTCTGCACAGCGGAGCCGAACGACTCGGCATGACGATTGTCCCCGTGTCCGGCGGCAATACGGACCGGCAGATCACATTGATCGAAGATTTTCAGCCGCGTGGAATTTGCGGAACACCTTCTTATATGTTGCATCTCGCGGAACGGATGGAAGAAAAGGGTCTAAATCCGAAGACGAGCAGCCTGCAGTACGGGATTTTCGGAGCCGAGCCGTGGTCGGAAGAATTACGGCAAACCCTCGAAGACAAGTGGGGAATCCGGGCGTTTGACATCTACGGTCTCAGCGAAATCATGGGTCCCGGTGTCGCGATGGAGTGTCAGGAACAGGATGGATTGCATCTGATGGATGATTTGTTCATCACAGAAGTCATTGATCCCGTAACGGGGGAACCGCTACCAGAAGGAATGGTCGGGGAACTCGTTTTTACAAGTTTAAAAAAGAAAGCGCTTCCAATCATTCGGTATCGTACCGGAGACTTGGCATCCGTCACAACAAAAGTATGTGCCTGCGGCCGGACGACGACCCGGATGTCGCGGGTCAAAGGGCGGACGGATGACATGATGATCATCCGTGGCGTCAATGTCTTCCCGTCCGAGATTGAACGGGTGTTGCTGCAACAACCGGGTGTCACACCGCACTATCAAATTCACCGGATTCAACGGGCCGGGCTTGAAGCACTGGAACTGCACATCGAGCTCGAAGTGGGGACAGCTGCTGAAGATATTAAGCGAGTCATCTGCCATGCCATGAAAACAGAATGTCTGATATCAGTGGATCTGATTTGTCACCCGCCATATGGACTTCCGCGATCGGAAGGAAAAGCTGTCCGGATCATTGACCGTCGCACAGAGTCTGAGAAGAAGTTTGTTTAAGCAGAGGAGGAACTGACATGTACGATGCAACGCATCTTTTTGAACCACCGGTCATGACAGAAGAAGAAAAATTGGAACGATTTAAAGAACGAATCGAAAATGGAGAAAAAATCGAAGCTGACGACTGGATGCCTGATTTTTATCGCGACACGCTGATCAAGTTGATTTCGATGCACGGAATAAGTGAAATCATGGGCGCTTTACCGGAAAAAGAGTGGGTACCCAAAGCCCCATCGTTACGCCGGAAGCTCGGCATCATGGCAAAAGTCCAGGATGAGATGGGTCACGGTCAACTCCTGCTGCGGGTCGTCGAGGACTTGATGAAACCGTACGGAAAAACGCGGGCAGACTTGATGGACGACTTGTTTACGGGACGTCTCAAATTCCATAACGTCTTCCACATGCCGACCCGTTCCTGGGCAGATGCCGGGACGATCGGCTGGCTCGTCGATGGAGCAGCAATCATTACCCAGACGAACATGCTCGGGGCTTCCTACGGACCATATGCACGGGCGTTGCAACGGATTTGTGCGGAAGAAGTGTTCCATGCCCAGCACGGCGAATCCATCATCATGGCACTAGCCGAAGGGACACCGGAACAAAAAGCGATGATTCAGGAATCACTTGACGAGTGGTGGGAATCTCTGTTGATGTTCTTCGGACCGGCGTCAAAAGAGACGACAGGGACGTCCAAACAAGACGTGACAATCGCTTATAAAATCCGGACGAAGACGAACGAAGAACTGCGTCAAAACTTCTTTACGAAATACGTGCCCCGGATCCGCTCGCTTGGTCTCGTCATTCCGGATCCGACATTACGGTTTGATGAGGAAACAGGACAATGGATTTACGCCCAGCCGGACTGGACGGAATTCAAGAAAATCATTCAAGGCGGCGGTCCCCGTTCGAAGGAACGACTCGCCTTACGTCAAACTTCGTATCAAAACAATGCGTGGGTGCGCGAGGCACTTGCTGAGACGATCGGCTGAAGGAGGAACCACCATGACGGAAACGTTTTATCAAGAGTTCGAGGTGTTCAGTAAACGGACGCCGAATGCTGCCTTTACACATCAGTTCAGTCTACTGGCACCGAATAAAGAGATGGCCTTAATGATGGCGCAGGAAAACTTCATGCGCCGCGAGCCGGTCGTCGACATCTGGGTCGTCAAGCGGGAAGATATCCGGGGGATGACACCCGATGAAAAGCAGATGTTGCAACGGCTCGACAACAAAGATTACCGAACGACGAAAGGGTACGGCTACCTGAAGAAAAAATGGCGTCATTATGAGCAGCAGATGCTCGACGAAAAAGAAATCATGTCCTGGCAAGGAGGCGATTCCAAATGACGGAAACAGAACGGTTGGCTTTGGCCTCACTGCTCTATCAACTGGCGGATGACGACTTTTTATACGCGTACCGGGGATCGGAGTGGCTCGGACTCGCCCCGCATATCGAAGAAGATGTCGCATCGTCCTCGATTGCTCAGGATTCGATGGGACATGCAGCGATGTACTATCAGCTGCTCGAAGAAATCGGTGAAGGAAAGGCCGATGCTCTGGCTCACGTACGACTCGCCCATGAACGAAAAAACTCCGTCCTCGTCGAACGGGTCAACGGACCGGGATACTATATGGAGAATCCCGAATATGACTGGGCGTATGCCGTCGTGCGCAATTATTGTTATACACTCGCGAAAAAGGTACGGGTCGATTCGTTGAAAAAAAGCAGTTATGCACCACTCGCAGCACTCGCCGTCAAGGTCAACATGGAGTTGTATTACCATCTGTTGCACTGGCAGACGTGGTTCACCCAGTTGTATCAATCGACAGAAACAGCACGTCAAAAAATGGACGCCGCCCTGGAACGGGTGCTGGCTGATTTCGGTGATTTGTTTGATTACGGGGAAGCGTCAGAAACGATTGATGAGATGCGCTTGATTGAAGGACAGGGGATTTTACTGGATCGCTGGTATCAGGCGCTGACGCCGGTCCTCGTCGATCTGAACGTCACGCTGCCGGAAATGAAAATGGCATATAACGGACGAAACGGAGAACATTCTTCTGATTTGAACGATGCCTTATCGACTCTCGGGGAAGTGTATCTACTCGATCAGTCAGCGGTATGGTGAAGGGGGAACGGCAGATGACGACAAGTTTAGAACAGGAGATTCGGCAGGCACTCGATACGGTCAAGGATCCGGAAATCGATGCGGTCAGTATCCTCGATCTTGGGATGGTCGAAGCGACGGACTGGACAGAGACACCGTTCGGATATGATGTCCGGGTTACATTACTCCCGACATTTTTAGGATGTCCTGCGCTTGATATCATCCAAAAAAACACCGAATCCGCATTGTTACAAGTACCTCGGGTCAATACGGTCGACGTCGTCTTCCTGTTTGATCCGCCTTGGACATCGGACCGGATCACGGAACAAGGGATTGCCGGTCTGAAGTCCTTTGGAATCGCTCCGCCGCGGGTCGTCGACGGTCGTTGGGAAATCGACTGCCCGTACTGTGAATCGACGTTCGTCTCGATTGAAAATCTGTTTGGTCCGACGGCTTGTCGCAGCATTTTATATTGTAAATCATGCAAAAATCCATTCGAGGCGATGAAACCCGTCTCTACTCTCATGTGAAGGAAGGTAATCATCATGGTAAAACTAATCGCGCTTTATACACATCCGGAGAACAAGGAACAGTTTGACGAGCATTACTTCAACGTCCACGGTCCACTGACGGCAAAGATTCCCGGTCTGCAACAGATGACGGTCACGAAGATCGTCGGTTCACCAATGGGCGGAGACGGTAAATATTATCTGATGTGCGAAATGGTCTACGAAAGCCATGAAACGATGAAAGCCGGCATGCGTTCGCTTGAAGGAAAGGCATCCGGTAAAGATTTGATGGGCTTTGCAGGAAATCTCGTGACGTTAATGATTGGTGAGGAAGTCCATGCCGACGCCACAGTACGTT
This sequence comes from Exiguobacterium sp. 17-1, assembly GCF_023096305.1. Classification (NCBI taxonomy): domain Bacteria; kingdom Bacillati; phylum Bacillota; class Bacilli; order Caryophanales; genus Exiguobacterium; species Exiguobacterium sp. 17-1. Next base: position 266,058 of record NZ_JALIGJ010000004.1, read on the forward strand.
AAGACAAGTATCGAGGGGCGAATCGGCCGGATTCGACTGAATCGGCCGGAACGTTACAATGCCCTGAACCGGACGATGATTCGGGAAATCGTCGAAGCGATGGAACGATTCGATCAGGATGAGGCGGTCGCAGTCATCGTCCTGAACGGTGAAGGAAAGTCCTTTTCAGCCGGAGCAGACATCGATGAGATGGTCGACGCGACACCGATTTCGATGGAACTTCTTGATCCGTTTGCTGATTGGGACCGGATCAGCCGGCTGCATAAACCGCTGATTGCGGCTGTCCACGGATTTGTACTCGGCGGCGGATTTGAACTGGCACTGGCCTGCGACTTGATCTATGCGACACCCGAGACCCAGTTCGCGTTTCCGGAGGTTGGACTCGGTGTCATGCCGGGAGCTGGCGGGACCCAACGATTGACGAAACGGATCGGGCGGACCCGGGCACTCGAGTGGTTGTGGACGGGGGACCGGATGCCGGCGTCGGAAGCACACCATCTCGGAATCATCAACCGGATCGTGGAAGCGGACCAACTCGAAGCAGACGTTTTGGCGGTTGCCGGACGGATTGCGGCACAACCCGTGATGTCCGTGCGACTGATCAAAGATGCCGTCGATAAGGCAGGCGATCTGTCACTGCAAGACGGCATGGACCATGAACGAAGAAATTTCTACTTACTATTCGGCACGAGTGATCAGACGGAAGGTATGCAAGCCTTTCTAGACAAACGTCAACCGACATTCAAAGGAAACTAAAAGGAGTGGGAGCTATGTCAACGGTACATGAAAAAACAATCGAGATGAAACGTTCCGTTTATCATCTGGTCATCAACGGCGAGCAAGTCGAAGGGGCATCAGGGGAGACATTCAAGACCTATAATCCGGCAACGGGCGAAGTCATTGCGGAAGTCGCGAAAGCTTCAAAAGCCGATGCCGATCGTGCGGTACAGGCGGCACGAGAAGCGTTTGATCACGGGAAATGGAAAATGTGGCCGGTCGGTCGCCGGGCGCAAGTTTTGAACAAAATCGCCGGCATCATGCGTTCACGATTCAATGAACTCGTGGAACTCGAGATTCTCGATACGGGAAAATCACTTGCCGCAGCACAAGGGCAAATCACGCAAGCAATTGAAGACTTTGAATTTTATGCCGGTGCGATCGTCGGTCACCGTGGTACCGTCAATAATGTGCCGGGGCAGTTCCATAACTACACAGAAAAAGAACCGGTCGGCGTCTGCGCCCAAATCATTCCGTGGAACTATCCGTTGATGATGGCGGCTTGGAAAGTCGCACCAGCGATTGCGGTCGGTTGTTCGGTCGTCGTTAAACCGGCGACCCTGACACCTTTGACAGCCATCATCCTTGGCGAGATTTGTCTGGAAGCCGGTGTACCGGCGGGTGTCGTCAACGTCATTCCGGGATCGGGCCGCGAAATCGGCAACCACTTGGTGGAACACCCGAATGTCGATAAAGTCGCCTTTACCGGTTCGACACCAGTCGGAAAAGACATCATGGGGCGGGCATCGGAAAGCTTAAAACGCGTCACATTGGAACTCGGCGGCAAATCACCGAACCTCGTGTTTGAGGATGCCGATATCACGGCAGCTGTCGACGGTTCGCTGTTCGGCATCTTTTACAACAGTGGTCAGTCGTGTGAAGCGCGGTCGCGCCTGTACGTCCATGAAGATATTTACGAAACGTTCATGGAACAATTCGTCGCAAAAACGAAACAACTGGTGCTCGGGAATCCATTTGACAAGGGCACACACGTCGGGGCAATCATCGATCAACAACAGCTCGATGTCATCGACGGCTATGTCCAGTCGGCGAAAGCGGACGGGGCAACGATTTTGACTGGGGGTCAAGTCGAGAAAGTAGCCGGTTTTGAAGAAGGTTTCTGGTATGCACCAACCATCATTGCCGATGTCACACACGAGATGAAAGTTGTCCAGGAAGAAATCTTCGGACCGGTCGTCGTCGTGATGAAGTTCAAGGATGAAAAAGAAGCTGTCCGTCTTGCGAACGATACGGAATTCGGGCTCGGGTCAGCGATTTGGACAAAAGACGGGGCACGGGCGACACGGATTGCCAATCAAATCAAAGCTGGTATCGTCATGATCAACTGTCCGTTTTCAGCCTTCCCGGGAACACCGTTTGGCGGATACAAACAATCTGGTTTCGGTCGTGAACTGTGTATCGAAACACTTGATTTATATACGGAAACGAAAAGTATCCTGTCGTATTACGGCAGTCGTCCACTTAATCCGTTCGGACTGTAAAAACCAAGCGTGCGGACGTTCGTCCGCACGCTTTTTTAAAGGGGGAAAATCAGATGATGGTTCAACAGATGGTTGTCGTAGGGTCGGGGGTCATGGGAAGAGGAATTGCTTACGTGGCAGCGGCGAGCGGATTTGACGTGACATTGGTGGACGTCGAGCAACAGTTGCTGACGTCCGCGCAACAGGAATTAGAAAGAATTGCCGATAAAGCCATCATCCGCGGGAAAATGACGACGGAAGAAGTCGAGCAACTGTTCGGGCGTTTACGTTATTCAACGGATTTAGGGGAAGCTGCCAAAGGAGCGGATCTTGTGATTGAGGCCGTTCCGGAACGGCTCGAGATCAAACGGGCAGTGTTTGAGACACTGGACCGCTTTTCGCCGGCCGATTGTGTTTTTGCGACCAATACGTCGACGATGAGTCCGACCGAGATTGCATCCTTTACGAAGCGTCCGGAACGGGTCATGGCGATGCACTTCTTTAATCCGGTGCATCGGATGCCGCTCGTCGAACTGGCGCGGGGTCTTGAAACATCTGACGAAACGGTAATGATATGCGAAACCGTTGCGCAACAAATGGGGAAAGAGACGGTCGTCATCAAAGAGTTTCCCGGGTTCGTCACGTCACGAATCAGTGCACTCGTCGGAAACGAGGCTTTTTATATGTTACAGGAAGGACTCGGAACACCGGAAGAAATCGATAAGGCGATCAAGCTCGGACTGAACTATCCGATGGGACCGTTTGAACTTGGCGATCTTGTCGGGCTCGATACCCGTCTCAACAATTTGCGTTATCTTCATGAAAAACTGGGTGAAAAATATCGTCCGGCACCACTGCTTGAACAGTATGTCAAAGCAGGACGTCTCGGACGGAAAACTGGGCGCGGTGTCTATGAGTATTCCGACAGCGGGGTGAAGACACGATGAGACGTGTGGCGATCATTGATGCCGTCCGTACACCGATTGGCCGGTATAACGGAGCCTTGAAAGATGTCCGTCCGGATGATTTAGGAGCATGTGTCATTCAAGCGCTCATTGACCGGAATCCGGATGTCGATCCGAAGCAAATCGAAGAAGTGATTTTTGGAAATGCCAATCAGGCAGGGGAAGACAACCGGAATGTCGCCCGGATGTCCGGCTTGCTTGCCGGTCTACCGGTCGAAGTCGCCGGAACAACGGTCAACCGGCTGTGCGGTTCCGGACTTGATGCCGTCATTGCGGCGGCTCGGGCAATCGCGATGAACGAAGGGGACATCTATATTGCCGGCGGAACGGAAAGCATGACCCGGGCACCACTCGTCATGGGAAAAACGGAAACGGGTTTCGCCCGCGGGAACACGACGATCTATGACACAACGATCGGCTGGCGATTCGTCAATGAAAAACTAAATGCCAAATACGGAACGGACTCGATGCCGGAAACGGCGGAACATGTAGCCGTCCGTTACGGGATTTCTCGGGAAGCACAGGATGATTTTGCCTATTTGAGTCAGCAACGGGCCAAACAGGCGATGGAGACACATCGTTTTCAATCCGAACTTATTCCGGTGCAGTATACGACACGAAAAGGGCAAATCGTCGAAGTTAATACGGATGAGCATCCGCGTCCCGACACCAGCCGGGAAAAACTCGGAACGCTCAAAAGCCTGTTTCCGAATGGCACCGTCACGGCGGGAAATGCTTCCGGTGTCAACGACGGGGCAGCCGCCTTGTTATTGATGAGTGAAGAAACGGCGGAACGTCTCGGATTGACGCCGCTTGCCTATTATCGGGCCAGTGCCGTTGCCGGCGTCGAACCCGCTGTCATGGGAATCGGACCAGTCGATGCGACGCGGAAAGCGCTGGAACGAGCAAAATTGACGATGGAGCAACTGGATTTGATTGAATTGAACGAAGCGTTCGCGGCGCAAAGTGTCGCCTGTATGAAAGAACTCGGATTACCGCCGGAAAAAGTCAACGTCAACGGAGGAGCCATCGCGTTTGGTCATCCACTGGGCGCAAGCGGGGCACGGATTTTAACGACATTAATCCACGAGATGTGCCGTACGAATCAGACATATGGTCTCGCGACGATGTGTGTCGGGGTCGGACAAGGCATTGCTCTCGTGGTCGAACGGGAGGGACTCGCATGATTCATTTGGAACGAGTGGGCTATGTCGCCATCATTCGGATTGACCGGCCGGAACGGATGAATTGTTTTGATTATCCGACGCTGGTCGAGCTGCAACAGCTGGTCACGACTGTCCGTCACGATCCGACTATCCGGGTTGCCGTCTTTACCGGAACAGGTAAGGCGTTCAGCGCTGGTGCTGACTTGAAGGAACGGATGACGTTAAACGAAACGGAAGTACGACGAAACGTTGAAGCGATTCGTGACGTCTTCACCGATATCGCGCGTCTTCCGCAACCGACGATTGCTGCCGTCAATGGTCATGCGCTCGGTGGCGGCTTCGAATGGATGCTCGCCTGTGATTTCCGGGTGATCGTCAAAGGCGCACTGGTCGGATTGACAGAAACGAGCTTCGGTATCATTCCCGGTGCCGGCGGGACGCAACGGTTGCCGCGGTTGATTGGAGAGACCCGGGCGAAGGAATTGATTTTCACCGCTAAGAAAATTGATGCGGAGACCGCTGAACAGTACGGAATCGTCTCGCGTGTCGTCTCGACGGGGGAAGAATTGATGGAAGTCTGTCTGGCTTTCGCTGACGAGATGCTACAAAACGGACCGGTCGCGATCCGGCAGGCGAAAATGGCGATTGATCAAGGACTGGATCATACGCTCGCGCAAGGATTGGAAATTGAGACGACGGCTTACGAAGTGGTCATCCCGACGGAAGACCGGCTGGAGGCGTTACGTGCCTTCGCTGAAAAACGGACACCGCAGTTTCAAGGGAAATGAGGATGGTCGTCTTCTGAAATAACACGTATACTAACGGTACACAAAAAAACGTTATATTAAAGAGAGAGTGAATGACATGAGTGCGAATACACAATCGATGATTTTTACAGTATACGGAGATTACATCCGCCATTACGGCAATCAAATCTGGGTCGGCAGTCTGATTCGTCTGCTCAAAGAATTCGGCCATAATGAACAGGCCGTCCGGGTTGCCGTTTCCCGGATGGTCAAACAAGGTTGGTTGACGTCGCAAAAACAAGGGACGAAAAGTTTTTATTCGTTGACCCCGCGTGGTGTCGAGCGGATGGAAGAAGCCGCACGACGAATCTACAAGTCGACGCCTCATGTCTGGGACGGAAAATGGCGGACCTTGATGTATACAATTCCGGAAGACAAACGGCAAATCCGCGATGAATTACGGAAAGAGTTGTCGTGGAGTGGTTTCGGTAATTTATCGAACGGCGTCTGGATTTCACCGAACCCTCTTGAAAAAGAAGCGGAACGGTTGATTGACGCGTACGGTATCACCGAGTATGTCGATTTTTTCGTCGGCGAATACCATGGACCGCAACCGGATCAATCGCTGGTCGAACGCGCTTTTCCCCTGGACGAACTGCAAGAACGGTATGAACGGTTCATCGCCGAATACAGCCGGCGTTATATCGTCCATCAAAGCCGGATTCAGCTTGGCGAGATGGACGAGGAGCAGTGTTTTGTCGAACGGACGACCCTTGTCCATGAATACCGGAAATTTTTATTCACCGATCCCGGTCTGCCGCAAGAGTTGTTACCGGATGAGTGGAGCGGTCATCATGCGGCCTTATTGTTTGAACAATACTACCGCTTGCTCGCAGAACCGGCGAGTCGGTTTTTTGAATCCATCTTCCGTGAAACACATGATGTGACCCAAAAAAGTGCTGATTATGATGCATCGGAACATCCATTATTCGCAGAACGATAAACAAAAACGCTCATCCCGAAGAAGCGAGATGAGCGTTTTTATGCCGGGAATCAATTCTCGGCAAGTTGTTTCCGGAAAGCGTATCCTTTATCGACATATGAATCGATGGATTCTTGAATCATCTCGAGGTCCGCTGCCGTGAGTTCACGCACGACCTTGCCCGGTGATCCGATGATGAGCGAACGAGGCGGGAATTTTTTGCCGGACGGGATTAATGTGTTGGCACCGATGATACATTCTTCCCCGATTTCAGCATGATCGAGAACAGTCGCACCCATACCGACGATGGAACGCCGACCGATTTTACAACCGTGCAGGATGGCATTGTGACCAACCGTCACTTCATCTTCGACAATGACCGGTGCACCTTCGTAGAGATGGATGGTCGCATTATCCTGGATACTGCAACGTTTGCCGATTGTAATCGGACCTTCATCACCACGCAGGACGGCATTGAACCAAATCGTCGATTCTTCGCCGACTGTCACGTCACCGATCAAAAAAGCACCGGGGGCGACAAAAACATGTGCTGCTAAGCTTGGGGAGATATCGCGGTACGGGATATTCATGAAAACGCCTCTTTTCTGGAAATGAATTAAAATTCAGTCTTACTTAGTATACCATTCTTAACAACGGAAACGGAGGGAGACCATGTCTCGTCTATGTACCAAATTACAGATCGATGTGCCGATCATTCAGGGTGGTATGGGAAACATCAGCCATGCCGAACTGACGGGAGCGGTCTCGAATGCCGGGGGACTCGGAACGATTGGATGCGGGACGATGACGCCTGCTGAAGTCAAACGATTGATTGAAGCGACACGCCGGTTGACGTCGCGTCCTTTTGCTTTGAATATCGCCATCCGGGTCTCACCTCATACCGAACAGTTGATTGAGTTAGCAATTGAGGAACGCATTTCGGTCGTGTCCTTGTCAGCCGGTAATCCGGCTCCTTTTTTATCGAAGTTACGGGAGGCGGGAATCCAGACGATTGGTGTCGTCGCGTCCGTTAAACAAGCGATTAAAGCCGAGCAGGCCGGAGTGGATGTGCTGGTAGCGGAAGGAGTCGAAGCCGCAGGTATCAATTCACCACTTGAGTTGACGACGATGACCTTGATTCCGCAAATCACGGATCATGTCACGATCCCCGTCCTTGCCGCCGGTGGTATCGGCGACGGGCGTGGTCTTGCGGCTGCCTGGATGCTCGGAGCAGAAGGGGTGCAACTCGGAACCCGGTTGATTGCGACACAAGAATCTCGTGTACATGAGCACTATAAAAGACATCTTGTGCAGGCAGATGACCTCGAGACACGAATCATTGGCCGAGAAATCGGACAAGTCCGGCGGGTGTTGAACGGGCCGTATGTCGCTGCGCTGCAGCCGACATCACTCGTTGCCTTTCAGGAACAGACGAACGAATCGTTTCATATCAAAGGGGCACTCGAAGGCGACGAAACAGCAGGATATGTCAATGCCGGTCTCATTTCCGGTTTGATTGATGATGTTCCGACCGTTGCGGAACTGTTTAACCGGATGATGGACGATGCCTTTGGACGGATCGAACGGACGTACCGGGCACTTCAGTAGCTTGAATGCAAGCATAGCTGACCGATGAGGTCGGCTTTTTTTGATTTCAGGACATTTGTCCTTTAAAAAGATGGCAGAATAGGGTCTACTCATAACTAGAGAAAAAGGAGGATGAAGATGCAAGGAATCATTTTTGCTTTATTTAGCGGACTATTCATCGCGCTGCAAGGCATCTTTAATGCCCGTCTCGGTGACGCGGTAGGTCCGTGGTTATCCGTGACCATCGTCCATTTCGTCGGTTTAATCGGCTGTTTATTGATTTACGGATTTGTTCGGGACCGGAAAATCGGCGGGTTTCGCACGTTGCCACTTGTGTATGCAAGCGGCGGATTACTCGGCGTCTTAGTCGTCGTCACGGAACTGACGTCGATTCAATTGCTCGGGATGACATGGGCGATGTCGCTATTGCTCGTCGCACAGATTTTGTGCGCTTTTGTGATTGATCTGAACGGCTGGTTTGGAGTCATTAAAAAGAGCAGTAATAAAGGACAGTGGATCGGTATCGGTTTGATGTTGACGGGCGTCTTGATCTTTTCGTTTGCCTGAGTCGAACTTGTGAGGAGGAAATAGAATGGGATTAGGTATGTTTTGTGCTATCGTCGCAGGGATGATGATCAGTTTGCAAACGGTTTTGAATGCACGGATGAGTCATGCGTTTGGTGCCTGGGCGACGACGACGTTAGTTTTTTTGGTAGGATTGCTCGGTTCGTTGCTTGCACTGGTCTTCTTTCGGGGCGGGGAGCTCTCGGCACTTACCGAGGTCAAACCGCTTTATTTGTTTGGCGGGTTCGTCGGCGTCGGCGTCGTGTTTTGTGTCATGCGCGGCATTCAACTGCTGGGGCCGTCAATTGCGATTTCCGTCGTCTTGATTTCGCAACTCAGTTTTGCGCTCTGTGTCGACGTCTTTGGCTGGTTCGGTTTACCGAAAGTCGATTTGTCGTTCGGTCAGATCATCGGCCTGGTCGTCATGCTGAGTGGCATTTTTGTCTTGAAACGGTATCAAGTCGTGGAGGATGTGGAGGAAGAGAAAGGCATTAAAGCCATTTCCTGAAGAAAAAAAGGTATTAAAAAAAGAGATCATTTCTTTCACGCCACTTCTACTAGTAAAGTGCGTGAAAGGGTGATCTCTTTTTGAAGCTGAATCAGACGGATACTTCTTCTTTCCAGGCGACATCAATAAAGGCGTCGCGACCGGAAGCTTTCCGGTCTTTTTTGTAGTGCGCCGGATTTTTTTTGTGGAAGTTTTGATGGTACTCTTCCGCCGGATAGAAGGCATGTGCCGGTTCGATTCGTGTGACGATTGGTTGTTTGAAACGGTTTGTCGCGGCTAATGCATCACGTGATGCAATCGCTGCAAGTCGCTGTTCTTCCGTATGATAAAAAATCGCCGGTGCATACTGTGTACCGCGGTCCTGGAATTGTCCGCCGGCATCGGTCGGATCCGTCTGCGGCCAGTACAGTTCGAGTAACCGTTCGTACGAAAACAGTGCCGGATCAAATGTAATCTCGACGACTTCGGAATGTCCGGTCGTTCCTGTTTTGACCTGCTCATATGTCGGGTTGTCGACGTGTCCTCCTGTATAACCGGATACGATACTGTGAATCCCCGGTAATTCCTCAAATGGTGTCACCATGCACCAGAAACATCCTCCTGCAAATGTTGCTTTTTCCATGTCATCTCTCCCTTTCCCTTGGTTCCTTGAACCGTAGTGCTCTCATTTCTGACAGCGAGAAAACGAAAACGACTCCTTTGCTTGGTTGCAAAAGGAGTCGCCGCTTTTTATCAACCAAAGCTTTCGCTTTGCTGGTCGTAGCACCTTGCTGTGCGCAGGTTGCTGGGACGTCATCGATCCAGATCTCTCGGTCCACTCTTGATAAGTGTTATATGAAGTTGATGTAAGTTCGTTATCATTGGGATGATAATACCATTCATAAAAGTGGAAAGTCAATCCTTATGTTTGTAGAGCGCGAAGAACCGTGGCTCCTAATGTTTTCGCTCCAATCAGTAAGGCCCGCTCATCGATTTCGTACTTCGGATGGTGTTGCGGGTAAATTGTTCGGCCATCTGTTTTCGCAGATCCGGTGAAGAAGTAACTGCCCGGGATCTGCTCGAGGTAATAGGCAAAATCATCCGCTGCCATCATCGGTTTCATCTCACGAACCTGTGCTTCGGGTAAAAAGCTGGCCGCTTCCCGGACGAGCTGTGTTTCATCCGGATGATTCCAAAGCGACGGATAACCGGTCGTGAAATCAATCGAATAATCAGCGCCGATGCCGGCGCAGGTCGTCCGGGCGACGAGATCCACCTGTTGACGCAACTGATGACGGAGTTGTTCGTTGAACGTCCGGATCTCTCCGACAATCCGGGCTTCACCGGTCACGATGTTTGGTGCTGTTCCGGCATGGAAAGAACCGATCGCAACGATGGCCGGTTCGAACGGGTCAACACGTCGGCTGACGAGGTGCTGAAGATTGCAGACAAGCTGTGCACCGGCGACGAGCGCGTCCTGCGTCCGGTGCGGGGCTTGGGCATGACCGCCTTGACCATGAACAACGATTTCAAATTCATCGATGGCACATAACGTATGACCGCTGTGATAACCGATTGAGCCGACTGGCAGCTCGTTTTCGAGGTGAGTACCGAAAATCGCATCAACGCCGTCGAGACAGCCGTCCTCGATCATTTGAATGGCACCACCTGGAAAGACTTCTTCGCCGTGTTGATGGATAAAGACGACAGTTCCTGTTAATTCATCTTGAATGCCCTGAAAAGCAGCGGCGAGTCCAAGAACGATGGCGGTATGCCCGTCGTGTCCGCAGGCATGCATGACACCGGGATGGATTGAACGAAACGACAATTCTGTTTCTTCCTGTAACGGCAACGCGTCAAAATCGGCCCGAACGGCGATTGTTTTTCCGGGACGGGTGCCGGTCAGCGTGGCGACGATGCCGCTGCCACCGACGTTTGTACGGTAAGGAATACCGAGTCCATCGTAAAAAGCAGCGATTTTAGCAGGCGTCCGGACTTCTTGAAACGATAGTTCCGGATGGCGGTGAAAGTCACGGCGTAAACGAATCATCTCGGATTCGTAGTGATCAAGAGCAGTAAATAAATTTTCTTGCATCGAAATCATCCTTTTCGGTATGTCTTGAGTAAAAACGGGTACAGATAGAGGTAATCAATTAGAGGAGGAATCAACATATGGGTGAAATCATCGTCAATGCCGTTCTTACAGTCAAAGCAGGGTTAGCAGATCAAGTCTTTCCGATTCTAAGTACGGTCTACAAAGCAGCGCAAAACGAGCCGGGTTGCTTGCGTTATACATTACATCAATCAATTGAAAATGAACATCAGTTCATGCTCTATGAAGTCTACCAAGATGAGGCAGCACTTGAGGCCCACATTGCATCGGACCACTATAAAGCCTATCGCGAACAAATCGAATTATACCTTGAGGACCGTCAAGTGACGAAATACGTCGAGATGACATTCTGAAACAAGGAAAGAAGGGCGTATGGGATCCTCTCGGATTCCATACGCCTCTTTTCGTTTTTACATCGATTTAAAGCCGAGGAAGTGTTCCCGCCAGCGTGGTTCATAAATCGAGTTGATTTGCAGCTGTGAGCCGCCGGCATGAATGAAATATTCATTGTCGAGCATGATACCGATATGTGATGGTCCATCTGTGTACGTATTTTCGAAGAAGACGATATCCGACCGTTTCCCACTGCTGATCGTCGTCCGGCGATTCGTAAAGAATGCACCGTACCAGTAGCCACTGACATTCGTCCGCCCGCCGTATTTCCCGGCTTCATTCGTAGCGTAATGAATCAGTCCGGAACAATCAAACCCGCCGTTGGCTGCTGTTTGCGAACCCCATGTATACGGTGTTCCTAAGTGTTTGGCCGCTGCTTGAATCAACTTTTCACCGCGCGATGTGTTTTTCTGTGCAATCCGTGTATCCGTTTTTACCGTGACGGCACTGACCGGCAGATAGACAGGGGACCAGCCGGACTGAATGACATAAAAATTGCCGACCCGGTACCGGGGATAGACCCGTTTTCCCTGCTCGATCAACCCGGAACTTTTCGGACTGACCGGTGTCGCAAAATAAGACGTCGTTGTTTTGACTGTGTAGATTTTTTGACGGTTAATTGTTTGTTGGGTGTAGCGCATATCCGGTTTTGTCGTTCCGATGTAGGGATTGATGACATAACCTGTCGTCCCGTTCGGCAGGCGGACGTGCCAGAAATCATCGTCAATCGCCTTCAGACCAATCAACTTTGTTCCTTTGCTTAAGTAGCCGGCAGGACGGCTGTACGCGACATCAGCTGAAAACAGCGGGGTCTGATCAAAATGAACATAAAAGACCGTTCCGACTTTAGACGGTGCGACCGGTTTGTTTAAGCCGAGTCTGCTCGAGTCGACAAAGCCAAACGTCGTCCCGATCTTGACCCGGGTGTAGTAGCCGCTTTTGCCGTAAACCGACAGCTGGGTATTCTTTTTGAGTGTACCGATTTTTCCCGTCAGACTGGCCTTTGGATGAACGACCACTTTATCATCGAGCACATAACGGATTCCGGTGATATCATACAAATCCGGCTTTTTCGTCACGAGATCCGTTGTCTTGACGTAGCCATATACCGATCCGGTTTTGACCCGTGTGTACGAGCCGCTTGTTCCATAGATGTCAATCTGTTCTGCTCGTTTCATAGTGCGGACAATCGTTTTTGCCGTCGTGTCTTTAAAAATCGATGTCGGTTTACTCGCATACCGGAGGCCTGTCTTTGCATAAACTTTTGTTGTAGCGAGCGTATTCGTTAAGACGTACGCATATTGTCCGCGGAACAAAATCCGGCTGTACGCACCGCTCGTTCCATAGACCGTCAGCAGGGTGTTCGTCTGGTGCTGTGTTAAGACGGAGCTTGAAGTGTCAGGTGCTGAACGGATCGCCGTCGGTGTCTGAACATATAAACGGGCCGTCTGTGGATAGACCTTTAAAGGAGCGAGCGTACTCGTCAAGACGTACGCGTATTGTCCACGGAATAAAATCCGGCTGTACGCGCCGTTCGTTCCGTATACGGTCAGTAAGGTATTCGTCTGGTGCTCTTTTAAGACGGGACTGGACATGTTTGGCGCTTGGCGGATTGGAGTAGGGGACTGGACATACAGCCGGGCTGTTTGTGCAAAAAATTCCACGTCTCCTAACTGGGTTGTCAAGACGAATCCGTAGACGTCATTTAACCGGACGCGTGTATAGGCACCGGATACGCCGTAGATATCGACTAATTGATTTTGTGACAATGTTCCAAGCGGTTTCCCGGTCGTCGCAGCGGTTGGGTAGACAGTCGCAAGCTGTTGAATATACTTTTTGCCGGTTGCTGCATACGCGACGACTGGTTTCGTTCCAAGGTGAGCCGTTAAGACGAAAGCATATGAGCCGTTCAACTCGATCCGGGTGAAGTCACCTGACGTCCCGAACGTCTTGATGGAATCATTTTGTTTTAACGTGGCAAGCGGTGTTCCGATTGCATCAGCGGTTGGATAAACAGACGTTTTTTGTTGGGCGAACCGTTCTCCTGTCGCCGAGTAAACAGGAGTTGGACTCAAATCTGCCGTCAGGACGAACAGATAGCCGGTATCCTGTTTGATGCGGGTGAAGAGACCCACTTGACCATACGTATCAATCTTCTTATTTTGAGCGAATGTCTGAGCTGTCGCCGTTGACGAATCCGCCGTTGAATAAAGGACTGTAACCTTATTCGTATACTGACTGTCGATTTTCGGATAGGTAGGGGTATCTGCCAATTGGTCTGTCTTTACAAAGCGATAGACTCCATCCAGCAAAATCCGCGTGAAGAGACCTTCGACTCCAAACGTCTCGACTTCGGTTGTTGCAGGCAGGGTAGTGACCGCTTCTGTACTTTCAGTCGTTTCGAAGACCGGAGTATCGGTTTGGGTAAACTGTTTGCCGGTCGCAACTTCCGTTTGCTCATTGATGACTGTTTGCGAAACATTACCCTCTGCAAGCGTATTGATCGGGAAAGAACTGAACAGCATGACGGAAGCGGCAAGTGTCGTGAACCATTTTTTTGAAAGAGGCATCGTATATAAAACTCCATTTCTATAGAAAATTAATTTTTGATCCAATTAAAACTAAGTTTACCATGTTCATTTTTAATGGTGTAAAAAGATATCAAAAAAAGTCAATCATCACCCAAATGATACAAGGAGCGTGGAAACGCAAAAACCGGTCCCTCCTTTGTGAGAGGCACCGGTCTGGTTTATCTGAATACTCCCACCTCTAAGCGAAACGTAGATGGAAGTAGTTCAATTTGGATTATCTTCATGGTCAACTTGCCATTCCCAATCGAGCATGCCGTAAATGAGGGAATCACGCCAATGATCTTCGAGATACACCGTTTCCCGAAGTTGTCCTTCTTTTGTCATTCCGACTTTCTGCAGGACACGTTCGGAAGCGACGTTTCGCGGATCACACGTTGCTGTAATCCGGTGTAACTCCAGTTTCTCGAATCCGAATTCAAGTAAAAACGCGGCAACGGATGTCGCATAACCGTTTCCCCATTCATCCGGCGACAGGATATAGCCGATCTCCGCCGTTTTGTGTTCCGTATCGGTAATGACCAGTTCACCGGCTCCGATGACACGATCATCTGGGAAGGTGACAGCGAAGACATACCGGCGGCGCGGATTTTCAAGTTCGCTTTCAAGTGCATCATGAATAAATTGTTTACTGTCACTTTCGGAGTTGGGTCCCCACGATTGATACTGACTGACGATGGGTTTTGAGGCATAGGCATGGACAGCTTCTAAATCTTCTGGAGTGAAACGACGGATCCGTAGTTGCTCATTGATTTTATAGCGCATGATGGACTCCTCCTCTATGGTTGACTCTCTATACCTATTAGCTACTTTTGGCGATTTTCCTGTTTGACAGGTAAAATCAAGCGTGCTAAAGTCGGGGTATCGAATGAAAAGAAGAGTAATCCTCTAGGGTTCCGTTCGGCTGGACCAAGGGAGGAACATGAGGGGAACCTCATGCAACGGAGGGATAAAAGCCCGGGAGTAAAGCGTTTTTAACGCTTACTCCCGGGCTTTTTTGTTTGAACCAGCATCTGTGAGGAGGAAGTGACATGACAAAATATTGGTTAAGTATCATCTTGGCATCATTTTTTGAGGTCGGTTGGGTCATCGGATTAAAACATGCCGCGACACCACTCGAGTGGGGAGCGACGATTATCAGCATCATCGTCAGTTTCACTGTTTTGATCAAGGTCAGTAATCATCTGCCGGTTGGGACCGTCTATGCCGTTTTCGTCGGACTGGGGACAGCCGGTACGGTGTTGACCGACATCCTGTTGTTTGGTCAATCCGCGTCGATCATCAAGTTGATGTTGATTGCAGTGCTGCTGATCGGTGTGATCGGTCTGAAGTTAGTCAGTGGGGAGGGTGAAAAACAATGAGTTGGTTGTATTTAATTCTGGCAGGACTGTTTGAAATGCTGGGTGTCGTCTTGATCAATACGTTTAACCAGCAAAAAAACGCTAAAAATCTGCTGTTAATGTTCGCCGGTTTTGGTCTCAGTTTTTTATTCCTGACCTTGGCGATGAATGGGCTACCGATGGGAACAGCCTATGCGGTTTGGACAGGAATTGGAGCAGCCGGCGGTACGATTCTCAGCATGATTTTTTACAACGAGGCAAAGGACTGGAAGCGGATTGTCTGTATTGGTTTAATTCTCAGTGCGACGATCGGTTTAAAGCTGACGGGAGAATAAACATATCATTTAGATTACTTTTCCTGTCGGAGCCGACTTGTTGGCATACTTTATCCGAAAAAAGGAAATACTCCTTATAAGACAAGTACGTCATAAAAATCGTGCATAAGGGGATGGATCGGTATGAAGACAAAACAGTATATCGGAACGTTTTATAAAGAAGAAGAGCTGATTTCGAAAATGGATGAGTTGCATCAGCAAGGTCATCGCGAAGAAGATTTTTATATCATCGTTAAAGAGAAATCGAACCTTCAACTTGTCCGCAGTCAAATGGATGCGGAAATTGCGACGACAAAACCTTCATGGATCGACCGGATTCGTGGGAATCAAGGACGCGATCAAGAAGTGAATGATTTGTTTGGTTCGCTCGATTTACCAGCGGATCAAGTCGAAGTCCATAAAACGGAAGTGGAAGGCGGCGGATTCGTTCTGTTACTGGAAGTTCAGGACATCCAGTTTGATCCCCATCTAAATACAGACAATACACATCCGGACGTCAAAGTACGTTACGGCAGCTATGAAGAGACGCATACATCAGATGATGCCAATTCAAATGCGCAACTTGGATCGGGCAACCCGCTCGATGTGGATAAAGACTCTAAAGAAGAACACGCGGAGATTGATTTGCACCGTGCTGGCACTGACAAGATGCCGCAAGACGAGAAAGCAATCAATCACGCCAAACTGGACGGTAACCGTGAACCCGATATTGCGATGCGCCGGGATGATGATTTTAAACGTCCGGAGTGGGAAGAACAAAAGGCGCGTCACGAGGAACAGAATGACGAGAAAAAAGACGAAATCCACCGTCCGAACCGTTCAGCGGACTATTCCGATGATTTAGCGAAACAAGATCATGGAAATGATTTGGATCGTTAATCAACAAAAAAAGGCTGACATGATTGTCAGACCTTTACATAAGACGATGTTCACGTTGACGTGAGCCTCGTCTTATTTTTTATGCATTTCATCCGGATTCGATCCGGTCCGTTCATTCCGATTGAGCTGATCGATTTGTCGCATCTCATCCGATGATAAGGCAAAATCAAAGATGTCCAAGTTTTCCTGAATCCGGTTTGGTGTGACGGATTTTGGAATCGCAATGATGTCATGCTGCAGATGCCAGCGGAGAACGACTTGAGCCGGCGTCTTGCCGTGATGTGCTGCGATGTCCGTGATGACCGGTTCCGTTAAGGCATCGCGTCCCTTCATCAACGGACTCCACGCTTCGACGACAATCCCGTTCGTTTGACAAAATTCGCGGATGGCTTCCTGACTCAAAAACGGATGCAACTCGATTTGATTGACGGCAGGGACAATTGTTCCCTCTTCCAGTACTCGTTGTAAATGCGGAATGTGGAAATTCGATACACCGATGGCTTTCGTTTTGCCGTCTCGATACAGCTGTTCTAAAGCACGCCACGTCTCGATATACAAATCCTCGTCCGGCATCGGCCAATGAATCAAGTACAAATCGACATAATCGACACCGAGCTTTTGGAGACTGGTTTCAAATGCGGCAAGTGTCTGGTCGTAGCCCTGATCCTTGTTCCAGACCTTCGTCGTCAAAAAGATGTCTTCCCGTGGAATCCCCGAATCTTTTAAGGCACGTCCGACACCAGCTTCGTTTTCATAAATCATCGCCGTATCAATGGAACGGTAGCCGACCCGTAAAGCCTCCCGTACTGCTTCATACACTTCCTGTTCCGGGACTTTAAACACACCATACCCGAGTTGCGGCATGACCAGTCCGTTGTTCAATGTAACAAACTCCATTTGAACTCCCCCTTAAAATGATAGTCCTGTCTTACCCAGTTTACGCTTTTCCCTTTCGAAAATCGAATCACAGGAGGGGTTGAATTGGTACATGGAAATCCGTATACTGAGCGTTAACAAATAATGGGAGGGATCAGGATGATTCGTCAAGCCGTTTTACAATACATACACGAAGAACAAGCCGTCGATCGACTTTCGGAATTGTTACGGGGAAGAAAAGCTGTGCTGATTCACGGCGAACAGGCATTAAAGTCGTCCGAACAGTATTTGCCGGAACTGCCGAAGCTGTTGTTTTCGGGACACTGTACCGATCAGCAGGTAGCAGAGCTGACAGAACGATGTGCAGCATATGAAATCATCATTGCTCTCGGTGGCGGTTCCATCATTGATACGGCAAAACAAGTTGCTGTTAAACGAAATTGTCCGTTGATTGTCATTCCGACGATCGTCTCGAACTGTGCCCCATGGACACCCCTTAGTGTCATGTACGACGAACGGGGGCAATATCTTCGTTTCGATACGATTCCTGTCGTCATCGAAGCATTATTGCTCGATCACCGGATTTTAGCAGCCAGTCCATATGATTATTTTGTTGCCGGACTCGTTGATACGTTAGCCAAGTGGTATGAGGCACGCGCTCTCAGTGGCACATCGGCAGATGACCCCGTTGTCGAGTCCGCACTGCGGATGGCCGAACACTGTAAAGAGCTGATTTTGCGGACGCCGATCAGTCCGGAACAATTTAAGGACTATCCGTCATCGATTCAATATCTGGTGGAGACGGTCATTCCCCTTGCCGGAAGTGTCGGTGGATTCGGTGACGCAGCGACACGCGGAGCGATTGGGCATGGTGTCCACAACGCATTGTCACCGTTCCCTTCAACCAAAACAATTCTCCATGGAAGCAAAGTCGGATATGGCTTGCTGATTCAGGAATCACTGTTGGGTGAAACAGCGTCCTATGAAGAGTTGCGACAATATCTGATTGAGAACGGACAACCGACGACAAGTGTACAACTCGGCTTGACGGAAGCGGAGGGGGCCGACTTGGCGCAACGAATTGGTCAAGAACCCCTTTGTCAATTGATTGAGACAGACTTATCGCCTAGTACGATTCTGGCCACTTTAATGAAAAACGATCAACAAGCTGTCCGCTCGCATTGAGTAAACGCTAAAAAAATCCTGCACCCGGATTGTCGGGGCAGGATTTGTTATTGTGCTTTAGCAAGTTGTTGATACGGGGCAGGGCGACCAAGAAGATAACCTTGTCCTAAGTCAAATCCAAGTTCACGGCAGAGATCCAGTTCCTCCTGGCGCTCGATGCCTTCTGCAAGAATTTGAATGCCCATCTCTTTTGTCAGATGACGTGCTTTTCGTAAGAAGGCTTCATTTTCCGCCACCGTATCACAGTGGGAGATGAAAGCACGGTCAATTTTAATGTAATCCGGTTGAAGCAACGATAACATATCAAGCGTCGAGAACCCGGCACCGACATCGTCAAGTGCAACTTGAATACCTTGTTTTTTATACTGTTCGAAAACGTGTTTCAAGTGATTGACGTCTTCGATTTTTTCCGTCTCAACAACTTCGAACACCAGTCGGCTAGGGTCGACATTGTATCGTTCGACGATTTCGAACGTATGGCGCAGACAATATTCCGGATTGTAGATGGTCGAGGGAAGGAAGTTGATGAACGTCTTCTCCGTTCCGCCAACCAAATGAGTAGCGCGGATGGCTTCCTCGCGCGCCCGTTGATCGAGTCTCGAGTGAAGTCCCATCTTCGAAGCGGTCGAAAAAAGCAGACCGGGTGACATCGAGACATTTTCATCCGCCGCCCGAAGCAGAGCTTCGTTGGCAAACAGGGTGTTGTCCTGAATGTTAAAAATCGGTTGCAGATGACTCGTCATGATTCCATTTTGAATAAAATCGATCGTTTGCCGGTTCTGTAACTGTTCCAGTAAAGCAGAAGCAGCGAGAACCGGTGTGGTAAGGCGTGATCCAACTGCCCGACATGTTACCGGGAAGTCAGCGATTCGTAAAGTTGCTGTCAGTAATTGTTCCAGTTCTTCAAAAGAAGCGTAGGAAAACACTTCGGATGCAGGTGACTGGATATGTAGAGAACCAGTCTCGATAAAACGGATTGTTGTTGTACATTCGGCGCAAGGATGCCACATGAATAGGTGTCCACCTCTCTTATTTCAAATACACGGGAAAAAGATGTATTTATTAAATTAGTTAAAATCTTTACCCAAAGATAATCTATCTATAAACCTGATATCAACCATTTACCTCTCCATTGACCAAAGTAAAAAAAGAGGCAGGCAAATTCGTTTAATAACGAATCCCTCTGTCTCTTTTATCGGCTGTTTGTTACATATTCTAAAGCATTAAGACCGTAGCGATACTATCCAGATTGTCGCATGGAGTAAAATCGCGAGTGGGACAAAAAGTTGGAATTTGGCAGTCCTTGTTTTATGCCGGACCAGTTGCATCGCGAGAAGCGTCCCGAGTGCACCGCCTAAAAAAGCAATCGTCAACAAGGTGGCTTCCGGAGTCCGCCAGGCATGTTGCTGCGCCTTGCGTTTATCCCGCCACATCGAAACAAATCCAATGACGGTCATGATGCCGTAAAATACGACGATAGTTGAAAAAATAGTCATGTCAGTCCTTACCTTTCCGCGCCGCCGCCGCCGGAACTTCCGCCTCCACCCCGGCTCCCACCGCCACCGCCTCCACCACCACGCATGATGGCAGAAAAGATGTTGATGATGGCAAAGAAGAACATGCCGCCGGTGAACTTCATGTCGAGGAATAATAAGAGAACAAGACCGGCACCAATCAGGACTTTTGCCCATGTACTCAAACCGCCGTCCGCACTTTTCTTAACCGGATCCTGCGATTCAAGCGACTGTTCTTTTGAAACGACACTGACGACCGCTTTATAGGTTTCTGACGCTGCCTTCCCATAATCACCTTGATCACGGTAGGGGACAGCGTACTTGTCGAGAATTCGTCCGGCTGTGATATCGGTCAGAATGCCTTCGAGCTTATAGCCGACTTCAATCCGGAAATTCCGGTCTTTTTCGTTTGGAGCTACGACGACGAGAATCCCGTTATCTTTTCCGGCCTGCCCGATACCTTGAGCACGGAACGTTTCATTGGCATACGTGCTTAAATCTTGTCCTTTTAAATCAGGGACAGTCTTGAGCACAACCTGTGCTGTCGTATATTGTTCGAGTTCTTGCCCGAGACGAGCGAGTTCCGCTTCTTCCGACGCGGTCAGCAGCTGTGCATCATCTTGGATGAAGAACGCTGCGCCCGTGCGTTCTGACACGGCTTCGGCAGTCGGAGTCAGAAGGAAGAAGACGAGGAACGCGGTAAAAAGCAGGCGCGTTCGTCGCCAAATCATTTCGAGTCACTATTGAAGTCGACCGTTGGATTTTCACGGTCACTTTCTGAGATTTCATAATATGGTTTTTTCTCGAAACCAAACGCCGAAGCATAAAGCGAAGTTGGGAAACTGCGACGTTTTTTATTGTAGACTGTCACGGCATCGTTATAATCTTTACGGGCAATACCGAGACGATTTTCCGTTCCTTCAAGTGTATCCATCAACGATTGGAAGCGTTCACTTGATTTCAGTTCCGGATACGTCGTTTGCAAGGCAATCAATCCGCGAAGCGAAGACGTGACCTGTTGATCGGCTTCAATCCGTTGTTCGGTTGACGCGGCACGGGCAAGACCTGCTTGCGCCTCAGCGATATCACCGTAGACTTTTTGTTCCTGACCGGCGACACCTTTGACGGTTTCGACGAGATTCGGAATTAAATCCGCCCGGCGTTTGATTTGATTATCGACTTGCGACCACTTATTTGAAACATCTTCTTCGACATTGACGAGACTGTTGTATTGTCCGATTGCTAAAAAGGCAATCAGGACGACGACTGCAATCCCGATGATGAGAGGTAACTTAGAACCTCCACGATTTCTACGAGCCATACCGATGACCACTCCTTTTTTCTGTATCTCAACTATCTATACCCTAATCTGTCGCAATAAGTTTCAAGAAATAAAAAAACCATCAGCGAAGGCCTGATGGTTTTTGAAATTACAGGTAGACAATAACGGCAAGAACGGCTGCCAGGACAAGGCGGTAAATCGCAAACGGAACAAGTTTGATTTTGTTGATCAGTTTCAGGAAGAAACGAATCGACAGTAACGCAAAACCGAACGAAGCGATGAAACCAACGGCATAGAAACTGAGATGTGCCATTTCGATGTATTGCCAGTTTTTAACGAGTGACAAGGAGCTTGCTCCGAACATGATCGGAACAGCCATGATGAACGTAAAGTCTGCTGCCGTCCGGTGATTCATCCCGAGGAAGACCCCTCCGGAAATCGTCGAACCGGACCGTGAGAATCCCGGCCAAAGCGAGATGCACTGGAACAGGCCGACAAGGGCTGCCTGGCGGTACGAAATTTGATCAAGCGTCGTTGTTTTCGGTTCTTTTGGTCCGAATTTATCAGCCGCAATCATCAAGATAGCGCCGGCTGCAAGACCGATGATGACGGTATCGATCGAGAAGAGGTTTTCATCGATGAAGTCTTCGAACAACAGACCGAGAACGGCTGCCGGAAGTAAACCGATCAGGACGTGGCGTAACTTTAATTTGTGTGTACCCGACGCATCGTGTTCGCCTTCAATTTTGTAAAGACCGATTAAGCTGAACAGCCGTTTCCAAAAGACGACGATGACGGCTAAAATCGAACCGAGCTGGATGACAATCTTAAATGTATTCGCGGAGTACTGAGTTAAGAACTCTGAAGTCTGCAGCCACATATCATCGACGATTATCATATGTCCGGTCGAGGAGACAGGGGCGAATTCCGTCATTCCTTCGACGAAACCGAGTAAAAGTGCTTTAAGTAATTCAATGATAGTCATGTTATTCTCCTTCTATATTTTACTATCTAAAAACATATCACGTTTTATTCTTCTGAGATAGAACTAATCAAAATATCGGGCGCAAGTCTGAGACAAAAGTGACTTGTTGAAAAATCAAAAAGAGCGTAAACTATTCTTATAATCAAACTATCGTTTGAATGAGGTGAGAGAATGGAAGCAAAAACAGAACGTCTTCAGATTACAGGAATCGATTGTGCGAACTGTGCTGCGAAAGTGGAGCGGGGTGTTGCGAACGTAACAGGCATTGAACAGGCAGATTTGGATTTTGCCGGTCAGAAACTTTATCTGACGTATGAAAAGGACGTTGCATACGACGAGACGTATCAGGCAGTCATTGAACGGATTCAGCAGCTCGAACCGGATGTACAAGTGATACGGACAGCATCCGCAGAAGCAGTTGATCCGCATCAACAGGTGGGACATGACCATAGTCATCCGCACGATCACGGTCCATTTTTAAATCGTACGAAAAAAATACAATATAGTATCGGGATGATATCCTTCATCGGTGCCTTTTTCGTTCCGGGATCAATTGACCTTCTATTTTTTACGATTGCCTACTTTTTAATCGGTTGGGATGTCCTTCGAACCGCTGTAAGAAATATCTGGCAAGGTCAAGTGTTTGATGAGAACTTTTTAATGGTCATTGCGACGGCTGGTGCTTTTTTAATCGGAGAATATCCGGAAGCCGTCGCCGTGATGCTGTTTTATCAAATCGGTGAGTTTTTCCAACACCGTGCCGTCGATCAGTCGCGTAAATCGATTGCCGCGTTGATGGACATCCGGCCGGATATCGCGACGCTTGAGGATGGCCGGCGTGTGAGTCCGGAACAGGTGAACATCGGTCAACGGATTATTGTCCGGGCAGGGGAGAAGATTCCACTGGATGGGACTGTTCTTGAAGGGGAAGCGTTCATCGATACGACGGCATTGACCGGTGAATCGGTCCCGCGGCGTGTCCGTCCGACCGAGCCGATTTTAGCCGGGACGATTAATACCGATGGTCATCTGTTGATTCAGGTCGATCGACGATACAGTGAGTCGACCGTCGCTAAAATTCTGGATTTAGTCGAAAATGCGTCACGCCATAAAGCACCGACGGAAAAATTCATTACACGATTTGCACGGATTTATACACCGATTGTCGTCGTGATTGCAACACTTCTTGCCATCGTGCCGCCACTCGTTGTGACGGGAGCGGCTTGGAACGACTGGATTTACCGGGCACTTGTGTTCCTTGTCATCAGTTGTCCCTGTGCGCTCGTGATTTCAATCCCGCTCGGCTTCTTTAGTGGAATCGGTGCTGCTTCGAAACGCGGTATTCTTGTCAAAGGCGGAAATCATCTCGAAGCGTTACAACAACTCGATACGGTCGTCTTCGATAAAACGGGAACGTTGACGGAAGGTGTGTTTGAAGTCGTCGAACTGAAAGCCGTGCATGGATCGGAAGACGAACTGCTTCGCGTCGCAGCGACCGTTGAGCAACACTCGAATCATCCAATCGCAAAATCGATTCAACGGATGTATGCCCTGCATGGTTCTATTCCGACCGCTTTTCAAGACTATCAGGAAGTAGCCGGTTCCGGCGTCGCCGGACGGTTCGGCACGGATCAGATTCAGGCGGGAAATGCCCGGTGGTTCAAAGAACTCGGCTTGACGCCGCTCGATCAGACCGAAGACGGGACTTATGTGCATGTTGCCCGAAACGACAGCTACCTTGGATATATCCGGATTGCCGACCGTATTAAAGATACGACGATAGAAGCCTTACGCGAACTAAAAACACTCGGGATTCGCCAGACAATCATGTTGACCGGAGACCGGCGGGAAACGGCGGAACGGATCGGGCAGCAAATCGGGATAACGCAAGTAAAGGCAGAACTGTTGCCGCATCAAAAAGTGGAACAACTCGAAGCGATCTTAGATCAAGCAAAGGGACGGGTCGCGTTTGTCGGGGACGGAATTAATGATGCTCCCGTATTGACGCGGGCGGATGTCGGGATTGCGATGGGTGGACTTGGAAGTGACGTCGCGATTGAAGCAGCGGATGTCGTCCTGATGACGGATGAACCGAAACAACTGGTCGAAGCGATTCGGATTGCCCGGTCGACACGCCGGATCGTCTATCAGAACATTACGTTTGCATTAGGTATCAAAGGGATTTTCTTATTGCTTGGTGCCTTTGGTGTTGCGACGATGTGGGAAGCTGTTTTTGCCGATGTTGGTGTGACAGTCCTCGCTGTCTTAAATGCAATGCGGATTTTACGGAAATAAGAATGGATGGGGCTGACTCAAATAGGAATCACTCATCTTTTCATGCCCACTCCTCAGGCGAGACACAAAACCCGTTTTCCCGCCTCATTCAGGCAGGAAAGCGGGTTTTGTTTGTATCTAACAGCGTAAAAATGCGCTTTTTCCTGTAGGAGTAGCATGAAGAGAGTGATTTTTATTTAAATTCAAACGAGAAAAGGGTGGCAGAATTATAATCTGTCACCCTTTTCTTTGTAGAGACTGACTTTAGAGTCGTCCCATTCTATACTGGATTATCCGAGTGCCACATCGAGAATCATCATGATCGTGAAACCGACCATCAGACCAAGTGTTGCCAAGTCTGAGCCGTTTTCAGCCTGCGATTCGGGAATCAATTCTTCGACGACGACGAAAATCATCGCGCCGGCAGCAAACGCCAAGGCATACGGCAAGAGCGGCTGAATGAAGAAGACGGCAGCAGCACCGACCATGGCAGCAATCGGTTCAACGATTGCAGACAGTTGTCCGTAGTTAAAGGCACGCTGGCGTGACATGCCTTCTCCACGGAGCGGAATCGACAAGGCTGCCCCTTCCGGCATGTTTTGAATCCCGATCCCAAGTGCGAGTGTCAATGCACCGGCAACGGTCGCACCGTCCATGTTCAAGGCGGCTGCACCGAAAGCGACCCCGATTGCGAGTCCTTCCGGAATATTGTGGAGCGTAATCGCGAGAAACAGCAATGTCGTCTTTTTCAGACCGGTCGAAGGACCTTCGGCTGTTTCGAGTGGAGCGGATAAGTGCAGGTGAGGGGTCACAAAATCGAGAAGGCGGACAAAGAAACCGCCTGCCAGGAAGCCGATTGCGGCCGGCAACCAGGCAATCCCGCCATCTTTTTCCGTAAATTCAATTGCCGGAGCAAGCAATGACCAAAACGAAGCCGCAATCATAACACCGGCTGCAAAACCGAGCATCATATTCATGACCCGTTTTTCAATCGTTGTAAAGACGAAGACAAGTGCGGCTCCGAGTGCCGTTAATCCCCAAGTCATCATGCCGGCAAGCAAGGCTTGCACGACGACCGGAAGTCCGGTAAACCATTCCATCATACAGATCATTCCTTCTTTCAATCCCAATTCGTAAGATAAGTGCGTGAGGCATAACAGCTTCTGTCTCTTCTACCCGTTTTCAATCCGAATGATTCGCCCGAATGGAATTTCAATCAATGATGATCCGCGTAGCACGAGATAGGCGCGTTCACGATGAACCTGCTCGATGAAACCGGATGTCGTGACATAGCCTCTTTCACTATAATACTTGATTTCAAGCTCTGTTCCTTCTATTAATGCCTGTTCGAGTAAGAACTGCCAGGGATATTGCAATTGTTCATCGATTGCAGGAAAGTCGATTTGATGTTTTTCGAGATAATAGGCTTTGAGCAGTTGAATGTGTTCCGGCATCAAAAAGGGAAGCCATTTGAGGTTTCCACGGTCACGATAACGTGTCATGCTGCTCACCTCCGGGATGGCCGCCGACGAACCGGAGCCGGCGTTTGGCGACACTTGTATCGAGGAAGGACACAGCGAGCCGGATCGTTCCTTTTCCGTAACGTAAATTGACATGGTCGATGGCTTTTAATAACCGTTTTCTGCGCCAGACCTTTGTATTGTCTTCAAACAAGGACAATTGAAGTGTTCCCTGATCCGGGGTGAGTTGTCCGAGGGCGACCGATAGAAAGCGGACCGGTTCACCGTCGAGCCAATTCGGTTCGAACAATTGGAGGACGTAACGCAACAACAGCCGTTCATCGGCTGTCGGATAAGGCAGACGGAGCTGTTTCGAAAAGCCGTCCCGGGTGACATGGCGGGAGTAGCGAACGCCGAGATGCACCGTCCAACCGACTTGATTAGAAAAACGGACTCGTGCCGCGACATCACCTGCTAATTCGGCCAAAACTAAACGAATCTGTTCGTACTGGTAATAATCGCGCATTAAAGTAACCCCATGTCCGATCGTTCTTTTGGCATCCGGCGCAGTCTGAAATAAGGTCATCGGATCAATGATGGTCGGAGAATTGTCGATTCCCCAGGCATGGTGCCAAAGTTCTGCCCCAAGGACTCCGAACCGTTCATGAAGATCTTCGACCCGGGCTGCGGCAAGGTCGCCAATGGTGTTGATGCCGATTACTGACAAGTGTTGTTCCATCATCCGTCCGACGCCCCACATTTTGCGAATCGGAAAATCGTGCAGCAACCGGGAAATATCGGCGTAGCCGCATCGGGCAATGCCTTCGCGTTTTCCCCGTAAATCGAGGACAAGTTTTGCGATGACATTGTTCGGACCAATCCCGATCCGGACCGGAATGCCGGTCTGATGCCAAATCGCCGTCTGGATTTTCCGGGCCGTTTCAGTGTCCGATCCGAAAAGTCGTTCCGTTCCGGTCATATCGATAAAGTTTTCGTCAATCGAATAGATCCGGATCGCGTCGGGAGGTGCAAACTGATGCAAGACATCCAGTACTTCGATTGATGTTTTCATATATGCGAGCATCCGCGGTTCGACGAGCACAATCTGTTTCCGTTCACGATAAGGCAACTGTTCAATTTGATAAAGACGACTAGCTGTCTTAATACCAAGTTGTTTTAAGGCGGGACTGGCCGCAAGAACAACGGATCCGGACCGATGAAGGTCTGATACGACAGCAAGTTTCGTCGTCAAAGGAGGAAGGTTTCGGTAACAACATTCGCAACTGGCATAAAAAGAAACACTGTCGACACAAAAGATCCGTCGATCGGGAAAAGAGATAGTCGGGTTCATCGGAAACACTCCTTGATACATAAAAGAACGTTTGTTCTTATTTTTGATTTGACTATATCATGGTCTCAGTCGGTCTCAAATCAAAAAACCAAAAAAAGAGTCAATCTTTCGGTCTCAAATCAAAAAACCAAAAAAAGAGTCAATCTTTGCTACACTAAAAAAGAGAAAAGTGACGTAGAAGGAAAGAAGGGGAAGTACGTGAAAAAACAAATCATTCAATTACCCGAGTTACCGCACCAATTGACACCGGAAACCTTTGCGGATGTCGAAATCGATGACCCGTATCTGTATCAAACACTTTACGAAAAAGAGACACTCCCAATCGAGTTGACAGAACGGCTGGATGTCAATCAAGTCTGTTTTCGGAACATCTCGTTCGCTGGCCTCGTTTTTGAACGGGCCTCGTTTGAGAACGTCCGGTTTGAACAATGTGACTTGACGGGCTGTCAGTTCCAGGACAGTCGTTTTCACCGGGTCGTCTTTGAGGATTGTCGCCTGACCGGAATTCACTTTGAGTCGAATACGGTCGATCATGTAACGATCAAAAACTGTCAGGCCAATTATGCCCAACTGATTCGGACGGCGTTACGTCACGTCGCAGTGGAGCAGACGACGATGCGGGAAAGTCATTTCTTTGAAATGAAGCCAACCGATTTCCGGCTGCATGAAGTCGATTTGTCGGAAAGTCAATGGGTCGAGACGGCATTAAAAGGACTGGATCTGCGGCAAGCCGATTTATCCGGAATCACGATTGATCCGCGTTTCTTACCAGGTGCCATGGTTACGGAAAGCCAGGCGATCACGTTTGCCCGGTTACTCGGACTCATCATTCCAAGTCACGATTAACGATCAACAAAACGAAGTCCACTATCCCGAGTACTACCGGGATAGTGGACTTCGTTTCGTTTAGAAGGAAATAGTTTCGCCGTCATCCGGAATGAGGAAATGAGCGGATAAATGATGGGCAGCCAAGAAATCAGCAATCATATCACGGCGCAGAAGACAATGATTGACGGATTCGAGATGCGAGACGATGATTGTCGACTCAGCAGCTGCTTGATGAACGGCGAGTAAATCGCGCTGGGACATCGTAATCGGTTCTCCGGTCAAGAATTGTGCCGCACCACTGTTGACGACGATGATGTCGGGTGCATGCTGCTCGATTGCAGTTGCGACATCATCACACCAAATCGTATCACCGGTGATATAGAGTGTCGGTTCGTCGGGATGCGTCAAGACGATACCGGAAACGGTGCCCATCCGTTGGCCGATTTCGCCAACACCGTGTTGACCCGATGTATGAGAAACGCGGATATCGCCGAGTGACAATCCGTTCTCAAACGATGAGACGTTCGTGAATCCGGCTTCGCGGATCGTAGCCGCATCTGACTCATTTTGAGCATAAAGAGGAATCTGTTTCGGTAAGACTTTTTTTGCCGTCTCGTCAAAATGATCGGCATGGAGGTGGGTAACAAAAATTGCATCGGGATCAAGTAATGTCGAGACATCGACCGGTAAGTCGACGAGCGGATTCGAGACGGCGTTTGGCGTTTGACCAAACGGCGGCAAAGTTCCTTTTTCACCGAGAAACGGATCGATTAAAAAAACTTGGTTAGCATAAGTGACGACGAGTGTTGCATTACGAATCTGTTGAATATCCACGGGCAGTCTTCCTTTCGGGTTGGGAATGTTTCACTGTTCGTTCATTTCCCATTCAGCCGCCGTGTTAATCATATTTGATCGTCGATCGTTTTCGGAAGCAACTTTTCCATCGCCAGGACATCGACATAATACCCGTTGAGCATGCCCTGTTCCTTAAATGTTCCGACAATCCGGAAACCGGACCGGATGTAGAGCTTTTGACCGATCTTATTGAACGGAAACGTAAACAGGATTAACTTATGGAATCCGTGCGTAATCGCGTGTTCTTCGATGACCTGTAACAACTGACGACCGATGCCTTGTCCGCGGTGGGTCCGGGTGATGTAGACCGATAATTCACCGACCGATTGATAGACGGGGCGCGGGTTGTAGGGGTCAAGTGAGATGAAACCAAGAATCGTTGTTCCTTCATACGCCACAAACCCGGCATAGCGGGGTGTTCGTTCCTGATACCAATCCTCCATAAAGGACAATTTCTTAGTATCCGTTTCAAGCGTCGCGATCCGGTCTTCGATGCCTTCGTTATAGATGGCGAGGATGTCTTGTAAATCAGCTTCTTGGACAGGACGAATCATCATACACGTGACCTCCATTCAAATGAGTCTTTTCTTCATTATATAGGAGGAAACGAAAACAAGCGGTATGTTTGTAGGATAGGAATGGAGCAGAAAAAAACAGACAGCCGGATGGTCCGGACCGTCTGTCTTCAGGATGTTCCTCAGTTCGTTGTTTCAATCGGATCTTTTTCATAAATCGGCACCCAACCATCCGTCGTCACGAAAATCCGGACGGCAACGACTTTGCGATCGTCCTGGAGCGTGAAGTAATGACGTGTATTGACGGGAACGGAAATCAAATCTCCGGGGTTCAGTTCAATGTTGTAATAGCCGACTTCGTCATCCTGGATCGCAAACACACCGTGACCGCTGACGATGAACCGGACTTCGTCATCCGTATGGTGATGCTCCTTTTGGAAGTTGACGAGCAGTTCATCCAAGTTCGGTGTTGCATCGGACAGTGAGATGATATCGGCCGTTTGATAGCCGCGACGTTCCGAGACATCGGTGATTTCCGGTTGGAACGTATCGAGAATCGTTTGTTTGTCCGCATCCGTCAACGTATAGGTGTCGACCAGTTCTGCGGGAAGCTTCGACACATCCCATTGTTCATATAGCACGCCGCGTGAAGCAAGGAATGAAGACACCTCGTTTTGATCCGTATACCGTTCGTTTGTCTTTTGGAAAAGTACTGTTGCCATTTTAAATTCCTCCTTTTAATGAATCGCCTGTCGGCACGTTTGTAGTTTTAACGTGTAGCTGAACAAAAATTCAAAGGCTTCCAACTGTTTTTTCGCTTCAAAGGCAGTCGGTGCCCAGACGGTGATCCCGTGATTTCGAATCAGGACGGCGCCGCTTTGCGTTTTTACATGCTTGGCAAACACTGCAGCAAGAGTCGGGATATCCGAATGGTTCGGGATAATCGGCACGACGACTTCCGCATCTTCTTCCCAGCGACCAAGTGCCTTGATGATTTCCTGACCGGTAAATCGGATTTCCCCACGGTCTCCGTAGAGTTCCGAAATGACATTGTTGTCGACCGTATGGACGTGAAGCGAGCAGCCGGCCGTCGTCCGGTTAAACACTTCGACATGAAGTAAGGTCTCAGCAGACGGACGTCCGTTTTGTTCGCCGATCAATTGACCGGTCGCGTCAACATGGACGAAATCGTCCGGCGTGTCCTGGCGTTTATCTTTGCCGCTTGACGTCACAAGAAATTCTGTCGGACTGCTGTTCGTCCGAATGGCGAGGTTACCGCTCGTACCGGGAAACCAGTCGCGTGCAGCGAACTCCTGCTTGATCGCGCGGAGTTCTTCGTATCGTTTCAAAAATGTCATGCATGCACCCCCGTTGTCTGCAGATGATCCACAATGTCGTAAAACGTTTCAAACGGCGTGTACGGAATACCGTGCTGTTCGCATAGCGTAATCAGATAATCACGGGCGTAGACATGATCAGCCTGTTTCGCCAGTTCAAAATCCGTCACGGAGTCACCAATCGCGATGATCGTGTCACCGTCCTGCTTCAGCTTCCGGGCGATTGACGTTTTACAACAGCCGCATTGATTCGTACAGGCCGCGTCACAGGCATGCGGCCATTCAATCTGCACTATCTCCTCACTGAAGTCACTACCGTTACAGTAAATCGCTTCATCTGTCAGTAAATCGGCAAGAATCGGTTCGACAAAAAAGTCGATCCCGCCGCTGACGATGGCAAAGTCGATTCCGTTCAATTTAGCAAAAGCGAGTAAGGTCTCAAAGCCGGGACGGATGACAGCCCGATCAATCAAAAAATCAACATAATCTTGTTTTCGATCTGATGGGAGCAACCGGAACATCTGTCCGACCCCGGATTGAATCGACAGCGAGCGGTCGAGCACACCTTCTTTCAACGGTTCAAACGCTGCCGGCGGGGCAAATTCCTTCATCAAGGCGATGATATTATCGTGTTCCGTCACGGTCCCGTCAAAGTCACATAAAATCCGGATTGTCATTTCGTGATTCCCCAAGCGTCGAGGGCAATTCGTAATTCTTCCTGCCGCACCGCAGCACTTGTCAGCGATTCTCCGGTCAGTGCGGCGTCGAGCGCCTGACGGAATGCGAGGACACCGGCAGCGGCACCTTGCGGATGACCGTGAACGCCGCCTCCGGCATTGATGACCGAGTCGGTACCGAAATCACGGACGAGCTGGGCGACGAGACCGGGGTGGATACCGGCCGACGGAACCGGCAAAATTGTCTTCGTGTCCCCGATCCGGGTTGCTTCGACGGCGATCCCGCGGGCCAAGTCTTTGGCGAGTGCCACGTTCCCGTACGGCGATGGGAACAACGTCAAATCGGCACCAGCCAGTCGCGGTAACGTTCCGAGCAGAACAGGAGCCGCAATCCCGTATTCGGGACTTGCGATCAAGGCACCGCTTAAGGCCGGATGATTGAAGATTGGAACGGAAATGTCCGAATCAGCCGCTAACTCGCGCAGGACGTCGAGTCCGTATGTAAACGTATTGAGCAGGAAGGCGGTCGCGCCGGCTTCAATCAAACGTTTCGCTTGATCCTTCAAGCCGAAGACGGGACCGCTTAACGTAATCGCGTAAAGCGCCCGTTTGCCGGTCCGTTCATAATGGGCATCGAGGACTTCCCGGCCAATCCGTGCCCGGTCGAGTGCCGGCGTCAACGGATTGTCGTACAATATCTCATCATCTTTGACGAGATCGATGCCGCCCGCGAGCTGGGCTTCGAGTTGTTCCCGTAAAAAGACGAGGTCTCGTCCGATGACCCCTTTAAAGATGCTCATCAACAGGGGACGGTCATGGACTTGAATCAACTGACGGATTCCTTCAATCCCGAATTTGGCACCGGGGAAGTCGTTCGTGAACGACGGGGGAAGCTGTAGATCGGTTAACTTGATTTGTCCGTCGAGCGACAGTTTGCCGAAGACCGTCGTTAAGATAGCGGAAAAGTCGCGTGAGACGTTGTGTTCCGGATAACGGATCGTGATGTAACCTTTGCCGTCATGTTCTTCGGTATGAACAACCTGTCCTTTGAAGGATTCCAGCTGCTGCTGTTCCAAATGATTTAAATCGGTCCAGGAACCGACCGTCAGACCGAGCGCGATTTGTTCTGCTCGTTTCGGCAACTGATCGGTCGTGCCGAGTTGGTACGTTGCGGTAATGTACGCCATATGAATCGTCTCTCCCTTATTGAAAAATACAAAAATGGTCCCTCGTCAATGACAAGAGACCATGAAAAATTGCGCGTGGACTCTTATCTGTCAGCGTGATAGCTGCAAGAATTAGCACCGTGCCAAATGGTCGGTTGCTGCGACATCGTAGGGCTCGTCCCTCCGTCTGCTCTTGATAAGAATTGGATGAAATTGTGAAATCTAATTGCAATTTTTACACGAGATTGGTCCCTTGTCAAACTATATTTTGAAAATTTATTTTTTTGAAAATACTTCTTCTATAGACGGTTCCGTTTTTTAAGACGTTTCACTAAAAATTGGAATTGACAGACGACCAACCGCGCACGTAGTATTCAAATCAACATCAACCACACGACAACTACATATGACTCTTATCGTGAGTTGGCAGAGGGAATTGGCCCGAAGACGCCGCAGCAACCGACCATCCGGCACGGTGCTACATCCAACAGACATTCGTCTGAGAGATAAGAGGACGGAGTATTCTACTGCGCCTCTTTTCTTTGACGAAAAGAGGCGTTTTTTCGTGTGATCAACAAGGAGGAAACCATAATGGGATACCAAGCATTTACAGTACAGGACGCGATTGAACGGGTCCAGACACTCGGATTGATCGGCAAAGGACCGGTGACGGCAGAGGAAATCGGGGACGGGAACTTAAACCTTGTCTTTCGGATTCAATCGGGGAATCAGCGATTGATTTTAAAACAGGCTTTACCGTATGCGAAAGTCGTCGGCGAAAGTTGGCCGTTATCGCTTGAACGGGCCTGGATTGAACAGTCCGCCTTAAAAGAATTTGCAAAAGTCGCCGTTCCGTTCGTCCCGCACGTCTACCATGCGAGTAAGGAAGAGGCATTTACGGTGATGGAGGATTTGTCTCACTTGACGATTGTCCGGACCGGCTTGCTCGAAGGGGAGAAGTATCCGTTGCTTGCGGAACATATCGGCTCTTACTTGGCGCGAACACTGTTTTACACGTCGGATTTTGCACTTGGACCGGTCGCAAAAAAACAAGTGGCGCGGAACTACTACAATCCGGATCTCTGTGATATCACGGAAAAATTAATCTTTACAGATCCGTTTTATGACGCGGAAACGAATGCGGTTGAAGACGGGCTGGAATCGGAAGTGGCTCAGTTGTGGCAGGATGCAGCGCTGAAACGCGAAGTCGCGAAACTCGAAGCCCTGTTCATCACGAAGGGCGACGCGTTATTACACGGGGACTTACATACCGGAAGTATTTTTGCTTCAGCCGATGAAACAAAAGTCATCGATCCCGAGTTTGCCTTTTACGGACCGTTTGGTTTTGATGTCGGACAATTCATCGCCCATCTCTGCTTTGCCGCGTATCCGAACTATGCCGAGTTACGGGATGGACGGGTGAAAGATATCGATACATTTTGGCTGACCTTTGCGTCGACGTTCAAAGCATTGTGGGAGCGGGAAGCGGTGGAGCCGTTCCGTTCAGCGGACGGGCTTGTTGACGATGTCCTCAGCACGATTTTACAGGACGCACTTGGCTTTGCCGGATGTGAATTGATCCGCCGAACGATCGGACTAGCACCGGTCGCCGACCTCGAGAACATCACGGACGCGGGGGAACGACTCGAGCGGAAACGCCATGCGTTACGCCTTGGAGTGGCATTGATTAAACGCCGGACTGAATGCAAGACGTTCACTGATTTACGGAACTTTGATTTGACGGAGGAACTCAGCCGATGAGCCAATTCGTCCAAAGCATCATCTATGAAAATGGGACGGTGACGATCTTGGATCAGACCCGGCTCCCGGAAGAAGAACGGTATGAAATCATTCATGATTTAGCGCAAGCGATTGACGCGATCAAACAATTGCGAGTCCGTGGTGCACCGGCGATCAGCCTGTTCGGCGGCTTCATCCTTGTACAGGAAGCATTTCGGACGACAGGGTCGCTTCCTGAAGCGAAACAAGACTTGTTGACGGTATCGGCACAACTACTCGCGACCCGACCGACCGCCGTCAATCTGCGGAATGTGCTAGATGAGCTGAATCAGCTGATCGTCTCGAGCACGACGCTTGCCGAGTTGCCAAAACGGTTGGAACAAAAAGCACTGGCGCTTTATGAGGCGGATGCCAAGACATCCCGGCAAATCGGTATTCATGCGCTGGAATTGTTCCAGTCCGGTGACCGGATTCTGACGATTTGTAATGCCGGATCGATTGCGACAGCGGCTTACGGGACGGCACTCGCTCCGTTTTATCTCGCGAAAGAACAGGGGATTCCGCTCGCCGTTTATGCATCGGAAACCCGTCCGTTACTGCAGGGAGCGCGTCTGACGACGTGGGAACTGCAACGGGCCGGAATTGACGTGACGTTGATTACGGACAACATGGTCGCGCATACGATCAAGGAAAAGAACATAACTGCCATCATCGTTGGTGCCGACCGGATTACCCGAAACGGCGATACAGCGAACAAAATCGGCACGTTCCAACTGGCGTTACTGGCCCGTACTTTCGGGATTCCGTTTTATGTCGCCGCACCACTTTCGACCTTTGATTTTACGAGCTTATCGGGAGACGAGATTGAGATTGAAGAACGCGATGCCCGTGAAGTGACGCAACTGGCCGGAAAAGTGACGGCGCCAGCCGGAGTGGCGGTTTTTAATCCGGCGTTTGACGTGACACCGCACGAATTAATCACGGCAATCATTACGGAACTCGGGGTCATCGAACATCCATCCGTTGAGACGATCGGGCAGACAATCGGACAACAGATACGTTAAACAGACAGGGGAGATCGAGATGAAAAAATTAGCATTTGCGGTACTTGCACCAGCGGTCTTGCTGGCTGCTTGCGCCAATAGCGAAGCGACACCGGCGAAAAAAATCAGTGGTGTACCGGAAGGCGTCCAGGGTGACGTCAAGATTGCCGTCATCCGCAATTTGGCATCCGACGATCATACGAAACAGTTTTTGGACGGAGCCCGGTCGGAAGGGGAAGCACTTGGTTTTCAGGTCAACACGTTCATTTCGGAAGGCAATGACGTCAAATTCAAGGAACTCGTCGCGCAAGCCGTTCAGCAGGATTATGACGGATTGATCATCTCGCACGGAAAAGAGGATTATGCCTACGACATGATCAAGCCGGCGATTGACAAAGGAATTAAGATCGTCACATTCGATACGGTGACGAAGAAAAAAGACCAAACGTTAAAAGGCATCACGGAAACATTCCAGGATGATCACAAGTTGGCACAGCTTTCGCTGGATGAAGTGACGAAAGTGAAGGATGACAAGCCGGTCCGAGTCATCAAACTGTGGTTCGGTCCGGGTTTTGCACCGCTTGACCGCCGTCAGGAAATCTACAAGACGTATGAAGCAGACGGGAAAATCAAGACGCTCGAGACAGTCGGACCGACGAACTTCCAGGATGTCCAAGGCGATATCGCGACGAAGATGAACGCAATTCTCGCCAAGTATCCGAAAGGAAGCATTGATGCCGTCTGGGGTGCCTGGGATGAAGTCGCCAAAGGGGCGTATAAATCCTTAAAAGACAACAAACGACAGGAAATTCCGCTTATTTCAATCGATGTCTCGAATCAGGACATCAATCTGATGCGTGAGAAGGGCAGTAATTGGGTGTCGACGAGTGCCGTCGATCCGCATTTGATCGGGCAGACGGACATGCGTCTGCTTGCGAAAAAGCTCGCCGGCGAAACAACACCGGACAGTTTTGACCTGGACGCCAAACTGGTCGAGCAAAAAGCGTTGAAAGCCGACACGACGATGTACAATCTCGATACGATCATCAAAGGCTGGAGTACATCCGAAAAATTCAATGAACCGTGGATGGAAAAACTGCGGAAAGCGAATGACGGGAAATGACCCGTCCGGTGAATGAACAACGACTGGAGATGAAGGGGATTTCAATCGAATTTCCCGGCGTCAAGGCGCTGGATGATGTTGATTTTTCCGTGCGCCGCGGGGAAATCCATGCGCTTGTCGGAGCGAACGGAGCCGGTAAATCTACGCTGATGAAAGTGTTGGCCGGGGCGTACGATTCATATGATGGAACGATTTGGTTTGACGGTCTGCCGCTGACGATTGATTCACCGGGTGCCGCGAAACGGGCCGGGATTGAAATCGTCTATCAGGAAGTCGATACGGCACTGGTCGGTTATTTGACCGTCGCCGAGAATATCTGTCTCGATGTTCTGACGAGCGGACAGCTGAAAGGGTTCATCAGACGGCAACGATACGAGGAAATAGCCGAGCGTGCTTTACGGAAACTGAAGGCGTCGATCGATGTCAGGCAGCGGGTCAGTGAGCTGCGACTGGCCGAAAAACAACTGGTTTTGATTGCCCGCGCTTTGGTGCAGGAGAGTCGGTTCCTGATTTTAGATGAGCCGACTGCCCCGCTCAGCGGACGGGAAACGGAGCAACTGTTTCGCATCATTCGTGAGCTGGCAGAGACGGAACAACTGGGCGTCATCTTCATTTCCCACCGCCTGCAGGAACTATTTGAGATTTGTGAATCCATTTCCGTCATGCGTGACGGGAAACTGGTCTCACGGCAGCTTCTTGCCGGACAAACAAAAGAAACCGTCGTCGAACAGATGCTTGGTTGGCGTCTGCGGCAATCGAAACGACAGACGCGTCCGGCAGGCGTAGCCTCACTTGAGCTCGACCGGATCACGGTCACCGGGCACCTCAACCAGGTCTCCTTAACGGTCCGTGCCGGAGAAGTAATCGGCATTGCCGGACTCGTTGGTGCTGGCAAGACGGAATTGTGTAAAACGATTTTCGGGTCGCTTCCTGTTACTTCGGGATCGATTCGTCTGCACGGAGAAACACGCCGCGTCCGTTCGCCGTATGATGCGGTCCGGCTTGGTATTGGACTTGTGCCGGAAGAACGGCGGAAAGAAGGGATTTTAGTTTCGGATCCGATTGATCAGAACATGACGGCAGCCAGTCTCAAACAATTCGTCAACCGGTTCGGGTTCGTACAAAAGATGAAAGAGCGGACCGCAACAAAAAAAATCGTTCAGCAACTGTCGATTAAAGTCAGCAGTACCGAGCAACGTGCCGCCGACTTATCGGGCGGCAACCAACAAAAAGTCGCCATCGGAAAATGGTTGCTTGCAGACGCGTCCGTTTTAGTGTTGGATGAACCGACAAAAGGTGTCGATGTCGGAGCGAAAGCGGAAATCTTCCAAGTGATTGACCGGTTGGCTGCAGAACAAAAAGCCGTCATTTATGCGTCGAGTGAACTGGATGAACTGCTAGCTGTAACCGACCGGATTTATGTCATGTATGACGGGGAAATCGTGTTTGAGACGACCACTGCGGAAACGACCGAAGAACAATTATTGTGGTATGCAACAGGAGGACGACAGAATGAATGACGTATTGCACGAACCGACGGCAAAGCCGGACACACCACGAACCGCACCGGGAAAACCGGTGTTGCGTTTCTTGAATGACTGGGGCATCGTCCTCGCGATTCTCGCACTTATTCTGTTCTTTGCCATGACGGCACCGAATTTTTTACAAGGGACGAACCTCGTCAACATTTTACGAAGTATCTCGATTGTCACGATCATCGCCATCGGGTTAACGGTTTCGTTGACGGTCAACGGGTTTGACTTGTCCGTCGGCTCGACTGCGACCTTCGCCAGTTCACTCGTCGTATCTTTTTTTGTGTGGTACAGTCTGCCGCTTGGCGTCTCGATTGGTCTGGCCCTCTTGATTGCCTTGGCGGTCGCACTCGTTAATATTTTGTTGATCGTCCAGTTCAAGATTCCCGATTTGTTCGCCACACTTGCGACGATGTTCATTTTTGAAGGCGTCGCGATGACCTATACCGGTGGCGGGTCAATCAGTGCCGGGATGCCCCGTCTCGACGGTACACCGACGGTCGGCATGATTCCGGAATCGTTTCTGACCATCAGTCAAGCACCGTGGATTATTCTGATCATGCTCGTCGTCGTCGCCGTGACGCATGTCTTTTTGAACCACACACGGCATGGACGTTTTCTATACATCATCGGCGGAAATCCGGAAGCGGCTCATCTGACCGGGATTCGGGTTAACCGGTACCGGGCAGTTGCTTATTTGATTGCCGGATTACTGGCGGCTGTCGGCGGAATCTTGCTGGCATCGCAAGTCGGCTCCTCCCAAATCAATGCCGGATCCGGTTATTTGATGCCGGCCGTCGCAGCGGCCTTCATCGGTTCTTCATTTGCCGGACAAGGCAAGCCGAATGCGCTCGGGACACTGGTTGGTGCTTGTCTCGTCGGAATTCTTGAGAACGGGCTCGTCATGTTATCGGTACCGTATTATTCACTTAACATCATCAAAGGTGCCGTTTTGGCGCTTGCCTTGGCTTCGACCTATTACCGTTTCAAAAAATAATTAAAAAAAGAGGTTTAACTTCGAATAGAATCGGTAATATTCAGTATATGAAAGGATGGTGATGCACATGAATGATTATCAATGTATAGGGAACGATCGCATGTCGCTTCGAGAAGAAGAGGATCACCGGACTTGACGGACGCAACATGACAATAGACACGAAGTGATTCGTGTTTTACGTGCAGATTGCACGGCTCAAGAACGGTTTACGATATGTGATCGTTCCTGAAAGCAGGAAGGGGGAGTCGCGAACAGCGGCGCCCCCTTTTGTGCGTATTCAACTATCCCTATGCCTTTAAAAGCATCGACAGATATGAGAAGATATAAAGAGTCAGAAAATTCAACTACTAAACAGCAAGGGGCCAGACGATGCGAACATATACGAAGGAGATTCAAGCGATCATCGACAACGTAGAAAAAGTAATCATCGGAAAAGAAAATGTGATTACACAATCTTTAGCAGCATTACTTGCCGGAGGTCACGTGTTACTCGAAGACGTACCGGGTGTCGGGAAGACGATGCTCGTTCGGGCTTTCAGCCGTTCGATTGGTTTGACATTTAAACGTGTACAATTCACACCTGATCTGCTGCCGTCCGATTTGACGGGGGTTTCGATGTATAACCAAAAGACGGGTCAGTTTGAATACCGGCCGGGTCCTTTGATGGGAAATATCGTCCTGGCAGATGAAATCAACCGGACCTCACCGAAAACACAATCAGCATTACTCGAAGGGATGGCGGAAGCAAATGTAACGGTGGATGGAGAAATTCACACGCTTCCTAATCCCTTTTTTGTCATGGCAACTCAAAATCCGATTGAACACGAAGGAACGTATCCGCTTCCGGAAGCCCAACTCGACCGGTTTTTGATTAAGGTCAAGATGGGATATCCCGACTTTCAACAAGAAATGAAGCTATTGACGCGGTTCGAACGGGATGAACCGATTGAGACGCTCGAGTCCGTCATCACACGTGACGAATTGTTACGGATGAAAGAGGCGGTGAAAGACGTTCATGTCTCGCAACCGGTGAAAAAATATATCGTCCATCTGGTCCAGGCGACACGGACACATGCATCACTTTATCTCGGAGCCAGTCCGCGGTCTTCGATTGCCCTGATGAAAGTGGCGCAAGCCTGGGCGTACATGGAAGGGCGGTCATTCGTCTTACCGGATGACGTCAAAGAACTGTTGACACCCGTGCTCTCGCACCGGCTAATTTTAACAGCGGACGCGCGCTATCACGGACAGACGGCAGAACGAGTTCTCGAACAAGTGAAAAAAGAAGTCGCCGTACCGATCCAGCAAGACGTGGAGTCCTTATGACAAGATGGCAAATCGGTTGGCGTTACGCCGTCTTGCTGATCACACTCACAGCTTTATGGGTATATGCCCGGATTGACGGCGGGAACGTCGCATCGCTGCTGGTTTATGTCATGGCAGGATTGACCGTGTACTGGACACTGTTTTTGATCTGGCCTGTCACACAAGCGATTGCGACGCGGGAAGTCTCCAATAAAATGCTGATTGCCGGAACCGACATTCCGGTGTCGCTTCAAGTACGACGGAAATATCCGTTCCTCGTCGGTGCCGTTGACGTGACGGAAGCCGTTCCGGCAGCACTTAGCGAAGAACCGCTGAACATCCGGCATCCGCTGCGGGCGCATTACCGCAAAGTCGAACACATCGACTATTTGATTCCTTCGATCCGCCGTGGACTGTATCAAATTCCCGGATGTGTGCTGGAAATACGCGATCCGTTCGGCTTGTTCATGCGGAAAAAACTTTATCCGGTCGAAACATATCTCGCCGTTGAACCGGCCCGGTTAGCGGTTCAACTGCCACACGAGGATGACCGTGGCGACGGCGGGATTTCTCCCGTCTCCCTTGATCTCCGGCAATCGTCCTTTACGGTCGTCGGTGTCCGTGAATACGTCAGTGGGGACCGGATGAACCAGATCGACTGGAAAGCGACCGCGAAACGGCAAGGATTGATGACGAAAACGTTTGAACGGGAACAGGAGCGCGAGACGACGATCGTATTTGACGAAGGAACGGTCAGTGATGAGAACTTCGAGAAAAGTATTTCCATGCTGGCCGCCGCGACGGATCAACTGAATAAACGCCATCTGAACTACCGGATTCACCTTGTCGGGCACGGGGTCCAGTCCTTGTCGTTGCCGCTCGAAGGCGCAAAATTGACCCACTACCTGATGACGGCGCAACCGAGCCGGACCCGGTCATTCATCGAATCGTGGGAATACTCTTCCAAAGCGTTACGGCTGAACGGAAACGTCCTGTTCATCACACCGGATCTCGAATCCAACAATGAGATGTGGATTTCGAAAGTCCGGCAGGAAGCAAGCGTTCATGTCTATACACCAGAGAGGAGGACGACCGGATGATGCGACGATTGATTTGGAACCTGCTCGCCGGATTGCTGTTTGCGAGCTTCATGCCGCCGTTACTCGAACTGACGACGTTTGAGAGTGTCATTCCGTTTTTGCCGCTCCTGTTGACACCATTACTGCTGTCGCATCTGCGGCGCAGCTGGTTTTTACTCGGCAGCCTGCTCGCCCTGCTCGTGTCGTTTTACTTTATTTTGATTCCAGGAGAAGCACCGTGGAATCTGTTCCGTGAAATCGCGGGCGACATCAAGCGTGTCATCAACGGGGAATTACCGGGACGTCCGGCATTTGCCTTCTCGATTGGACTGATCAGTTTCTTGATCGGCTATTTGGCACGGCGGACGTTTCCAAACCGCGGCTTTGTCTTCGGTCTGGCCCTCGGTGTCATCGGCTTCATTGCCTACTGCGACACGTGGACGGATTACTCAGGGGAACAGTTCATCATCTATCCGATCGTCCTGGCGCTGTTTTTGTTATATGCGACAGAAGTCAGTGAACGGCCGACAGCATCCTATGTCCGTCCACTCAGTGCGTTGCTGATTATCGGAGCGACAGTGGTTGCCGCATTTCAGAGTCCGGTCATCACGGCGACATGGCAGGACAGCTGGTATGACTGGACCGATGGTTTCGAGAGTGAGGGCACATCGTCGAGCCGGATTCAAAAAGTCGGCTACGGCAACAACGACGAACAGTTGGGCGGTCCGTTCCAGATGGACGATCGGGAAGTCTTTCAGGTCGAAAGTGAAGGCAGCCGTTACTGGCGTGTCGAGACAAAAGACGTCTATACCGGCAAAGGCTGGGTCCTGTCGAAATCAGAACCCGAAATCGATTCGCGGGGATTTTTCTCGCACTTCGGAGATGATGTCAAGACACGGGAAGAACGGGCGACATTTGAACTGTCACGGGAGCTGCCGTTTGTGCCGTATAACGGGGACAACGTCCGTTTGAGTGTAGACAAGCAACGGCAAAATCTGTTGATTGATCCGGAAAATCAAAAGGTCTCGTACCTGGATGACGCGGAGCGTCAGCAAAATTATCAGATTCAATATACGTATCCGTTGTTTACGGAAGAATTGCTTCAGACGGATGAGCCGATCACATTGTCCGAGATGGAGCAGGACCGGTATTTACAGTTACCGGATACGTTACCGAACCGTGTCCGTGATCTCGCGGAAGAGATTGTCGCGGATGAAGACAGTCCGTGGGATAAAGCGAAGGCAATCGAAAGTTATTTTGAACAGGAAAACTTTGAATACAATACGGAAGAAGTCGCTGTACCGGAAGAAAATCAAGATTATGTCGATCAATTTTTATTTGAGACGAAACTCGGTTACTGTGATAATTTCTCGACATCCGCAACCGTGTTGTTACGTGCTGCCGGTCTGCCGGCCCGTTGGGTAAAAGGATTTACGGGCGGCGACTCCGATGTCATCGGGGCAGCCGTGACGAGTTATACGGTCCGCAATAAAAATGCTCACTCGTGGGTCGAAGTGTATATCGAAGGACCGGGTTGGGTACCGCTTGAGCCGACCGTCAGTTTTGACGGAGCCGGGCAATATACAATCGATCAGGAAACGAACAATGAAACCGAACAAGCCAATCCGCAGCGGGATACGGAGACGGATACCGAAACGGCAACACCGAACCGTCCGCAGGAAAATCTGCTCGATGAAGAACAAACGACGACAGCGGCGCAAACCGAGCAACAGTCGTTCCCGATTTGGCCGGTTGTCGGTCTGATTGTTGGAGTGCTGTTCCTCTATCTCTTCCGAAAACCATTGATCCGGACGGCAGCGGTTTTATTCTTCCGCAACCAGCTTCATCGTCCGGAAGGATTCAAGCGGATGTACCGTTTCTTATTGCGCCGCCTTGATAAACAAGGATTCCACTACAAGGACGGCCGCACACTGACGGAACTTGCGCATGAGGTCGACGGATATTACGAAACGTATGCGATGCGTCCGTTGACCGATGCCTACGAACGGATGGTCTACGGAGGCGAATCGTTATCCGCTGATAAAAAACGTGAATATTTCGAAAATATCATTCGACGGATAGAGGGTTGATATTTTCGAATTGATACAGTTACAATAGGAACAACGTAAATCATACATGCATCTCCTTTGTATATACTCGCGAATATGGCGTGAGAGTCTCTACCGGGTCACCTTAAACGACCTGACTATGAAGGAGCAGACCCTTCGTATACACTTTTTTGTGAAGCGGCCTGCTCTTTTTCCATTTATCTATGGGGGAAGAGTGGGCTTTTTTCATCGGGTTACGCATGAAATTGGAAAGGCGGGAATAGATTTGGAAGCACATTTGGACCAAGAAATGATCCTCGTCCTCGACTTTGGAGGTCAGTACAATCAATTGATCACACGCCGTATTCGTGATCTCGGAGTTTACAGTGAACTGCATTCGCATAAGATCACTGCAGCGGAAGTAAAAGACATCGCACCAGCCGGTATTATCTTCTCTGGTGGACCACGTAGTGTCTACGCAGAAGACGCGTACCGCTGTGACCCGGAAATCTTTGACCTCGGCATTCCGATTTTCGGAATCTGTTACGGTATGCAATTGATGTCGCAACACTTTGGTGGAACGGTCGAACGTGCCGGACACCGTGAGTACGGAAAAGCGACATTGACACTCAATGATCCATCACCTATGTAT
Organism: Exiguobacterium sp. 17-1; assembly: GCF_023096305.1. Classification (NCBI taxonomy): domain Bacteria; kingdom Bacillati; phylum Bacillota; class Bacilli; order Caryophanales; genus Exiguobacterium; species Exiguobacterium sp. 17-1. Next base: position 310,285 of record NZ_JALIGJ010000004.1, read on the forward strand.
GCGAACCTCCCACTCGAACAAACGGTTTGGATGAGCCACAGTGACCTCGTCACATCGGTACCAAACGGTTTCGTCGTCGATGGAACAAACGTCTCGTGCCCAATTGCTTCAATCAAAAACGAAGAACTGAAGATGTACGGCGTCCAGTATCACCCGGAAGTTAACCACACGATGTTCGGAAAAGAATTGTTGAAAAACTTCTTGTTCGAAGTCTGTCAGTGTACAGGCGACTGGTCGATGGGGAACTTCATCGAAGTCGAAATCGCAAAAATTAAAGAAGAAGTCGGCGATAAAAAGGTCCTTTGTGCTCTTTCAGGCGGCGTCGACTCGTCAGTCGTCGCAGCACTCATTCACGCGGCAATCGGTGACCAATTGACATGTATGTTCGTCGACCACGGTCTCTTGCGTAAAGGGGAAGCCGAAAGTGTCATGAAGACATTTGCGGATCACTTCCACATGAACGTCATCAAGATTGACGCGCAAGACCGCTTCTTGAACAAGTTAAAAGGGATCTCGGATCCTGAGCAAAAACGTAAAATCATCGGAAACGAATTCGTTTACGTCTTCGACGAAGAAGCGTCGAAATTGACGGATATGGACTTCCTTGCACAAGGAACGCTCTACACGGATATCATCGAAAGTGGAACGGATACAGCCCAAACGATTAAATCACACCACAATGTCGGTGGATTGCCGGAAGACATGCAGTTCAAGTTGATTGAACCAATCAACACGTTGTTCAAGGATGAAGTCCGTGCACTCGGAAAAGAACTTGGTTTGTCTGACGAAATCGTTTGGCGTCAACCTTTCCCAGGGCCAGGTCTCGGCATCCGTGTCCTCGGTGAAATCACAGACGAGAAACTCGAAATCGTCCGTGAATCAGATTTCATCCTCCGCGATGAGATTAAAAAAGCCGGTCTTGAACGCGAGATTTGGCAGTACTTCACGGTCTTGCCACCGCTTCGTTCAGTTGGTGTCATGGGTGATGAGCGGACATACGACTATGCAGTCGGAATCCGTGCTGTAACGTCGATTGACGGCATGACGTCGGACTGGGCACGCATCCCGTGGGACGTGCTCGAGAAGATTTCAGTCCGGATCGTCAACGAAGTTCAGAACGTTAACCGCGTCCTGTACGATGTGACGTCGAAACCACCTTCAACGATTGAGTGGGAATAAGTACTGATTTGTTGAGTTGATTCGTCTCGTGAAGCCTGTCGTACCAACGTTTTAAAGGGGATAGGTGAAATGAAGTCTGTTTCACCTTCAACAATTATATTTAAAAATGAAGCTCTCTTTTGTTCACATGATTTGTGGATGAAAGAGGGCTTTTTTTATCGGAATTATGGAGCTGTTGGACGACTTTAAACTGATCTCGCAAACTCAAGTAGATCGAGATTGCATCCGGCGCTTGCTATAATATGAAGTGAATAATTAAACGGAGTGGGTAGGTGCAATTATGATTGATTGGACATGGACTGAAGTCGACACATTAGAGAAACAGGAGAAATGGAATGAAGCAAAAGCATATCTACTAAACTCTTGGCGGCAAAATCCAACAGACTTAAAAACTGTGATTCGACTGGGATTTTTTTGTTGGTATGTCGTAGTCGAACAAGGACCGCTAGGAATTACAGATGCAGATGTAGATATGGATGAATTAGAGACGTTACTGGAGGAAGTTACACATTTCGGCTTAATCCATTTTATGACGAATGAGGATTTTCTCTGGTGTTTTGGTTATATGATTTCAATGTTTCCCGATTACTTTGGCGACTATGAACAGTGGGAAGAAAAAGGTATCTCCATGTTAAAACGTGCTTCTGAACTATGCCCGGGTGAACCTATATATACTTATTCATATTTAGGATCCTTCTCGAATACTTATGACAAACATAAAAAGATAATTCAACAGGTGCAAACTGTTTTAGAAGATCGATTTAAAGGAGAAGGCTTATTGGCAGAATACTTTAAAGAAGTACTCCGTCAACGTTAACTTTCAATAAGGAACAAGCTCCATACGAATTAAAAATTTGTTTCCAATCTGAAGAGCGACTGTGAGCTGCTTTCTTTTTCGCGTGATGCGTCTACAACATTTCTGTTTCTTTTCTTCAAAAAAACGTGTGTTTAAATGTAGACTTTAGTAACTTAAAAAGAGAGATATCAAAAAGAGAGATATCAATCAACAGATGAAAAGAGGAGTTGGAGGAAGGTAATGAACGGACGCGATCGGGTTTACGATCATGCCAAATTAGTATTGATTTTTTTAGTAGTCCTCGGTCATATAATCGAGCCCTTTATTTCAAAAAGTTCAGGAATGGAAAGTACATTTAATTTTATTTATTTGTTCCATATGCCAGCTTTCATTTTCATATCGGGTTATTTTACAAAGGGAAAATGGACTCTTAAAACCGGGCTGAAACTCTTTTTGGACTATCTCGTGTTATTCATTATGATACAACTGGTATTTGTAGCGTTTATGAAAGGGATCGGAATTGACCAATATCAATTCTTGACGGTACAACCGGCTTATATTTACTGGTATCTGTTTGCGATGTTTGTCTGGAGTCTCATGCTGCCGGCGGCTCTTTGGCTGGGACGATGTGTCAAGATGGGAATCGGACACGTTTTATTGGTTAGTATGCTGGTGGCCTTGGGAGCCGGCTACATCGATCAAATCGGCTGGGCATGGAGCTTATCGCGCATTTTAGTCTTCTTTCCATTTTTTGTGCTCGGCTATTACTTTAAGAGTCGTGGATGGATCATCTATCAGGTGTTCCCTCGTGGAATGGCTTTAGCAGTCATGCTGGCTGGTGCTTTGATCATGTGGATCTGGCCGAATCTTTTTCAGTTTGATCTGCTGAGTGGAGCAAATTCGTATTCGAAGATCGGATTAAACGAAATCGGATTAATCGTGCGACTTGTTCTGTATCTGATTCAGTGTCTGATGATCATGGCATTCTTTACATTGTTGCCGAGAAAGCCGTTCATATTTTCTCGCCTTGGAACAAAGACGCTGACCATCTACATTCTTCACGGATTCATCGTCAAAGGACTCGTTGCCGTTTCGTATTTCAATGAGCTTACCGTAGGGAAAGTACTGCTCCTTCCGATTTTGGCGATAGTTCTTGTAATAGTCTTAGGAAGAGTACCGGTACGCTTTCAGCTATCGCCGCTCATTTTAAAGAACGATAAGCGTAATCAGAAAAGCTTAGGGAAAGTCAGTTGATCGAAAAAACGCTTCCAAAACCGAACGTTCGGATTATTTGAACGACTAAATTTCGCTTTTATGGTTGACCGGTGATTTAGAGCGTGCTACGATGTGTCTGTTCTTATTTTAATCATCCACTAAAAAAAACAAAAAATAATGCCGTATAATTCTGGGGATATGGCCCGGAAGTCTCTACAGGAACACCTTAAAGGTTCCTACTACGGCGTGCACTGATTCTGGTGTGCGCTTAAAGAAACGGCTTTTACCGCTTAGGTAACTGCCGTTTTTTCGTTTCTTGAGACGGCTTATTTGGAAAGAGGGCAATCATGAGCACACAGATGAAACCGCAACAATCGAAACAAAAGGAGAATGCGATTGCGCGTTACTTCGATTTTAATGGACTCGGTACGAATATGCGGACAGAGTTCATCGCCGGTATGACGACGTTCTTCGCGATGGCCTACATCTTGTTCGTCAATCCGAACACACTCGCAGAAGCGGGAATGGATGCGGGAGCGGTCTTCGGTGCCACGGCACTCGTTGCCATCATCGGTTCGGTCACGATGGGCTTACTCGCCAATTACCCAATCGCTTTAGCACCCGGCATGGGACTGAATGCGTTCTTCGCTTACAGCGTCGTCATCGGAATGGGTATCCCGTGGCAAACGGCTTTATCCGGTGTTTTAGTATCCGGTCTGGTCTTCATGGTGTTAACAGCGTCTGGTATTCGGGAAACAATCATCAATGCGATTCCGGAACCGCTTAAAATGGCAGTAGCTGCCGGAATCGGTTTATTCATTGCTTTCATCGGTTTGAAAACAGGTGGTATCGTTGTCGCCAACGAAGCAACACTCGTGTCACTCGGTAACTTAGGGCAGGGAACGACATTACTTGCTGTCTTCGGTTTAGTCATCTCAGCCATCTTAATGACACGTGGAATTAAAGGGGCCATCTTCTTCGGAATGATCATCACAGCCATTGCCGGTATGATCTTTGGTTTAATTCCGGTCCCATCAAGTCTCGGTGAAATCGTTTCAGCACCACCAAGCATCGCACCGACATTCGGTCAAGCATTCTTACACTTTAATGAAATCTTCACAGTCCAGATGGCAGTCGTCATCCTGACATTCTTCTTCGTTGATTTCTTCGATACAGCCGGAACACTTGTTGCGGTCGCAAACCAAGCAGGATTGATTAAAGAAAATAAAGTCCCGCGTGCCGGTCGCGCCTTGATTGCAGATTCAACAGCAACGGTCGCCGGTTCAATTCTCGGAACGTCGACTACGGTCTCTTACATTGAATCAAGTGCGGGTGTCGCAGCAGGCGGTCGTTCAGGAATGACGGCGATCGTAACCGGTTTATTCTTCGGACTTGCATTGTTCTTCTCGCCACTCCTCGCGATTATTACAGCACCGGTAACAGCACCGGCATTAATCATCGTTGGTGTATTGATGGCTTCATCTCTTCTCCAGATTGATTGGAAGAAGTTCGAATATGCGGTTCCGGCCTTCTTGACGGTCATCATGATGCCGCTCACGTACTCAATCGCAACCGGTATTGCCTTCGGATTCTTGTTCTATCCAATCACGATGATCGCAAAAGGTCGTGCGAAGGAAGTCCATCCGATCATGTACGCGATGTCACTCGGATTCCTTGCTTACTTCATCTGGTTACACTAAGTTTTCGTGTTGTAATGACGTCTTTCTTCTATATAGAAGAAAGGCGTTTTTTTTGTGGGGGAGGGAAAGAGGAGTAAGAGGAGGTGTTTCGATGATTGAAAAGATTACAGGTCCCGTCTTTGAATACTTGGCGGAAGACAAACGGTTGATTCAGGTGGCGCGAAAAGTCGGTTTGCCTTTAGGTGGAACATTTTTTGTTGGCGGGCAGACATTGGACGAAACAGTTGAAACCGTTCAAACATTAAATCGAGACGGGCGGGCAGTGACAATTGACTGTCTAGGTGAATTCATTGAATCGGAACATGATGCGGCAGCAATCGCCAATGAATGCATTAAAGTCATCCATCGGATTTCAGAGGAGGGACTGAATGCTCAAGTCTCACTGAAACTCACATCAGTCGGCTTACGACTCGATCCACGAATCGCGGTAACACAAATGACCCGAATTTTAGAAACGGCAGAACGTTTTGATATGCGTGTGACGGTTAATATGGAAGAAGAGGCCGTTTGTGAGACGATCATCCAAGTTTTTGAACAGTTGCGGCATCGGTTCTCAAATGTCGGAATCGCGTTGCAAGCCAATTTATACCGAACGCGTTTTGATCTCGAACGCTTGCAATCCACCGTTCGTGTCGTCAAGGGGGCGTATACCGGTCCAAAAGATATTTATATTGAACGAAAAGAAACCGTTGATATGACATATTTACAGCTGGTCAAACAAAACCTGTTGCAAGGGTGTTATACGCAGGTGGCGACACATGACGAAGACATGATTCAAGAAATCATTCGTTTTGTGCATCGACAGGGAATCGGACCCGAACAATTTGAATTTCAGATGCTTCAAGGGATGCGGCCGAACCGGCAAAAGGAATTAGTAGATGAAGGATACCGTGTCGTGATCTATGTCCCGCATGGCGTTGATTGGTATACGTATTTGATGAAACGTTTGGCGGAACGGCCGGCAAACATCGTCTTTACCGCAATCAGTATGTTAAGACTCTAAAGGCTTTACAAAGGGTTTTTAAATCCTTTGTAAAGTTTTTTTGAAATAATGCTTGTGTTTGTCGAATTTTGTTGGTATATTAATAAATGTTCCAGCGAGACGCCTTTTATAAACGGTTTGTTGGGGCTGAAAAATCTTTTCTAAAACATGGTTGACATAATCGAAAGAACCTGTTAATCTATTGAAGTCGCTAACACGACGCAAAAGAAATGACGAACTTTGAAAACTGAACGATGAGGCAAAAAACGTATCTTCGGATACAAACAATGAATGAAGCGCAAGCTTCGTCAACGTGACTCCGGTCACAACAACGAGCAAGTCAAACACTTTATGGAGAGTTTGATCCTGGCTCAGGACGAACGCTGGCGGCGTGCCTAATACATGCAAGTCGAGCGCAGGAAGCTCACGGAACTCTTCGGAGGGAAGTGAAGGGAAT
>NZ_JALIGJ010000005.1:0-258406 GCF_023096305.1 Exiguobacterium sp. 17-1
CTTCCCTCCGAAGAGTTCCGTGAGCTTCCTGCGCTCGACTTGCATGTATTAGGCACGCCGCCAGCGTTCGTCCTGAGCCAGGATCAAACTCTCCATAAAGTGTTTGACTTGCTCGTTGTTGTGACCGAAGTCACGTTGACGAAGCTTGCGCTTCATTCATTGTTTGTATCCGAAGATACGTTTTTTGCCTCATCGTTCAGTTTTCAAAGTTCGTCATCGTTTGTTTTGAAAATGGTGGGCCTAAGTGGACTCGAACCACCGACCTCACGCTTATCAGGCGTGCGCTCTAACCAGCTGAGCTATAGGCCCGTCAAAAGCAAACAAAATATGGTGCACCCTGAGAGATTCGAACTCCCGACCCCTTGATTCGTAGTCAAGTACTCTATCCAGCTGAGCTAAGGGTGCGATATGGTGCGGTCGAGAGGACTTGAACCTCCACAGTGTTGCCACCACTAGGCCCTCAACCTAGCGCGTCTACCATTCCGCCACGACCGCAAATATAAAGTTAGGAATTAAAAAATAAAATGGTGTGTCATGCAGGATTCGAACCTGCGACCCTCTGATTAAAAGTCAGATGCTCTACCAACTGAGCTAATGACACGAAAAACTGGGCTGGAAGGGATCGAACCTTCGCATGCTGGAATCAAAATCCAGTGCCTTACCACTTGGCCACAGCCCAAAAATGGCGGTCCTGACGGGATTCGAACCCGCGATCTCCTGCGTGACAGGCAGGCATGTTAACCGCTACACCACAGGACCACATTTTTGTGAAACTTAAGTATGAAATTAAAATGGTGGAGGATGACGGGATCGAACCGCCGACCCTCTGCTTGTAAGGCAGATGCTCTCCCAGCTGAGCTAATCCTCCGAAATGGTGACCCGTACGGGAATCGAACCCGTGATACCGCCGTGAAAGGGCGGTGTCTTAACCGCTTGACCAACGGGCCATTTTAAAAATGATAACTATTCTCAAGTAACAAATTCACATAAGAGATCTGGCGGAGATGGAGGGATTCGAACCCTCGCACCAGTTTCCCGGCCTACACCCTTAGCAGGGGCGCCCCTTATAGCCACTTGGGTACATCTCCAAAAATAATGGCTCCGCAAGTAGGATTTGAACCTACGACCTACCGGTTAACAGCCGGTTGCTCTACCACTGAGCTATTGCGGAACGTGACGTTCGTTTCAGAACACTTTTCTATATTAGCAACTTTCTTTCTCTTCGTCAATGCTTTTTTAAAAAAGTTTTTAGTGACGAGAAGTTGTTTAGTTGCGGTCGTTTTGACGACTTCTATAATTTATCATGCTCCGAAATGAACGTCAACTACTTTTGTAAAAAATCTTTCCACGACATCGTCCGCAACGGTATCGTTCCGGATTCATCTTTCTTTTTCTTCTATATAATGTCCCGCATTTCTCACACTCATAAAGATGATTCTTTTTTTCCGTTTCTTCCAGACGCGGACTGTAGCGCAGTCCTCCGTATCGTTGTAGCCACTCTTTAAAATCCTGATCCTGGTGCCGATGTCCCATTCCGCATAAGTGTAAATGGTAGTGACACAGCTCATGAATGACGATTCCACGAAAGATATTACGGTCGACTAAATAGCTCCGATTGAAATCCAAATGATGATCCGTCAGAAAATAACGTCCACCGGTCGTCCGTAAGCGATTGTTAAAAAGTGCAATATGTCTAAAAGGTAAAGCAAACACGTCGAGCGAGAGTTGCTCGACGTATTGCTGCAACTCTTCGTTCGTCATGATGGACTGACCATCGTCAGACCGATCCGTCCTCGTTCCGGTTCGACACTCGTTACCCAAACGGTTACGATATCACCTACTGCAATGACATCAAGCGGATGTTTGACCCGTTTTTTACTGAGCTTCGAGATGTGGACAAGACCACTCTCCTTCACACCAATATCAACGAAAGCACCAAAGTCGAGCACATTGCGGACCGTCCCCTGGAACTCCATTCCGACTTGAATCATATCCAGCGATAAGACATCTTGACGCAGTAACGGCTTATCGAGCGCTTCCCGCGGATCCCGTTCTGGACGCTGCAATGCTTCAATGATGTCTCGTAATGTCGGCTCACCGACTTCAAGCAATTGAGCTGTGTCCGGTACGGATAATTCTCCGAGTCGAGTCCGTAAGTTTTCCGTTCCAACGCTCTGCAACGGCAAATCCAGTTGCTTAAACAAGGACTCAACGGTTTTATACTGTTCCGGGTGAATCGGTGTCCGATCAAGCGGATGACTGCCTTCCGGGATGCGCAAGAAGCCGGCTGCCTGTTCATATGCTTTTGCTCCTAAACGCGGGACTTTCAACAATTCTTTCCGGGAGGCGAAAGCCCCCAGTTCCGAGCGGCGTTCGACAATCTTTTTAGCTGTTGCTTTCGTAATCCCTGCGACGTAACCGAGCAATGACTCCGAGGCCGTATTGACGTCGACACCCACTTGGTTAACGACTGTCTCGACGACGAAATCGAGTGTTTCTTTTAACTTCGTCTGTGTGACATCATGTTGGTACTGTCCGACACCCACGGATTGTGGGTCCACTTTGACGAGCTCCGCCAATGGATCCTGCAAGCGTCGTGCAATCGAGATGGCTGACCGTTGCTCGACTTGTAGATCCGGAAACTCAGTGCGGGCAATTTCTGACGCCGAATAGATACTCGCCCCTGCCTCATCGACAATCGTAAAGGCAATTTGATCATGTCCTTTAATCCAGTCGGCGACAAAGGATTCCGTCTCGCGGGAAGCCGTCCCGTTTCCGATCGCAATCAATTCGATCCCGTACCGGTTTACTAGCTTCGTTAAGACTTGGCGTGCCTCATGTGCTTTTTGTTCCGACATCGTCAGATAGACGACACCCACTTCTTTTACTTCTCCTGTCGGATCAATCACTGCCCACTTACATCCGGTCCGGTACGCAGGATCAAGTCCTAACATCACTTTCCCTTTCATCGGTGGTTGCATATAGAGTTGTCGTAAGTTTTTTCCGAACACTTCAATCGCCTGGTTTTCTGCTTTATCGGTCAACTCATTCCGAAGTTCCCGTTCGATTGCCGGGAAAACTGATTTTTTATATCCCGTTTGGACGGCATCTTCGACCAACCGACGTTTTTGTTCTGCCAATCGGCTGAACGGCTTCAACAAGTATGGTAAAACATGTTGTTCTTCCAGGACGATTTTGACAGAAACGATTTTTAACGACTCGGCACGATTAATCGCTAAGATCCGATGTGGCACGATTTGCAGGATCCGTTCGCTGTACTCATAGTACTGGGCAAAGACACGTTTTTCGTCGACTGCGTCTTTTTTTAGTTTCGTGACGATATCTGCAAATCGGTAGGCTGTCTTCCGGATATGTTCCCGGACACTCGCCTGCTCGCCCCATTCTTCTGCGATGATGGCTTGTGCTCCAGCAATTGCCTCCCCTTCCGGATGCGCCGCTACATACTGGTTAAATTGTTGTTCATCGTATGGTTTCGGTGAACGTAAAAAGTCAGCGAACGGGGTTAATCCCGCTTCACGGGCAATTTCTGCTTTTGTTCTCCGCTTCGGACGAAACGGTAAGTATAAGTCTTCAATTTGTTGTAATGTCGTGGCTCCATTCAAACTGTGTTTTAACTCAGACGTCAAAACACCCTGCTCTTCGATTTTCCGCAGGACATCTTCTCGTTTCGTTTCAAGTTGTGTGATGCTTTTATGGCGATCGAGGATTGCTTTGATTTCGACCTCATCGAGTTCACCGGTTTGTTCTTTACGGTATCTGGCGATAAACGGAATTGTTCCTCCGTCTTCCGTCAATTGTAAAACGGCTTTAACTTGTGCTGGTCTGATGTTCAATTCTGTTGCGATTCTCTTCTCCATTTTCCTCACCTCTCTGTTATTATACCGAAGAATCGATGGGACACAAAAAAAGACCGATGCTTCCGCATCAGTCTTTTGAAAATACTTCGTTGGGTTCTACTTTGATGGCTTCCCGTAATTTTTGCAACGCACGACGCTGAAGACGCGACACATGCATTTGCGAAATTCCAAGGAGCTCTCCGGTTTCTTTTTGACTCATGTTGCGGTAATAGGCACATTCTAAAATCGAACGTTCCCGGTCAGTCAAAACAGCAAATGCTTTTTCGAGAATCAGCTTTTGATCCACCGAATCATATCCGTTTTCCTGGTTACCGACGAGGTCAAGTAATGTGACCGTACTGCCTTCTTGATCGGCTTCGATCGAACTGTCGACAGAAAGGGCTTGGTAACTTTTACCCATCTCAAGTGTCTCGAGAACTTCCTCTTCCGATACTTCCAGACGAGCTGCAATTTCATCGATACGCGGTGAACGTTGCAATTCTGTCGTCAGTTCTTCGACGGCTTTCTTGATTTTCGGTCCAAGCTCCTTGATACGACGCGGAACGTGAACGCTCCATGTCTTATCACGGATAAACCGTTTGATTTCACCAATGATGGTCGGAACGGCAAACGATTCAAAACTACGACCGAACTCTTTATCAAAACGACGAAGAGCGGCAAGCAGGCCAATCATCCCGACTTGGACGAGGTCATCATGAATCGGACGGCCACGTGAGAACTTACGGGCAAGCGCCTCTACAAGATCGGAATACCGGGCAAGTAAAGCAGCATGAACTTCTTCATCTTGATCATCTTGTTGGTACAGGTCAATTAGACGAAGGACTTCATCGTCACTGTGATGGCGTTGTTGAGACTTTGCTGGCACTTTGACCCACCTCATCTCTATTCATATATTTTGTCATATGGACAGTGACGCCGTTTGCTTTCTCGATCGTGACTTGATCCATGAGTGCTTCGATCATTAAGATCCCTAGTCCCCCCTCGTGCAGAGAGTCTAAATCATGCGATTCCGTGATTGGTTCACTTTGACGCTTCACGCTGTCTTTATCGAAAGTCACACCATTGTCTTTCACGATGATTTCAAGACGATCGTCCGGGTAAACGTTACACGTTAAAGCCATCGATCCATCTTGCTCTCCTTCATAGGCATGCTGAACTGCATTCGCACATGCTTCAGAAACAGCAATTTTGATGTCTTCGATATCATCGTAGGTATAACCCATCCGATTCGCGACACCTGAAACTGTTAATCGAGCAATCGCAACATATTCCGGTTTTGCCGGAAGTGTCATTTCAAGTTGTTCGTTTTTCATTGTGTTCCACCTCGTACACCACTATCGATTGTAATGATGCTTGAAAGACCAGTAATTTCAAACAAACGACGAATGCGTTCAGACACACCGACGAGTGTAAACGATGTTCCATTTTTCTTTGAAGCTTTTAAGGCGCCGACAAACACACCAAGACCTGTTGAATCCATATAATGAATCTCATCTAAATGAACGACGACATCATTTGCTTCAACGGCTGGTACGAGTTCTTGACGAAGTTTCGGTGCTGTATACGTATCAATCTCTCCTGCGATATAGAGATGCGTCTGACCATCTAGTTGCTCTGTTTTAATTGTTAAATCCATCTTCAAGTTCCTCCTCAAGGAAAATCTGCTATGTGTTCTCTCTATCTATATAGTTTAAATAGTATGGGATGACCCCTCTTAAAGAAAAGGTCACTCTGATGTAATTCCCGCATTTAAACATCTTTAAACCAAAATTTAAAAAAATGTTCAAAAAAAGTCGTATACAGATGTATCGACTCTTCTCGCTGTTATATGTAAGTGCCTAAAAATCAATCAAGCCTAGGCTGATCGCGACGGCACTATTTACTTTCATCATCGTGTCAGGATCTAGGTGCGTGACTTTATCCGTTAGACGGCGTTTGTCGATTGTACGGACCTGCTCAAGTAGGATGACCGAATCACGTTCTAATCCGTGTCGCTCTCGATATACTTCCACATGGGTCGGTAGTTTGGCTTTGTCGATCTGTGCCGTGATCGCAGCCACGATTACAGTTGGGCTGAATCGGTTACCAATATCATTTTGTAGGACAAGGACAGGACGAACGCCTCCTTGTTCCGATCCGACCACAGGTGACAAATTTGCATAAAACACGTCGCCACGTTTGACTATCAAAGCTTACACCCCGCTTACTTGACGTAGGAGCGAGAACTCCGCCTCCGTTTCAATCTGGAACATTTCGCCAACGATTGATAAATTGATCGCTGCCATTTCTTCGTAACCACGTTTCAATTCCTCACGTAGCTGACGCTTGCGTTCTTCGGTCGTATGGTTCGACTTCATCCCAATCGTCTCCTTCGCTACATTTCGTTCAACAAATTGCTTTTCCCGTTGTTGGACCAAGATAATGGCACCTCCAGATTCACTGAAACCTTAACGAACGACTCACTTCCACTTCAATATATCAGTCAAATTCAGAAAATACAATCAAAATTCAAACAAATAACATTTTTTTGCCATCATATTGATGTCTTTTCAAAAATCAGACGCGCGGGACTCGCTTCGAAAACTGGCAGAGCACTTCGTAGTTGATGGTACCTAACCAGTGAGCCGCTTCATCAATCGGTACACCTTGCCCGATCAACGTGACCTCTGTTCCGATTGGATAATTGCGCGGTAAGCGGATCATCAACCGGTCCATACAGACGCGTCCGACGATTTCACACGGGTAGCCGTCGACAAGCAACGAGTATCCCTGGAATTTACGGGACCAGCCATCGGCGTATCCGATTGGCACCGTTCCGATCCATTCATCCGTAGGAGCCGTATACGTTGCGCCGTAACTGATCGTCTGACCAGGTTCGACACACTTGATTTGCATCAGACGACTTTTTAATGAGAAAGCCGGCTTTAAAAAATCGTAGAAGGGAATCATTTCATCCGACGGCATCGCCCCATACAACGCAATCCCGATCCGGACGACATTAAACGGATCCTGTCCGATTAAACGGATGGCACCCGCTGAGTTGGCAGCATGGATATACCGAATGCCCGGCACACGTTCGACGAAGCGCAGAAAAACGGTCTGTTGTTCGTCAAACAACCGGCTTGTCAGCTCATCGGCTGTCGCGAAATGTGTATAGATGCCTTCGAGCTCCATCACGTCCGAGTCCAACTCTTTTAAAACGGCATCCAACTCTTCAAGTGTCTGTAGTCCAAGACGCCCCATTCCGCTGTCGACTTTGATATGGAGTCGTAAATGATCGACGTCCGTTAAATGCTGTTTCGCTTCCCGCAACCAGTCTGCTGAAAAAACAGGCACGGCGACATCATAGTTCGAGGCAATCGGTGCGTGTTCCGGTAAAAGCGTTTCAAGCATTAAAATCGGTGCCTGAATTCCCGCTTCCCGTAACTCGATCGCTTCTTCAAGGAGTGCGACGGCCAGCAAATCCGCTCCGTTTGCTAAAGCGATTTCCGCGACCGTCACGGCACCGTGTCCGTATCCATCCGCCTTCACGACCGCCATCATCGTTTGATGACCGATCCGTGCCTTGATTTCCCGTACGTTATGTGCGATTGCTTCGCGGTCAATTTCTATCCAAGTTGGTCGATACATCTGAACTCCTCTTTTCTAATAAGACTTGTGCAGCCGCATAATGGTCGGAATGGGTAATCGAGAGATGGATGATTCCTTCAAACGGTCCTGTCATGACCGGGCGTCCCGAGGCTTCATTTAACACTTCGAGATCGAGCCACGATACTTCGGCACCGATGCCGGTTCCAAATGCTTTGACAAACGCTTCTTTGGCCGCGAACCGCCCTGCGAGATATTCAAGCTTTCGCCCGTCGGACAACGTATGAAACCGTTCTTGTTCTTCTGCCGTCAAGATCCGTTTGACGATTCGCGGTTGACGCTCCAGCGTTTGTCGAATTTGTTCCAGTTCTACGAGATCGAGTCCTATTCCGAAAATCATTCCTGACGCCTCCACAGTTCTATTCTTCGCCATCTTCATATAGAATGAAGAGGAAGCGAGGTGTTGTCATGTTTAGTCGAACGGAAAACCTACAAACGTTCACACGTTCTTATCCGGTCGTTTCGTTGTTCATTTTAATCCAAGTTGTGCTGTTTGTCATCGAACAGTTAAATGTCTTTTTCAACTTTGGCTTTTCGCCGCTCAATTACGGGGCAGCCATCAACTTGTTCATCGGGAACGGGGAATGGTGGCGTGTCGTGACTGCGACGTTCCTGCATTATGATTTTTGGCATATCGCCTTCAACACGTTTGCCTTGATCATTTTTGCACCTGCGCTAGAACGGATGATTGGTCATGCGAAGTTTGCTTCCTTCTATCTTTTGGTCGGTACGCTGGCTAACGTCTTGACGTATTTCACGAAAATCAATGAACCGTTTTATGGTCAAGCCGGGGCATCGGGAGCCATTTTAGGATTGCTTGGTTTTTATGTCTACCTCGGTCGTTTCAAACGGACCGTCATCTCAGCCGATGATGCACGTCTCGTTTATATCTTTAGCGCCATTACAGCAATCTTCACACTGCTCGGTTCAAACGTTTCTGTCTTCGGTCATTTATATGGTTTCGTGCTCGGATTCCTTGCCGGCTTCCTCTTCGGAAAAGGCACAGTACCGTTTACACGACCATTCAATACCGGAAGACGTCCTGCATCAGGCGGTCGCATCATTCATACGAGCGGTTCCGGACAACTCGGACGGATCATCTTTTATGTCATCGTCGCCTTCGCCGTGTTTGGACTGCTGGCACGATTCATTTAAAAAAAGAACAAAAAACGAGCCTGTCTGAATTCCGATTTTCGAAATTCAGACAGGCTCGTTTTTCCTATTTGCTTATTTACGCAATGATTCCGCAAGATCTTTGATATCATCGATCAAGTTGTGGATTGTTTCTTGGTTATCTGTATATAAAGCGCGAAGTTCTTCAAAACGGCCTTTTGGATCTTGTTTAACAGCTGAAAGTTGTGTTCCCGCTCCGCCAAATGTACGTTTGACTGCAGCAAGTTGCGATTGACGTGTATCTTTATGAAGCATGGATAACGTGGCACCTACAAGTGCTCCACCAAGCGTTGCTACTAAAAAGTAATTCTTTTTCATCTGTTTTTTCCCCCTAGACTAATTTAACTGTTCATTAAAGTGGTTGTAAAAGCTGATACCGTTTCATGACTGGAGAAGGCGAAAATGACTTCCCTGCCTCTTCAGCATACTGGTCGACGGTCAGTCGTTCAACTGATTTCGCATAGCGCGAAGCATCCGTGTCATTGTTGAACTGAATTAACAAGACCAAATCCGTTCCACGCTCGACGCGGGCAATGCGAACGGCTTGGAAACTTTCGTATTCCGCACCCAGTACTTTCGGATCCGACATGACATGATGGACAAATAAATCACCGCTGTTCTGATCTGCCGGAATCGACCAGTAGAATAAACTGCCTTGTTCATCAAAATTACCGCGTGTCTCGAGTAACGTATACGTGTTGCCGCTTTGAAATGGGGACTTCCCTTCTGTTTCAATAAACAAAAGAGCTTCACCACTTCCACTTGCTGCCCGAATATGAGGATCACGGGATCGAATTTGATCGACAAAACTACCGCTACCAAATGTTATGGAAAGTTTAGATGGCATCACAGGCCTCCGCGAGTTCGAAGTCTTTGCTAGTCAGACCACCTGAATCGTGGGTCGTCGCAGCAAGCGTAACGTTCTTATAATCGATGATGATTCTCGGATGATGGTTGAGATGTTCCGCTATCGAACCAACCTCCTGTACAAAATCAAGTGCTGCCGGGAATGAATCCAATGTATAGACACGGACGATTTCGTCATCGACGACACGCCATTCCGCCAGTCCTTCTAGACGTTCTTCCACTTCATACTCATTCAACCTCTTCATGCCATTTTCCTCCTCCACCATATTATTTTCGTCCTATACCTTATACCCTACTTTTCTGGTTTCTTATACCTCTAGCGGATGGATTTCTTCCTTTTGTCTTCGGGCACAGATAGAGTACAATGTGAAGGAGAACACTATCTCCCAAAAAAGAAAGGGGCAGACGCTCATGCGTGCACTTATCGTGATTGATTATACGGTTGATTTTGTAGCCGATGAAGGAAAGTTGACGTGCGGAAAACCAGGACAGGCGATTGAAGGACGCATCGCTTCGCTGATGGATGAGTTTTCAGCTGAGGATTACGTCGTCATCGCAAACGATATCCATGAAGAAGGAGACACGTTCCATCCGGAAACCGTCCTCTTCCCACCACACAACATCCGTGGCACTCACGGCAGAGATCTCTTCGGACAAGTAGCTGAGATGGCACGTGTCGCAGATCATGTCATCGATAAAACACGGTATAGTGCTTTTGCCGGAACGGATCTTGATTTGCGGTTACGCGAACGTTCGATTCACGAAGTTCACCTCGTCGGTGTCTGTACGGACATTTGTGTCCTGCATACAGCGGTCGATGCCTACAATCTGGGATACAAAATCGTCGTCCATGCCGACGCTGTCGCAAGCTTTAACGCGGCCGGCCACGACTGGGCGCTTACACATTTCAAACAATCGATCGGCGCAGATGTCGTCGGCGAATAAGAAGGGATCTGTCTTCATGCTACAACGTAATCTTGCACTTCATACTGATCTTTATCTGCCACGGTGGATGTATATTTATTGGCAAGAAGGACGTCACAATGAACGAGCTGTCTTTGACGTCTACTATCGGTCGAACCCGTTCGAAGGCGGATACGTCGTCTTCGCCGGACTCGAAAACATCATCGAATATGTCCAGACACTTCGTTTTACAGAAGAAGACATTACGTATCTCCAAAAAATGATCGGTTTCCCGGACGAGTTCAAAGATGAGTTGCGAAACTTTAAATTTTCCGGTTCCATCTCGAGCGTCAAAGAGGGCGAAATCGTTTTCCCGAACGAACCACTCGTTCGGATCGAGGCCCGGATTTTCGAAGCGAAATTATTGCAGACTGCGATTTTAAATATCGCCAACCACGAATCGTTGATTGCCACGAAATATGCGCGGATCCGTCAATCGGCACCGGGAGCAAAATTCCTTGAGGCCGGAGCGCGTCGTGCCCAAGGCATCGATGCTGCTTATTTTGGAACCCGTGCTTCGTACTTAGCTGGATTTGATGTTACGAGCCTTGCTTCGGCCGGACGAGACTTCGGTATTCCGTGCGGCGGAACGATGGAACATGCCGATATTCAATTCCATGATGATGAATTGACGGCGTTCCGGACATTCGCTGCCTACTATCCTGATCAGGCGACACTACTCGTCGACACGTATGACACGCTGAAAAGCGGTTTGCCGAATGCCATCATCGTCGCGAAGGAGCTCGAAGCAAAAGGGCATAAATTGCGCGGCATTCGGATTGATTCCGGCGATTTATCTTACTTATCCAAACGGGCGCGGACAATGCTCGACGAAGCCGGATTCCCCGATGTCGACATCGTCTTATCCGGTGATCTCGATGAATACGTCATCCAGGATTTACGGATTCAAGGTGCGCAGGCGAATACGTTCCTCGTCGGGACGCGTGGTATCACGGCATACGAACAACCTGCACTCGGCATGGTCTATAAGCTGGTCGCACGTGAAGTAGACGGTGAGCTCATTCCCGTCATCAAAGTCTCTTCTTCTAAAGCCAAAACGACGACGCCACACATCAAAGAAGTGTACCGGATTGTCGACCGTGTCACGAATAAGTTCAAAGGCGATTATGTAACGTTGCTCGACGAAGATCCGACTGATTTGGATTCAATCGACTTAATCGACGTCCGTGATCCGTCATTCCGAAACCGGATCGAGAACTTTAACGTCGAACGGTTGTTGACACCGATTTTCGTTGATGGTGAACTCATCTATTCCGTCCCGACCATTGAAGAAAGCCGCCAGTTCCACGAGCAGCAAATCGGCCGCCTGTGGGAAGAATACAAACGTCTCCGCCTGCCGGAAGTCTACGCCATCACCTTCAGCGACCGTCTCTGGAAACTGAAACTGGATATGATTCGCAACACACGGACTGCGAGCGGTCTCAAATAAATACCTGAAAATAAAAACAGCCTACTTCAGCTGAAGTGGGCTGTTTCATTTGGTGTAACTGTCATTTGGATTGCCGCTTGTTCCATTTGTTGACGAAAGTACCAAGCGAAACCAAGCGCACCTCCGATGAAAACGATATACGTAATCCGCTGACCGAACTCTGCCAAGGAATCCGCATAAAAAATACTGATTAAGTGGTCGCTTCCACTGACGAGAAGCAAACAGGCAATCAGGAGCGCTATACGATAAGCAAGTGTCGGACGGTCTGTTGGTTCAGCATGCCAATACGAGATGATGTAATGGGCAAGTAAGATGATGCCAATGATTCCTAATACTCCTATCAGTGCTTGCGGCATAATGAACGGTCCTCCTGTTTCTAATTTCTAACTCCATTTAAACATAGTTCACTAAAAAATCCTCCCTAAAACTTTCCCACCGTTTGCCCGGTCACGGTATACTGAAGAAAATCTGTTGTTCATTCAACAAGGAGGCGTTTTCTTGAAAACCTTTAAATTGTGCACCTTACGTATTCTAATGGATGAATCCGGTCGGGATACAACGATTCCCGTTGCGATCAAAGATGGACTGACTGTCAGCACGGATCAGACGGCACAGTGGGTCGCTGAAATTGTCGTCCTCGAAAATGATCAAACAATCATCGACGAGTTGTTCGCTAAAAATTTACGTGCCTTGATTGAAATTACGATTTCCCGACCTGATAATGATCCGGCTGCGATGATTGTGACACCACTTGAATCGACTCCCTTAAGTGAAGGGGTATCGTATCTGTTCAAAGGAAAGATGGTCATGATGAAAAATGACTTGTCGGAATCCATCTTACGTGAAGTCGTCGAAGACCATTTCACCGGTGAAGCCTTGATTCAAGAATACAAAGACCGCCGCTCCAAACGCGGTGCCCACATTACGAGTATCGCGAAAGAAACATTTAAACAGTACCTGCACGAAAATCCGACTCTTTCTTAAGGACGTTTCGTGTAATCTACGATATGATCCGCGACATTGATCCGGTCAATCTCATACCGATCGGAGAAACGAATATAGTTCGCACATGCATTCTTAAGTGGTGTCCGGTAACTAAAACTACCATCAATCGAGGATAATGCAGCTTTGATCGTATGCGAATGACAGACGATCAACAGGCGTTGTCCTCGATATTTTTCTGTCAGTTCTTCAATTGCCGAAAACACGCGATGTTGGATTTCCTGTTCGGTTTCAAGTCCCGGTACACGCTCCGTATCATTCGCTTGAACGGCTTCGTAGATTCCGGCGACAGGCTGTCCAGATGCAACGCCAAATTCCCGTTCAACCAACCGTTCATCCGTCTCCGTCACATCCAGTCCGATCGAACGTCCGATGATTTCTGCCGTCTCGACTGCCCGCGATAAGGGGCTCGAAATCAAGACGTCCCATTTTTCTTCTGCCAGGTAAGCAGCACTCATTCCAGCCTGCCACCGCCCAGTTTCATTAAGAGGGATGTCCTCCCGTCCTTGAATCCGCTCGTTTAAATTCCAATCCGTCTGACCATGACGCACTAAACAAATTTCTGTCATTTCACTGTCTCCTTCAAAAGAAATATCACTGATTGTATCATGTTTTCTTTTTTAATGAAGGGTCTCCCGGGGTGGCAAAGCCAGGACCTGACAGCTGAACGCTTCAATCCGTTCCAGCAACCGTTCGATTTTTAACGGATTTTCGGTTTGAGCAAAGCTCGCCAGTGAATGCGTGCCGTTCGGGAAGGAAAACAGCCGGACATCGGCTCCGACATCGGCTCCTTTTTCAACAAAATGTAGCGCTTGTGTAAAAGGGACAATCGGGTCTTTTTTTCCGTGCAATAACATGATCGGCGGTGAGTCCGCTGTCAGATGCGTTACCGGTGAAACACGTGTCATGAGTTCCCGCCATTCTTCCCGCCCTCCCCCATAAAACTTGATGTGGGCAATCCACGTTTGAATGAACTTGAACAGGAGAAAATTTGTCGGAGGATACAAGGCAATGACACCACTGATCAACGGGAGGCGTTCGGCTGTTTGTTCGCCGATGAATTCCATCGGGGCAAGTGCCGTCGTCAGCATTAACGCGGCACCGGCCGAGTCTCCCCACAACACCATTCGTCCCCGCATAATCCGTAAATCATCCGCTTCCTGATTTAAGAAACACAGCGCATCTCGAACATCTTCCAGATTATCCGGAAAATAGCTACCGTCCTCAAACAACCGATAATCGATGCTGCAAACTGCGATTCCGAGTTCCAAGAAACGTTCCACAATTGGTGTAAAGCAAAAGATATCATCCCGATTTCCTCTAACGAAGGCTCCCCCATGCGCATAAATCGCAACCGGGAAGGGACCATCACCCGGTGGATAATATAAATCCAACTTCAGTTCTTGTTCATTGACGGTTTTATACAAAGTCGTCCGGGGCGCGAGTTGGACTTCCGACAGCGGAAGGGCCGGTTCCGTCCAGCGCAATAAAGCACCGTAGTTGTTCCAGATACTCGCCCCGGCAGCAGCCGTCGTCAAGATCGCCGCTCCTCCCATCAGCCAAGCAGTTTCCCGTTTCACCTCATCACCTCCAAAGCTTACTCTTGATTTCTGATCTTATTAGTCTTCTACCCGATTTATTTAGAAGCCGAACGTCTTCCCCGACTGGTACTTGACGCTTCGTTTTGGATTCGTTATAGTGAAAAGGTTCAAATCGGAATAATTACGTTTTAATATTTTTTGGAGGTTTTATTCATATGAAAAAATTAATTTCTGCTTTCACGGTTGCCTTTGCCAGTGCTGCTGTCCTTGCCGCCTGCGGTTCTTCCGAATCCGATCAAGGTGCGACCAATCAAAAGCTTCGCGTCTATACATCGACGTTCGCTACTGCGGCCATCGCCAAGGAAATTGGCGGAACGGACATCGACGTCCAGATGATCGTACCTCCAGGGGCAGATCCGCATTCGTACGAACCGACGTCTAAACAACTGACGGAAATCGCACAAGGTGATCTGTTCCTCTTAACCGGGACGACGCTTGAGCCGTACTCGAAAAAAATCAAAGCCAGTCTTAAAGGCAACGATGTCCGCTTCGTCGAGACCAGCAAAGGAATCGAACTGCTGGAAGCGAATGCCACGCTTCATGAGCATGAAGGACATACCGGCGAACATGCGGAAGAAGGACATGATCACGGCAAATTTGACCCGCATGTCTGGCTCGATCCGAACAATGCCAAAGTGATGGCGCAATCGATTACGACGGCGCTCGCTAAAGAGGTACCTGATAAAAAAGCAGCGTTCGAGAAAAATCTCACCGCCTTCAATACCCAGGCAGATGATCTTGATCAAAACCTGCAACAGGCCGTTAATAAGGGATCGAAAAAAGAATTACTCGTCACACATGCGGCTTACGGATATTTAGCAGAACGCTACGGTTTCTCGCAATTACCGATTGCCGGTATCTCACCGTCGGACGAGCCTTCGCAAAAGCAACTGGCGGCGATCGTCAAGGAAGCTAAGTTACACGACTTGAAGTATATCGCTTTCGAAGAAACGGTTTCTCCGAAAGTCGCCCGTGTCATCCAACAGGAAATCGGAGCGGAAGCGATTACGATTCACAACCTCGAGTCCGTCACGAAAGAGCAGCAAAAGACTTCCTATTTTGACTTGATGAATGAAAATGTAGCGACACTCAAACAAGCACTGCAGTGAAGTAGTGTTGACATGCATTAAAAGATACGTTACGGTAGAAAACGTATTTCAGACAATTAAATGACTTCTTTTTATCGCGAGAGACGGAGGGACTGGCCCGATGATGTTTCGGCAGCGGACGATTAAATCGTACTGTGCCAAATCCAGCAAGCTGAGGCTTGAGAGATAAGAAGAGCGTCTTTTTCAGTAAAGACCTCCTTCTTTCTTGCGAAGGAGTCTTTTTTTGTACACGTAGAAAAGGAGTGATTTTATGAACGAGACGATTACACCGAACAAATGGGCACTTCTACCGTTGCTTGTCTTTTTAGTTCTTTTTATCGGTGCCGGAATTTTTTACAATGATTTTTACAAATTCCCGATTCTGATTGCTGCTTTGATTGCCTTGATTTTTGCGGCGGTCACAACAAAGGGCAGCATCAATCAAACCGTGGAACGGATTGCGACGGGGGCCGGAAATCCGGACATCATGATTATGGTCTTTATCTTCCTACTCGCCGGTGCCTTTTCTGGAACGGCAGATGCAATCGGCGCAATTGAAGCGACCGTCAATGCATCATTAACATTTTTACCCCCGTCCCTCTTGATGAGCGGACTGTTCATCATCGCCGCCTTCATCTCGATGGCGATGGGTACTTCCACCGGTACAATCGCAGCACTTGCACCGATTGCTCTCGGAATCCATGAAGCAACCGGTGTCAATGTCGCAATTGCCGCAGCAGCTGTCGTCGGTGGTGCAATGTTCGGCGATAACTTGTCGTTCATTTCCGATACAACGATTGCAGCGGTACGGACGCAAAAAACCAACATGCGCGATAAATTCCGAACCAACTTCATGATCGTCTTGCCGGCAGCAATCCTGACGGTCATCATCTTGGCTTTCGTCTCAGGTACAGGAGACGTCGTCGAAGCAAAAGCGTTTGAGTTTTATAAATTGATTCCGTATCTGTCTGTCATCGTCCTCGCCTTGTTTGGTGTCAACGTCATCCTCGTCTTAGTCGGCGGAACCGTTTTGACGGGAATCATCGGTATGATTGACGGAAGCTTCGGCTTAAGCGGCTTCGTCCTGTCGATGTCTGAAGGATTGATGGGGATGGCAGAAATTTCGATTTTGACGTTATTAATGGGCGGACTCGTCAGCCTAATCACCTTTAACGGCGGGATTGCTTACCTGAAAGAAACGCTGACGCGGAAAATCTCACAACGCCGCGGTGCGGAATTCAGTATGGCGGCACTCGTCAGTGCAACGAATCTCGCGACAGCGAACAATACGATTTCGATTCTTGTCGCCGGACCACTCGCTGCGGAAATCGCCGATACGTATGATATTGATCGGAAGAAATCCGCCAGTATTCTCGACATCTTCTCGTGCGGTATCCAAGGAATTATCCCTTACGGAGCCCAGTTGCTGATTGCAGCGGAATTAACGAAAACGGCTTCCCCGGAACTGATTCCCTATCTGTTTTATCCGTTCCTGCTTTTCGTTTGCGGATCTCTTGCCATCGTCTTCGGCTTCCCGCGTCGAAAAACAGCTGATGTGCGTAAAAAAAATGTTTCGTAAAAAATACAAGACCCGTCGCTTTTGCGACGGGTCTTGTATTGACTTATTTTTTCTGGTCTTGGCGGTTGAGAATGAAATACGCAATCGCCGGAAGCGGGAACTGAATTAGTCCAGCGCCTCCCCAAACCCACGGATTACGCCCAGTCTTCCGGGCACCGAGGAACAAGAATGTCGCTTGCGCCCCCAACAGTGCCGCGATACCGGCCCATACACCTTTTGGTACGTTTTTAACAGCTCGTTTCATACAAAATACACCTCTTTCCCTCTAGGGATTTACCCTCCTCTTTTCGCTTTCTAACCGGCTTTTTCCTCCCTTGAGCGTTGAAACGGACGTTCTTGCTTGTTCATGCTAAACTAAACGAGCAATTCCATATTCTCGTTTCATTAAAGGAGGAGTATACACATGCAATACGCAAAACTTTCAAATGGTGTCACAATTCCACAAATCGGATTCGGTGTCTGGCAAGTCGATGAAGAGACGGAAGCACCGGCTGCCGTCGCAGAAGCCATTCGTGTCGGTTACCGTCATATTGATACGGCTGCCGTTTACAAAAACGAACGTGGTGTTGCCAAAGGAATTAAAGAAAGCGGCGTGAACCGTGAAGATCTCTTCTTAACGTCTAAAGTATGGAACGATGATATTCGTGCCGGACGAACTAAAGAAGCCTTCGCAGAGTCACTGGAACGTCTTGAGACCGACTACCTTGATCTCTATCTGATCCACTGGCCGGTTGAAGGATATATCGAAGCCTGGAAAGCCATGGTTGAGCTTTACGAAGCCGGAAAGATTAAAGCAATCGGTGTATCGAACTTTAAAGAACATCACCTTGATACACTTGCTGAAGAAGGATTAATGACACCTATGATCAATCAGGTCGAACTTCATCCGCAACTTCCGCAACATGAACTGCATGAATACTTGCAGGACAACGGTATTCAAGTTGAAGCGTGGAGCCCACTCATGCAAGGAAAATTCCTCGAAATCAACGACTTCAAGGAAATTGCCGAAAAACACGGTAAGTCCCCTTCACAAGTCGTCTTACGCTGGCACCTGGATAACGGCATCGTTGCCCTTCCGAAATCGGTCACACCTGAACGGATTGCGGAAAACTTTGACGTCTTTGATTTCCAACTCGATGCCGATGATCTCGAAAAGATTGATCGTTTGGCAACGGACGTTCGTCTTGGACCAGATCCAGACGAAATCGACTTTTAAGCATCGACTTTACACATACAGGAAAGAGAGGCGGATGTCACATCCCCCTCTCTTTTTCTATATGGAGTTGTACAAGGAAATCCTTATACATAATAGACGAGAATCGTATCCTGCGCTTCTTCCGCCTGGTGAAAATAGGTGCGTAGATTCCCGAATTGTTCCCAAACCTCATCGAATTCACCTTGCCGGCCGGCTTCCTGATAAATGACTTCAAGCGCTTGTCGATCAAAGTTCCGCATGACCTCCGACGAAATGATGAGAAGCGGTAAGGGAAGGATACCGACGATCGCTGCATGCTCTTCATTGACAATCAGCTCTTCACCGACGATTGCCCGTCCCAGATTGTAATGGGTCTCCTGATCAATGAAGATATCGATTTGACTCATTAATTGATAAAGTGATGTCGTCTCCTCGAGTGCAAATAACTGTTCATGATCAGGTTGTGTTTCATGGATGAATAAAATCCAGTCCATGATGATATGTGGATCATCGCCAAACGAATCCCAAACGGCATCCGCGACTCGAACATAATGTACGTTCTCCATCCTCCCCCTCCTTTCCGACCGTTTTTTTTAGTATTCCCATTTTTGTACCGCTTTAGTAACGATTATCAAAATCTCTCCAGACAAAAAAAGGACCAGATGACTCTGATCCTTCTCGCGTTAAATCGCCTTTTCTTTTTGATCTTCATCCTGCCACGCTTCAAGCGATTCTTTTCCCGGAAGATTCGGAATCGAATCTTTATGGAAACGGGGTTCGTGACCGTCTTTACGTTGTACTAAATAATCATCAAGTGCCAGCTTCGCAACTTTCGATAATCGGAAAATCGCATACAAATTGACGATTGCCATCAAGCCCATGAAGATATCCGCGAGCGCCCAAACAAGTCCAGCCGTTTGAACGAGCGAACCAAACACAACCATGCCAAGGACAATGATACGATACACCATCATGATTTTTTTATTATCGTTGATGAAACTGATATTGGATTCACCGTAATAATAATTTCCGACAATCGAACTGAAGGCAAACAAGAAAATCGCGAGCGCCATAAATGCAGTGGCCAACGGACCGACCTGAGAAGCAAGTGCCCCTTGCGCCAAATCGATTCCGGCGACAGGTACTCCACTCGCATCCTTGGTCGCAACACCACTGACTAACACAATCATCGCTGTCGAAGAACAGACGAGCAGTGTATCGACAAAAACCGCAAACGATTGAATCAAACCTTGTTTGACGGGATGGGAAACTTCTGCCGTTGCAGCAGCATTCGGTGCTGAACCCATACCGGCTTCATTCGAGAAGAGACCACGACGGATGCCGTTTAAGACCGCTGCCCCGATTGCTCCACCGGCAAGTGTTTTAAATTCGAGTAATCCTTCTTGGAAAATCAGACCGAAGACGTTCGGTAACGCTTCTAGATTCGTCACCATGATGTAGAGGGCAATCAAGATGTATCCTCCTGCCATGATCGGGACGAGGAAAGCTGATACGGTCGCAATGCTTCGGACACCGCCGAAGATGACGAGTGCCGTCAACAGGACAAGTCCAACCGTAATCCATGTTTTATCCACTCCGTACTGACTTTGAAGCGATAATGAAATCGTATTTGACTGGACTGAGTTAAAGACGAAGCCAAACGAAATCGTAATCAAGATACTGAACACGACTCCGAGCCAGCGCTGTCCGAGCGCTTTTTCCATGTAATACGCCGGACCACCCCGCCATGCTTTTTCATCACGCACTTTATAAATCTGAGCGAGCGTACTCTCGACGAATGCAGAAGCCGAACCGATTAAGGCAATCAACCACATCCAAAAGACCGCACCTGGTCCACCGAGCGCAATGGCTGTCGCGACGCCGGCAATATTGCCGGTCCCGACACGTGCCGCTGTGCTGATGGCGAAGGCTTGGAACGGTGACACACCGTCTTTCCCTTTATCCGTTCCTTGGAACAACAGTCGCAACATTTCCGGAATCATCCGAAACTGGACAAATCCCATTCGAATCGTAAAATAAATTCCTAAACCGACCAACAAGATGATCAAGACACTCGACCATAACAAGTCGTTAATCCTACCGATTAAATCCATCAGTTGTTTTTCCACAGATGTTCCCCCTTATTTTAACGTTCGATCATGTAACCTTTTTTCACATGTTTTCTATGATACGAAAATAATTTCAGAAAATCAAATTCATTTTCTTCTTTTAGATCGTTCAAGTACGTAAAAAATCACAAAACCTCACATCCGATGTTAGATTTAACGTAAAAAACAAGCCTCCGTGGAAGGGAGGCTTGTTGAGAATATCTTTATTATTTAATAATCGAATACATCAGATGAACAAATTCAGGTTGGCGTCATCTGTCGCTCCGAGGTAACTCGCGACACCACCATAATCGATGCCATCCAATAATTCTTCTTTTTTGATTCCCATGATGTCCATCGACATCGTGCAGGCAATCATTCGGACACCGGCTGCTTGCGCCTTCGCCATCATTGTCTCTAACGCATCGACCTGTTTATCCTTCATGACTTTTTTCATCATTTTTTGACCGGCCCCGCCCATATTCATGTTCGAGAGCGGCAGATCGCCGGCATGTTTCGGCATCATCATGCCCATCATCCGTTCCATCGGCGCCTTCTCAACGGATGGTGCGTCCGGTTTCCGAATAACATTCAGTCCCCAGAACGTAAAGAACATCGTCACTTGTTTCCCCATCGCCTGAGCACCTTGCGCGATGACGAACGATGCAAGTGCTTTATCGAGGTCTCCGCTGAAGACGACCATCGTCGCATCGTCCGCTTTCGTGACGTCAGATTGGACCGGCGCTGCCGTTGCCGTTCCTTTTTCAAGCAAGACTTCGACGATTCCCTTGTTCATTTCCGCCGTATGGACGGTATGCCCGAGTTTTTTTGCCCACGCTTGAACATCCGGCAGGAATCCGGGATCGGATGCTTTAACGAAGACTTGGTCTCCATCCTGTAATTGATCGATTTTCGTTTTCAACTCCAAAATCGGTCCCGGGCACTGTAAACCGCATGTATCCAGTAACGTAATCTGTTCTTTTGTTACTTGTTTCGGCTCACTTTTTATCGTCGTCACAGCTGTTTCCTCCCGTACTTGGCTTCTCGCTTCGCGGTCACGGTTGACCGTCGCCCACGTTTTATAGCCGCCACTCAAGTTTTTGACAGTAAATCCGTTCTGTTTGAGCAATTGACTCGCGACATAGCCACGAAGTCCGACCTGACACGTCACGTAAATCGTCTGATCTTTTGGTAATTCGTCAAGCGACTGGCGTAACGTCGGTAAGGAGATGTTGACGGATCCCGGAATCGAACCGAGTTCATTTTCGGAAGGTTCCCGGACATCCAGCAACAGTCCGCCGTCCGCGACAATCTGATCAATCTCGTGCCAGTGAACATTTTCGCTGTCCCCGAGTACGATATTCGAGGCAATATATCCTGCCATGTTGACCGGATCTTTTGCCGAACTATAAGGAGGCGCATACGACAGTTCAAGATCGGGAAGATCAAGGACAGTCAATCCGCCCTTAATGGCTGTTGCCAAAACATCGATTCGTTTCTCGACACCTGTCATCCCAATCGCTTGTGCACCAAAAATCGTTCCGTCCACCGGATCAAATAAGAGTTTCATCGAGATCGGACTGGCCCCTGGATAATAACCGGCATGTGACCCAGGGTGAAGATGAATGGCTTCATAACGGCGGCCCGACTGACGGAGTCGTTTTTCGTTGTTCCCCGTGGCAGCGACCGTCAAATCAAACACTTTTGCGACCGCTGTTCCGAGCGTTCCCGTATAACGGACATCTCGTCCGGCAATGATGTCAGCGACTAGACGGCCCTGCCGGTTTGCCGGCCAAGCAAGCGGAACGTGAACCGGTTCCCCTGTAATGTAGTCTTTGACTTCAATCGCATCACCAATCGCAAAAATTGAAGGGTCCGATGTCCGTAACGTCTCATCGACTTGAATCGTCTGTTTAATCCCTAATTCGAGTCCGGCCTCTGCAGCCAAGTTGCTTTCCGGCATGACACCGATTGATAAGATGTTCATTTCTGTCTGAATCGTTTTTCCGCTCGTCAAGACCACACGGGTCCCTTCTTCTTCAAAACGTGCCACGCCATCCGCTAAAATTAGCTCGACACCTTTCGCCCGCAAATGTTCATGGACGATGGCTGCCATTTCCGGATCGACCGGTGCCATGACTTGATCTGACATCTCCACTAAGGTCACACGCGCTCCGCGCTCGGCTAAATTTTCCGCCATTTCAAGACCAATGAACCCGCCGCCGATGACAGTCGCATGCGCCGGACGCGCTTCGTCGACATACTGGCGCATCTTATCGGTATCGGGAATATTACGTAACGTAAAGACATTTGTTGCTTCCGCTAAGCCCGGAATACCAGGACGGATCGGTTTTGCGCCTGGTGACAAAATTAACTGGTCGTATGTTTCGTCGTACTCTTCTCCCGTATCCACTTTACGAATCGTCACCGTTTTTTGCTCACGATTGATTCGGATCGCTTCAGACAAATTCCGGACGTCCAGATTGAATCGTGCGTTCATTCCTTCCGGTGTTTGAACCAACAGTTTATTCCGGTCTTTGATGACGTCCCCGATATAGTACGGGAGTCCACAGTTCGCAAAAGAAATTTCTTTTCCCCGTTCTAAAAGAATGATTTCTGCTGTTTCGTCCAATCGACGTAATCGCGCCGCCGCCGTTGCTCCACCAGCTACTCCACCTACAATGATCGTTTTCATTCCGTCTTCCTCCTTAAGTAGAATCCATTATTGTCTATGTGTACCAATATACCCATTCAGGTATACCTTTTCAAGTTATCTGTTCGTTCATTCACAAATATGTCTTACTTTAAAATGAAAATGTTCCTTTGAGGATAACGGACATTAGTTGCAATTCCATCTAAAATGCTTGAAACTGAGATTACAGTATTTATAAGGGGGATTTAATCATGGACCAGGATCGTAACTCAAAAGACACGAACGATAACAAAGTCACACCGATCAACCAAAACATTCAGCCGGAAACAAATGAAAACGGGGTAACGGCTGTGCAACAACAATATCTAGAAGAATTCCAAGCTTTCTTAGTCGAAAAAGGCATCCCGATGGAAGCACGTGAAAACGAGACACACGTTTTCTTCATGACGCAGGAAAAAACACCATCAGGCGCTGAGCCGATGATGATGATCGTCTTCAGTAAAACAGCGACCGATGTTGAACTGTTTGCCCGTACAATCACACACGTACCGGACGGTGTCGAAGACCTCCCAATCTTAAATGCGATTAACGACTTTAACCAAGAATTCAAATACTTCCGTGTTGTCCTCGACAGCGACCGTGATGTCACGATTGCTTCGACGATCGATTTGGATCATGGCTTTAATCCGGCAGCGATCTTCGGACACTCTGTCATGATGTTCCAAGCTTCCGATGAAGTATTCGCTTATCTTACGAAATTGTATGACCAAGTTCAGTAAAACATCACCTTAAAATGGCTTCCGAGACTTCTCGGGAGCCATTTTTTTCATTTTGAAGTTCAATTGACAATGAGAATTATTCTCGCTATAGTTAGATTTGTGAAAACGACATCATTTATAACACAATCATCTTATTCTGGGGGAATAGATTATGAAAAAACGATTAAAAGTAGCATCACTCTTCATTACAGCAGGACTGCTTGCTGCTTGCGGGAATAGCGAAGACACAACGACGGC
This sequence comes from Exiguobacterium sp. 17-1, assembly GCF_023096305.1. Classification (NCBI taxonomy): domain Bacteria; kingdom Bacillati; phylum Bacillota; class Bacilli; order Caryophanales; genus Exiguobacterium; species Exiguobacterium sp. 17-1. The sequence continues at coordinate 24,222 of NZ_JALIGJ010000005.1, forward strand.
TCCTAAAAAAGAGAAAACGGAGCAAACATCGGAGACGAAAACAAACGCTGGTATTGCGGCAACGACTTTAAAAGATGAACTAACCATCTTCAGTTCCATCAAGGCCGAGCTCGATAAAGCCAAAGAAGGTCAAGCGATTGACTGGAAAATGGTCCAGACAAGCTATGACTCGAAATTAAAAGGCGGCGTCACGACGGCTGCCCCTGAAATCGAAGAAGTCATCAGTTCCGCGTTAGCGGGTGTCGAATCAAAAGAGCTGGATGAGAACGTTGCCCGTCAACTTGTCGACAAAGGCATTCAGTCTTACTTCTATAAACTCCAAAAATCAACACAAGCGACAGCGGAAGAAGCCGTTGCTGCCGGCAAAACGGATGAAGCGACAGCTGCGCTCAACGATATTAAAGACATGTCAGAAACGGTCTTCATTCCGACTGCCGAAAAACGGGATGCAAGTTACGGCTTTAAAAACGAAGACTCCATTGCTCAAGCCATCAATTCCGGGTTGACGGCACAGGAAGAAGCGATCACGGCGAAAAAGCCTGCTGATTTCAATGTCGCGAAACAGTTGACGGATAAATCAATCTACCGTTCGTTCTATCTTGCCGCTCTCGGGTACGCTCAAAAAATCGAGGATGGCGTCAAAGCCGGAACGGATGAAAAAGAATTACAGATGGAGCAAGCGGAAGGATACGGTTTCTTACTTGCCATCGAGGAATCACTTGCCGGTGGCGATGAAGAAGCCGTCGCGAAATTAAAAGACCTCTATGACTTCTCAAAAACAAAACCAGCAGACGTCAAGTTCAAAGAAGTGGAAAGCTTATTCGCTAAAGCATTAACGGAAAAGATTGACGGCTACCACGAAGAAACACAAGAAGCACTTGAGAAAAAAGACGTCGATACGGCACGGGTCGAGGCGATGGAAGCAAACATGTTCGTCATCGCAATGAAACCGACACTTGAGAGCCGTCTCGGAAAAGAGCAAGCCAGCACGGTGTTGTCTGACGCCAACGCTTGGTATGCCCTTGTCGAAAAAGGTGACCTGAAAGCCGAAACGACAGGTGATAAAATCGTTGACGCGTTAGAGCCACTCAACTAATTGATTGGAATCGGAGGAACGCGACATGCAGATTGGAATTACAGGAGGCGCGGGTTTCATCGGATCCGCCCTTGCGCTTCGTCTTCACGCCAGCGGTCATACCGTAAGTGTCATCGATGCCTTCACGGATTATTATGACGTCGAACTGAAACTGGAGCGGGCTCGTCTGTTGCAAGAGAACGGGATCGAGGTGTTCGAAGGGAACGTGCATGAGGATTTGCCGACTTGGTTCGGCAGTCACTCCTTTGCCGCCGTATTTCATCTCGCCGCTTTGCCAGGCGTCCCCGGTTCGTTACAGGAACCGCACCGCTACATCGAGGATGATATCGCGATGACGGTGACCGTCCTCGAAGCAGCGCGCACATATACTATTGCGCATCTGTTCTTCGCTTCTTCCTCCTCCGTCTACGGGGAACAAACGGGTGCCCTGTTGGAACATCAAGCAACCGGACAGGTGATGAGTCCCTATGCTGCAGCCAAGTACAGTGCGGAAACTTTTTGCCAGGCTTATCAGAATCTGTACGGTCTACAAATCGGGATCTTCCGCTTCTTCACTGTCTACGGTCCTGCCGGACGACCTGACATGGCATTGTATCGATTCATCGAACAGGCATTACACGGTCAACCGTTGACCGTTTTCGGTGACCCGATTCGGGACTTCACTTATATCGACGACATCACGCGGGGAATGGAGCAAGCCCTGCAAGCACGGGCAACCGGTGTTTTCAACCTTGGTGCCAACCGTCCGGAATCGGTGCGCGACGCCGCGGCGATGCTTAGTAAACGGTTTGACGTGCCTTTGGCATTTGCTCCCGCCCGGGCGGGAGATGTCTCAATGACATGGAGTAACACCGATGCGGCAAGGCAGACGTTCGGTTATGTTCCCTCCGTCACGCTCGCTGATGGAATGGAACGGATGATCACATGGCATCTCGATCGTCTGTGATACGTGGAGCTGCGGGCGTCGTTCTGACGTTTGCAGCTCTTTTTTTACTCGTCCGTTTCGGTCTGGAACTGCCTGTTGTTTATGACTATCTCCAAACCCTGTTGACGTCTTACTGGACAGTAGCCGCTACCGTCACTTACGCTTTCGCGTTTTATTTACGCGCACGCGCTTGGCGGACGGCAGACGAAAAAAATGCGTCTATCGCTGTTTACTTGACGAGTCTGTATCTCGGTCTGGCGATCAATCACCTCTCCCCTGTCAAAGTAGGAGAAGCGGTTCGCCTGCTGACGGCGCGAGCGATCGGCAGTCCGATGAAGCGGACGACGGCGATTTTTGTCGCCCAACGCGGCATCGACCTATCCGTACTCGGTCTTTTTGTCGCTGCCGGGGTATTATTAGGACAGACGATGTGGGTCGCCGGGCTTGCGTTTGCCGGTGGTCTGCTCGCCTTGTTGCTGGTCCGGCGATGGATCAAGACGATATATCCCTTGATTGGATACGGGGCGACGGCGTGGCTGTTTGAAGCAGGGGCCGTTTTTTGTCTCTTGCAAGGTGCGGATGCCGACATCGCCTTTCCGCTTGTCCTCGTCGCGATGAGTGCCGGGGTCTTGTCCGGAATCGCCCAGTTTACCCCGGGTGGACTCGGAACGTATGAACTTGCGATGGGAACAGTCCTGCAACTTGCGGGTGTGGCCAACCCATACGAGCTCGCCTTGATGACGCATCTCTTTAAATATGCGTTCGCATTTTTGGCGCCGGTCTATGTGCTCATCCGCCACTTGCCGATTGTCAAATTACTGTTCACCCAGTTTAAGAAGCACGATACGAAAGGATGACCTGCATGAAAAGTGCTTCCCGTTTTGAAAAAGTTGCCGCACGGATGTGGAACTTATTGAATGAAGGCAAACCCTTCACACCGATTTTTACGATCGGTGTGTTTCTCAGCTATCTGATTTTGACGCAAGGCTCGCTCAGCGGTGTTGGCTTTGGATTCCTGATGACCCTGCCACTGCTCGTCTTATATTGGAAGTTTGATTTTCCGTTGTTCTTACGGAATTATCTTTGGTTTCCGTTAATCGTCTGGTTGTTCATCGAAGGAACGGACACGCGTCTCCTGCCGCTGTTTGCGTATGGAGCCGGTCTTTATTTCTTCTTCACCGTCTTTTTCTGGGGAACGATTTATTATCACCTTCGGATCGGGACTAACTGGCTCAACTTCACACGTTTTTGGAAACTGGTCCTTAAAAACAGTGACTCGACGAGCGGAAATGCCCAAGAACAACTGCCGAAAGTCGGACTTTTACTCGCGTATTGGCAAACCGCTTCAATCGAACAGACACTCGATTGGTCCTATCTTTGGTTTCCGCTTGGGCTGTTCCTGTTCGCCTGGATCCTGCATCACTACCTGTTCGATTGGAAACCGAAACTACCGACCGAATCAACCGTCGATGCACCGATTCCGACATCACAAAAAGTCTATGTCCTGATCGTCGACGGCATGCGGAAAGATCGCTACATGGCGGCGAACACGCCGTTTCTCGAACGTCTCCGCCAAGAAGGAACGGAGTATACGAACATGGAGACCGTCTATCCAGCTCGAACGGTCGTCTGTTTCAGTTCCATGTTCACCGGCGCCCGTCCGGAAGAACACGGTATCCATTCGAACATGGTCTGGAATACGACAGGGGTCAAAACCGATACGGTCTTTGACCGGTTGCGCGACGTCGGGAAAACCGGTAAGATTCTTGGAATCGCTCATCTCGTCGATGCGTTCGGTGCCAAAGACGTTCATACCGTCACAGCCGTCATGCATAATGATGTCGCGGACCGCAACATCATCGATCGCGCCAAACAAATCGTCCAGCAAGAAGATCCGGATTTACTGGCGATTCAATTGATCGGCACCGATCAGACCGGTCACAGCCGCGGCACCCTGTATTCCGAATACGTTCAGAAAATCGAAGAAGCCGATGCCTTACTGGCTGAATTTTGTGAAGAACTGGACCGGCTCGGTAAGCTCGACGATGCAACACTGATTGTCATGGCGGATCACGGACAAGCCGATGGAATCGGCGGTCATGGTCATCTCGATGAAGGAGAACGGTTTGTTCCGTTTTGGATGTACGGCAAACACGTCCATGCCGGTCTGAAAGTTGATACACACCGACATATCCTGTCACTTGGACCAACGATTACGAAGTTGCTTGGTGCTGCTATCCCGCACGACAGCCGCGGTGTCTTACTGACGGAAGCCTTTAAGGAGGAATCCTCATGAAAAAAATCGTCGTTTTTCTTCCGGCCCACAATGAAGAAGTCTCCTTGCCGCTTGTCTTAAGACGCATTCCGGCTGAAATCGATGGACTGCCTGTCGAAACGATCGTCATCGACGACGGATCCACTGATGCGACGTCCGAGATTGCCCGGCAACACGGAGCCCATGTCTATCGTTTTCCTAAAAATCGCGGACTCGGAGCTGCCGTTCGGGAAGGGCTGCTCCGGTCCTATGCCCATGGTGCGACCGTCGCCGTCATGATTGACGCCGATAACGAATACCCGGCGGATCAGATTCCCGACGTCGTCCGACCGATTCTTCTCGACGAGGCCGACTATGTGTTTGGTTCCCGTTTTCTCGGAACCGTCGACGGGATGCGCTTGTATCGGTATATCGGCAATCATGTCTTTACTTGGTTACAGTGTGTCTTATTAAAACGTCGGATTCACGATGGACAAAGCGGCATGCGTGCCTTTTCCCGTGCGGCGTGTAAACACGCGGAAATCATCCACGACTATAACTATGCCCAAGTGCTGACACTGAATCTTGTTCGAAAAGGGTTCCGGCTGCAGGAAGTCCCGATTCGTTACCGTGTGCGCGAAGCCGGAAAGTCCTTTATCCGCTTTAATTATATCCAGCGCGTCCTCCCTGCGATTTACCGGGAATGGCGTCGCCCAATCGTCCCACTGTCGTCTGAAGAACGTTTTGAACGAAAGGAGCATCTCGGATGAGAAAACCGCTTTTCATCACCGTCATCGCCTTCTTGTTCCTGCTCACTACACCGTTGCCGGCATTCGCCTACAGCTACGGGGATCCAGGAAAGGAAGCTTTTGCGGAAGCTTATAAACAGTTTGAGGAACAGCTTGACCAAAAGGACTACACGTTAGCCAAAGAAACCATCGATGCCTACGATAAGGAATTCACGCTCTACTTCCCGGAAGCAAAAGAAAAGATCGATGCGTCGTTAGCCAAGGAAGATGCCGATGCCGCCAAGCAAGCCTACCGGGTCGCTTTGCGTCAAAACATCGAACGTCGTCTGCACTTTGCACAAGAACAATTCGATGATTTCGGACAGGCCAAGTTGTTGCTCGCTAAAGCACGCGGCACATATGATGTGCTCGCTCCTTACGTCAAAGAAAGTGAGGGTGCAAAGACAAGTGATTCATTGTATACTGCTTTTGATGATTCACTTGCGGCGCTTGGAAACCCCGGTTTGTTTGGAGTCGGGAAAAAAGCAAGCGATCGAAAAACATTTGATCAAAACATTAAACAGATTGAAGATACGGTCACCCCGCTGTTCGTTTTGCCAGGTGAAGAGAAGACGGGTGTCTTTGATGAAGAGGACTCAATCTTCGGTCAATCCTTTGGGACGGACGACATTTGGAAAACGGTCGCCATCAGTCTTGTCATCATCTTAATCGTCATCGTCATCATCGGTCAGCGTAAGAAACGACGCGCTCAATAAGGAGGAAGACACATGGATTTTCAGGCGTTTTTAATCACCCTTCGCGAATGTCTTGAAGCCGTCTTGATCGTCGGCTTGATTCTCGGTTATCTCGATCGGCTCAATGCACCACAATATAAAAAATGGGTCTACGCCGGTGTTGGACTTGCCTTACTCGCGAGTTTAGGTGTCGCCTTCTTGTTCCAAGTCGTCTTTACGAGTTTCGCAAGCTTCGGCAGCGATACGTATTTGCGTCTTGGGATTATGATCATCTCTGTTTTCCTCTTGACCCATATGGTGCTTTGGATGGGCAAGGAGGCAAAGGAAAACCAGCAGGCCTCGCAAGCGAAAGTCGCTGCCGCTGTCTCGACCGGCAGTGCGATTACAATGATCGTCCATTCGTTCCTTGTCATCGTCCGGGAAGGAATCGAAACGGTCTTCTTCTTCGCTGCGATTTCAGGTGGTGAAATCGAGAAGGTTCTGACCAGCTACGGTGCTGTCTCCGGTCTCCTGCTCGCCTTGATTTTCGGTTACCTGTTCGTTTCCGGTACGATGAAGATTCCCGTCAAACGCTTTTTCCAAGTGACAGGCGTCTTGATCTTGTTCATCGCTGCCGGCATGCTCGTCCAAACGATTGGCCGATTCCAGGATCTTGGGTTGCTCGGCAGTCTGTTGACGAATGCGGACGGTACACCGGCCGCCCTTTATAACATCGTGGCTTTCATGCCGGAACACTATATCGATCAAGTCCAGTATTTAAGGGACACCGGCAATACGACATTGATCAGCGGTCAAATCGGAACGTTCATGGGGGCGATGTTCGGCTACAGCCATAATCCCTCCATTGAGCAAGTTTTCGCCTGGTGGGGATACTTCGCCTTTGCAGGTTTCATGTTGATGCGTCAAAATCGCGCGCCAAAAACCGTCAAGAAACTGAAGGAGGTCTCGTGACGGTTCGAAGCGGTCATCCACAACAACGTGGACGATCGCTTTTTTTCATGTGTATCATTCTGATTTCCGTGTGCACCGCCGGACGCCTTTATCTGGTCAGTCCGTTTGTGGCAAGCTACGACATCGCCAACTTCACGTTAGCGGTCGGACAGTATGACTTGGCGAATTTACAGCCGCATTTCCCCGGATACCCGTTTTTCATCTTACTCGCGACCGGTCTGGCACGACTCGGGCTCGAACCTGTCCGCGCCCTTGGAATCGTCTCGATGCTTGGCTTCACGAGCGGACTGGTTCCGCTGTACCTGCTGTTCAAACGCAGACGATTCGATGCGGTTCGTCTGCTGGCTGCTTTTACGGTCGTGTCGACGGCTTCCCTTGTCGTCTTGTCCGCAACCGGGATGTCGGATGGTCTCGCCCTTGGTGTTCTTTGTTGGTTCGTTTGGAGTGTCGAACGCGCACGGCAGGGACATTTCCGTCTTTTGCCGTACCTCTTGTTTGGCCTGTTGATGGCGACCCGGTTATCCTATGCACCGTTTGGAATCATCCTTTTGTTTTTACTGTGGCAAGTGCGGCGTGACGCTTGGCAGGTGGTGTCAGAGATGGCAGTCCTGCTCCTCGCCCAACTGGCCTGGCTGTTACCGGTCGCCTTCTCTGTCGGCGGACCGGCTTCCTTTGCCCAATTATCACTCAGCTTCGTGACGGGTCATTTCTCGGACTGGGGAGGCACGGCGCAAACGGATGACGCCACCCTGCTGGAACGACTTGGATTGACAATCAAACAAATGGTTTGGCATGGTCTTGGGTTTGCCACTTGGATTGGTCTCGGATCGGGACTATTCTTATTTTGCCAACGTCTCCGTTCGTTCCCTCTCTGGTGGAGTGTTACCGGAACCGGGTATTTTCTTTGGGTATGGTTTGCCCAAAACATCGATAAACCGCGGCATGTCTTACCACTCGTCTTACTGCTTGTGGTTTTACTCGTCCGCCGTTTGTCGATCCGTTGGCTCGTTCCGTTTTTATGTATTCAATTGCTGATCGGAAGTATCGCTTTGTATCAACAAGCGACTACTAAACCGGCTACGATTCAGCTGGCGGAAGCCCTTACCGGTTTACCGGCGTCCGCGACCATCTTTACGGATGAAGAAGAACGTCAGTTTTTGATGGCGCGTCCTGACGCTACGATCGTCCCGATTGGATCCGTCAGCAAATGGCGGGCGGAACCAAAATCACAGGAGGTCTATCTGACCGGACGATTGCTCAAACGGTTACGGGCGGCAGATGTACCAATCGAAGTGACGGAAGTTTTCCGCTTCACGAGTGATTCCCGGTTCGAACCGGAGGATGCGGAAGCACGGCTGTATCGGATGATCTTACGATAAGGAGCGGATTTGGATGAATATCATTGGAACCGGCAACACGGCAACGATTCAACAAGAAACTGCGGCGATTGTTCGAAAGCAGTTTCACGCACACGTTCCGCATGCAGCGGTCCAGCAGGAATTTTTAAATCATCTGTCCATCCAGAACCACTTTCCGATGACACCTCGTGTCTATAATCAAGTTGATCATTCCATTCGCATGGAGTATTTGAAAGGGGAATCGCTCGGAGATTTGATGAAACGTCATCCCGTTCGGATTCTCCGCTACATGACGACCATGGTCGCCTTACAAAGGTATCTTCATGCGTTATCCGTCGACGGGTTACCGCGTCTTCAAGAACGATATCCTGCTCACACTACACTTGTAGCGGGACATACTTTATGTCATGGTGATTTTCACCCGTATAATCTGTTGCTTGTTAAAAAAGACGTCTATGTCATCGATTGGATGGATGCCTCCATCGGCAATCCACTGATGGACGTCGCCCGTACTTTTTTATTGATTCGCTACGGGGGGCGAATGTCTTTACGAAATCCGGCAGAACGCGTTTCCCGCTTCATCCTCAGTCATTTGTACCGTGTCTGTTACTTTAAGCGCATCAGAAAAGTCACCGGATTTAAGGCTTGTTTACGGTTGTGTGCAGCTTCTCGTTTGAAAGAGCAGATTACGCCTGTCGAATCCGTTCTGTTACAACGTTTTTTAAAGTGATGGATCCGGTCGACTCCAGCGAATCACAAATCATCGTCACTTAATTAAGCTGAACATAAAAAATCACTCTTTTCCACGCCTTTTCCTGTAGGAGTCGCGTGAAGCGAGTAATTTTTTGAATCCAGATTCTTAATGTGTCGATCTTAACAGCTTAACAAAACGTCGTTGAGAAGCAGACAAGACGAAGACTCCTGCGGGAAAAGCGGAACAGGTGAGACCCCGTAAGTCGCGCAGGCGACGCGGAGGCTCACGTTTCGCCCGCGGAAAGCGAAGTCTTGTCTGCGTATCAACGAATCTTGAAACGAATTCGAAGTACTTCCCTCATCATTTAAATTGAATACGGTCGTTCCATATAATCAAATTGTCCGCCACTGATTTCAATCGTCTTGACCGGGACGAATCCAAGACGCCGATACAGGCGTTGCGCACCAGCATTCGTCTGATCCGCATTTAACGTAAACGCCCGTAATCCACGCCGTTCTCCTTCGTCCGCCGCTGCCTGCAACAGCTCAGACCCAATTCCTTTTCCGCCGTATGCCGCATCAACCGACAACGTATCCAGATAAAAGACATTTCCTTCCGTCTCTTGATCAATCTGCACCTCTTGTCCTGTCCACTCAAGCAGTTGACGTTTAATCGGTTCATCCAACTGTGCTGCATCCACTCCCGCGTATGCGATGACGATGCCGACGACATGCCCGTCGAGCTCCTTGACGAGAATATTCTCGTGACTTAACCGGTTTCCCGGTTGCGTAACAAACAGCGCGAGCCGTTCCAAAATTAATTCCTTCTCCTGTGTTCCGGTCAGGGTCTCTGCAATTTCATGAATCGCCTGTTCAATTAACGGTGCGATTTGATCTGCGTCATTGGCAGTTGCTTGTCTAATCATTTATATGTCCCCTTTCTTCTACTCTCTTTTATCGTAAAACAAAATCCCTCCTGATGTCAGGAGGGATTTGTTCATTTCAGTTCAGCTACCGGAATCGGTGTAACGACCGGTTCGCGTGTCATGACCGAGACGACACGTCCCGCAATCGCGACTGCAAGCAACGTATACAACGTTAGACTCAACGGCAGATAGACGAGTGAGATGACAAGGACGATGGCATCAAGACCAAATAAAATCGTCCCGATTGATAAGCCGGTCAGCTTACTGAGGCCCATCGACAACAAATCGTCTCCTCCTGTTGCCGCGCCACTTTTCAGAACGAGACCAAGACCATAGCCGGTCACGATTCCACTGGCGACAGCAGCAATCAGTGTTGCCGGCCATGCCTGTTCCGGAAAATGAAACAGATCCAGCCGGTACCACATTTCGTAAAACAGCGACAATGCGCCTGCCGATACGAGTGCTTCACTGACAAAACGTTTTCCTTTAAAATATAACGCTCCGATAAAAAACGGAATATCGAGTACGATCATCGAAATCGATGGATTAATGTCAAAAAAGTAACGTCCGAGTAAAGACAGACCGATAAATCCGCCTTCTGCTAATCCAAATTGTTCATTCAAGGTGTAGTAGCCGAACGCCATAAGTAGCGTTCCGCTTAAGATGGTTATGATTCGTTTCATGTGTTATTGTCCTCTCCCGTATCTTCCATGGGAGAGATTGTAGTTGTCCCGTTTGGGTATTCATCTATTTTCGCTCTCCCTGATTTTTTTCAAGCCATTACCTTCCTGTTCAATGAAGATTGGCACTGCTAAAAATCAGGTAAGCTGAATAGATGATCGATCCTCTCGGTATCCATCGGTTTCCACCCTTTCGTTTAGTTCTCTGTTTCATTATAACCCGAACTTCAGAAACTAAAACAGTTTTACACGTTTTTAACAGAAACGATACAGATGAACAATCTATTCATAACTCCTCGAAACCCGACTTGCTCACTCATTCACAATTCCGACAAACTTATGCTCATTATTGAACAAACTACTTGAAAACAACATTGTGAAGTAATACACTAAGACTATCAAATGAATGTGATTTTTATCACAAACAAACAAAAAGGGGACTTTACTCATGAAAGTAGCAGTCATCGGTTGTACACACGCAGGAACAGCAGCAGTTAAAGAATTGACTTCACAGCACGAGCAACTGGATATCACCGTTTACGAACGAAACGATAACGTCTCATTCCTTTCTTGCGGCATTGCGCTTCACGTCGGTGGCGTCGTCGAGCATGCGGAGTCGCTGTTTTATTCTTCACCGGATGAACTGACTGAACTCGGTGCCGAGATGCGCTTAAAACATGATGTCCTGGAAATCGACAGCACGAACCAAACGATTCTTGCAAAAAATCTCTTAACGGGTGAAACCGTTCAAGATACGTACGATAAATTGATTATGACGACTGGTTCATGGCCGATCATCCCGATGCTTCCCGGGATTGAACTGAATCAAATTGAGCTCTGCAAAAACTATCACCACGCACAAACCATCATCAAAAAAGCAACAGATGCCCAGCGGATTACCGTTGTCGGTGCCGGTTACATCGGTGCTGAATTGGTTGAAGCATTCGAAGCATACGGCAAAGATGTCACGTTCATCGACAGTGCCGACCGGATTTTAAATAAATACTTGGATCGTTCATTCACGGATATCATTGAAAACGAATTGACAGACCGCGGGATTCACCTCGAGTTGAACCAGACCGTTCAAAGCTTTACCGGCGTGGACGGCAATGTCACACAAGTCGTCACGGACAAAGGAACGTTTGAGACGGATCTCGTCATTCTCTGTGTCGGTTTCCGACCAAGTACGGAATTGTTAAAAGGACAAATCGACATGTTGCCGAACGGAGCGATCATCGTCGACGACTATATGCGGACCAGTAATCCGAACATCTTTGCTGCCGGTGACAGCTGTGCCGTCTACTACAATCCGGCTCGGACACACGCTTATATTCCGCTCGCCACAAATGCCGTCCGAATGGGAACACTCGTCGGGAAAAATTTACTCGCTCCGACGATCCGCTACCAAGGCACACAAGGAACGTCCGGTCTCCGGTTGTATGACTTAAACATTGCTTCGACCGGTCTGACAGAAGATGCTGCTCCGTTCTTCGGTTTAGAAGTGACAAGTACGACGGTTCAAGATGCCTACCGTCCTGAGTTCATGCCGACAGCTGAAAATGTCCAACTGAAACTTGTGTATGAAACTACGACTCATCGTGTCGTGGGTGCACAAATCATCTCAAAAGTCGACCTCACCCAGGCGATGAATACATTGTCGGTCGCGATTCAAAATGAGATGACGCTTGAAGAACTCGCTTTCGTCGACTTCTTCTTCCAACCGCACTACAACAAACCATGGAACTTACTGAATCAAGCAGCTTTACAAGGGATGAAAGAACTGACATCGGAACGTGTCTGATTGGTCAACTACCCCATCTTTAATCAAAATCGGAGTTCACATCTGTGGACTTCGATTTTTTTATTTGCTCTTTTTCCGCTTCGGTTAGTTATTGCTACAGCCTTGTTGAGCGCACTTTTCCACTTAACGAAAATTTCACTTGATTAATCAATTGACGTTTAGACGTGAAGTGACAGGGAACATACTTCTTATGCAAATGAAACCACTACCTAGGAGGAATCAGTTCATGTCACAGTCTAACAATCCACTTACACAATATTTTAATGATGACTTCCCAAAACAATATCAGGAGGCACCGGCTGTCCAGGCAAAAATGGAGCCAGTCCCGGATTGTGGTGAAGAAAGTTATAAAGGTTCCGGTAAACTGATCGGGAAAAAAGCCTTGATCACAGGGGGCGATTCTGGAATCGGTCGTGCCGCTGCCATTGCTTATGCACGTGAAGGTGCAGATGTGTTCCTCAACTATCTACCGGAAGAACAACAAGACGCTGAAGAAGTTAAAGCACTTGTTGAAGCTGCCGGCCAAAAAGCATACTTACTGGCGGGCGACCTCAGTGATGAAACGTTCTGTCAACAACTCGTCAAAGAAGCACACGAATCACTTGGCGGAATCGATATTCTGGCACTCGTCGCCGGCAAACAGCAAGCCGTCGAGGACATCATGGACCTGTCGACGGAACAACTCCGCAAAACATATGAAATCAATGTTTTTTCTTTGTTTTGGGTCGTTAAAGCTGCCCTCCCGTTGTTAAAAGAAGGGGCTTCGATTATCACGACGACTTCGGTTCAAGGCTACAACCCAAGTGCGAACCTGCTCGATTACGCGTCAACGAAATTTGCCATCAACGGCTTTACACGAGGACTTGCGAAACAAGTCGCGCCAAAAGGCATCCGCGTCAATTCTGTTGCACCGGGTCCAATCTGGACGCCGTTGCAAATCTCAGGTGGTCAACCAAGCGAAAACATTCCAGAATTCGGTCAGGAAACACCGCTTAAACGGAGTGGTCAACCGGTCGAACTTTCGAGCGTCTATGTCTTCCTCGCTTCAGATGATGCTAGTTATGTCACGGCACAAATTTATGGTGTCACAGGCGGAATTGAACTCGCTTAATTGAATGCTAGAGTAAAAAGCGGTTTTGATGGCGACATCAAAATCGCTTTTTTTGGTATCAGTTGCTTCTCCCCGTCCGGTTTAGTCTAATGAAGGTATACATATGATAGGAGATGATTCATGTGACAGAAAAAGAAAAGATGATTCAAGGTCAGTTGTATTTAGCCGGGGATGCGGAGCTCGTGGCCGATCGGAAACGGGCCCAGGTGCTTTGTCATCAATTTAACCAACTCAGCATCGAAGAGTTGCCTGCCCGAAAATCACTCCTGCAACAACTTTTACGGACGGAACAAACAGATTTTTACATCGAACCGTCTTTTAAATGTGATTATGGCTACAACATCACGCTTGGTGCCCGGTTTTATGCTAATTATGATTGCGTGCTGCTCGACATTTGTCCGATTACGATCGGCGACAACTGTATGCTCGCTCCGGGCGTCCACATTTATACAGCAACGCATCCGCTAGATCCCATCGAACGCAACAGCGGTTATGAATTCGGGAAACCGGTTGTCATCGGGGACAACGTCTGGATCGGTGGCCGTGCCGTCATCACGCCGGGCGTGACGATTGGGGACAATGCCGTCATCGCGGCCGGAAGTGTCGTCGTCAAAGATGTCGCCCCAAACACTGTCGTCGGCGGGAATCCTGCCCGCTTCATCAAACCAATTTGATTTCTCATCAAATTTTAATCTAATCCTCAGTCTCCTCTCACTTGCGGGCGCTATTCTAAGAATAAGAAAAGCAGCTACCACTACCGAGGAGGAAATCATCATGACAAACGAAAAACGTACGGATAAACCAAAAAAGAATTTTGTAAAACGCGGTCTCGCTTCAATCGCCATCACAGGAACCGTTTTGACGGGGGCCGGCGCCTTCTTACTTTTCACCGGTCCGGGACATTCTCTCGTCAATTCAACGGTCACGACTTCAGAACAAGTTGAACAAAAAGTCGAAGCAGCTTCAACAAAAGTTTCAAGCAACGTCAAGCAGTCGCTTCCGAGCGCATTTCGGGATGATCAAGAAATAGAAGGAACGTTAAAAGAAGTATCCGGCACATCGGTGACACTTACACAAAATGGTTCGGATCAATCGTATTCGTTTGCCTCATCTGCCGAAATCGAACAAGCTACGGCCGGCGATTGGATTAAACTTGAACTCAATCAGGACGGTCTTGTCCGGGAACTCGAACGTGAAGATGATCGGGATGGTCGAGATAACGATTCCTCCGACGATGACCGAAATGAAGTCACCGGTGTCGTCAAAGAGCTGTCCAATGAACAAATCGTCTTGACTCAAAATGGTTCGGATCAAACGTACCGCTTCAGCGAGCGCGCAGAGATCGACCAAGCGCAAGCCGGTGATACCGTCAAACTTGAACTGACAGCAGCCGGTCTCGTCCGGGAGCTCGACCGGGAAGATGCAAGTGATCGGGACGACCGGAACGATGGCCGCCCAGAAGACGATGCAGCGGAAGATCAAGACATCCGTGGTGCATTGGTCCGTGTGACGGACACACAAGTCGTCATTGAACAAAACGGTAAAAACGTGACGTTTGAACGTGCGCAAAACATGGAACAGGATAATGATGTACAGGTCGGTTCACAAGTCGAACTTGAGTTGAACGGATCGAAGCAAGTGACAGAAATCGACGAACAGTCGTAAGGAGGAAGTCTATGGCACCGACCATCTTAATCGTCGAGGACGATTCGAAAATCGCCCGCCTACTTGAACTGGAATTAAACCACGCTGGATACGCGACGCAGGTCGCCTTCAACGGTAAAGATGGCTTAGTAGCTGCTGAGAACGATATCGATCTCGTCTTACTCGACGTGATGATGCCGGAGCTCAGCGGCTTCGAGGTGCTTCGACGGCTTCGCGGAAAAGGTAATCCGGTTCCCGTCATCTTATTGACGGCACGGGGCGAAGTGTATGACAAGGTGGCCGGTCTTGATCTCGGCGCCAATGATTATGTGACGAAGCCGTTTGAAATCGAAGAATTGTTGGCACGTATCCGGGCCTTACTCCGCTTGACGACACGCGCCGCCGTCGAATCCAATCAGTTGCATTATGCCGATGTCTTACTGGATTTGGACCGGCATGAAGCGTTTCGAAACGACGTCCCGCTTGATTTGACACCACGCGAATTCGATTTGTTGTCCTATCTGATGGAAAATAAGGAACACGTCTTGACCCGTGAGCAAATCCTCAATCGGGTCTGGGGTTATGACTACTTCGGAGAAACGAATATCGTCGATGTCTACATCCGGTATTTACGCAAAAAAATGGACCGCAGCCAGTCTCCCCTCATTCAGACCGTTCGTGGTATCGGCTATGTCTTAAGGGAGGAGAAAGGATGAAGTTACGAACCAAACTGGCGTTATCGGTGACGTTGTTCACGACACTCTTGTTGCTCTTATCTTTTCTAGTCGTCACCTATGTCGTGCGTGATCACTTGATCGAATCCCGCTTCACTCAACTCGAACAGGCCGAGGAGCTGATGGAAGATGATTCCTCGACCCGAGCTTTGTTGACGCTGCATGAAGATTCCGTCGTCCTGTCCCGTGACGACGGACGCTGGGTCATCGCGAACGATGAAGAAGATGATGATTCTGCCACCATCAACGGCGATGTGCGCGCACGCGATCTCCCCGGCATTCCGACGACCAGGGACGAACCGTTCAAATCCGGTAACTGGTTTGGCGTCGTTCATGAGGATCAAGCTTATCTGTTTGAAGACGACACCGTCGATGATACGATTTCGACCTTGATTTTCGCCTTCTCGATTGTCTTGATCATCGCAGTCATCATCGCCTTCCTCAGCAGTTTCTTCATCGCCTATCAGACGTTACGTCCGCTGCGTCAACTCGGTCAGACGATGGAACGGATTTCCGACTCCGGCACACTCGAGACCGTTCCGGAACAGCAGAATGATGAAATCGGACAGCTCGGAAAAGTCTTTAACCGGATGATTGGACGTGTCGACCAAACAATGGAACAGCAACGGCAGTTCGTCGCTGATGTCTCACACGAGATGAAGACGCCGCTGACCGTCATCGAAGGATATGCGAAGTTGCTGAAGCGTTGGGGGAAAACGAATCCCGATGTTCTCGAAGAATCAATCAGCAATATCTTGAACGAAACACATGCAATGCGAAGCGGACTGATTGAACCAATGCTCGAATTATCCCGGCTCGGATATGGTGAAACGACGACAGAGACAATTGATTTGAAACAGCTCGGCACGGAAGTCGCGGACCGGATACACCATGCTTATGACGTCCAGATTCCGGTCGATGCAACCGGGACGGTCACCGCAAATCACGAAGCACTCGTACGGATTTTGACGATTTTTATCGACAATGCGATCAAATACGCGAAAGATCCGGAAATCCGGCTTCGACCGGATCGGCTCGAAGTCCTTGACCGCGGAACCGCTTTATCCGCCGAGCAGCGCAAGCATCTCTTCGACCGGTTTTACCGGCTTGATGAAGCCCGAGACCGGTCCGGCAGCGGTCTCGGCCTGTCGATTGCTGCCGCATTGGCGGAACATCATCATCTGTCCGTTGGCAGCGAGGCCCGAACGGACGGCGGAAGTTGCTTTTTCATCACATTCAACTGACACCTGAAACGAAACCTTCCATCGTCTTTTAGCGTACACTAGAGACAAGAGTCAGATGATGAAAGAAGGTTATGGACGATGGATAAAAAACGTTGGGGAGGCTTAGCCGTCGCCGGAGCATTTCTGCTCTCAAAAGGTAAGGTTCTGCTTGCTCTCTTAAAGTTCTCCAAATTCGGCGGAACGTTAATCTCGTTCGGCATCTCGTTATTGTTTTACGCGCAAATTTTCGGTGTCTGGTTTGGTGTCGGATTACTGTATCTTTTGTTCATTCACGAAATGGGACATCTCGCAGCAGCCAAGCGGCTTGGTTTTAAGACGGGACCGGCGATTTTCGTTCCGTTCATGGGAGCGGTCATCGGAATCAAGGATACATTCCGGACGCCGAAACAAGAAGCTATTTTGGCTTATGGCGGTCCGCTGGCCGGATTATTTTCTCTCATTCCGCTTTTAATCGGATACGCGGTCACCGGAAACGAGTTTTGGCTTGTCATCTTCCATTTAGGGGCCTTGTTGAACCTGTTTAACCTGCTGCCGGTTAGCCCGCTTGACGGCGGACGGATTTTAGCCGGATTGCCGATTGTCGTCTGGGTCGCTGGTCTCGCCGCCCTGATTGCCTATGGTGTGACACATTTCAGCATCATCCTGCTACTGATTGCGTTCCTTGGCGGAAGTGCGGTCTGGAAACGATATCAGTTCGCTAAACAATATGAAAACAGTAAGTCGGTTTTAATGTTGTACCGTGCTGCCCGTAACCGGGTGTTGCAGGCGAAAGTCGAGCAGGAACAGCTCGCAGCAACGGAAACCGTCATGGAACCTGACGTTGAGGAAACGGACGACACCCCCGTCTCGACCTATGATCCGATTGCCTGGTCACTCCGGCATGATCTCCAGGATTTACGGAGCGCAAGCCCGGAAGAGGCGAAAAGTGCCGCTGATGACTTGCTTCGTTACCAATATGATTCAGCCAATGATTATGATGCCTTGCTGCGTCGCCTCGATCAACGGATCGAACCGTTGCTGGAAGCTGAAAAATCGGTTGAGTATCACCAAATGCCGAAAAAACAGCAGACGATTACACTGTTTGCCTACTTGGCACTCGGTGCGATTCTTTTTATCGCCTTCGAATATTCCAAAGGATATCTTCCGACCCCATCTTAACAATAAGCAGAAAAAAGGCATTCCGCTGTTTTCATGTGGGATGCCTTTTTCGATGAGAGCATCTTATTTTGCACATTGCTTGATTCGATTGCTTGCATCCGGTTGTCGAAGCGACTAATCTGAATGAAAATCCATGTACCTGTTTAAGAAAAAGGAGGCTCTCCTGATGATGAATAAAAATACGGCTCGATTGGGAGAAGCACCCATTAACAAACTCCTGATCGGATTGTCGCTCCCGGCGATGATCGGGATGCTCGTGACCGCTCTCTACAATATTGTCGATACGATCTTTGTCGCGCAGGGAATCGGGACGGTTGCCGTCGCGGCTGTCGGAATTGCGTTTCCCGTTCAACTGGTCTTGATGGCCATCTCGAACTCGGTCGGAATCGGCGGTGCTGCCATTGCTTCTCAGCGGCTCGGTCAAAAAAATCTGGCAGGTGCCAGTCGTGCCTATGCGAACGTCCTGATGACGGTCTTTGTTGTCAGTATGCTCGCCATTATCACAGCGTTCATCTTCGTCGAACCGTTGTTGCGTGTGTTCGGTGCGACACCCGAGATCATGCCGTACAGTATTGATTTCCTCCGTGTCCTGTTACTCGGTTCCCCGTTCTTCATGCTGACGATGGCATCCAGTGCAATGCTTCGGGCCGAGGGACGTGCCAGTTATCAGATGCGTGTCATGCTGACGACGGTCGCAATCAACATCGTCTTGACCCCCTTGTTCATTTTCGGACTCGACTGGGGGATTCAAGGAGCGGCACTCGGGACGGTCGTCGCTCAAATCGTCGGTTCCATCCTGATTTTCCGGTTCTTTTTCACGAAAGCCAAAAAAACGAGCTTAGTACTTAATCGGGAAGCGTTCCGCTTTGATCCGAAACTCGTTGTGCGGATGGGACAAATCGGATCTTCGTCCTTCATCATGCAAGTCTCGCAATCCGTTTTGTTCATCACCGTCAACCATATGCTCGTCCGGTACGGCGGAACGACGGAACTGGCGACATTTGCCGTCATCAACAAATTCATGGCGCTCGTCGGGATGCCGATCATGGGAATCGTCCAAGGGATGCAGCCGATTGTCGGCTATAACTTCGGATCGAAACAGTTTGACCGGATGTCACAAGCAATCAAGCTGGCGATTCGTTACGGTTTGACCTTATCGATCACGCTATGGCTGTTGATCCAATTGTTCCCTCGCTTTTGGGTCGGGATGTTTACGGAAGACGCGACCTTACTCGATGAAGGTTCGACGGCGATGCGGATTTTATTCGCCATTTCATTTGTCTACGGCATTCAGATGATTATCAACGGGATGTATCAATCACTCGCCAAGGCACGGATTGCCTTGTTCTTGTCGCTCTCCCGGCAAACATTATATACGATTCCACTCGTATTGATTTTACCGATCTTTTTTGGAGTACAGGGGGTTTGGTTCGCCTTCCCGATTGCTGATTTAATGGCCGTTTTGACGGCGGTCGTCTTTGCCTATCGTGACCGGATCATGCTCTTTAAGCCGGATGAGTACGCGGAGCCGGAAGAAAAAGCCGTACATGCAAAATAATCGACAGTCCGTCATGCCGCTCGGCAGACGGACTTTTTTCATTGAAACAAAAGACGAACATGCATTCTGAATCGAAATACGGTATGCTGTTTAAAAAAGGAGAGATGATATGGAACCTTATACACTGGCGATCGATTTTGAAACAGCTAATCGGAACAGCCGTAGTATCTGCGCTTTCGGCTGGTCCATTTTATCCGAGGGGAAAGTCATCACAAGCCAACAAGTTTTGATCAACCCGGAGGAAGACTTTGATGCCGGCAACATCCGTGTCCACGGCATTCGGCCGAGTGACGTCTGGGATGCACCGGCCTTACCGGAGGCAATGACAACACATGGCTTGTTTGATTTGATCGAAAATGCAGAGCTTATCGTCGCTCATAATGCGGCATTCGACATGGGTGCACTCCAAAAAGCGATTCAAAAATACGACTTGTATCAAATGCCGCCGTTTCAGTACGGCTGTACGGTCAAGTTATCACGGAAACTGTATCCATGGTTGCCGAACCACAAGTTAAATACGATGGCAGAATTTTTAAATGTCTCGTTTAAGCACCATGATGCCAAGGAAGATGCCTACATCTGCGCCTTGTTGCTGCAGGATATGTTGGACCGGACAAATATCGAACATCCGGTCGAGCTGCACCGTTTTTGTGGTGTCCGGATGGGTGAAGTCGCTTACTGACACTAAAAAAGGAGCAACTCAGAATTCTGAGTTGCTCCTTTCGTATTTCTTATTTTGTTGTTTGTTTGATTGGGAACCAGCCTGGACGGCTCGTGATTCCTTGCCATAATGCATCCGGTACGACGAGTTCTGCTTGTGCTGACGGATCGAGTTCAGTCCGGATTGAATCCGTTTCTCCCGCTTCCACTTTTTCGACCCATTTCGGTTCCATGATCAACTCACGACCAAGCGCGACGAGTGGCACGACTTCAAGCGAACGCTCGACTTCTTCCGGCGTATGAAGTGAACCGACACCGATGACCGGAACCTGTTGACCGACACGCTCTTGTACAAGGCTGATCGGTGAACGCGTTTCATTCTGATCACGAATCGATCCGGCAAAGAAGTCCATGACGGAAACGTGCAAGTAGTCGAGGTCTTTTTTCGCAAGAGCATCGACGAGTTGCATCGTATCGTCGAGTGTAATTCCCGGATTTTCAACTTCTTCCGGTGAGAAACGGTAACCGACGATGAATGATGGATCTTGTTTTGCAACAGCTTCGACCGCATCAACAACTGCCAGCGGGAAAGCCAGACGTTTTTCAAGACTTCCGCCCCATTTGTCATCACGACGGTTTGAGTGTGGAGAAACGAATTGTTGAATTAAGTACGTGTTCGCACCATGAATCTCAACTCCGTCAAATCCAGCTTCCATCGCACGGCGTGTCGCTTGACCGAACGCTTCGATGATTGCATCGACTTCCGCTGCTTCAAGTGCACGTGGTGTCATTGCGCCTTCACGTTCTGGTGCTACTGCGCTTGCACTGACAGTTTGTCCGCCGACGAGTTCCGGTGGTGCCATACGACCTGCGTGGAAAATTTGCAGAATCGCTTTTGCGCCTTGATCTTGGATCGTTGTCGCAAGACGTTTCAGGCTCGGAATCAATTCATCGCGTTCTGCGCCAAACTCATTCGGGAATCCTTGACCGTCTGCCGTGACGTTGGCACATGCTGTGATGACTGCACCGACTCCACCTGAACGTTCTGCGTAGTATGCAAGCTCCGCTTCTGAAACTTCACCGTTTTCTTCCGCCGCGTAGTTTGTCATCGGCGCCATCATAATCCGGTTTTTAAGTGTCACTCCGTTTGGAAGTGTAAACGTATCAAACATCTTTTCATTAGCCATTGAAGCATATCCTCCTCTGAAATCTTAACTTGAATATCGTCAGTATACGCTCGTCCTGCTTTAAATGACTAATGATGTGCTTCACTGATGTTCTGAGTACTTATCAGATCCGGTATTTTCGTTTTCGCCGTCCGCCCGGCCACCACCAGTTCCAGTGTCCGAACAGCTTCATCAATGCCGGAACGAGAAGCATCCGAACGATGGTCGCATCAATGAAAATCGCCAAAGCAATCCCGACACCGAGCTGTTTGATCGGACTGACTCCTGTAAAAGCAAATGCGCCGGTGACGACAATCATGATTAAAGCGGCGGAGGTGATGATTTTACTCGTTTTCGCCAGTCCCATTTCCGTCGCGAGATCATTATTCCCGGTCTCATCGTAGTATTCTTCCATTCGTGAGACGAGGAACACTTCATAATCCATCGACAATCCGAAGACAAGCGAGAAGATGAAGACCGGTGTTAAAATACCGATTGTTTCGGCCGGGAAAACCAAGCCTGATTCAAATAAAATGACGAGTAAACCAAATGTTGCACCGAGGCTGAGCAGATTCATCAAGATTGCTTTAATCGGAATCAGGATCGACTGGAACGCAAACAACAGGATGATGAATGTCGCAAGCAAGACAAGACCTAACGCAAGTGGCATCTTCGAGTAGATTTCATCATAAATTTCCTGATTAAAGGCTGCGGGTCCCCCGACTTGATACCCTTGATCCCGCACTTCGCGGACCCATTTTTGTGAACTCTTGTCTCCCGGATCTCCCGTCAACTTGACATTGATCCTAGCAATGCCTCGATCAAATGCAATCAAAGGCGCCAACTGTTCTTTCCCCTGTTCACTCGCAGCAAGCTGGGAAACGGTCCGGCCGTTTGCTTCAGCCAGCGCCGTCGCTGAAACGACACTGCTTACTCCGCCATCTGCTTCGAGTCGTGTAGTCAACGCTTCCAGTTTTTCGACACCTTGTTCCGTTTGAAAATCAGCTTTCAGTAAGACGACGGCATCGGTCCCATCGTCGCCAAAAGTTTTTTCCCACGCTTCAAAAGCGAGGCGTGATTCATAATCTTCCGGTAACGCGCTTGCTTGCGGAATGTTCAGCTCTAAATCACGCAATGGAATTAAGCATGGCAACAGCAGGAGCAACGAAAATAAACTGACGGCAACCGGACGCTTCATGACGAACCGGGCCAACTTACGCCACCGGACTTCGCCTTGCTCCGAGTCAGCCTTGAAAATCCGCCCTTTTTCCAGACTCCCCCCTAGCAGTGCGAGCAGGGCAGGTAGCAAGGTAACAGCACTGATGACGGCCCCGAGCACCGAGACCAATGTGCCGATTGCGACCGCTTGAAACACGTCGACATCAATGACGAGCAAACCCGCCAACCCGACGAACACACAAATCCCGGAAAATAAAATCGATCGTCCGGCTGTAGCGACCGAGACTTCCGCTGCCGCCGTAATCGACCGTCCGGCAGTCCTTTCTTCCCGGAAACGATTGACGTAAAGCAAGGAAAAATCGATTCCGAGGGCAAGTGAAATCATCGCTACGGCATTTAAGACAAAGATTGATAATTCCTGTTGTCCAGCGATGAAATACAGCGTCCCGGCCCCGAAAATGAACGTGACGAGACCCATGATGAGCGGCAAGATGGCAGCAAGCGGAGTACCAAAAACGAGAAATAAGACAAGTAACGCTGCCGGTACCCCAATCAATTCAGCCCGGACCAAGTCATTTTTCGATGCTGTATTTAAGTCGTCGACGATTAACGGTTCTCCTGTCAGTCGAATCGTACTACCGTCTTGTGGATCGAGCTTTTCCTGCACTGCCTTCACCCAAGACGGTTCAATGTTCGGTATCCCGATTGAAACGTATCCTTTTCCGTCTTTTAAAGCTTCCGGATTTTCCTGTACCCCGACGACCTGTCCGACGCCTTGAATGGTCCGAAAAGCAGTGACGTGACGCTCCATTTCCTGCCGGATGGTTTCTGTTTCTCCTTCAAACAAAACGATAATTTGATGAGGGTCCTGCTTAAATTCTTGTTCCAACGTGCGTTCGACTTGTTGAAATTCTCCGTCCCGGGTAAAGCCGTTTCCTTTAAGCTGATCCGGTAGTTGCACCGCAAAATAACCAAGCAGAAGCAACAGGACTATCCAGGTGACACTGATACCTTTTCGAAAACGGACGACGTATTGACCAAAACGTTCCATCTGTCATCTTCCTCCCCGTATACAAAACACATCCTTCGCCTGCTAAGACAAAGGATGTGTTTACGTCTTTTGAAAAATTTGGAGCCACGTATTTCCGAAATTCGCCGACGTCGAAACGATGGCCAGACGCTGTGCCGCTTCATCCAGCAAAACCGTCTTTAACAGGACGGAAGACTGGCACCCGTCAAATTTAAATTTCAGTTGATCTTTTTCATATAGATAGAATCGGTTGGCATCCGTAATGGAAAACAGATGGTGTCGGCTATCGACCAGCAAATAATCGTCGTACTCGGAAAAAGGAATCAATTGTTCATGTTCCGTAAACGCATCCCAAATGACATAACGCGACTGAGTCACATCATAGGAAATCATCGTTGCCGGTGCCAACAGACGTTCGAACGCATACTGCGGATGATAACCCCGTTCAATCAAACGTCCTAATAAAGGAGCTTCGTCATAATCCGAGAAAGTTCCTTCCTGTTCTTCAAAACAATAACGAACGACATCGGTCTCAGCCGAGTACATAAAAATTTGATTGCCTCGCCATTCATAAAGATTACTGAACCATGCATCAGCAAAGATGACGGGACGATTCATATATTGGAGACATCCGTCTCTTAAATCTAGTAAACCAAACAGTGAAGTTTCTTCAAAAACGATGAACACACGGTATCCGTCCGGTTCAAAGAACCAGGTGAACGGAACATACGCACATGCTGTCTCCCATCGTATTCTCAAATCCAGATCACATTTTGTAAACCCGCCTTGATCCCGATATAAAATCAGGTCATCGCCGAATCGGTCAAAGAGTGAAACAGATTCATGGAACAACAGCTCAGCGGCTGGTTTATACATACGCATCACTTCCTACTTCCTACGGTATCAACCTTCTTCATTTCTAGCTACTGTCGATGCGCTCCAAGAACATGTCCTGTATACTAAAGCTAAACAAAAAGGAGGTATGCAAACTATGAAACCCCTACAACTGTCTGCTGATACAGCTGTTGAACTTTCGAAACGTCTCAATGTGCCGCTCGAACAGTTAATGCATATGCCACGGCATATTTTGATTCAAAAACTGGTCGAATTAGAGACTGAACAATCCAAGTCTTCACCTGCAGATGACACATCTTCACAAGACAAATGATGAAAATATGCCCTTCTTTCTTGCACTGATTGCAGGAAGAGAAGGGCATTATTTTGCATATCCTCATGATTGCGGATTGTATTCGGACTTTCCGTAACGAAATACATTGACGATTGCTTTTCCATCACTCGGATAACCGTTCGGATGATCGATCGGAAATAACGAGAAGAAAATGAAGTAGAACGAGAAATAGGCGAATTGATACGTAAAAATCGAAGTTTCAAAGACGCCTGCATAAATCAAACCGTTCACGATCAAGATGCTCGCCAGATTAAAGATAGCTCCACCGGCGTAGACGGTGATGTTCGTAAATTTATTTTCATGACGAAGTGCCTCATACTGACACCATCCGTCCCAGAAATAGACACGATTTAAGCGGATGGGTCCGACACGTAATAACGATTTTCCCGATCCGATGTTGATTTCCATATTGCCGCCGAATAGGCGTGCGAAAAAATAATGACCCATCTCATGAATTAACGTGACGATTGGTAATAACAAAAAAAACGAGAAGAAAAATTTCCAGATATCATTGAAGCCGAACATAAGATACATCCTTTCAAAAAACCAGCACTCTAAATACTACTTATAGTATGTTCCCCTAAGCATTGAATTAAAACAGTAAACGTGAAAAATCATTAAGTCATTACGATGACACCGCAACACGACTGTCACGTTCTGGACTGCAGGGCTGTATTAAAAAAATCGGAGTCCACGTTAGTGAACCCCGATTCTTCCGATTTTCCCATTCTTTGAAGATACGTCATTTATTATTCTTGCGTCTTTTGTTCGCTGCATACAGCAAACCAAGAATCGTCAGTGCAGCACCACCTGCCACCGCATATTTTTTATAATCTGCTTTCCGTTCGGCAATGACCGTCGTCGATAGTGCTTTTACGATAAGTTGTTTTTCTTCATGCAGACGAGGGGCATGGATTTTTACAACCCCTTCTTCGACGAGAATTTCGAACTCGCCGCTCGGTAACTCGATTGTCACATCGTGTTCCGTCGCATTGTGGTACACCCGCTGACGTTCAACATATCCTTCGTACGTCCGTTTCAATTCATAGGCGATGATGCCTTCTCCTTCTTCCAGGAAACGGAGATGTTTCCGGATCATCGCTGTGTTTTCCAGACGGAACATCGGATACTGACGCCGCAGGGCAATCAACCCTTTGACATATTCGATGCCAAAACGGAATTGTTCTGCCCGCTCATAATCCAGTTGATTGACGACTTCTCCAGAATTGAAGCTGTCACGAATGCCATTTTTCGTCCTGAAAAATTCTTGACCCGCATGCAAAAACGGAATGCCTTGCCCGGTTAAAATAATCGCATTCGCAAGCATTTGCCGTTTCCGACGGATTTCATCCGTATCTTCCGGTCGTGACACGGACAATTTGTCCCAAATCGTTAAATCATCGTGTGCTTCGACATAAGAAACGACTTGATTCGGTTCATCCGCAAACCCTTGAGAAGAGACGTTCCCGGCGATTCCCCGTTTGACTTCACTTGTCCGCTCGAAAGCCCCACTGATAAATCCACGGTCAAGCGGTGTCTGAACGTCACCTTTGATACCGTCACGTAATCCGTTGTTGAAATGGGCGATTCCCGGCGTCTGTGGCGCATTAAAGTAGTTGGCTTTTTGATCGACTGCGAGTGGCGTGTCGAGATCCCACCCTTCACCGATAATCAAGATGGATGGATCAATCCGGTCGAGTGCATGACGGACTTGATTCATCGTTTCGATATCATGTAATCCCATCAAGTCAAACCGGAATCCGTCTAGATGATACTCTTTTGCCCAGTACGTTACACAATCAAGAATGAATTTACGCATCATGAAACGTTCTGATGCTGTGTCGTTTCCACAAAAGCTTCCATTCGAAAGTGTTCCGTCTGCTGCCTGCCGGTAAAAATAACCCGGGACGAATTGTCCGAGTGGTGCCGTTTCCGCATCATAGACGTGATTAAAAACCACGTCCATTACGACACGAATACCTCGGTCGTGCAAAGCTTGAATCAAGGCTTTTAATTCCCGGATCCGCGCTGCCGGATCATCCGGGTTGGACGAGTAGGATCCTTCCGGCGCAAAATAATTGACGGGATCGTATCCCCAGTTGTAGTTATCCGGATCGTTCGGCGCTGCCTCATTAACTGAACCGAAATCATAAATCGGAAGCAGTTGGACATGCGTCACACCTAAATCCGTCAGATAATCAAGCCCCGTCAATCCGCCTGATGGTGTCCGTGTCCCTGCTTCCGTCAATCCGCGAAAAGTGCCACGCTCGATAACCCCACTCGCCGAATGGCTCGTCGCGTCCCGAACATGTAATTCATAGATGACAGCATCTTGTGACGAGTGGAACAGAGGGCGTTCTTCAATCCAACGCTCCGGTTGAGTGGTGGACGGATCAATTAATGCTCCCCGTTTGCCATTTGTCCCGACTGCTTTCGCATACGGATCGACCGCTTCGACTTTCTGTCCGTTGATGCTGGCTTGAAACGTATAAAAGTAACCTTCATACACAGCACGATCCAGTTCGACGACGAATGTCCCCTGCTGATCTGCCGCCAATTCAAGTTCTTCAACTTTCCTTGCCCGCAATGTCCGGTACAAACGAATCACGACACGTTCCGCCGTCGGTGCCCATAAACGGACCCGTATCGTTTTTTCATCAAAGGTCGCTCCTAAATCCGATCCTCTATAGGCATACCGCTCATCCAGCTCTTCTGGTGTGAGCGTCAACATATCTGCTGTTTGTTTCAAAGCCATGCACCCCTTTCATTTCATGGTTTTCATTATAACAAAATTTCATACAGATGAACGATTCGACTGTCTCTCTTCCTGTTTCTTTTGCCGAAACTTCAGCGTGAAGTCAAAGCATCTGCGGACAAATATGCTAAAATGGTTGTGGAACGAAAGGGGAGATTTTTATGGCAGCAAAAGACAATTCATTTGATATCGTGTCACAAATCAACATCGAGGAAGTCAAAAACGCGATGCAAGTCGCTTTAAAGGAAATCACGAACCGCTTTGATTTCAAAGGATCAAAAAGCGACATGAAACTCGAGAAAGAAGATTTGATTCTGATCTCAGATGACAATTTTAAACTCGATCAAGTCAAAGACGTCCTGACAGCTAAACTCATTAAACGCGAAGTCCCGACGAAAAACCTGCAATACGAAAAAGTCGAGCAGGCAGCCGGAAACACGGTCCGTCAACGCGTGATTCTCAAAAGCGGAATCGATCGTGATGATGCTAAAAAAATCAACAATGCCGTCAAGGAATCAAAACTCAAGGTCAAAACTCAGATTCAAGACGATCAAATCCGTGTCACAGGAAAATCGCGTGATGACTTACAACAAGTCATGCAAATCGTCCGCGAATTGCCATTATCGGTCGACGTTCAGTTCCTCAATTTCCGTTAAGTATAAAAATACCCTTTCTCCAGCTTGGAGAAAGGGTATTTTTTCGTTCTTATTGAGCCGTATATCCCCCATCAAGTACAACCGCTTGACCGGTTACACCGGCTGCTTTGTCACTCGCGAGGAAGATCGCGTAGTCCGCAATTTCTTTGACTTGCAGTAAACGGTGTTGCGGCACCAATGGATAGATGACTTCTTCAAGTACCCGGTCGAGTGGCACATTCCGTGTTTCGGCAAGCGAAGACAATTGTTTTTGGACGAGTGGTGTATCGACATAACCCGGGCAAATCGCATTGACGGTAATACCGGATGTCGCACCTTCAAGTGCTGCGACTTTCGTCAAACCGATGACACCGTGTTTCGCACTGTTGTAAGCCGCTTTACCGGCAAATCCGATTAATCCGTTAATCGATGACATGTTTAAAATACGGCCGAATCCTTGTTTTTTCATGATTGGGAAGACATATTTCGTATACAGGAACGGCGCACGCAACATGATACTTTGCAGTAAATCGAATTTTTCAGTCGAGAACTCTTCGATTGGTGAGACGTGTTGCATACCGGCATTGTTAATGACGATATCGATTCGTCCATAATGACTCATCGTTTGTTCGATACTTGACTGAATCGCAACTTCACTCGTGACATCCCCTGCCACAGCAAAGGCTTCAAATCCTTTACTTTGAAGTGTTTCTGCCGCCTGTTTCGCTGCATTCTCCTGTAAATCAACAATCACGACTTTTGCACCTTCTTGCGCAAATTCTTCTGCGATCTCAAGACCGATCCCACTTGCTGCTCCGGTAATCAATGCGACTTTTCCTTCAAGTTGTTTCATCTTCATCTACTCCTCTTTACTCGTTTGTTTCTTTTACTGTACGCTTAGACAATAAATAATAAAAATGAATACTTGTTATGATAGATATAACAAAAACGAATAGGAGTGAATCAGATGGATTTTCGCCAATTGGAATATTTTACGGAAGTCGCCCGCTTCAAAAGTTTTACCCGGGCAGCGGATCACCTCCATGTCACGCAACCAACACTCAGTAAAATGGTCCGCCATTTAGAAGAAGAACTGGATATAGAGCTGTTTGATCGGAGTAAACGGCAAATTGTGTTAACGGATGCCGGGGAAACGTTACTTGTCGAAGGTGAAAAGATATTAAATCAGCTCGCTGATCTGCCATCCCATCTCTACGACGTCATGCACTTGACGAAAGGAACAATCCGAATCGGTGTACCGCCTCTGATCGGTTCCTTATTTTTTCCACGTCTGCTTCGCCTGTTCCGTGAACGTTATCCGATGGTGACGATTGAAATTACAGAAGCCGGTGGACATGCGCTTGAAAAGGCCGTCGTTGCCGGTGAAGTCGATTTGATTGCCACCGTCTTTCCGGCCGATGAACATTTGACGGTGTATCCCTTTATTGAAGAAGAACTGCATTTATTTTTACCGGAACACCATCCGCTTGCTGACCGGTCGTCGATTGCACTGGCGGATGTCGCCGAGATGCCGTTCGTTCTCTTTAATGAAACCTTCTCCCTTCACGATGTCGTCTTACAGGCTTGCGAAGCGGCAGGTTTTCAACCGACGATCGCCCATGTCAGCTCGCAATGGGACTTCTTGTGCTTACTCGTCGCTGAAGGCAATGCCGTGACCGTTCTTCCACGGTCTTTAGCTCAACAAATGACGATCAACGGTGTTAAGACGATTCCGCTTGATGTCCGTGTGCCATGGCAACTCGGTGTCGCTGTTCCAACCGGGCGTTATCAGTCCTACGTGACGCGGGAATGGATTCGGTTTGTTCGAGAAATCCATTCCTTAAACGAATGACAAGTATAAAAATCATGTATTTGTAGCATGAGTATTCTTCCTTTAAGATAAACCGTATCGTTCATAACAGAAAGGAAGTTATTCATCATGGCTACAGACTTAAACAACAGACACGAAGTAGGACTAAAAAAATTAAACGAGTTTACAGATACAAATTCTGCACAATCGACGCACGAAAAAATCGCCGAGTCGTTAAAAGACATCGCACCGGCAGTCGGCGAATGGATTACAGATTTTGCTTACGGTGAAGTCTACAGCCGGAACGGACTTGTCAATCGTGACCGGGCAATCGTCACGATTGCTACACTTGTTACACAAGGGACAGAGCCTCAGCTTGCTCTTCATATCAATACTGGATTAACAGCCGGATTGACAGGAAACGAAATCGTTGAAGCCATCATGCATCTCGTTCCTTACACTGGCTTCCCCCGTGTTCTTAATGCACTCGAAGTCGCAAAAGTTGTCTTTGCTGAACGCGGTGTCACAGTCGACCCGGCTTAATTAAAAATAGGATGAGCAGCATGAAACGCAGGGTATACTCTTAGTACAAGGGAGCGATGCCAGATGCAGTATGCACTCATCACGGATTTGCACAGTTCATTATCCGATACACGTGCTGTGTTGACAGATATTCAACAGACGGCTCCGCAAGCCATTGTCTTTTCGCTCGGGGATGTCCATGAGTGTCACATCGGAAAAAAGCGGGCCAAACGGTATACGTTTGAAGAAATCGAACAAATCGTGACGCTTGATCCCGATTTTTTGAAATTGCTGTTTTTTGAGACGTTGCTTGGAAATCAGGAAGAACGCTTATTTTCATTGATTCCAATGGGGATATCCAGTCATCTCGATCAACTGCGCTCATCAGATCGCACGAAGCAAATAGCGTCGGCTTTGTTCATTCATGGTGATCAATTGAAATGGAGCTATGATTTGACGCCTGATACATCCTCTTATCTGGACCGGCTCTTGTTTTTTGGACACAGCCATGTGCACGGATTATTTAAAGAGGGTAAACGTCTGGCCATTCATCATGATATTCCGATTTCCATCAAACGTGGCCGTTATGCCATCAACGTCGGACCGGTTCTGGTCGAACGCGAATGGTTACTATACGATACGACGGCCGAAACCATCACCTTTCATCAAGTCAAATGAATATCTGACATGAAAAAAATCCCCCGCTTCATTCACAGCTCGTGAATGAAGCGGGGGATTTTGATGTCGTCTCTTTTACAGAGAACGAACAAGTGAAGCGCGAACTAAATCAACTTGTGTAAATTCTGTTTTATCGGCAAATTGATTCACGACACGGCGGACTTCACCTTGACGGCGGACGAAGCTTGTTGGAACCGGTGTTTTCCGGACAAGTTGCTCATACAATGTCGTCAACTGATGATCATCGATGACAGTCGTCATTTGATCGAGGAATAACAAAACATGGAGACGGTTCAAATAATCCCACGGCTTGTCTTCCGAACGAAATTCATTTCGTGCCAACCATTTCTTCAGACCGATAGCATCGATTTGATTCAACGTCTCTTTTGTACGGGGAGCTTTCCATAACGCCAATAACTCACCGAGTTTTTTGCGCGTTTGTTTTTTTGCCATGAAGAACTCGAAGTTACTTTTCGTATCGAGTGCGTCACCGCTGATCGGAGCAATTTGATCAGCTCCTGGTGCTGTCACGAAATCTAAGATGAAATCGACTGATTCGCCTGGCAGCCACGTGGCAACCTTTCCGTGAAAATCAGCAATAAAAGCGATGGATGCAGCCAAATCTTCCTGATTCATTTGTGTAGATGCGTGCTGTAACCGTTCCATTGTCTCTTTGTTCATATGATAACCCCATCTTTAATCTGATTTATATTACATTTCTTCTGGAGCGCCGACACCGAGCAGGCGTAATCCTTCCGTCAATACAATCGTAACCGATTTTACGAGCGCGAGGCGAGATTGTTTTTCCGCATCGTCTTCGAGGACACGAACCTGTCCGTAATATTTGTTGAAGCTTTGAGCTAAATCAAGGACATAACGGCTGATGATCGATGGTTCGCGACGTGTAAACGCCCGGTCAATCACTGTCGAGAACTGGTTCAGCATCGAGACGACACCCCATGAATAGTCGTCTGCACTACCGGCAAATGCTGATCCATCATATTCGCCTTTACGTAATAATGAATTTGCCCGTGCATTCGTATATTGGACGTATGGACCTGTTTCTCCTTCAAATTTCAACATTTGCTCCAAATCGAATTCAATGTTGTTCATGCGCTCATTTTTTAAATCATGGAAAATGACAGCACCGACACCGACTTCGCGTGCCGTCTGTTCGGCATTGGCAAGGTTCGGATTTTTCTCAGCGATGTTTTGTTTCGCGACATTGATTGCATCTTGAAGCACTTCTTCGAGAAGGACAATCCGTCCTTTACGTGTCGACATCTTTTTCCCGTCTTTCATGATCAGACCAAACGGGACATGGTGCATACCGTCGACATTTTCAAAACCAAGTTTCTTCAGAACAGCAAACAGCTGTTTAAAGTGAAGGGCTTGTTCGCCACCGACAACATAAAAGGCTTGCTCAAAACCGTATGTCTCAAGACGATAGACGGCAGCAGCCAAATCGCGTGTCGCGTATAATGTCGCACCGTCTTTTTTCTTGATCAAAGCAGGAGGCATTCCTTCAGCTTCGAGGTCGACGACCATGGCGCCTTCCGACTCGACGAGCAACTCTTTTTCTTCTAATAAATCGATGACGTGCTGCATCTTATCATTATAGAAGGCTTCACCGTTCAAGCTGTCGAAACTGACACCCAGCATTTCATACACACGGTTGAACTCGACGAGCGAAACTTCACGGAACCATGTCCAAAGTGTCGTCGCTTGTTCGTCACCCTGTTCGAGTTTTTTGAACCAAGCCCGCCCTTCATCTTCAAGAGCCGGATTTTCTTCCGCTTCTTCATGGAAACGGACATATAGTTTCAACAATTCTTTGATTGGCTCAGCGCGGACGTCTTCTTCCTTGCCCCACATGTTGTAAGCAACCATCAACTTGCCGAACTGTGTACCCCAGTCTCCCAGGTGGTTGATGCCGACGACTTCGTATCCTTTTTTCCGTGAAATCTGGTTCAATGCGTTTCCGATGACTGTCGAACGTAAATGTCCCATCGAGAATGGTTTTGCGATGTTCGGAGACGAGAAATCCGTGACAATCGTTTTGCCGTTCGCTTCGCTTGATCCGTAAGCTTGTTGTTCTTCTAACACACGTTTGATGATTTCGCGCGAAACCACTTCCCGGTTCAAGAAGACGTTCACGTACGGTCCGGCTGCTTGCACGTTCGAGAATAGTGGATTATCGATTTTTTCAGCCAGCTCTGTCGCAATCATCATCGGTGCTTTGCGGAATGCTTTCGCGAGTTGGAAACATGGGAACGCCAGGTCTCCGTGATCCTCGTGTTTTGGTTGTTCGATCAACTGTTCAATTTCTTCTTGTGACAATGCGTCACCGATCACATCATGTAATACTTGGGCATACTGTTGCTTGTAACTCATCTTGTTTCCTCCAAACAGTTTATTTTTTCCAATAAAAAACGCCCTTTGCGCAACACGCAAAGAGACGGAATGACCGCGGTACCACTCTTCTTGATGTCGACGGTACGACACCCACTTTAGCGGGGGTAACGGGGGTCCCCCGGCTAGGCCTGATCACATGGATTCGGATAGCGTCTCGGAAGTGCGTTTCACGATGGTCTAATCTGTTCAGGCTTCCACCGTTCCCTGATTCGCTGGCCGATTAAATCATATCGCTACTTTCTTCGTCATCGATTGTTTGATATCTTTCACATTATACGCAATTCACTGCATTCTCTCAACCTTATTTTTTTGTAAATCCATCATCATAATTTCCACAAAACGGGTATAAGTAGGGAAGGACTGTTAAAGGAGGGAGACGCATCATGGTCTACTATCAAAAAGTCGCACGAAACAGTTGGCTCGTCTTGTGTCTCGTTGTTAGTCTGCTTACCTTCACTTTACTTATCCATCCGACACTCATCGACTTTCCACTCTCATTCGGCAATGCAGCCTACCTTCTTGCACTTATCATCTTGTTCCAGTTCGACAACGTCCGTCGGGGGGGCATTTATTATACGTTTCAGGAAGGAATCATCTTGTTTATCTTTCTCAACTACGGTTTATTGCCGTCGATCTTGCTCAGTCAGATTGGTATCATCATCTTTCAAATTTTTTCTCATAAAAAAGAAATCCGTCTCAAACGGTTTTTATACTTGTATCCAATCAATGTCCTGTTTGATTTGTTTTATCTCGCTTGTCCCTCACTCGTTTACTTGGCACTCGGTGGGCCCATCGGTACTGGATTCACGTACTCGGAAGCGATCGTTCCCTTTTTAGGATACTTAACGGCTGTCATGCTCGTCTCTTACTTGCAGTGCCGTTTCGTCAATCGTGTCTTGTATCTGAAATACGATTGGATCCGTCTTGTCCGTTTGCAGACACTGGTTTACGGGACGAGTATGCTGTGTGCGTTTCTCGGCATCTGGTTTTACGATGAAAACCCGCTCATCGCCGCTTCCGTCTCAGCACTCATCTTACTTTTGTTCAAACGGTTGCTCCAACAACGGGGTGTGACGATGGAAGCGAACGAAAAAGCCAAACGGTTTGATGACGCGAAAGAACGATTGCTGATTTCCCGGTTCGAACAAGAAACGAGTGACTCCTTATTACGCGACTTGCCTCACCTGATTGATTTTTCCGAAGGCTGGATTTCGATTCAGCAACAACGCAAGCAAACCATCTACAACATACGGACGAAAACAATCATTGATGTCCTGCCTCTGTTCCATTCCTTGTCGGCTGAACAGCTGCAGACCCCAATCATTCATGGCCTTCGGTTCGATTGGGGTACAGATATCCAGATTGACTTACCTGTTGATCGTCATTCGATGATTGCGATTCCGTCCATCACAAACGAAGATGTCGATGTATCGATCGTCCTGTTTCATCAAACCGCTGATGCCTATGATGCGACAAGTGCCGATGAGCTTTCACGTTTGTTACGTATTTTCTGCCGGGTGTTGCACCGTTCGCAGGAAACATATCAACTGTATGCTGAAAGCCGGACTGACGCTTTGACGGAGCTCGCCAACAGCCGTGCGTTTTACGAAGAAGGGGCACAGCAATTCGCCTCCGACCGCTATCCGCTGTCAATTATTTTATTTGATATCGATCACTTCAAACACGTCAACGATACGTATGGCCATAAGGTCGGTGACCTTGTCCTGCGTGAGCTTGGTCGCAGAATTCGGTCCGTGCAACAGAAAAAGCAGCATGTCTTCGCAGCGCGATACGGTGGAGAGGAGTTTGTTTTATTACTCAATCAATCGCCACAGAAACAAGCCATCGATTTTGCAGAAGAAATTCGTCATGCTGTCCTCGACCGACCGTTCGTCGTCGATGGATATCGCTTATCCATCACCATCAGTCTCGGCGTCGACACCGTCGAATATCCATCTGAACGGTCGTTCGAAGAATCGCTTCGTCAAGCGGATCATGCTCTTTATGTCGGTGGAAAACACAACGGTCGCAATTGTACCGCTCATTACGCTAATCTTTGAAAGGTCGTGACTCTATTGTCGATTACTGAAATTGCCCGAACAATCCCGACCCTTACATCGCCTCGAACCATTCGGATTTATCGTCCGACCGAACTACCTGTCGACGAAGCGCTCCCAGTCATTTATATGCATGATGGACAAAACGTGTTTAGTGGTGAGACCGCTTCTTTCGGAAAAGGCTGGGAAGTCCATCACGCACTGCACACCGTTCAGCTGCATGCGATGATCGTCGCCATCGACAGTCCGGATGATGGGATGGACCGATATGATGAATATGCGCCTTGGACGGACGAAGCTCTTTTAATGCGCAAGGCCTATCCGTCCCATCGCAAGACGATTGGTGGCAACGGAAAACAATACATGCACTGGATCGTTCACGAACTAAAACCGTATATCGACACGCATTATGCGACGATTCCGACAGATACGACCATGATCGGCAGTTCCATGGGTGGTGTCATTTCATTGTACGGCTTGTTTGCTTATCCGGAAGTCTTTACGCGTGTCGCTGCTTTATCGACGGCTGGTTGGGCGAATTTTTCTTCTTTACTGGAATTTATCGAGCATAGTCCACGATTATCCGAGCACCATCGTTGTTACATGGATGTCGGTACGAAGGAAGTCAGCGGACCGATGACGGAAAATGACTACCTGCATACGAACGATGTTCTTGCTAAAGCGGTTCAGAAAAAAGTTCCACAAGCGGCTTATGAAATTATCCCCGGTGCCATCCATCATGAAACTGAATGGGCGAAACGAATGCCGGATATCCTCCGCTTCTTGTTCTCCATCTAAACAAACAGGCTGACGGAATCCGAATCCCGGATTTCGTCAGCCTGTTTTCATTCATACTTGATCACTTTACCAGTTCTTCCGTTTGTTCTTTTACATAACGGTTGCGCGGGTGTTCCCGGCATTCGTCTGAACAAGAACGCATGACTTTCGGTTCACACTCTTCACAGCAGAAGTGTTGACGATTACATTCCGGATTTGCACAATTCACGTAACGTGTTTCGTCTTTTCCACAGTAATAACAAGTCGAGACGACCGTTGGATTAACTTCGTTGACAGGTACTTGAATGCGTTCATCGAACACATACAACTCCCCTTCCCAGTCTTCTCCACGTGTCGCTTCATCTTTCCCATACATGACGACTCCGCCTTTTAAGTGGAAGATGTCGTCGCTGTTTTGACGTTTACGGAAATATGCCGTGAATTTTTCACAACGGACACCGCCCGTACAGTATGTCAGGACCTTTTTCCCTTCAAACAAATGTTCATTTTCATCAAGCCATTGCGGGAATTCACGTGAAGCATCGACATCGACCTTGACGGCATTTTTAAAATGACCGAGATCGTATTCATAGTTGTTCCGAACATCAAGAATGACGACATCTTCGTTTTGCATCATGTCTTTCCACTCAGTTGGTTCAAGATACGTGGCATGTTCTTCCGGCACGTTGAACTCATCTTCAAAACGCCATGTGACAAGTTCGCTTTTATAACGAACGAAAATTTTCTTGAAGGCATGTTCGTCGACCTCATCGATTTTGAACTCAATGTCACTAAACCGTGGATCGGCAAGCAAGTCTTGCATGTATTGATCGGTTTGCTCGACTGTTCCAGACAGTGTGCCATTGATTCCTTCTGGAGCAATCAAGATTCTTCCTTTGATGCCAAGCTCTTTGCAATACGCAAGGTGCTCTTTTGTTAATTGTTCCGCATTGTCGATCGGAACATACTTATAAAATAATAGTACGCGATAAGGTTTCATAATCCTCATTGGCCCCCATGTCAGTTTTTTGCAGTAAAACGAACGTTGGCGAACGAAGCGTCATAGCTATTAGCTAGCTGGGAACGCCTGCAAAACGCACCCATTTAAGTATAATACCAACTTCATTTGAAATGTACAATTGCCAGTTCAGCGGACGACGCGATAAAGTTTTTCCTTTCTGATGAGTAAAGAGTTAAAATAGAAATTAGCAGTTTATTTTGTAAGGAGGATTCCGAATGCTCCAAACCGTCCGTCAGTGGATTGAACAGATGATTACGTTTCTCCAGGATCTTCCGGGTGGTGCTTCGACCGGATTGATTGCTCCTTTTTTGGAATCACTTTTTCCGTTCCTCCCGCTTGTTCTCATCATTTCCGCCAATGCAGCGACTTATGGATTTTGGATGGGTGTACTCGTCTCTTGGGTCGGAAGTATGCTCGGTTCACTTGTCGTCTTTGCCTGTATCCGTTATTTATTCCGTCGCCCTGTCACGAGGTGGCTTGAACAACATAAAGCCGCCCAACAGTGGATTGAACGTGTTCGTCATATGAGTCCGATTTCACTCGGTTTTTTCTTTTCACTTCCGTTCATGCCGGCATTCATCATTACAGCAATTTCTGCAATGATTCAACTGTCACTTCGGACTTATTTGATTGCGGCTGGAGCAGGTCGACTGATTGTCGTCATCATCTTCTCCTTAATCGGTAAAGAATGGTCGACTTTTTTGGAACGGCCGATTCGCCTTGTTTTTCTGTTCCTGATTTTACTCGCCATCTGGGGAGTCAGTCGTGGCGTCGAAGAAATCATCAAGCGCCGCGCCCTCGCACGACGTTCCAAGTCACTGCGTGATCTTGAACAAGAAATCGAGCACAATAACAAATGATTTGATCAATCATCGGCACACTCTTTATCAGGGTGTGTCGTTTTAATTATCCCGATTTAGCGTTTCGTTATGCCGTTTCCGCTTATATTTCCAGGCAGGACTTTTGAATCATTTTTCTACATTAATATATTTCTAGAATAACGTTCACATTTTGTCCAACATTGAAAACGCTTACAAATAATTGGTAAGACCAATACTGATATAACATCTTTGTTTCTCCCTTCTAAATTAGGATAGATTTTCCAAAGAAAGTGTCTCTATAATGAATTTAAATTCATTTTCAAAGGAGGCGTCTCATGCACCAGGTATCTGAAACAGCGAAGACGGAAACGACACGCTCTGCTGAAGCAATCGTTGAAAGTGCATCGTTTAAACAATTGATGCGCGAGAAGAATACATTCATCTTACCGGCGATTGTATTTTGTCTCATTTTTTATTTTACGCTTCCCATCATGACAAGCTATTTCACCTTCTTGAATCGGCCATTGCTTGGTGATATCACAGGGGCTTGGTTATTTGCTTTCCTGCAGTTCATCATGACGTGGACGTTTTGTACGCTTTACAACAAAAAGGCACGTTCGTTTGATCGACTGGTCGAACAGATCAAGGAGGAATCCAGATGAACTATACCGCTGTCGCCCTATTCGCTGCGATTGTCGGGTTAACACTCGTCATTACATATTTCGCTGCCCGTAAAACAAAGACGGCGAATGATTTTTATACTGCGGACGGTGGTTTGACCGGCGCTCAAAACGGAATCGCCATTGCCGGTGACTACATGTCTGCTGCTTCCTTCCTCGGAATCGCCGGTATGATCGCCCTGGCTGGATTTGACGGATTCTTTTATTCCATTGGTTTTCTCGTTGCCTACCTCGTCGTTCTTTACCTCGTCGCCGAACCATTACGCAACTTAGGGAAATACACGATGGCAGATATGATTGCTGCTCGTTTCAATGCTTCGAAAGTTCGTGGTGTTGCCGCAATGAACTCAATCGTCATCTCGATTTTCTACATGATTGCGCAACTGGTTGGAGCCGGTGCTTTGATTGAGTTGCTACTCGGGATTCCGTATACGACAAGCGTCATCATCGTCGGTATTTTGATGACTGTATATGTTGTTTTTGGCGGTATGACGGCCACCTCATGGGTACAAATCATCAAAGCGATTCTATTGATGGCCGGTACAGCCGTTATTTCCTTCATGGTATTTGCCAAATTCGATTTCTCAATCATGAAGATGTTCTCGGAAGTGAAACAAGCAACACCGCTCGGTGACGCCTTCTTGAATCCCGGAAACAAGTTTAAGTTACCGCTCGATACGATTTCCTTAAACTTGGCACTTGTTCTCGGGACAGCCGGATTGCCGCACATTTTAATCCGCTTCTTTACGGTAAAAGATGCACCGACTGCCCGGCAATCAGTTGTTTATGCGACATGGATCATCGGCGCCTTTTATATCTTAACGATTTTCCTTGGATTTGGAGCCGCTGCCTTCGTTGGAGCAGATGACATCATCGCTGCGAATGCTGCTGGAAACATGGCCGCACCTCTTCTCGCACAGGCGCTTGGCGGAGATTTACTGTTCGCCTTCGTTGCGGCTGTCGCTTTTGCGACCATCCTTGCCGTCGTTGCCGGACTCGTTTTATCGGCTGCTTCCGCCTTTGCCCATGATTTTTACAGTCATATTCTGCGTAAAGGGCAAGCGACGGAAAAAGAACAAATGACGGCTGCCCGTCTCGCCTCCATTGCCGTCGCACTTGTTTCGATGGTACTGGCGTTATTCGCTCAATCGATGAACGTCGCATTCCTCGTTTCACTGGCCTTTGCAGTGGCAGCCAGTGCCAATTTGCCCGTCATTTTGCTGACGATTTTCTGGCGCCGTTTCAATACTGGCGGAGCTGTCACAGGTATGGTCGTCGGTCTTTTCTCTTCACTGCTTCTCGTCGCGCTCAGTCCTAATATCTGGGCAGTTGACGGTTCAGCCTTATTCGTCGGGGAAGCATTATTCCCACTGTCGAATCCGGGAATTGTTTCGATTCCACTTGGTTTTCTAGGTGCGATCATCGGAACACTTGTTACGAAATCGGACGAAGTGGCCGGTAACT
This sequence comes from Exiguobacterium sp. 17-1, assembly GCF_023096305.1. Classification (NCBI taxonomy): domain Bacteria; kingdom Bacillati; phylum Bacillota; class Bacilli; order Caryophanales; genus Exiguobacterium; species Exiguobacterium sp. 17-1. The sequence continues at coordinate 64,697 of NZ_JALIGJ010000005.1, forward strand.
TCGAACGTATTCTTGTCAAAGCCAATACCGGTATTGATGCAGCAACTGAAGTTGCTGCATCAAAAGAATAATCCCCTTAACGGCTCCTTCAACCCCCTTGAAGGAGCCGTTCCCTTTTACATTTTATGAATGAATTGCCATACTAACCGTATGAAAGAACGTGAAAGGAATGTCTCAAATGGAATTTTATTATTTTTTACCGCTCGGCTTTTTCATTGGCATCATCTCTGGTTTCTTTGGAATCGGCGGCGGAATCATTTTGACCCCGTTGTTGTTGATTCTTGGTTTTGCACCGAGTGTCGCCATCGCGACCAGTTTAATGTTAACCCTTGGATCGACCGTATCCGGTACCCTCTCGCACCTCCGCCTGAAAAATGTAGTCTGGCGTGACAGCCTGGTCGTCGGTTTAGTCGGCATCATCGGCTCTACCATCGCGACCCCGATCGTTCTCCGGTTAGAGGAAGTGAACGGCGCCCATCTCGTCATCTCGATCGTGTATATCGGTTTGCTCCTGTACTTCGCCAATAAATTTTTACGTCCCAAAACAACGACCGGATCACAGACCGGTTGGAAAAACCGTTATCTGGCGCTTGGATTCATCGGACTGTTTGCCGGATTCATCTCGTCGTTGCTCGGTGTCAGCGGTGGTTTTATCATTACACCGTTACTCGTCGGTATCGCCGGATATGAGTTGAAGCGCGCAGTCGGAACAAGTATTGCTTCTGCCTTACTGATCGTCTTGTCCGGTCTCGTCAACTATACGGTTGCAAGTACCGATGTCGATCTCCTCGTCGGAGTCATGTTGATCATCGGAGCGTTACTCGGTGCGCCGATCGGTGCGAAACAGTTGGCTCATTTCGACAGCCCTTTCGTCAAAAAATATCTCGGTATTTTTTATCTGACCGTTGCAACAAGCGTCCTTCTTGAAGTCCTTCATTTCAATACGGCTTCACTGATTGTCTTGATTGCCCTTAGTCTTATCTTCTTGCTGACACTCGTCGTCTACAGCCGGAGACGGTCTGTTCGACGCTGATTCTGCCTATAATTTCGCCTCCCGACAGTTCCCCGGTAAATCCGGTTAACTGTCGGGAGGTTTTTTTTGTGCCTGGTTTTCATATTCATCTACTCTTTATAATTTGTTAAATTTTACAACTTATCGGAAAACTCTTTGTTCTTATACACAACCAAAGATATACTTACTTCAACAGTATTTTTAAAAGAGAAAGAAGGTCTGATTTTTATGTTGGAAGCGACGTATCATTCCCTTGAGGATTTAGCGGAAGCGATTGGTGTCGCACTGAGTGCTCCCATTACGATCGAGGACCGGAATCACCGGTTGCTTGCTTATAGTACACACACTGCCGATACGGACCCGGCCCGGATTGCAACGATTATCGGGCGACGCGTTCCTGAATCGGTCATTGATCAACTGTGGAAAGACGAAGTCATTCAGAATCTTGCGGCACAGGATGAACCGTTGATCATTTCAGCCCGTACAGGTGTCGGTTTGAATGACCGTGTCGCGATTGCGATCAAGCAAGATACAGAAATTTTAGGGTACATTTGGTCGATCGCCCGCAGTACGCCTTTTTCAGAAACGGAGTTATCCGACTTAAAAAAGGGAGCTTTGCTGGCCCAACGGCAATTGCTCGCGATCGATATGCAAAAGAAACGCCAAGAAGAAAAAACGGAACAATTCTTTTTTGAACTGCTGCATGAAGATATGCCCGAGTCGGAAATTTTAAAGACCTTCTCTAAACTACACGTTGCTCCACCCGGAATCAGTCGCCTAATGGTGATTCGATTTTCAGAAGCCATCACACCGCGACTTGCTGATCGGTTACGTTATTTGCTGACTATCCAGCAAACCGTCCGACCGCTTTTGTACGCGTACGATGAGACTGATTTTATTTTGTGGATCAGCACAAACGATCAAGATGCCCATCATGAACGACTGCAGTTCGATGCGTTCATCCAGTCGTTCCGGCAGATGCTCGCGGAACGGTTTAACTATACAAACTTCATCTCTGCCAGCAGTGAAGTGTTTACCGGCGTCCAGTCGATTCCGGAACGTTACGAAGAAACCGGCATCGTTCTCCGGTTAAAAGATGCTTTTCCGTTTGAATTAAATACCGTCACACGATATGAGCGGCTTGGTTTGTTCCAACTGTTACCGATTTTTTCCGAACGTCTTCGTAGAAGGACCGTTCGTTTAGAAGAGATCGAGCGATTACGCGCCTATGACGGGAAACATGCTGCTTCGTTATGTGAGACGTTGGAGTGGTTCCTTCATTATGATGGAAACGTCAAACAGGTCGCTTCCCACCTGCATGTGCACCCGAATACGATTTTGTATCGGATGCGAAGAATCGAGGAAGAAGCCGGTATCCGGATGGAATCGCTTCCGGAACGCGCCCTTCTTTATCTGTACTTAAAAGCGGACCGTTATCCTTTGTGATTTTTCACAAAGGATTGCTTGTATTTTTGAAATCGCCGATAAAGTAGAACGCTTTCATTTCTCGTATACTGAAGGAGAAGTGACACACTGTTTGTTTATTCGCGAAAGGGGATCGCATTTATGATCATCGGAGTATTAAAGGAAATTAAAAACAATGAAAATCGTGTCGCGTTAACGCCTGCTGGGGTAGCGGCTTTAACGGGTCAAGGACATACGGTCATCGTCGAAACAACTGCTGGTATGGGGAGCGGCTTTACAAACGAAGAATACACGCAAGCAGGGGCACAAATCATCGAGACAGCGGCTGAAGTTTGGGCTACTGCCGAGTTGGCATTGAAAGTTAAGGAACCGGTTGCTTCGGAATATCAATACTTCCGTCCGGAACTCACATTGTTCACATACCTTCATCTGGCTGCAGAACCTGAGTTGACACGCGCACTCGTCGATTCAAAAATTACAGCCATCGCATACGAAACGGTCGAAAAAAACCGGACATTACCACTCTTAACACCGATGAGCGAAGTCGCCGGTCGAATGGCGTCACAAATCGGAGCGCAATTCCTCGAAAAACCACACGGCGGTATGGGAATCCTGCTTGCAGGTGTTCCTGGTGTTCGTCGCGGTAAAGTAACGGTCATCGGCGGTGGTGTCGTCGGAACAAACGCAGCGAAACTTGCGGTTGGTCTCGGTGCCGATGTCACAATCATCGACGTCAGTCCGGAACGTCTCCGTCAACTCGACGATATTTTTGGGAATTCAATCAACACATTGATTTCAAACCCGTATACAATCGCTGAAGCTGTCGCTGAAAGTGATCTGGTTGTCGGTGCTGTCTTGATTCCTGGAGCAAAAGCACCAAAACTCGTCACGGCTGACATGGTTGAGCGGATGAAACCCGGTTCTGTCATCGTTGACGTTGCGATTGACCAAGGTGGAATCTTCGAAACGGTCGACCGGATTTCGACACACGATGATCCGACATACGAGAAGTTCGGTGTCGTTCACTACGCTGTCGCCAACATGCCGGGTGCGGTTCCACGCACATCGACACTCGCTTTGACGAACGCGACACTTCCTTATGTACTCGAGCTTGCGAACAAAGGCACGCACCGTGCACTTGCCGAAAACGCTGCTCTTGAAAAAGGTCTGAATGTTGCCCAAGGATTCGTCACGTACGAAGCGGTTGCACGCGATCTTGGATACACGTACAAATCGGTGGAAGATGTGCTTCATCTACACGCTTAAGCCTATCCGATAAAGACAAGAAACAGCCCGTTGCCTTAGCAACGGGCTGTTTCTTGTCTTCTCTTTCCATTATCATGAAGATATAACACGACATAAGGTGGTTTTCACATGATCCATACGTTACATGCCCAATCAAATGAGATTACGATTCCCTTCGCAGAGCTTGATCTGTTGTCTCATTTGACGTCCGAATTCGAACCTAAGCTGTTTCAGCAAAAAATTGAACGCCTGCACCAGTTGGACCCCGGGCACCCTCTTCCCGGGATTGCCAAAGCCTATGCCTTTTTTCACGAACAAAACTTTTCAGCCGCACGCCGGCAACTCGAACAGGCACGTGCTGAAACCGGCGATCATGTCCGGGCTCATCTCCTGCTTGGCTTGATGAGTGAAGTCGAAAATTTTCAACATGAGGCCGAACGGCATTTCCTGGATGCGTTGTCGCTTTTTCCGGATGAGCCGAGTGTGCACCGTCATTTAGCCGTTCATTATCACGAGCGGGAATTCTTCGGCGAGGCCGCGTCACATGCACTCAAGTATCTGAAAAAAATCGGTCCCGGTGGAGAAGGGACCTTGATGACAATCGATATGATGCAGTCGATGCCGGGGCATGATGAACATGTGCTGGAGTCTCTTTACTCATTGCTGTTCGAGATTCCGGAACACCACCACGATATGGTGTTCCATGCGATTGCCGCCAACAATGCGGAAATGCGTTATGAGTTGTTCCATCAGGCACTGGACGGTGAACCGGATGAAGCAACCGTCTTCCGGCTCGATTCCATGCTTTCCCTGATGGTCGAACACAGCATGTGGGCGGCCGTCTACGATCAGACGAAAGACCGGATGTATCGGACCGTTTTTGATACAATCTGCCGTGACTTGACGTATCGGCATGCTGGAATCCGGTCCATTCCGCTCTACCTGACAATCCGGTCCCGGTACTTCATGCGTCGTCTGTTTCACCGTCCGTAATTTAAAGGGCGAATGCGACAAGGGCTCCGATTGTCAGCGGAATCAACAGATTATCGGTATCCCGGTAAGAGACCGCTTCAATCAAGGCCGCAATGTTGGCCAGTAAAAAGCCGTAACTGACCGCAAGCCAGGCCGGTTCTTCATAAAATAGAAATGTCACTGTCAATACGAGAAAAGATGCTAAAAACATCGCGATGCTGCCTTCGAATGAACGACGGATTTTTCCACGGGTGTAGAATGTTTTCCCAAAGCGTTTTCCGACGAGGGCGGCTAATCCGTCTCCCCAGGCAAGGACCATGCTTCCTGCGACAAGCGCCATCGGTTCCTGTTCGAAAAAGAACAGAACCAGCAGGGCCAAGGCGATCGGATAATACACCGTTCCATACGAAACCCGTTCCACCTGATTCATTCGTCCGGTTCCTCGCTTCAAAGTGATCAGATTGACCAGTGTAAAAAATAGTAGCGGTGTGATGGCGACATACCAATGTTCCATCCAGGCAAGTGCGAGAAATACCCAATGCCCGACCGCGATATGAATCCACTTCCGTATCGTCTCGGGTTGCACCTGCAATTTCTTTCCCGTCCATTCGAGAAGGGCTAAGACGATTCCAACGATGACGATTGTTCCGATTGCCGCAATCCACTCCATACGAATCCCCCTTTTTCTGATAGTTTCATTGTACTTCGTTCGATTGGCGTTTGCTCTTTCGAACCTTCATTTGTTAACATAAGGTCAAATGACGTTCTAGAGAGGAAGTATTCTGCATGTATGATGCTCAAGCCGTACAAACGTTATCCAGTTGCCTGCTTCGTTTGAAAGAAGGCAAAGGAATCGGAACACTCGGGTCAGAAGAGGAAGCCGATTTGCCGAAAGTAATGACCCGCCTCAAACAGTTTGATCCTTCTAAAAATGGTTTGTCCATTAATGAAATCGTCCACCTTGCCAATGCATTGATCGGGGAGCATATGTCGGCAACGACGATTCAAAATTGGACGAAACGTGAAGTTCGTGACATCATCGGTGTTCCGCACCGTGGTAAGAAGTACTCCATTAACCAGGCTGCCATCATTTACTTACTTGATGATTTAAAGCATCTGTTTTCACTGGAAGAAACACGTGAATTATTGACGATTGTCTTCAAAAATCCGAACATCGATGAAGATGACCTAATCAGTCCCCTTGATTTCTACCTTGTGTATACACAACATGCGGAAACAAGCGGTCCAATTGAATTAACAGAAAAACGTTTGAGACGGTCATTAGAGCGCATCAATGCCTATCGCCCTGAAACCGTCCACGTTCTCCAGCTCTGTCTCTACGCACGCCGTATATCGCACCTGACGCATGAAGCGAAGCAGCGTCTCCAGCATGTCTTACAAACTTAACAAAAAAAGATGTCCAGCCATCAATAATGGCCGGACATCTTTTTTTGTTTTAAACTGCTGTAAGTGATTTATAGTTGACGTTATTCGTCAGGCTTTTTAGAACCGAGAGTAACTCGTACATCGAAAGTTTATCCGCATCTTTGACAAGACGGTATTCATCGCCGTCTTGCAGCAATTCTGCGACGACTTCTCCCGCTGAACTCCGTACTGAGAATTTTCCTTTTGTCAGGTCGAAGGAAATCGTGTACGTACCGCGTTCGTAAACGTTGTACTCACATTTCTTCGAGAAGAGTGAAAATTTCTCACGCATTTGACCTACTTCTTGACCATCGTGGTTCATCACGACCCATTTCTTACATGTCGGGATGAACTTACCAAACGCTACCCCTCTACCTTCACCATTCATTACTTGAACACGACCTGTTTCGTCGTGTTGAACCGCACCAATCATTTGGTGGGATTCATCATAAATCGCGGCATGACCTTGCGAAAAAACGCAACCCTGCACATAGACAACTTTGCGCACCAGAAATTCTCCTCTCACTGCTAAAAAGTGCTGGTATTTCGTCCCCAGTATATTTAGACATTCCGTATAATTTTGATTTTCTTTATCTGACTGATATTTCGTTAACGAAAATGATTATTGCACCGTTTGAACAAATTGACAACCCCCTTTTGTCGACAATCATTCGACAACATTAGCGAAAGCCAATTTCATGAGCAAATTCCAGTAATTCGTTTCGATCAATCAACCGAACCTGATTCGGTTCTGCCAAACGATACGCGGCTTCCGTATAGGTCGAGTTCGTCACGACCCACCCTTCATCCATACCGTAAAACGGGACAGCAGCTGCCACTTGTTGAACAGCTTCGAGTCCTACGACCGAACCATATCGTTTCGCTTGAATCGCAATCCTATACCCTTGTGCGTCTTCAATCAATAAATCTGCTCCGAAATCACGTGAGGCCGGTGTCAACTCGACACGATACCCGGCTGTTTCAAAAAGCTCGACCAACCATTCCTCAAACTCTCGTCCTTCCATCCGGTCCAGTCGGTTTGCTAATGACGGGGTCAGGAAGGAAAGGATTAAAAAGAGTGTACACCCTACTATACTCACAATCAAGATTAAAGGTTCCCAAGAACTCGAAAAAAAATAAGTAGCGACTCCTCCGGTCACCGCAAATAGCAAGGCCATCATTCTTCGTTTCATTTGTTTTTGCATCGTTCTGTTACCGCCCTTCTGAATCTGTTATCTGTTTTGCGTACGATACAGTCCTTGATTCGGATCATTCTCTGAATTCATCATACTAAATTCAGGCTTCTCTCGCGTAGGCGATAGGAAAGATGTCATGGGATGGAGAATATATAGAGAATACGTCACTTTACTGATCTTTACACATATCCGTTTACCGCTCATTTCTTTTAAGGAGGCAGCTCATGGCAGAACATTCATCTCCTTCTTCCAGTAGAGTCATTCATGCAACGTTGCGCGCTCTCGAAGAGCCTGTCGTATTAGTGAATCGACTCGGTATCATCGACTTTGCGAATCCTGCATTTCATCAACAGTTCCGTCTGTCGTCAGCTGATACGTCACTTGCTTCGTTTTTTTTATTAGAAGATACGATTTTCCCGATTTCAAATCGGATTCAGGTCGTTTCTCTTCCTTACACATTGACGATTTCCCCAGTCGAGCAGACCGACTTCTTTTTAGTCACAATCAAGTCCCTTGATCTCCATCAATTATTGGCTTCAACAATTGACGCTGCGCTTCTCGTAACAGATTCTGATTTTCGCATCACAGCCATCAACGAGACAGCCGGGACGATGTTCGGCGTCGATCCTGCTGCGCTGCCTCAGGAGATGACACCACTCTCAATACATGATCTGGAAGAATTCCAGCTCCGGAAACAACATCTGGAGCAGTTAAATTTAAAAAACCTGTCCGATGAAGATATCCTCTTGTTACACGGACGGGATACAGAAAATGAATGGACGTATCATCGAACAGACGGTTCTCAGTTTTATGGTCGCTTGTATATGACACGTCTCCAAAATGGCGGCTTCTTCTTATTCATTACGGACATCAGTTCCCAAAAACAAGTCGAACTGCATCTCGCAAAAAGTGAACGCCGGTTCCGTCTGATTGCCGAATCTGTCCTTGAAGCCGTCATCTTTCATGATGACGGCGTCATTCTCGATGCTAACCGGGCGGCGGAAATCATTTTCCGGACCCGACTCGAACTGATGAAAGGACATCAGATCCTTGATTTTATTCAACCCGAGTTTCAGGAATCCGTCATTCACCGGATCACGAGTCATTATGAAGAACCATATGAAGTCATCGGACGGCGGGCAGACGGCACTTCTGTCGAAATCGAAGTGTTTCCCCGCGAAATCACATATGACAAAACCCGGATGCGCGTCGCTGTCGTCCGTGATATCAGCGAACAGAAAAAAATCGAAAAAATGTTGGAGCGTGAAAAAAATGCCATCATGCGCCAACGCGATATTACACAATCGATCCTCCAAGCTTCCAATGAAGGCTTTTTACTGACGGGGGAAGACGGCAGTTTCGCCTACATGAATGTCAAAGCGCGTAAACTGCTGGATGTGCCGGGCATCGCACCAAGTAAAATCCAGGAGCGGATCAGCATGATTCCGAATCTCGATTTAGCGACACGTTACGCCATGCTGCAACAGGTCGAGGAATTGCTGGCAGGGAAACATTCTGAGATTTCCTTCCGCTTCACCTTGCAGCAACCGGACGAATCAAGTCATCATTACTTTGAATTTTATGCGACCTCGATCAAAAAAGAACGCAGCCGCTTTTCTCGTCACGGCTTCTTGTTCGTCTTCCGTGACCGGACGGAAGAACAGAAAATGGATCACGTCAAAGATGAACTGATCAGCACCGTCTCCCATGAATTGCGGACGCCGCTCTCATCCATCCTTGGTTTCATGGAACTGTTGCGTTACCGGCAACCGACACCTGAAAAAACGACCCGATACATTGAAATCGTCCATGAAGAAGCCAAACGCCTGACTAATCTTCTGAATGATTTTTTAGACATCCAACGAATGGAAGGCGGCAAACAAGACTATGTCTTCAAACCGTTTTCGTTACGTCAACTGTTAGCCGAAACGATTGAAACATTCGGTGAGACGGCAGAGACACATACGATTCACGCCACAATGGATGATGACCCGATCGTTATTTTTGCCGATGAGGACAAGGTCAAACAGGTCATCATCAATCTGTTATCCAATGCCATCAAATATTCGCCCACTTCCGACCAGATTGATGTACGCCTCGAAAAAACAACAGACCAGGCCATCTTGAGCGTGACGGATTACGGGCTCGGCATTCCTTCAACTGCCTTTGATAAATTATTCACGAAATTTTACCGTGTCGACAATTCGGCCGTCCGAAAAATCGGTGGAACCGGTTTAGGGCTCGCCATCTGCAAGGAAATCATCGAATCCCACGGAGGTGCCATCTCTGTCGAATCGGAATTACATCAAGGATCGACGTTCACGATTGTATTGGAGCTTGATCCACGAAAGGATTTTGAGAAGAAATGAACCGAACTTATCTGATGACGGGCTTTCCCGGCTTTTTGGCAACAAAGTTGATTGAACGCCTGGCTCTTGTTCCTGAACAAATTGACTGCTTTTATCTGTTGCATCTTAAACATGAACATGCGAGCGCTGTTTCGCAGAAAGAACAGTTTTTACGGACGACCCCGCTTAAGGAAGAACAGTTGATTTTAATTGAAGGCGACATCACAAAAGAGGGATTGGGTTTGCCCGGCTCCATCCGGGAGGAGCTGGCTGGTCGTGTCACCCATCTCTTCCATCTCGCTGCCCTGTATGACTTAGCCACTTCTTATGACAATGCCTTTCGAATTAACGTCACCGGTACGTCTCATGTGACACGTCTTGCCCATACGTTCGTCCACCTGGAGCGGTATGTCTACTTCAGTACGGCATACGTTTCCGGTCTTCGAACAGGAACAATCTCTGAAAATGAATTATCACATCGGGCGGACTTTAAAAATGCCTATGAAGAAACAAAATACATTGCAGAAGTACGATTCCGTGAAGAAATCGGAACGTTACCCTATACCATCATCCGTCCCGGAATCGTCGTCGGGCATTCACAGACGGGTGAAACACCGAAATGGGATGGCGTCTATTTCATCCTGAATGCTTTACGGTTGTTGAGTCCATTTGCACCGTTACCTTATGCCGGACGAGCGAACGCACTCGTTAACCTCGTTCCGTATGATTATGTCGTCAACGCGACGACCTATCTCAGTCATGCACCTGCAGGGGTTCGGACGACTTATCATCTGACAGACCCCTTCCCGCATGGCGCCCGGGCGATTTACGAAATGCTTCACGTCGTCTATTACGGTTCTTACCCGAGAGGTACTGTTCCGTTCCGTCTGGTCACGTCTCTGCTCACGCCGCGTATCGCCAAACGCTTGCAGATGCAGCGGCAGACGCTTGATTACTTCGTACATCCGGCCCGATATGATACGAGTAACGCCTTGCGTGATTTGGACGGGACCGGTATCATCTGTCCGGATTTGGCGGAACTGGTTCCCCGCCTTGTCGCCTATTACAAAACACAACATTCACAGATAGGAGAAACACTATGAACGTTTTAATCACCGGGATGAACGGAACGGTCGCTCCCGTCCTCGCAGACGTCTTCCGTTCCCATCACTACGACATCACCGCCTGGGACCGGTCCGTCGTCTCAACGACTGATCCTGCCGTCATGGAAGCGTTCATCGATCGTGTTCAACCCGACCTGTTGCTGCATATCGGAATGGGTTCGGCTGAATTCGCCGAAACACTTGCACGCCTGTCGTTTGAACGAAACATTCCGTTTCTGTTTACAAGTACGGCTTCCGTCTATTCCGACAATCAAAAAGGACCGCATGATCCTGCAGTCGTGCCGGCGGCAATGGATGAGTACGGGGCTTATAAACGAACGTGCGAACGTCTGATCCAAGCGGTCAATCCCGACGCCTACATCGTCCGGATCGGTTGGCAGATCGGACAGGCAGCCGGCTCCAATAATATGATTGATTATTTGGAACGCCACGCTGTCACAGGTCCGATTCCCGCCAGCACACAGTGGTATCCTTCCTGCGCCTTTTTAGAGGATACGGCACAGACGCTTTATACGATTGTCACGACGTATACACCCGGTCTTTATCTGGCAAACGGGAATTCAAGTCATTCATTTTTTGAAATCGCGACAGCTTTGAACATCCTGCATGGGTCGAAGTGGCAGATTACCGAAGATAACCGTATGACACGCGATGATCGGATGACCGACTCACGGGTTGACATCCGACCGATTTCAGAACGCCTATCCTTCGTCCATTAAAAAAGTGTCCTCCATCCCGGTCAATACGGGATGGAGGACACTTTTTTGGCTGTTGTTGAACATCAACCAATCAACATGTTTTCTTTCGGATAACGAATCAAGCGATCGTGTTGAGCGGCAAACGTGAACAGAATCGTCAACGATCCGACCCGACCAAGCAACATCATAAACATGATCAAAGCTTTCCCGAAGTCGTTTAATTCAGCCGTGACATTCAACGACAGACCAACTGTCCCGAACGCTGACACAGTCTCGAAAAACAAGCCGACAAAGGAGATGTTCGGTTGTGACAAAGCAAGCAACGTCGTAATCAAGGCAATGAACAGGAGACTGAACACAGCAATGGCGTAAGCTTTTTGAATCGCCTGTGGTCGAACTGTCCGTCGCATCAAGACCGTCTCCCGCTGTCCGCGCAGATACGTCCAGACGTTTTTCAAGATGACAGCTGCCGTCGTGACCTTGATTCCAGATCCCGTCGAAGCAGAACCTGCCCCGATGTACATCAAGACCATCATCAATCCAATCGATAACGGAACCATCGTCGTTAAATCGATTGTCTGGAAACCGGCCGTCCGCGTCGTGACGACTTGGAAGAAGACGATGTGTAACGCTTCAAAAAAGGATTTATCGTGAAGCGATCCGAGGTGCGACACCCATTCATAAATCATCATCGCGAGGACACCAAGGCCATTGATGACAACAAGCGATAATACCATCAGTTTTGAATGCAAGGAAATCTTCTTAAAACTCCGTTTAGCAGATAAATCCGCAATGACGGTAAAGCCGAGTCCACCGATCATCAATAACGCTGAAATCGTCAGGATGAACGTCGTATCCTGTTGAAAACCGACCAGGTTATCGCCCCATAATGCAAAACCGGCATTATTGAAGGCTGATACGGCATGGAACAATCCATAATATAGCGATTTGCCGAACGTATACTTATATTGGATAAATAAGTCGAGGGCAATCAACAGCATCCCGATCAACTCAACGACGACGGTCGTCAGGATGATGTTACGGGTAAGACGGATCGTACCGCCCGGGCTGTCGAGGTTAAACATCTCCTGAATGATGATCCGTTGCCGGATACCGATTTTCCGTCCCGTCACGCTTAACAAGACAAGAGCAATCGTCATGAACCCGAGTCCGCCGACCTGAATCAGCAACATCATGATGATTTGTCCCAGCAGATTAAAGGATTCCGCAATATTAATCGTTGAGAGACCCGTTACCGTTCCCGCTGACGTCGCGACGAACAGACAGTCAATGAACGACACATTCTGTCCTGCCTGTTGAGACACCGGTAACCACAGTAAAAAACCACCCAATAAGATGGTCAAGGTAAAGCCGGTCGCAATGAACCGGGCCGGCTTATCGAATAACTGATGGTAAATCAGTTCTCCGAGCCGGCCGAACTTCGCAAGACGTGAACGTCTTTTATGTGAAAACATATTCATACTCCTCCTAAGATGAAATGACCCAATTGCATCTATCATACTCTCTCAAAAACATTTGTTCTATTTAAATCTCTAATCTGCTAAACGTTTTCGTTTTTTTTTGGTAAAATAGATAAAAGTCGACGTTTAATCATAAAAGGAGGTTGAGGGAAACAGTGGACCCTAGGACGGCTGAACATTCGATTGAAGATGTCTCGCGAAGGCTTGAACGCCAATCGCAATGGATGCCCGCACAGCTATATTATCAATTCGAGGAGTTACTATCGCTACATGTGGATCAATCAATTCTAAACGAATTGTATATTGCATTAAAAAAATACGATGTATTAACCGATATAGAGCGTGACGAACGAAACGAAAGCATTCAATTGCTTATCGACGAAAACGGCGCGTGATTCTCGGTTTTTGGATTTCCGAGCAGAAGACGCCTCTTCTGCTCTTTTTATTTTTCGTTCACGATCAGACAACATGGGAAAGGTGGCACAAATGAAATGGATATCGTGTCGATTATTGGTATTATACTAGGGCTCATCACCTTAGTCGGAGGAATGATTTTAAAAGGGGCCTCTCCGATCGCATTGCTGAACCCCGCGGCACTCGTTATTATTTTTGTCGGTACAGCGGCAGCAATCATGATTTCGTTTCCGAAAGAACGCTTAAAAATCATCCCTGCTTTGTTTAAAGTCATTTTCTTTGAACAACAACTGATGACGAAACAGACATTGCTTCAACAATTTTTAACCCTCTCGACACAAGCCCGAAAAGAAGGTTTATTGTCACTTGAAACGGCACTCGAAGAAGTGGATAATGCGTTCATGCGCCGCGGTGTCATGATGGTTATCGACGGTCAACCGTCAGAATACGTCGAAGACGTCATGACCCGCGACCTTGAAAACATGACCGAACGGCACCATGCGAATGCCAACATCTTCACGCAAGCCGGTACATATGCACCGACCCTCGGTGTACTCGGGGCTGTCGTCGGACTCGTTGCCGCGCTATCCGATCTATCAGATATCGAAAAGCTGGGGCACGCGATTTCCGGGGCCTTCATCGCAACGCTATTTGGGATTTTCACAGGATATGTCCTATGGTTCCCATTTGCGACAAAGTTAAAGCAGAAGTCAGCCACTGAAATCCAACTCTATGAAATGATGATTGAAGGAATCTTATCAATCCAGAACGGAGAATCTCCTAAAAACCTGGAGGATAAGTTACTTGTCTATCTGACACCGAAGGAGCGTGCGACGTATGAAACGGAAAAAGAAGCCGCATGATGAACACATTTCCGAAGGCTGGCTGATTCCTTATGCCGATCTCCTTACCTTGTTACTCGCTCTGTTCATCGTTCTTTTCGCTTCGAGTAACGTCGATGCCGTCAAACTGAAAGCAATGTCTCAATCGTTCAGTTCTGTCTTCAATGGTGGTTCAGGCATGATTACGAACAGTTCCTTATCGACCTCACAGGAAGAAGAGGACTCGAAAAAGACTGATGCCCGAACGAAAGCACAAAGCTATGAAATCGCTGAACTCGAAAAAATCAAAGAAGAAGCAAATGACTACATCAAACAGCAGAAGCTTGAAAAAGACATCAAAGTTGAGGTCACGAATGAAGGGCTTGTCTTTACGATCCGTGACCGGGCCCTCTTTTCACCTGCCCAAGCAGATGTAAAAGGTGATGCGATTCAAATCGCTCAAGGCATGAGTACCCTGCTTGTCAAAGCAGGACAACGTCAGATCCAGGTTTCGGGTCATACGGATAACATTCCAATTAATACCGTTCAGTATCCGTCGAACTGGGAACTCAGTGCAGAACGGGCCATCAGTTTCATGCGTGCCCTTCAGCGGAATCCACAGCTTGCTCCAAAACGGTTTACGGTCAGCGGATACGGAGAGTATCAACCGATTGCTTCGAATGCTACGGAAAACGGTCGCAGTCAAAACCGGCGTGTTGAGGTCTTGATCCGTCCACTAATTGACATCAAAGCACAAAATGTCTTGGATGAAACGAAGGTAAAACCGTAATCTCCTTTGCTGTATGACGATTCGGCAATCAAAAACAGGCCCACTCCGAGAAAAATCGGAATGGGCCTGTTTTGATGTGCGGTTTTAATAGTACGGACGAATCATCACATAGACGATAACACCCGTCAGACTGACATATAACCAAAGCGGCATCGTAAAACGCGTCCACTTCTTATGTTTCTCGAAATTTTGATTCAATGCATGAGCGAGCGACATCAAGACGAGCGGAACGATGACCGCTGCTAAAATGATATGCGAAATCAGAATAAAGAAATAGATGGGACGGACAAACCCTTCTCCGCCGAACTTCGTCGATTCACTGACCGCATGATACGTCACGTACGAAATCAAGAATAACGTCGTCGTCGTCATGGCACCGCCGA
Source organism: Exiguobacterium sp. 17-1 (assembly GCF_023096305.1). Classification (NCBI taxonomy): domain Bacteria; kingdom Bacillati; phylum Bacillota; class Bacilli; order Caryophanales; genus Exiguobacterium; species Exiguobacterium sp. 17-1. Next base: position 80,031 of record NZ_JALIGJ010000005.1, read on the forward strand.
TAAAGCGACGGTGATTGATCCGGTTTCCCCGACGGATTGAAATCCAGGCACCGAGCAACAACATGAACGTGAAGCTGTTGAAGATGGCGTTTAAAAAAGGAAGCAGCGTCCAGTCAAACCCATCACCGACCTGTAAAGGCGGTGCAAAAAACAACAGCGCGACCAACAGATTGATGACGAGCGTCAAGAGGATGACGACCGGAACGAAATTACGTTTTTTAGCAGATTGTTGCATGTATTATTCTCCTTGTTTCCAATCAAAGTATCGTTTTAACCATTTTGGCAACGGACCGTCAAAGAGACGTTCACGCCAGTATAAATCAGCTGCACGTTGGACCGCAGCACCACGAATCGGATACGGATGAACGACACGGGATAACTGACCGACCTTATCTTTACGAGCCATCGCATAAACGACTTCCTGCATCCATTCGCCGGCTTGCTCACCAATTGCATGGGCACCAATCAGTTTACCGCGTTTATCGGCAATCAGTTTGACGCGTCCTTCCGTCCGACCATTGATGACAAACCGATCGACTTCATCAAGTCCGGTTTCGTAAACTTTGATGTCGCTGTATTTTTGACGTGCTTCTTCTTCTGTCAGTCCCAGGTGGAACAGTTCAGGTGTCGTAAACGTCACCCATGGAACGGCACGGTAATCTGGTTTAGTCCGTAAGCCGAACAAAGCGTTCGTAACGACTGTTTTCCCTTCAAGACCAGCCACGTGCGTAAACGGCAACGATTGAATCGTATCACCGACAGCAAAGATATGACGTTGGTTCGTCCGAAGGGAACCATCGACTTGAACATAACCTTTTTCAACATGAACACCTGCGCGATCAAGGCGTAACGCATCAATCCGCGGCTTCCGGCCAACAGCCACGAGTACGGCATCCGTTTCAATGACACGGGATTCTTCGCCTGTTTTGACTGTGACTTCGATTCCGTTCGCAGCTTTCCGGACACTTGTGACGGTCGTATCCAAATGGAGTGTCAATTCTTGTTCGATTTGTCGTTGTAGTACCGTGACCATGCTGCGGTCTTCTTTTGGCATCAAGGATTTAGCACCTTCAATCACGGTCACTTCCGTTCCGAGATGGGCATAGGCTTGCGATAATTCGAGACCAATCGCTCCGCCGCCGATGACCAGCAATCGTTCAGGGCGTTCCGTTTGTTCAAAAATCGTCTCATTCGTTAAGTACGGAATCGTATCAAGCCCCTCAATCGGCGGAATGATCGGCTGTGATCCCGTCGAAATCGCGAATTTCTCTCCGACAACCAGTTGACCCGCTACTTCGACTTCATTGGCACTCAAGAAACTGGCTTCGCCGATGTAAACATCGACACCAAGCTCTTCGAACCGTTTCGTTCCGTCATGCGACTGAATGATATTCCGGGCACGGTCGACGCTTGCTTTTGTTTTGCTGTACACTGCGTCTCCGTTTAATGTCACGTTGTACTTCGCTGCTGTCTGCTTCATGACATGGACGTCATGTGCAGCTTCAATCAACGCTTTTGACGGGACACAACCGTAATGCAAACAATCTCCACCTAAATGTGTATGACGCTCAATCAATGCGACATGGGCACCAAGACTGGCTGCTCCTGCCGCAATTGTCATTCCGGCTGCTCCACCACCAATTACGACCAACTGATAACTTTTCATCGGGAAGCCTCCTTATATCGTGCCGAAATGTCTTCCATTCGTTTTCGGTTAACGCCCCAGTCGGAATAGCCGACACGGGAAGCTGAGCGGAAATGAATTTTTTGAGAAGCTTCGTCGAAATAAAATTCAACATCATCTTTAAAACGAAGGACTTTACTCGAGAAGACAGCATGAATGTACGTTGGATCTTCTTTGACTACTGTCACCCGGTCAAGACTTTGAAGAACTCGCATGATTTGAAATTTTGATTCTGCTAGATTTCCGTTGAACGGTAAAGGTGTCATCTTCAACGCTTCTTTATCCGTCTGTGTCGATACCGCGTTCGGTTTCCCTGTAAGCGGACTTAATCTGCCGTTCGATACGCCAAGTGCCATGACTGATTCCTCCATTCGTTTCGTCTTGCTGTAAATCGTTATCCTCATTTCACTTTACCAGTTCAGTTTCGAAAGCGCTTCTCATTTGACTTTCCCGTTATGCTTTCGTGACCGGCAGGAGGATCGTTGCAATCGCTCCGCCTTCCGGTTGATTATCGATGAACAATTTCCCTTCATGTGCTTCAACCAGTTCACGGCAAATTGCGAGACCTAACCCTGTTCCACCTTTCCCTTTTTGAACCTGATAAAACTTTTCCGTGACATGTCTGAGGTGATTTTTAGGAATACCGGGTCCTTCATCGCTGAAAGATAAAAAGAGGACACGTTCTGAGCGGACAAGGCGAATTGTGATTTCGCCGTCAATCGGCGAAAAGCGGATCGCGTTATCCAGTAAATTTAAAAAGACCTGTTTTAAACGGTTTTCATCGTAAAGACCAATCACCTGTGCCGGCAATTTGCGGACAATGCGGATGTTTTTTTCTTCCAGTTTTTGACGCAATTGTGCCGTTACCGTTTCAATGATTTCAGTCAAATTTACTTCCTGCCGGTATAAGACGAGCCGGCTCGTCTCCAGTTTCGAAAAATCAAGCAACTGTTCCACTAACGAAATCAACCGTTCCGTCTCCGAATGGATGATTCCCATCCCGAGCGACGCTTCCTCTGGCAAACGTTCCGGTTCTGCCAGTAATGTTTCACTCCATCCTTTAATGGAAGTGAGCGGTGTTCGTAACTCGTGCGAAATCCCGGAGATGAACTCATCCTTCAATGTTTCCTGTTGCTTGATCTGTTGTCCCATATAGTTGATCGTTCGGGCAAGTTCCCCCAGTTCAAACGTATACTCCTCATTGACCTTGACGTCATAATGCTGTTTTGCGATTTGATCGGATGCACCGATAACTTCCTGAATCGGTCGAACGATCGACGAAACGAGACGGGAGGAATAAATGTAGGCCAGTCCCCAAATCACGACACCTAATAAGAAAATCGCCAAACAAATTTCAATGACCCGTTGATCAATCTTGGCAAGCGACGTCGTATAACGTAGCGCTCCTGTCGTCTGTCCGAAGGATACGATCGGTTCCGTCACCTCAAGCAGATGTTCATTCGTCGTCGGATCATCATAACGTTTTGTGATCGTTCCACCGCTCAACAGACGTGTCACTTCCTGTTTCGTCATATTCCGTTTCGAGACGAAACCTGTCGACGAATAGCGGGGAATTCCCTTCACATCCAATACTTCAATTTCCGCATCTGTGTAGGCATATGAATCAAGCACGTCATGAATCGTCGCTTCTGAGTCTTGAAAATCATAAGCCAGACCACTGTTTGCAAATAAGATGGCACTTGCATTGGCATGCCGTTTCAAGACATCTGTCGCCGTCACATAATAATAGTTATACGTCACGAAGGATAAAATTCCGATGACCAGCAAAACCGTTACCGTAATGATCGTCATGAACCGCATCAAAATCTGTCGTTTCATTTTTCGTTACGCCACTTGTAGCCGTGTCCCCATAACGTCTCGATGAACTCGGGTTCTGCTGGATTTTCTTCGATTTTCTGACGCAGGCGGCGAATGTTGACGTCGACCGTCTTACGGTCTCCAAAATAATTTTCGCCCCACACTGCATCGAGCAACTCATCCCGGGACATGACCTGATCTTCATTTTTAATGAAATGGCATAACAAATCGTATTCTGTCGGTGTGACTTCGACATCAACACCTGCTTTTTGGACCCGCTTTGCTCCGAGGTCAATTCGAAAAGGACCTGAGATCAGTTCACGGGGTTGTTTTCGGCGGCGAAGTGTCTCGACTCGGCGGAGTAAGGATTGAATACGCGCCAACAGTTCAGCCGGGCTGAACGGCTTCGCAATATAATCATCCGCACCGACACTGAGTCCCATGACTTTATCTTCTTCGCGCGTCCGTGCTGTCAGCATGATGATGCCGACGACTTCATCTTTCGAGCGGGCTTGTTCACAAACCGCAAATCCGTCGACTTCCGGCATCATGATGTCGAGCAGCAGGATGTCGAACGTTTGCTGCTCAAAGTAGTCCAATGCTTCCCGTCCGTTTTCTGCTTCAATCACTTCATATCCTGCACGTTTTAAATTAATGACGATGAAACTACGAATCGCATGTTCATCCTCGGCCACTAATATTTTAGTCATCTTATTTTCCTCCTGCTTTTACTTTATTCCACGAGCGCTACGTTGGCAGCGTACTCTTCATAGGATTGATTGGTAGAGATGACATACACGTAATCAATGCCTTCTTTAATTTTCTTCTTGCGATGGCTGGCGATATATTGAGTTTTTGGAATGATCTCCAGCTCAAAATCAATTGTTCCGGTCTCCCGGTTGATGAACCGGACCCGGTTGTCCTTTTTCTCAATAGTTTCACGCGTCGCCCAGTTTGCGGGAAAACGCATCACGAAATTGTATTCGAGATCAATGTATTGCTCTTCCCGAAGCTCAAATCCACTTTCGAGAAATGGCTGAACGTCGGATCCATTCCACGCATAATAAGCAGTGATTCTTGGTTTTTCTTCAGACACGCGTCCTATACTTCCTTCAGGCGTGTATTGATGTGCAAATTCGATGACACCGTCCTGGTCAACGTCTTTCGGGAACGTATACATCGGCTCGACAATTTCTGATGTCTCACCCCAGCGGACGGATGTCAGCCGGGCTTGTTCGAGCTGAAAGACGAGCAAATGCATTTTTGCCTCACGGGTAAAGGAGACGAATACACCTTTTTTCTTAGCCGGATTCACGGTATCAATTTCAAATAGATCATGATCCGCAAATAAATCGCCTTCTTTGACTGGCAATGTGACATCTTGTCGGTTGGTCGGCTTCAAGGCTTCCTCATAATACACAAGTTCTGTCGTCCGTCCTTTTTTGAGTAGTACCATATCCTGACGTCGATCTTGATTCAAATCGGCAATCGTCAATCGATCATATGTATCGATTTTAGTAATGTTAATCGATGGCTTCATCAAATCTTTCAGGAGATAGACCGTATTCTCTTCAAGACTCGTCACACCAATCATCAGTTGATTCACTTTTTTGGATTCATCGAGGATGACGTGAAGTTGATCAATCGATCGGCCTGTCGCAATCGGCTGGCTCACACGTAAAACCCACTTGTTCTTCAGACGTTCGTGGACCAACACCTTGATTTGAAATGTCCCTCGCTGTTCAATCCGGTAAAACGTAATGGCTTCATCACGTCCATCCCGGTTCAAATCAATCAATTCATACAGCCTTGAAATAGATTGATTCCGCGGTGCCACGATTTCCGCCTCTGTAGGAAGATCGGTATCAATTTTTGCTTTTAACGACTTTTCCCATTCCGGTAACGCCGGGTGTTCGAGTAATGAAGCAGGATGGGGCAACGTAAGACCGCATCCCGCCAAATATAGGGTCGATAAGAAAATTACAAAATATTTCATCAGACTTAAATCCTTTCCATACATGCTCTTCTCAAACTTTATCACACTCTTTCAAGCGAGAGTATATTGTGGAAGAAGAGTCAACTTGTTAAGATGTAACAGATATTCGAAAGGGGTTTATATTTATGGCTTACGAAATGATTGTACTTGATCTTGACGATACATTATTGACGAGCGACCATACGATTTCTCCAAAAACGAAAGAATCGTTACTCGATGCACAGCGTCGCGGAAAAAAAGTGGTGCTTGCGAGTGGTCGTCCGACTTACGCTATGATCGATTTGGCAAAAGAGTTGGAGCTTGCCCGATACGGCAGCTATATCCTAAGTTTCAACGGGGCTTCCATCATCGACTGTAAAACAAATGAGTCCCTCTTCTCCAGTACCCTTCTTCCGGAAACCGTCCATCGTCTCTACGATTTAAGTAAACGGGAAAACATCGACATCCACACGTATGTCGGACACGAAATTTTGACGGAGAGAGCGAACGCCTTTACGACAATTGAAGGGGAACTGACGGGAATGGATGTCATTACTGTGACGGATTTCAAAGCATCCATCACAGAGCCGGTCGTCAAATGTTTGATGCTTGCGGAAGAAAATCGTTTGGCCGAAGTCGAGCAAAAACTTCAAGTCGAGTTAGCCGGTGAGCTCGCTGTCGCCCGCTCGAAGCCATTTTTCCTTGAGTTTACGGAAGCTGGCGTGACGAAAGGAACGAGTCTTGCCCTACTAGCTGAACGTCTCGGAATCAAGCAGTCGGATGTCATTGCCTGCGGAGACGGCAACAATGATTTATCGATGATCGAATGGGCCGGGCTTGGTGTCGCGATGGCGAATGCCGCCGATACTGTCAAAGAAAAAGCCCAGTACATGACAGCTTCTAATGATGAGGATGGCATTGCCCTCGTCATCGAAAAATTCATGATGGATTGAACAAAAAAACCAATTTACTCCATAAGGACGGAGTAAATTGGTTTTTCCTGTGTTATGACATACACCAATCGATCGGTGTTCGATTTTGCTGCTGTAACCAGTCATTGGTTTGCGAATACGGTCGACTGCCAAAAAAACCGCGGCTCGCTGAAAGCGGGCTTGGATGAACGGATTCGAGAACGAGATGCCGGTTCGTATCAATCAAACTTTTTTTACTTTTTGCGTGATTTCCCCAGAGAATGAATACAATCGGTTGCTCCTGTTGTCCGAGCACTTCGATGACGCGGTCCGTAAAGGATTCCCAGCCTTTTTTCGCATGGGAACCCGCTTTTCCAGCTTCAACGGTCAGTGACGTATTCAACAGAAACACCCCCTGCTGCGACCAGGCTTCAAGATTTCCAGTCGTCGGCACAGGACATCCGATATCGGACACTAATTCCTTGTACATATTACGTAAAGACGGCGGAATCGCAATGCCGTCATTAACGGAAAAGCTTAATCCATTGGCCTGATTCGGTCCATGGTATGGATCCTGACCCAGGATGACGCAACGGACATCCTGCGGCGCCACCGCGTCAAACGCATGAAAAATCCGATCCTTCGGCGGATACACCGTCGTTTCCCGGTAAGCGGTCTTGATAAAATCCCATAATCGGATAAAGTAGTCTTTTTCTTTCTCTTCTTTTAAAATCTCCTGCCAGGCTGCATGCATCCCGATCGCTCCTTTTTTTCAGTCTCAAGCCCCTGTTCGTCCGGCCCGATTCTGCTATGATGAATAATGAGGTGGAATAAAGATGATTCAAACAACACAGTTATTTGGTTTGCCTTTTGTCGACGCAACACCGTCGAATTGGTATACCCATATTAAAACGATTTTACACAACAATGAAAAAGCCTTTCTTGTTACAGCTAATCCCGAACTGGTCTTACGTTCTTTGCGCGAACCCGCTTATAAGCATATCTTACAACAAGCAACGTTCATCACACCTGACGGAATCGGTGTGACGGCAGCCAGCAAACGAATGGGGCAACCGCTCACTGCGACGTTGCCCGGAATCGAGACGGCACGGGAGTTGCTTCGAACAGCCGATGCTTTGAAAAAACGGGTCTTCCTGCTTGGCGGACGCCCGGAAGTCATGAAGTCGCTGATCCAGCAATTGTCGATTCGTTTTCCTGATATCCAGTTCGTCGGAACCTTTCACGGATTCGGCAAAGAAGCAGAAGCCGCAAAAGCGATTCAATCGGTCGAAGCTGATTTGATTTTGGTGGCCCTCGGCGCGCCGAAACAGGAAGAATGGATCGCATCCGTTTACGACCAGGTGGATCACGGTCTTTTCATCGGTGTCGGAGGTGCATTTGATGTCTGGTCGGGTCACAGTAAACGTGCCCCGAAGCTGTTCCGGAAGCTGAAGCTCGAATGGCTGTACCGGATTTCCAGTCATCCGCGCGGATTGGAGAAATTAAAGGACTTGTTCCTTTTTGCGTCGCTCGTCTTACGGAAAAAAACTCATTTGTAAACGCAAAACACCCGCTGTCCGGTTGACCGGACAGCGGGTGTTTTCGTTTCTTATGCGTTGACTGTTGAGAATGAACGACCAAGTTCTTTTGCTTCTGCGATTGCTGCTTGTTTGATTTCTTCTGCTTTTTCTGGATTCATTGCCATACCTTCGATGAACAATGAGTTGTAGTCCGTTACGCCAGTGAAAGCGAGTGCTTGACGGAGGTAGTCATCTCCGAAGTTGAGGCCAGAACCAGTGTATATGCCGCCTGTTGCTTGAATGTGGAGCGCTTTTTTGCCTTCCATCAATCCTTTAGGACCTTCTGCCGTGTAAGCAAATGTTTTGCCTGCAAGAAGAACGCTGTCGATGTACATTTTAAGACGTGCTGGGAATGAGAAGTTCCACATTGGCGTCACAAATACATATTCGTCCGCTTCCATATACTGCTCCAGGTGTTTCGTCATTGTACCGACTTTAGCGATTTCAACTTCTGAAAGCTCTTCGCCTGTTGCGAATTTGCCCCATGCGCTGAGTACGTCTGTATCGATTTCTTGGACATCTTCTTTATATAGATCAAGAACTTGAACTTCAGCGTTCGGGTTAGCTGCTTTGTAGCTTTCGAGGAAAGCTTCACCAGCTTGAAGGCTGAATGAATGTTCTGTTGATTTCGGGTTTACAGTTACATAAAGTAATTTAGTCATTTTTATTTCTCCCTTTTATCTAAAGTAATTTCTGTAAGTAAATATACCAACACCATTTTCTTTTGTCAATTAGTTTGATTTCAAAGAAATCAACAAAAAAAGCTTAATCATGATGATTAGGCTTTTTCTGAGTGTTTATAATGGTCTGCGCGATGACCAATCCGTTTTAACTGGTCGATCAACTGTTCTTTTTCTGGAATCGAAAGATCACTGAACAAGTCCGTGAGGAACGCTTCGTGCTTTGGAAAAGTTTCTTCCATCAGTTCTCTTCCGGCCTCCGTCAGTGTTCCGAACGTCACGCGACGATCCGTCGGGCAAGATCGTCGGGCAAGAAGCCCCCGATTCTCTAATTTATCCACGACATATGTGACACTGCCACTTGTTAATAAGATTTTATCGCCGATTTGTTGGAGTGGCGTATCTCCTTTGTGGTACAACAATTCGAGAACACCAAATTCCGATAAGTTCAGCTGATGGGTCTTGATGTCTACCTTCACTTGTTCTGCTACTGCATGCATTGTACGAGATAGAACAACGAGCATTTTTAATGCCAGCTTCGAGTCTGTCGATTCCATTTTACGTTCGCCCCTCTTTATCTTGATTCGAAACAATCATAGTCCTCTTTTTTCCATAGGTCAATTCCAGCCCGGATTTCCAACTTTTTTGAAGGACATCCCGATTTTCTCTTGCCGTGAAACGCGTTCCATATATTATGGTCTTGATATACACTACAAGGGAGGTCTTCTTGTGTCTTTCCAAACAATCTTATCTCGTCTGATTCAAAAAAATGTCGCTTATGAGCTAGCGATTGAACAGCTTTATACACCGACCGGTTACTATTTGTGTAAACATACGTTAGTCGACCAGTATCCGGACTTACCGCCGGCGCATCAAGTCGAGCTGTTACAAAAAATATCAGAACAACTCGAGCGTTCGCCTTGGCTTGAAGGTCCGATTACGAAGCACGACTGGATTCAGATTCATCAACAATTATCCAACAGCTAGGAGGAACTTTTGATGACCAACATTCGTGACTTAGCACGTGAAGCAGATGTTTCAGTGACGACAGTCTCGCGTGTCCTCAATGATCATCCGTACGTCGCGGAAGATAAACGCCAGGCCGTACGGGATGCCATCACAAAACTCGGCTACATCCGCAATCAAACTGCCGTCCATTTATCGACCGGTCAAACGAAAACCATCGGCGTCATGTTGCCTTATGTCGATCATCCTTATCACGCTGCCATCTTACACGGCATTGCCCAGTCTGCTTTTGAAGAGGAGTACCGTTTTTTAACTTGGCAGACGAACTACATCGCATCACATGAACAAACGGTTCTTCAAGCCCTTGCACAACGTGAAGTCGATGGACTGATTGTCGTGTCACACAGTCTGCCGGTCGAAGATATTTTACAATACGAACAATATGGTCCGATTGTGTTTTGTGAACATCATGAAGATGTCTCTTCGGTCTACATTAATCATTATACCGCGTTTCAGAGCGGGTTAAAGGCACTTCAGACTTTCGGTCATATCCAGATCGGGATTTGTCTCGGTCGTCCCGACAGCACGAACAGTCGCGCCCGAAAACGTGCTTATCAGGATACCGTATCGCTGGCCGACGCTGACTGGGTCTATCAGCAGGCATTGACGATTGAAGATGGGGCCCGGATTGCACGGCAGTGGGCCAAGCAAACCTATCGTCCGACCGCTTTATTGACTGCAAGTGATCATGTGGCAGCGGGCATCATCCTGGAGCTTCGCAAACAAGGGTATCGGATTCCGGAAGATTTAGCGGTCATCGGGTTTGACGGAAGTGAGTTAGCGGTCGTCCTCAACATGACGACCGTTGCCGTCCCTTATGAGACCATCGGCCGCCAAGCCTTCTCCATCGCAACCAGTGCCGACTGGCGGAATCATCCCCAGGTGGAAATTCCGACCACTCTTCTGAGCGGGTTAACCGCACTTGAATCCCATGAATAGATGAAAAACCCGCTCTTGTCTCGCAAATGCGTCAAGAGCGGGTTTTTTGAATGGTTTGCTGTTTTATAGAGAGCCGGCCGCAACGTAACGCGATCCCCAGTAGCCGCTCCGGAATGATTCTTTGACGACTTGTCCGTAATACGAATTGGCGTTGATCATCGTCGATCCGTCAACTGCAATCCCGACGTGCTGAATTCCGCTTCCGTGTGTGAAGAAGACGAGATCACCGGCAACTGGAGCCGTTCGTTTCGTCGCGCCATATTGGGCAGCCGCTGTTCGTGGTAATGACTTACCCAACGCATTGTAGACATAACGCGTAAAGCCGGAACAGTCGAAGCTGACAGGCCCCGTCGCGCCAAATACGTAAGGACGTCCTTTTAATCCTTCCGCCACGGATACGACGGCTGCTCCATTTTTAGTTAATCCTGTCGTCGCTTTTGCATTAAAAGCTTTTGTGTATGTAGCCGCTATGTAAGCAGTTTTTCCTGCATACCGGAGTTGATACCAATTGTTTGCCGTTTTTCCAAGGACTGTTACCGTTTGTCCTAATTTCAGTTGACCGAGCTTTTGACCCGTCGTCGTTGCTTGTGAACGGACATTCAACACGTCGACTGCCACGACAACTTTTTTGGATGCACTGGCTTTCGTTTGTTGGGGAACAGCGGCAAAACTACTGATGAGCAACGTTGCAAATACGATGACACGAACTAAAAATGAACTTTTCATCCGTCTATCTCCCTTGTAAGTAAGTCTATGTGAAAAACTAAATTATCAGATAATTACTGTTTTTATCCTATCATGCTGTTTTCTATCGTCGTGTTACAGTTTATTAACAGGGATAGTTTTTCGTAACAATTTTGCAACAAATAAAAAAACAGGTCATGAAATGGCAGTCTGGAGCCGTTTCATGATACCTGTTTAAATGATGAAAGACTAAGTCCGCTTAATCCATTGACTTCTTTTTCCGAAACCGTGCAAAGAATTCGTAGACGATCGGGACAATCAACAAGGTTAATAACGTTGAACTTGTTAATCCGCCAATGACCGTCACCCCGAGCCCTTTCGAAATCAAAGCACCGCCTTCAAGACCTAGTGCCAATGGTGATAGGGCGCCAATTGTCGCGAGCGCTGTCATCAAGATCGGACGAAGTCGTGTTCCTGATGCATCCAACAAGGCTTCACGTGTATCAAGTCCTTCTTTTTCCTTGTGAATGACGCGATCAATCAGAACGATGGCGTTCGTCACGACGATTCCGATCAACATCAATGCACCGATTAATGAAGATACTGAAATCGTTTCGCCTGTAATCAACAGCGCGAGTAATCCGCCGATGATGGCAAACGGAAGCGAGAACAAGATGACAAGTGGTGTCAATGCGCCTCCAAAGGTGACGACGAGAACAAGGTAGACGATGGCGACTGCTGCTACCATCGCAAGTCCGAGTTGCGTGAATGACTCTTGAATTTGCTCCGTCACACCACCTGCTTTATACGAAACACCTGTCGGAAGATCAATTTTTTTGACTGTTTTATCGATGGCTTGTGAAGCTTCTGTTGCTTTGTCTGTTTTTAATTCTGCAGTGACCGTCGCGACCAATTTGCCGTCCCGTTCACTGAGTGAATCCGGTGTCGTCCCTTTTTTAACGGAGACGAAATCCGACAGTTTCCGGACACCAAGCGGCGTCGTGACATCTGTTTTTTGTAAATCATTGATGGAATCATATGTCGTCTGTTCGTTCGGAACGATGACATCAAGTTCCTTGCCGTCTACTTTTATAGTAGAAAGTGGTTTTTCTTCACCCTGCACATTTGCAATCCCTTGTGCCAATTGCGCTGTCGAGATACCGAATTCAGCGGCTTTTTGTTGATCGACTTCGAACGTGTATTGCGTATACGACTCTTTTAAGTCGGTTGTTACTTTACGCACGTATTTCGATTCACCCTCAATCGCTTTCACGAATTTAGGTGTCATCGTTTGTAAATCGTCGATGGAATTCGCATAAACGGAGTACGAGACACCGGAAGAAGCTGCTCCTCCACTAAAGTCCTGTTCTTTCCATTCGCCTGTCGGAATCTCTTTATTCAATTGTTTGATGGCCTGTTGCTTCACATCTGCAAAATCGGCTGTATCCGGATCATACTGGGCAATGAAGACAGCCTGTTTTGTATTTCCAGGATTTAATGGATTTTCTCCACCGACTGTAAATTGAAGATTATCTATATCACTTTGCTTGTCAAAATAAGCTTCTGCCTGGTCTGCTGCCTTTAAAGAATCATCAAGTGTTTGACCCGGTTTTGGATTATAGGTCACATAAAATGTTTTTTCACTTTCTTGATTCAAGAAGTTGACGCCGATTGTTGGAACAAGCGCGAAACTGCCGATCAACAGCAGGACGGCGAGACCAAACACGACGAGTTTATGATTCAATGACCAATTTAGTACACCCCGGTACCAATTGGCGAGTTTTCCGCCATCTTCTTTTTCAGGTTTTGGTGCCTTTCCGCGTTTAAAGAGTGAGTCAGCAAACATCGGAACAACCGTTACCGCCACGATCAACGAGGCAAAGAGCGCAAAGACGACTGTCAAGGCGAATGGAAGGAACAGTTCTCCGACGAATCCTGTGACAAATCCAAGCGGCAGGAAGACGGCAATCGTGACGATTGTAGATGAAGCGACCGGAATGAAGACTTCACGTGTCGCATCGATGATGAGCGCTTTCCCTTTTAACGGTTCAGTTGGATCCGTCAATCGACGGTAAATGTTCTCAATGACGACAATCGAATCATCCACGACACGACCAATCGCCACCGTCATCGCACCCAGTGTCATGATGTTGAGAGAGATATCCAATTGTTTCAAGACTAAAATCGCCATCAGCAGAGATAATGGAATCGAGATAACGGCAATGATCGTTGATTTGATGTTACGTAGGAACAAGAGAATGATGACGACGGCAAACAAGGCACCAATCAATGCTTTGCTGATCATCGTTGAGACCGATTCTTCAATCGGCTTCCCTTGGTCGAGTGTGATCGATGCTTTTACGCTAGCGTTGTCTTTCTCAAAGTCTTTAATCGTCTCTTTGACCGCATTAACGACTTCGACCGTATTCGCGTCTTGTGATTTCGTCACCTGGACGCCGATCGAACGTTCCCCGTTTGACCGGGAAATTGATTCTTCGATCCCTTTGTCTTCAATCGTCGCCAGTTGCGATAATTTAACGGTCGGGACTTGCGTCGGTGCAACTGCTGCCGGACTCGAGGCTTGTGCCGAAGCTGCATCTGTCGGCGCCGATTGCGCAGGTGCTTGCGTCTGTCCTTGTCCCGCGCCTGCTTCAGGTACTTGTCCTGTTGCTGTTTGTGGTGTGTAAGGCAGACGGAGATTTTTCAGTTCAGTGACTGTCGTTGCCTTTCCATCGAGGACAACAGCCTGTTCTTTATCACCTAATTCATATAATCCAAGTGCCAAGCGGGAATCATTCGCTTGAATCAGTTGTTTGGCGTTTTCTTCCGTCAATCCATACTGTTGCAGTTTCTTTTCGTCAAATCGGATCTCAATTCGGCGGATTTCTTGACCGGCAATTTGAACCGTTTGTGCGCCTTCGATTCCTTCGAGTTTTGGTTGAAGTTCGTTTTCGACCAGTTTGGTCAAGTCGGACAAGGAACGTTTTTCGTCCGATACAGCAAATCCGATGACCGGGAAGGCATCAAAGGAGATTCGGGAAACTTGAGGTTCCTGGGCGCCTTCCGGTAACTCCACGTTCGCCAATGCTTCTTTGACTTTTTGTTCCGCTTCGTCCATGTCTGTACTGAAGCTATAGTCGATTTGTAGATTTGAGGCATTCTGGAAAGAGGACGAGCGGACGGTTTCGACTCCGCCGAGATTCTCGACCTTACTTTCAAGTTCACGGCTGACTTCATCGAGTACTTGTTCCGGTGTTGCTCCCGGATAAATCGTCGTCACGGACACGGTTGGTGTCGTGATATCCGGCAATGTCTCGAGTTTCATCGTCGTTCCGGCATAAATTCCGGCGACTGTGATTATAATCGTCAGCAACCAAAGGGCAAACTTATTATTGACTGAAAATTGAATGATACGCTTCATGGTAAAAATCCGCCTTCTCTCTCTTCTTTTTCAATTCCACCTTATTATTTTGATGCTTGATCAATCTTTCGTGCTTGTTTCAATAACCGTTCAATCAAGGCCTGTCGTACGTCAGGTGCAGGTTGACCGAACTGAAAATGTTCCGACATCTTTAGCCCGTCCAACGTAAACCGAATCATCATCGCGTCTACAGGATCCGCTTGTTCCATCAACTGATCAAAAAACTGATGGACCTGCTTTTTTCGTTCTTCCACAAAAGCGGCATTTTCCTTTAACAGGGACAACAAAAACAATACCGTATCGATGTCGAGGCAAAATTCTTCGTCCCGCCGTGCTTGCAACAGGACGAATGCTTCCATTGGACCGAATCCCTCTTCCCGGTACGTCTGATATTGCTGAAACTGACGCCGTTCCTGTTCTTCAATCACACCCATCAATAATTCTTCTTTGGAAGAAAAATGATACAACAATCCACCTTTGGAGACATTGGCCTGTTTCGCCACTTCTTCAAGTGTCAGTTGTGGAAACCCTTGAGTCAGCATGACTTGAACAGTCGCATCCGTGATTCGCCGTCGTGTTTCTAACGCTTTTGTACTGACCATCATTTTTCTCCTTTCTATTTTACTGTACCGTCTGGACGGTTTCTTTTTTAAATATACGGAGTTCTGCCCTACTTTGCAAGAGTAAATCAATGTTTCACGTGAAACGCTTCGTATTACATGAGCCGAACCTGATCAAAAAACGCCTACCTGCGTTCTTCGAATCGAGAACCGGTAGACGTTTCAGATGATACTCAGTTATCTTCCCGCGCACTTTCCATCAAAGCAGCATGCATCGCTTGTGCCAAGTGATGCTCGCGCAGAACGCGGACTCCACGATCCGTCGGACCACCCGGAGCCGCTACATCGTCAATCAATTCCGCTGTCGGACGTTCTTCATGCAATAATAGTTCCGCCGATCCTTTCATCGCCTGTGCAATGATTTGCCGGGCAGAAGAAGAATCAAAACCTGCTTTCGTTAATACAGGTGTCATCGCGCCGACGATTTCATAGAAGAAAGCAGGACTGCATCCCGCTGCTGCCATCAAATAAGGCATCGTTGTCGCATTCGTTTCAACCGTCTGACCCACTCGTTCAAACAATGCCGTCGCTTGTTGTCTTTTCTTATCGGATAAGAGGTCACCAAACCATAGGCCCGTCATTCCTGTCTGAAAGGCGACGGGTGTATTCGGCATCGCACAGACAGCACCACACGAAACGTATGCTTCGATGTCTGACGGTGTGATGTGCGCGGCGACGGACACCACCAGCTGATCCGTCCAAGTCTGTTGTTTGATGTAGTCGAGAACTCCGTCCGGCTGCATGGCTAAAACAACGACATCAAATTGTTCGACCTGTTCCTCGGCCGTCGTCCGAACACCGTACTGCTCCGCCAGAGCGAACAGACGTGTCCGGTCGGTTCGATTGGTCATCGTGATCGTTTGAGGGGATATACCCGAATCAAGCCATCCTTTGACTAAGGATTCGCTCATCGAACCTGCCCCTACCATTAAAATTTTCATTTTTATTCCTCCCAACAAAAAAAGGACCACTTGCTGGTCCCTTCGGATTTCCTAGTCATTATACACGAACTGCCAAGTCTTCCACAGCAACGACACGGAGTCCTTTTTCATTTAATTTCTTGACGATTTTCTTTTTCGTTTTCTCATCACAGTCCGTCGGTAATGTGATCAAGACCCGGCGCATGACACTGCTTTTCGCATCAAGTGTCATCAAACTCGCAACGGTTGAGTACTTATTGACGATTTTAGCAATCTTTTCAAGGGCACCTTTTTGTTCACTGAGTGCAACCGTTAAGATATAGCTGCCTGAATCACGATTCCATGCTTCTTCGAGCATACCAAGCATCTTTCCGTGTGGTAAGATGCCGAAGAACTGTCCATCATCATTCAAGACTGCGATGTAAGGCAATTCTTTGATTGAGAAAAAGACTTCAAAGAAGTTACTGCCTGTGTAGATGAACTTCGTGGTGTTTTTGATCAACGTCATGACGTTATCGTCTAAGCTACCACCGTTCATTCCGTGGCGGTAAATATGCATCTTGTAAATGTTCCCCTTGAACAATTGACCGGTCTGATCAAGAACCGGGACACAACGATATCCTGTTTCTTCTAGCGTCTGTAATGCTTCTCGAATCGTAGCGGTTTCTAAAATCTTGACACACTGGTGTTTCGGAATACACAAACTTTGAACGAGCATACAAAACGTCCTCCTCTTTCCTTTAACATCATTATACCTGATTTACATGGCGCTCTAACTTAATTTCTTATTCGCTTCCGCTCTTCCTTCTCCTGCTTTTCTTCTATTCCCTCACAAGCGCCAAGAGAAAACACAATTTTCCTCAAGATTAATAAGAGAATCCATCTTATTGTCGCAATTTTTAATTCTTTATTAATTCAACAATCCCCTTAGTATTAAGATTTATTAAGATTTCGTAAAGACGGGACATAGTTGTATTCTTTTACAATAGCGTCTGATACAATCGAACTCGTGAAGTCACTTCACTATTCTATTCTTGTTCTTAATATGGAGGCAGAAGAAATGTTCAGTAAAAAACAAGATCCATTCGCGGTTAAATTATCTGAGATTGCAGGACACCTGCAACGAACGTCACAATTTTTCGTCGACTTTAAAATCAATGGTATTGCCGATGTCAAAGAATTCGCCCATAAAGTAAAAGATTTTGAAACAGCTGGTGACGATCTGATGCATCAACTGATCATCGATTTGAACAACGCGTTCATTACACCAATCGACCGGGAAGATTTATTAGCGCTTGCTAACTCACTTGACGATGTCCTCGATGGTTTTGAAGAATGTTCAGCTATTTTCGAAATTTACAATATCGTAAAAGCAGACGAGCATATGATTCGTTTTGTGGATGAGATCCACATTGCCGTTAATGAGCTCGCTTTATCTATGGATTTGTTAGTCGCACGTAAACTCCAACCGATGCGTGAACACGTTATCAAAGTAAAAGAACAGGAAACGATCTGCGATAACTTGCGTCGTAAATCAATCAAAGCATTGTTCGCAACAGAAACAGATCCAATCAAAATCATTCAATACAAAGAAATTTATGAGTCGCTCGAGTCAATCGCCGATTACTGCCAAGATGCAGCAAACGTCATTGAAACGATCATCATGAAAAACGCATAAGTGAGGAGCTAACGAGATGGATAGTCTTTTTATCATCACCGCCATAATCGTCATTCTCGCACTTAGCTTCGACTTCATTAATGGTTTCCACGATACAGCGAACTCGATTGCGACTTCGGTGTCGACTCGTGCTTTGAAACCACGTCACGCCATCATTCTTGCCGCGACGATGAATTTTTTAGGTGCAATCACGTTTACTGGCGTCGCTAAAACAATTTCCAGTGATATCGTCGATCCTTCGACGCTTGAGCACGGAAGTTATGTCGTCATTGCTGCTTTACTTTCTGCTATCGCCTGGAACCTCTTGACGTGGTATTTCGGTATTCCGTCTAGTTCTTCGCACACATTGATCGGTTCAATCGCCGGTGCGGCTATCGCATCTGTCGGCTTTGGCGGAATCGAAGCAAAAGGAATTTTAAAAATCGTTCAGGCACTGATCATTTCACCGATTCTTGCCTTCACTCTTGGATTTATCGTTTACGGCATCTTTAAAGTAGTTTTCAAAAAAGGAAACTTGGCGAAGACGAATCGTCGTTTCCGTCATATGCAAATCGCAACAGCAGCTCTTCAATCGTACACACACGGAACGAATGATGCACAAAAAGCGATGGGTATCATCACGCTCGCCCTTATTTCATCTGGTTTCCAAACCGATCACGAAGTCGCACTTTGGGTTAAACTATCGTGTGCGGTCGCAATGGGTCTCGGAACATCCGTCGGTGGATGGCGGATCATCAAGACGGTTGGTGGACAGATTATGAAAATCCGTCCGGTCAACGGGGTTGCGGCTGACTTGACGTCTGCTGCCATCATCTTTGGTGCGACAGCGATTCACTTACCGGTTTCAACGACACACGTTATTTCTTCTGCCATTCTCGGTGTAGGTACATCACACCGGAAAAAAGGTGTTAAATGGGGAACAGCACAACGGATGTTGATTACATGGGTCATCACATTGCCGATTTCAATGGCAGTGGCGGCGCTCATCTACTACATTTTAGATTTCCTTTTCATTAAATGATTTCATTCCCCATCTAGTCGGCTAGGTGGGGTTTTTCTCTCTCAATTAAGCCCCTGCAGTTGTCGCTTGGACTAGAATTCGCTATGATTGATGGCAAGAAGATATGCTTATTTTATTTAGGAGGAATTCCACATGACAAAACGTAAAGCTTTAACGATTGCCGGTTCTGACACGAGTGGCGGCGCTGGTATTCAAGCTGATTTAAAAACGTTCCAGGAACTTGAAGTCTATGGAATGAACGCATTGACGGTCATCGTCGCTCAAGATCCCGATCATTCTTGGCACCATGCGGTTTACCCGATCGATGCAGAACTCGTCCGGACACAAATCCATACGGTCCTTGGAGGAATTGGTGTAGATGCGATGAAGACGGGTATGCTCCCGACTGTCGAAATCATTGAAGTCGTTGCTGAAAAAATCAAGTCATCCGGTGTCAAAAATGTCGTCATCGATCCCGTCATGGTTTGTAAAGGTGAAGATGAAGTTCTGAATCCCGATACAGCGAACGCTTTACGCGATGTCCTGACACCGCTCGCAACGGTCGTGACCCCTAATGTCTTTGAAGCAGGTCAATTGTCCGGTCTTGGAAAAACACCTTCGACAATCGATGAAATGAAGCTGGCAGCTGCACGGATTCATGAAAAAGGTGCTCAATACGTTCTTGTTAAAGGTGGCAGCAAGATTGACCACCCACGAGCAGTTGACGTGCTTTATGACGGAAAAGAGTTTATCCTAATTGAGGACGAGCGTATTGAGACACCGTATACGCACGGAGCAGGATGCACCTACTCTGCTGCAATCACGGCTGAACTCGCAAAAGGAGCTTCCGTGGAGCAAGCGGTCCGTACAGCGAAATCGTTTATCACTTCGGCGATTCGTCATTCATTCCGCTTGAATGAATATGTCGGTCCGACTGACCACGCTGCTCACCGAACAGTAACGTCTTAATCGCTCAAGAAGTCCGCGCACTGATCGCGGACTTCTTTCTGTATAGGAAAGGGGATTCATCATGCAAGCACTTGATTTAACAGCTGTACAAAACTATATCGACAAGTATGCCAATACACCACTTTACGTCCACGTCGAAACGACGAACGGTGCGTACGCGACACACCAGGATCCGACGTTCCACAGTGCCGGCATGTTTTTCCGCAATGCCGAGATTACGTTCGAACGTGGTCTGATTACTGGAAACGGTCCGTACCGGATCGGACTGAAACTTGCCCACGGTTGGTTGTACGGTGAAGGTTTAACCGATTATGAATTTGCAGGCGATCAACTGTTGATTGCCGGACACGACATTGAAGGACGTCTTGCGATTGCCTTCGAGCTCAGTCCGACTCCATTCGCGCAAGGCGCAGAGGAGGTAGAATGATGGCTTACAACGAACAAGATCATCTACTCGTCATCTTCCCTCACCCGGATGATGAAGCGTTCAGCTCGGCTGGAACGATTATCGAACATGCAGAAAACCGCGGACCTGTCACGTATGCCTGCCTGACACTCGGTGAAATGGGACGCAACATGGGTCGTCCTGTCTTTACGAACCGCGAGGAGCTCGCAACAATCCGCAAACGTGAACTGATTGCCGCATCTGAAAAAATGAAGATTTCCGATTTACAAATGTGGGGACTTCGCGACAAAACAGTCGAATTCGAAGATGAAGCGATGCTTGCTGAACGGATTGGACAATTGATTACGAAAACGCAACCGACACGGGTGATTTCATTTTATCCGGGATATGCCGTCCATCCGGATCACGAAGCAACAGCACGTGCCGTCGTCCGGGCGCTTCGTGCGATCGACGAAAGTCAGCGTCCTGAATTTTTAGCGGTTGCCTTCGCTAACAATACACGTGACGAACTCGGTGAAGGAACGTTCATCCATGATGTCAGTGCGTATACCGATCAAAAAATTGCAGCCCTTCAAGCACATGCCTCGCAAACAGGCGGTTTGATGAAAGTCATCTCAGAAGACTCGAACATCCGTGATTTGCTCGTCAAAGAACGCTATTATCATTACCCATTATGATTTTTTCACCCTTGGACGTTCTTTCGTTCAAGGGTGCTTTTTTGTCTTGCGAAATCCTCGATTGTCAGTCGACTTTTGTGTCGCCTTCTGCTAGTGTGAATAGTTGAGACTGTGTCTCCGGAGTTCGTAACCTCCTCCGTCACAAAAACTAGGAATGGAAGTGTACACTATGAAAAATGAACGTGCTCTTGTCGTCTTCAGTGGCGGTCAAGATTCGACGACCTGCCTGTTTCAGGCACTCGCCGATTATTCAGAAGTTGAAGTCGTTACCTTCAACTATGGGCAACGTCATGCCGCAGAACTCGATGTCGCTCGCGAAATCGCATCCGAACTCGGTGTGAAACATCACGAGCTCGATCTCTCACTCCTCAGTCAATTGACGAGCAATTCCTTGACTGACCACTCACAATCAATCACGACGAATGAAGATGGGCTTCCCTCTACCTTTGTAGATGGTCGAAACCACCTGTTCCTGTCTTTCGCAGCCGTACTCGCTAAAGGACGTGGCATCCGCCATATCATTACCGGTGTATGCGAAACAGACTTTTCCGGTTATCCCGACTGTCGTGATTCCTTCATCAAGTCACTGAACGTGACGCTTAACCTCGCGATGGACTATCCATTCGTGATTCATACTCCGCTCATGTGGCTCGACAAAAAAGAGACATGGGCATTAGCTGATTCACTCGGCGCGTTTGAGTTTGTCCGCGAACGGACATTGACGTGTTACAACGGAATCATCGGAGACGGCTGCGGCGATTGCCCGGCTTGCGAATTACGGAAAAAAGGCTTAGCTGCCTACATCGAGGAGGTCCAACACACATGAAATTCAACTATGAAGCACCCGAAACCGTCGAGCGCCCGACCGGCGACTCGCTTATTTATACAAAATCACGTGTCATGATTGTTAAAAAACTGACATTTGATGCAGCCCATCACCTGTATGACTATGACGGCAAGTGTCGCGCCCTCCACGGTCATACGTATCACGTCGATCTCGGCATCAGCGGATTCCTTGACCACCGCGGGATGACACTCGACTTTGGTGATTTGAAGAAAATTTTCAAAGAGCACCTCGAACCATTGCTCGATCACCGTTACTTGAATGAGTCTCTTCCTTACATGAACACGACCGCTGAAAACATGTCAGCGTGGATTTTTGAAACACTCGGTAAACACCTGCCCGATGAACGCGGTCTCCGTGTAGAGTTCGTCAAACTGTACGAAACACCGACTGCTTTTGCAGAAGTCCGCCGGGAATGGATGCTTGAATCATGAGTCAATTGAAGAAAACACCGAAGATTCCTGTTCTTGAAATCTTTGGTCCGACCTTCCAAGGTGAAGGACGTTCGATCGGTCAAAAAACGATGTTCGTCCGGACTGGTGGCTGTGACTATTCCTGTGCCTGGTGTGACTCGGCCTTTACTTGGGACGGATCGGAAAAACCGGATTTACTGACAGCAGAAGAAATCCTGACGCAACTCGATGCCCTCGGTTCATATGGTCATGTCACGATTTCCGGCGGTAACCCGTTGTTACATGCGTCGATTGGAACGCTCGTCGACGCATTGAAGAGCCGTGGCATCACGATGTCGGTCGAAACACAAGGTTCTTACTGGCAAAACTGGGTGCTCGATATCGAAGACGTCACGATCAGTCCGAAACCACCGTCGAGTGGGATGACGGTTGATTATGACCGGCTTGATGTCTTTTTCAAACGGTTGCCTGAACAGCAACGGGCCGTTAAAATCGTCATTTTTGACGAAGCGGATCTTGACTTTGCTGCTGCCATTTCAGAACGTTACGCCTTAAAAACCTTATATCTATCACTCGGTAATCCTGATCCTGCGGAAGAAGGTACGATTGCACCGCGGATGTTATCCGACTTAAAAACTTTATGGGAACGCGTTGCAACTGACGAACGATTTAATCATGCACGGGTTCTTCCACAACTACATGCCCTCGTTTTCGCAAACGACCGCGGCGTTTAAGGAGATTAATTATGCGTCCAGAAGATTTAAACGATTTGTCCTTACTTGGTCAAAAGTCTGTCCCTTATATTTTTGAATATCAACCGGAAGTGCTTGAAGCCTTCCCGAACCGTCACCCAGAAAACGACTACTTCGTAAAGTTTAATGCACCTGAATTTACGAGCCTCTGCCCGATTACGAATCAACCGGATTTTGCGACCATTTATATTTCTTACATTCCGGATGAGAAGCTGGTCGAATCAAAATCACTAAAACTTTATCTGTTCAGCTTCCGTAATCACGGAGATTTCCATGAAAACTGCATCAATGTCATCGGAAAGGATCTCGTCAAACTGATGGAACCCCGTTACCTCGAAGTTTGGGGGAAATTCACGCCACGCGGTGGAATTTCGATTGATCCTTACTACAACTACGGTAAACCGGATACGAAATATGAACAGATGGCCGAACACCGTCTCTTTAATCATGATTTATATCCTGAAACGATCGACAATCGCTAAGACTCGAAAAATCCTCCATTGCCTTAGGCAGTGGAGGATTTTTAACGCGATCAACTGGACGGTAAATCAATGATTTTTGCCCCTTCTTCGTGAAGCCGGATGATTTGAGCAGGCCAAATATGCCGCACTAAATGTTCATATGGGACGTTAAGTGCTTTTGCCAAACGTTCAATCATCGAAAATGAAGGGTGTGCGATACTCTGCTCAATCCGTTCCATCATTTCGGGTGTCGTCTCTGTCAGTTCAGCCAATTGCTCCTGATTGATTTCTTGCCGTTCACGTAATGTACGAATCCGCTCTCCATAATTTTCGAGAGGACTTATCGTTTCACTCATGATGTAATCTCCTTTTCTAAGCACATGACTTTCTACCTTTAATCCTGTTAATTTATTCCCGAATTTCACTTTTCAACACTTCTTCTCTTCATACTATTTACTAACTAAAATATAATTTCAAAAAAATCATAAAAAAGAACTAGCTTTTTAAAAAGTTATCGCTTACAATTTTAAGTGCAAGCGGTTGCATTAATCGCTTACATTTTTTGCACTAATTACACAGATAACAGATACATAGAGGAGTGAGACCACATGAAAAACAAAATTTCATTTGATTTCTGGCAAAAGCTAGGAAAAGCGTTAATGGTAGTCATCGCAGTCATGCCAGCTGCCGGAATCATGATCTCGATCGGGAAGTTGATCGGAATGTACGGTGGTGACATCGTGTTTATGCAAACGGTTGCAAGAATCGTTGAAGATTTAGGTTGGGCCATTATTACTAACCTCCATGTCTTGTTCGCTGTTGCGATCGGTGGATCGTGGGCAAAAGAACGGGCCGGCGGAGCATTTGCAGCCTTACTTGCATTTATTTTAGTCAACCGTGTTACCGGTGCCATCTTTGGTGTCAATTCGACGATGCTTGCTGATCCAAAAGCAACCGTCACATCTTTA
The DNA here is from genome assembly GCF_023096305.1 of Exiguobacterium sp. 17-1. Lineage (NCBI taxonomy): Bacteria > Bacillati > Bacillota > Bacilli > Caryophanales > Exiguobacterium > Exiguobacterium sp. 17-1. The sequence goes on from NZ_JALIGJ010000005.1 coordinate 104,457, forward strand.
CTTGGTTCTGATTTAATCGTGAAAGATTATTTCACTTCTGTCCTTGGTGCTCCGGCGCTCAACATGGGCGTATTCGTCGGAATCATTTCCGGTTTCCTTGGAGCCGTACTCTTCAACAAATTTTATAACTTCAGCAAGTTGCCTGATGCACTTGCGTTCTTTAACGGTAAACGGTTTGTACCATTCGTCGTCATCGGTGGATCCGTTGTTGCCGCGTTCGTTTTATCACTCGTTTGGCCGTTCGTTCAAGGATTGCTGAATGACTTCGGACGCTGGATCGCGACGTCACGCGATACGGCACCAATCCTTGCTCCATTTGTTTACGGAACACTGGAACGTCTGCTCTTACCGTTTGGTCTTCACCACATGTTGACGGTTCCGATGAACTATACGGAACTCGGTGGAACGTATAAAATCTTAACGGGTGCGGCGCAAGGTTCAACTGTCGCAGGTCAAGATCCATTATGGCTCGCTTGGATTACCGATCTCGTCAACTTAAAACAAGCAGGTAACACACAAGGGTACAACGATTTAATCAACAGCGTCGTCCCGGCACGTTTCAAAGAAGGACAAGTCGTCACTTCCCTGGCTTCTTTAATCGGTGTCGCTGTTGCCATGTACATGTCGGTTGATGAAGACAAAAAGAAAGCGTATAAACCGGTCTTCTTATCTGCTGGTCTCGCTGTTTTCTTAACGGGTGTTACAGAGCCGATCGAATTCATGTTCATGTTCATCGCGCCTGTCCTTTACGTCGTCTACGCTGTCTTAACAGGTGTTGCCTTTGCGCTAGCTGACATCATGCATCTCCGGATCCATGCGTTCGGAGCCATTGAATTGCTGACACGGATTCCGCTGATTGCAAAAGCGGGACTGATCGGTGACTTAATCCGCTTCATCGGTGTATGTGTCTTCTTCTTCTTCTTGAACTTCTTTACATTCCGTTTTGTTATTAAAAAGTTCAATTATGCCACACCGGGCCGTAACGGAAACTACTTGGATGATGTCGTCGTTTCAGACAATGCTCAAGCTACGAACGAAGCGGCTGCAACAACCGATCAATCACAAGCATCAAAAATCATCGGGTTACTTGGTGGTCAAGCGAACATCGAAGAAGTCGATGCTTGTATGACACGTTTACGCGTCACGGTTAAAGATCCAAGTCTTGTCGCACCGGAATCTGATTGGAAATCCAATGGTGCACTTGGATTAATCCTAAAAAATAATGGCGTGCAAGCCATTTACGGTCCTAAAGCGGATGTCTTGAAATCAGATATCCAAGATCGAATCGGCGCATAAACCAAATGGATTAGGGTAAATAAGAAAAGGTGAAGCTCATCATGAGTTTCACCTTTCTTTATTGAAAATCAGGAGGAACAGCAGATGCGACTACTTACGTTAAATTGCCACTCATGGCAGGAAGAACAACAACTTGATAAATTAAATCAAATCGTCACGCACATCATCCAGCAGGATTATGATGTAATCGCTTTACAGGAAGTGAGTCAGCTGATGGATACACCGATCCTCTATGACAATATCCGTGAAGATAATTTTGTCTACTTGATTCAACAAGCATTGCGTAAACAAGGTCTCGACTATTCGTTCGTCTGGGATTTTTCGCATATCGGGTATGATGCCTACGAAGAAGGTCTTGCTCTCTTGACCAAACATCCGATCATCAAATCTGATTCCTATTACATCAGCCGGAGTCAGGATACGATGGACTGGAAATCCCGAAAAATCGTCCGGGCGACGATTGATGTCAATGGAACACACATCACGTTCAACTCCTGTCATCTCGGATGGTGGGAAGATGCGGAGGAACCGTTCAGTGAACAATTTAATCACTTGATTGCACGGATGGATCCACTCGAATGGACACTGTTCCTCGGCGACTTCAACAATGATGCTTTAGAACGCGGAACAGGTTATGACTACATGGTGCAACGCGGACTTCACGACGTCTTTTTGTTGGCACAGGAAACCGTCGGTGTCGAGACGGTCGAAGGAAAAATTGATGGTTGGGAAGAAAATCAACACGGCTTGCGTCTCGACCTTGTCTTATCGAACCGAAAAATTGATGTCGATCGTGTTGGTGTCGTGTTTGACGGTGTCTTGGCACCGGTCGTCTCCGATCACTTTGGCGTCGAGGTTGATATTTCCATTCAAAAAGAACCGATTTAACTGTTGACAACGCTTTCTTTTCTCATTATGATGAGGGCAACAAGTAAATAGTGCGGATTGTGACAGTACGGCTGGCAAGACCGATTCAACACCTCGTTCGTGAAGGTGTTGTTCGGTCTTGCCTTTTTTTGTGACTTGTTGCCATCGCACGCCTTTCCTAAAGGAGGAAACCAAGATGGATTACAAACAAACCGCAACACGTGTTCTCGAACTCGTCGGAGGCCGGGAAAACATCATCACAGCCGCCCATTGTGCGACGCGCCTGCGTCTCGTTTTACACGATGAATCCAAAGTCAATCAAGCGGCACTCGAAGATTTGGATGGTGTCAGCGGTGCCTTCTCAAGTTCTGGTCAGTACCAAATTATCTTCGGAACGGGAACGGTTAATAAAGTTTTTGCTGAATTCGCACCACTCGCTGGTGTGAAGCTCGACGGAGAAGAACCGCTCGATGTCAAAAAAGCAGCTTCTCAAAAACTGAATCCCTTTGCCCGTCTCGCACGTTCCCTGTCCAACGTGTTCGTACCACTGATTCCGGCCATCGTTGCTGCCGGTCTGTTAATGGGACTGCTCGGAATGATCAAGGCATTCGGCTGGGTCAGCGGCGATTCACCCATCGTCCAGTTGCTCGATATGTTCTCGTCCTCTGCCTTCATCATCTTACCGATCTTGATCGGTTTCTCAGCAGCACGCGAGTTCGGCGCCAATCCGTACCTCGGTGCCGTCATCGGTGGCATCATGACCCATCCGTCATTGTTAAATCCGTGGACACTCGGAAACAGTGAACCGGAAGTGATGCATTTCCTTGGGATGAACATTGAATTGATCGGCTATCAAGGAACGGTCTTCCCGGTCCTCCTGACGGTTTGGGTCATGGCTAAAATCGAACAACAAGTCCGCAAACGGACACCGGAAACACTGGATCTCCTCGTCACACCGTTCGTGACGATTCTCGTGACTGGATTCCTCGCGCTGATCGTCATCGGTCCGATCGGAACGTTGCTCGGTAAAGGAATCTCATTTGTCCTCGTCTTCTTCTATGAGCAATTCTCGGTCGTCGCCGGTCTCCTGTTCGGCGGTCTGTACTCGACAATCGTCATTACGGGGATGCACCACAGCTTCCATGCGATTGAAGCAGGACTCCTTGCCGACAAGAGTATCGGTAAAAACTTCTTGCTCCCGATCTGGTCGATGGCGAACGTCGCCCAGGGCGGAGCAGGTCTTGCCGTTTACTTCATGACGAAAAACGTTAAACTCAAAGCACTCGCTCTCCCATCTGCCTTCTCTGCTTTCCTCGGAATTACGGAACCGGTCATCTACGGGGTGAATCTTCGACTCGGTAAACCATTTATCGGAGGAGCGATTGGCGGCGCGATCGGCGGCGGATACGTCGTCTTGACACAAGTCGCAGCGAACGCTTACGGATTGACGGGAATTCCGATGATTGCCATCGTTGCGCCGCTCGGTGCTTCCAACTTGATCAACTATCTTGTTGGTTTTGCGATTGCTGTCGCAACGGCTTTTGTCGCAACGGTCGTCTTGATGCGTCTCGATGCACGAAAACAAAAGCAGACGGACTTGGCTGCTTAATTAAAAGATGCGACCCCTTGAGAATCCTCTTCGGGTCGCATTTGTCAGTTTTCCTAGATCGACGATAACCCGTATAATGTAAGTAGAAAGGAGGTAGTCAGACTGATTATTCATAAAGTACTCAACAACAACGCCATCGTCACAAAAGAACAAGGTCAGGAACGGATCATTATGGGACCGGGCATTGCTTTTGGTAAGAAAAAGAAGGATCCCGTTGATCCGACGAAAATCGAAAAAATGTTCATCCCGTCTTTTGAGAATGCCGAACAGTTCAAGGAAATCCTGACGACGACTCCACTCGATATCATCGATTTATCGGAGCAGATCATTTCTTATGCAGAAGGCGAACTGAAAACACCTTTTCATGACTACATTCATGTCAGTCTGACCGATCACCTCGCCCACGCGGTCCGACTTGCCCGGGAACAACTGGTCGTCCACAATCGGTTGGCGGAAGAAATCCGGTTACTGTATACAGCGGAATATCAGATTGGGGAATGGGCAGTCGCCCATATCGAACAAAAGTTGACCGTTTCATTACCGAAAGAAGAAGCTGCGAACATCGCCCTTCACCTGTACAATGCACGGCAACGGCATCCCAACATGGCAACAGCCCTGCAGACGGCTACGTTACTAAATGAGTTGCGTGAACAAATTGAAGTCTTTTTTGGTCAGACGATTGAAACAACATCGATGACCTATTACCGGTTCTTCACCCATATGAAACTCGTCTTAGCCCGGATCGAACAAGGACAAACGTTACATGATATGGATGATGTCATCTTATCCGCCGTTCAAACCCGTTATACGGATGCCTTCCGTTGTGCGGAAAACATGGCAGACTGGCTGGAACAAGAATTACAGACAACCGTTCCTCTGTCGGAAGTCGGCTATATGGCCCTTCATGTGGAACGAATCCGCCCCGATTTCGAAAGGAGTAATTCGCATGAAAATTTATAGTCTCGGAGAAGCACTGATCGATTTAATTCCACTCGATGCCGATAATGTAACGTTCCAAAAAAATCCCGGTGGCGCACCGGCAAATGTAGCCGTCGGTCTGGCGCGTCTTGGAGCAGACAGTTATTTTTTAGGATCTGTCGGCGATGATTCAATGGGACACTTCCTTAAAGATACGTTGCATCATTATGGCGTTAAAACAGATCATATCGTTTTTGATCCAACGCATAAAACCGGTCTTGTCCTCGTCACAAACGCAGCGAATGGTGAACGGTCATTTGAGTTCATTAACAGCTATCGTGCGGATATGAGTTTTCATGAAAAAGATATTCCAGCTTCACTCGCAGACGCGGACCTCTTGCACATCGGATCGATCTCATTAATTTCCGGAGATGCGGTCGAAGCGACCCGACGGGCGATTGAAGTTGCGAAAGCGCATGACGTACCCATCTCTTACGACCCGAATTTACGCGAGTCGTTGTGGTCTGATTTAGATGCCGCTCGTTCAACGATTCGTTCCGTCTTACCGGATGCTCAAATCGTGAAACTGGCGGAGGAAGAACTGACCTTTTTAACAGGACAGACGAATCTGGATGAAGGAGCTGCCGAGCTGCTCGCAGAATATCCGATTCGTTTGCTGGCTGTAACACGTGGGGCAGAAGGTTCTCTCATTTATACCGACCGTTCGATGGCAGAGATTCAAGCGATTTCTGTTGATGCGATTGATACGACGGGAGCAGGTGACGCCTTCATGTCCGGTCTTCTGCATCAATGTGCCATCCGCTCGTTTTCGTTCGACTGGGATGAAGAAGAATTACAGGACATCGGTCGATTTGCTGCGATTTCCGGAGGGTTAGCCGCCTCGGTTAAAGGCGCGATGGTCGCCTTACCGACGCTTGACGAGGTCTCTCGAAGATTAACGTAACCGTGACGGAAACACGATATTTCAAGCAACATCAAACCCGCTCCCCTGTCCGGTCTGACAGAAGAGCGGGTCTTTTTTTACTGTGCCGATACGAATTCCTGGATCACCTTCAACGTTTCATCCTGTTGTTCTTTTGGTGTCAATGGACTTTCGTTGTCGCCTTTTTGTTTTCCATACATTCCGAAGTTTGCATGATTTCCATCTTTGATCAAATGAAATACCGCATCGGAACGGACATTCTGTTTGCTGTCCTCAATATCCTCGACTGGTAAAACGCCGTCCCGTCCACCGTAGACGGTTAGCGACGGGATGGCGATTGCATCGATTGGATATGAGGCTAAGAAAATCATACCTTTGATTTTTGGACTGTCTTCCAAAATTGTTGAAGCTGCACTTCCGCCTAACGAGTGACCAATTAAATACCACTGCTTGATTTTTGGATGCTCTTCGATGATCGATAATCCCTTTTTAGAGTCAAGCAGCGCAATATTAAACGGCAGTTTCGGCAAGGCGACGTAATATCCTTCTTTCGCTAATTGATGACCGAGATAACTGTAGGCGCCTGGATTCACTTTTGCCCCTTGATAAAAAATGAAGCCTGTGTCACTCGTGTCGTCTCCGAATTGATAACCTTGTCCGACCGGTTCACCGAGATACTGTTTTGCTTCCTTTGTTGGATTGTAATCAAATTGAGCCCAAATCATGAATGCTGCAACTAAGATACCCACTAGAATCAGCAAACTGACACTTATTCGTTTTAACCATCTTTTCATGTTCATCCCTCCTCTTTTATGATACCCAATGTAGTGTGCAAAATCACATATGAAAGCATTGTTTTGAATTTTCAGTTAATGTAAGCGTATCTATCTCTTTTTCAATATTTGGTTTAAGATTAAAAAAGCATCCGTTATTCGAAAGGGGAATCATTTGTTTTGCCACGTACTGTTGTCTCCACGATTCAGTGGTTTTTGTTTATTATTTGTACTAACATTGCCCCGCCACTCGCGATTGCCGCCTCATTTGAACTATCAAGTGCAGATACCCTCGCCTTTTTATCCCGTTGTTTATTCGTTTTTGCGATTTTAAGTCTTATTCAAGTGTTATTCGGTCACCGTCTGCCAATCATGGAAGGTCCTGCCGGTATTTGGTGGGGCGTGTTCGCGCTTTACTCTTCTATCGGGATCACCTTGTACGGCAGTTACTCAAACACGTTACAGTCGCTTGGTTTTCTTCTCATCTTAAGTGGGATCATCTGTATCATTCTTACCTTGACCGGGGTACTACGCCGACTCGTGCCCCTGTTCACACCACAAGTCATCGGTGTTTATATGTTGCTGTTATCGGCTCAGTTATCCGGTTCGGTCATGAAAGGGTTGCTCAATATCGAAGACGGAAAGATTCAGGTGCTTCCTGCCGTTATTTCTGTCTTAACCGTCATCATCTCACTTTATTTAGAACGGAGCGATCGGTTGCGTCAGTATGCCTTATTGATTACGTTGCTCATCGGTTGGAGCATGTTTGCTTTGATTGGTCGTGCCGAAATGCCGACATTCGACGGTCCATTCTTCACCTTCCCTGATTTGATGCCGTTTGGCGGCATTCAGCTCGACTGGAGCCTGCTCCCGACAGCCCTGATCATCTCGTTGCTGCTGATGACAAACGTCTTGGCGAACATCAAAGTCATTGAACGTATCATCAGTGCGAAACGTGGTGAACAAGTGAAGGGACAAGTCGCGACAGCCGGCGTCACAGCCGGAATCGGGCAAATTTTCGCGGGGATGTTCGGAACGGTTGGTCCCGTTGCAATTTCTGGAACAGCCGGCTTCATCGCTTCGACGGACAATACGGACCGGAAAGCCTTTGCGATCGCTAACGTCATTTGCCTGTTCCTCAGCGTCGTCACTCCATTCGTCGGACTGATTGCCAAGATTCCGGTCGCTGTCGGATACGCGATGGTTGCTCCGATCGTTGCCGGGATGGCGATTATCGGGGTCACGGAAGCTTCCAGGGAGTTAAACCGGCAGACTGCGATGATTACAGTCGGATTGCCGGTTCTCGTCGGAATCGGTGCCCTGCTTCTTCCGAAAGGCGCCACTTCTGATTTACCTCCACTCGTCACGACATTGATGTCGAACGGTCTTGTCCTTGGAACACTCGTCGCCTTGCTTGCTGAATCACTGCGTCATATCCGAACGAATGATTAAAAAAAGACAGCTGATCTTGGAATGTATGCATCCAAGCCGGCTGTCTTTTTTCGTGGCATCTTCTTAACGAATACCCCGCATATATTTTTGAAGTTTTGGTGCGAAAGCGAACAGGATAACCCCAAGAATGATGGCAACAAGTCCTGTAATTCCGAAGTATGCCACTTCGGTATCTGCTCCGTAATATTTTACGATTTGAGCATTGACGGCTTGTCCGGTCGCATTCGTCAAGAACCACAAACTCATCGTCTGTGCCGAGAAGGCAGCCGGTGCCAATTTCGTCGTTGCCGATAATCCGACCGGTGATAAGAACAACTCACCGATAACAACGAGGAAGAAGCTGAGCGCAAGCCAAAGCGGACTGACCGTCGTATCCGTTCCGAACAACAAGCCCGGTAACATCATGACGATAAATGACAATCCGGCAAATACTAAACCAAACGAAAACTTCTGCATTGTTGTTGGTTGACGATCACCGAGTTTCACCCAAAAGCTTGCAAATACAGGTGCCAAGACGATGATAAACAGTGGGTTCAGGGACTGGAAGAAGGCCGGTTCCAGACCAAAGCCGAGGAACGAAAGATTTGTCCGTTCATCTGCAAAAATCGAAAGAACATATGAACCCTGTTCTTGAATCGCCCAGAATACTGCCGCCGCAATGAAGAGCGGAATATACGCAAGCAGACGCGACCGTTCATCATCCGTAATTTTTGGACTCCGCAACATGAAGGTGAAGTAAGCAATCGGAATCAAGATTCCGAGGAACGTGACCATAAGCGTGAAGCGGCTGATTGTCAATAATCCTGTCATTGATGCAATCGTTCCAAGAACTGCAAGCACGATAACGACAACGGCTGCGATCGTAAAGAATCGTTTCCGTTCATTTCCTACAAGCGGGTTCAAGACATATGTTCCCGCTTGTCCCAAGTTCTTTTTCTTCGTCAAGACGAAGACGATCAGACCTAAGAACATTCCGATTGCAGCGAGTGCAAAACCAGCGTGATATCCTGCTGAGTCCGACACTTTACCAACAATCAACGGGGCCAGGAAGGCACCGGCATTGATTCCCATGTAGAAGATACTGAATCCAGCGTCACGGCGGTTATCCGTTTTGCTGTACAGATCACCGACGATATTCGAAACGTTTGGTTTCAAGAATCCTGTTCCGATGACGATCAATCCCATTGAGATAAACAATGCCGTGATTCCGGCCGGTAACGCAAGGACGATATGTCCGAGCATGATAAGCACTCCACCATAGAAAACGGTCCGGGAAGTACCGAGCAGTCGGTCAGCGACCCAACCACCGATGATACCGGACATGTAAACGAGTGAACCGTATACTGCCATGATTGATGCAGCAGTCGGCTTGTCGATTCCAAGACCACCGTTAGCAACTGAATCATACATGTAGAAGATGAGGATGGCACGCATCCCGTAGTAGGAGAATCGCTCCCAAAACTCAGTAAAGAATAACGTGAACAGTCCTTTTGGATTTCCGAAGAATCCTTTTTGCGGAACAGTCTTGTAGACCTGATCGCGATCAAACTCTGCCATATGAACGGCTCCTTTCGTCTACCTTCGATATGTGCACATTGTCCAATCTTTTTCCCGCTTTCCCCAAACGATAAGCATGAACGAACCAATTGAACGCAAATACACTGTTTTGCCTGAATTGTCTCACTTCTTTTTTTGTTTATGAGACAGCACTATATCATTCAACCGTAAATCATTTGATGAGTCAAATATTAATTTCTGGACACAAAAAAAGAGTGATACGAAAAATCCGCTCACTCATGTCTGCATCTCTTTTGATTCAACAATCGTTACTCCCGGCGGTTCATGCAACGTATGGTGAATCATCGCCTGTGCGACCTTCGCCGCTTCAATCGGTGCGTACGGGCTGCGTCGCAACAATGGACGCAACACGGTCGATACCCGGGCCGCCGCCTGTTCGCCGAACCGGAATTCATCCCGTTCGCCTAATAATAATGAAGGTCGGAAAATAAGTAAGGCATCGTAACCGAGTACACGTAATCCATTTTCCGCATCCCCTTTGACACGGTTATAAAATGTTTTCGCGTTCGGGTGGGCGCCGAGTGCTGAAATCAGAGCAAATCGAGTGGCCCCCAGATCAAGCAATTCTCGTCCCACCTCGATTGGATATGTGTAATCTACGAGACGAAACGCTTCTTGCGATCCGGCCTGTTTAATCGTTGTCCCTAGTGCACAGTAAACATGATCCACTTCCGGTAATTCGATTTCCGTCACATGATCAAAATCAATCACCCATTCTTCGAGTTTTTGATGAAATCGATTCATCGGACGACGTACGAGAACATGTACTTCTTGATACTCATCATGCGCCAATAGTTGATCGACCAGTTCTTGCCCCACTAAACCGGTTGCTCCTAAAATAGCTGCTTTCATCATCCATCCTCCTCTTGATTTTCACGTTGTCCGATCGGTAAGAAATAAGATCGATTCCCCGTGATCCGTTCACCTGCCCGCACCCCGACAGCACTTGGTCGCCCGCCAAGAACAAACACACCAAACATATATGCGACTTCTGTTTCATTTTCTAATGACCACATCGGTAATTCCTGATAACGTTGATACACGGCCGACTGATTGCTGAATGAACGTTGTTCGTTGCTGAACAGGACATTCCCGTCCCCTTGATGGACAGTGACCGTATCCCCTTCTCGTCCAAAGATCGGTTTTTCGACGAAAGCTTGATTCTGACGTAAAAACGGCTCCGGACTCAAATAGGTCGGCAAGAAGTACTGAGCAATGACCTCATGATCGTGCTCGGTCAAATAAGGATGGTCTGTTTCATGTAAAAGCCAAATCAATGCCAAGACCGACTTTGCCTGCATCAGGAAGGCGGACGGTGGATTGATGATTTCAAGCAACCCCATCTCGACGAGCTGAAGCAACAAGCGTCCCAGTTCTTTTCCGTCTTCATCGCGATCGAGTAATGCCATCTCAATCGGAAACGTCTGCCGGTACAGAATGTCGATTCGCCGTCCCTGTTGGTCATACAATCCATCTTCTGCCCGTATCTCCAGTTCGTCAAGAGGACAGTATGTAGCACCGGCAACAAATTGTTGCAGATACTCTGTCGTCCACCGGTCTTCGATGTTGTCTCCATGTGAAGTGAAGACGACGTGCGGCTGATCGTGACGGATCCGATGGCTTGCCGCCTTCACCGCACGATCCACGCTGTCCGCCAACTGTTTCGCTTGTCCGTCATTAAATGGCCCAAAACCCACTTTTCGCGCAATCCGGTCGTTGACTTCAAACGATTCCTTAATAAACGTCGGCGTATCCGCGTTCCATTCCATGACCGATATCCGTTTGTCTGTGACAATGAAATCAAAGCGGCTGATGACTGATAAAGGACGCATCGTCTGTAACCGTAAAAACGGTAAAGATGCCTTCGGAAAACCGAGTTCAATCAATCCGTCGTCATCCATCGTCCAAAGAATCGGAATCACTTTTTCAAAGATGGTATACGCTTCTCGTGCCGCTGTCCGCAATGCTTGAATGGTCTCTTTCGAAACGGGCATTACTTCCGCCAAGGCGTAAATTTCGCCATCCAGTACATCCCAAAAAGCGTCGATGTCCCCGTACAATTCCTGTCGCGTCCTCATCCGCCGAAGAAGCCGGACGATGATCCCGTCCCAAATCCTTTTGTCTTGCTATTATAACTTTTGACATCCTTTGATCGGGGTGTGTATCCTTTCGTTCGCATTGCACTATGCATCAAGGCGCGCGAAGCAAAGTAACTTCCTCCCCAGTAAAAGAACCCGGAGTGCGTCGAGCTTGAATCATCACAATACCAAACACCCTCATCATTATCATATTCATAATCATCACAATCCGGATCATCCGGACGTTCCGCCTTTGCATTGTCCGATCCACATCCGCTGAGCGTCGTTCCGATCAACAACGTAGCTGCAAGTGTCGCCTGCTTCATCCAACTCACATCGCATACCCCTTTCGTCACAATTTGTTATTCTAAGTATACGCTTTTTCCACCAAAAAAGTTTCTAAGTCGTTCCGGAACTTTTTTTGTTAAGGCCAGTAGAATAACGAAGAAGACTTGAGGAGGAAATCAAATGTCACTCGCCTATTATGTCGAAGATCAAAATGAATTCAAATCCATCTATCAATACAGCCGCTTTGCCATTGAACCGGATGAAATCATTGCGCATCAACTCTGCGAATTTCATATCATCGAAGGTCACTTGTATGAGTTGCGCTCCAATGAAATGGATGGTGAATACGACCAGTTAATCGTCGATCATGTCGAAGCCTCCCCCCGTGATCCGGCGGACCGTGTTTATCCGCCGCACCAAATTCATCTCGAATTCCGACGCTTCCAAGAAAGTGCTTCACATCCGGTCATCAAGACGGTGACCGTCCCGAATCATATCCAGGCCATGCGCTTTTTGGTTAAGGATAAACTGAGCGTACCCGATCACGGCGTATTCGAAAGAGATAGTTGTGAAGTCGATTTAGACCGAAATTGTTACGTGATTTATTTAGGTGAAGAAATCATTTAATGAAAGAATTAAGTATAGTTCGTTTTCAAGACACGTTTTTTTTGGCATACTAGAGGATAAGAACGAATTAATCGAGGTGAACACACATGAGCGAACAGCCAAAAAAATTGTCTCTTCAAGAAGCAATGATTGAACAATTAAAAGCAAAAAAACAGTCACAGACAAAACGTCCGACCGGTTTGCGCGGAACAGAAACAAAACAAATGACAAGCCAAAAAACGAAAAAAACGAACAACCAGAAAAAACGGACAGGCGTCTAATTGAATTCGTGAAATAAGGGAGTAACTATGAGTATTTTAACGGTATCAAACTTAAGCCATGGTTTTGGCGATCGTGCGATTTTCGAAGATGTCTCGTTTCGTCTGTTAAAAGGGGAACACATCGGTCTCGTCGGAGCAAACGGTGAGGGTAAATCGACGTTCATGAACATCATTACTTCACAGCTCGAACCAGACGAAGGTAAAGTCGAATGGGCGAAACATGTCCGCGTCGGCTACCTGGATCAGCATGCTGTTCTTTCCAAAGGACTCACGATTCGTGATGCCTTAAAAGGAGCGTTCCAATACTTGTTCGACATCGAGCAGGAGATCAATGATTTGTATACAAAAATGGGCGAAGTCGAACCAGACGAACTCGAAAAAATGTTAGAAGAAGTCGGAGTCTTACAAGACATCTTGACGAACAATGATTTTTATACGATTGATGCGAAAGTCGAAGAAATTGCACGCGGTCTAGGTCTTGATGAGATCGGTCTCGATCGTGATGTCCAGGAACTCAGCGGCGGTCAGCGGACAAAAATCCTGCTCGCGAAACTATTGCTTGAAAAACCAGACATCCTGTTACTCGATGAGCCGACCAACTATCTTGATGTCCAGCACATCGAATGGTTGAAACGTTACCTCAATGATTATGAAAATGCGTTCATTTTGATTTCACACGACATTCCATTCTTGAACAGTGTCATCAACTTGATTTACCATATGGAAAACCAAGGACTCAATCGTTACGTCGGTGATTACGACAATTTCTTGACTGTCCATGAGGCGAAGAAGAAGCAACATGAGTCAGCCTTTAAACGTCAACAGCAGGAAATTTCCGAGCTGAAAGACTTCGTCGCCCGAAATAAGGCCCGTGTCTCGACACGTAACATGGCGATGTCCCGTCAGAAGAAACTCGATAAGATGGATGTCATCGAACTCGCGCAGGAACGTCCGAAACCTGAGTTTCATTTCCAGACAGCCCGGACACCAAGTAAGTTGATGTTTGAAGCGAAAGGACTTGTCATCGGATACGATGAGCCACTTTCCCGTCCGCTTGACTTGATGATTGAGCGCGGTCAAAAAATCGCCTTACACGGGGCAAATGGTATCGGGAAGTCGACGTTACTCAAAAGTCTGCTTGGTGAGATTCCTTCGGTTTCCGGTACAGTCGAACGCGGGGAAAATCTTCACATCGGCTACTTCGAACAGGAAATTAAAGAAAAAAATTCGAACACGTGTATTGAAGAGATCTGGGGTACGTTCCCTTCTCTGACACAGCAACAGGTTCGGGCGATGCTCGCGAAATGTGGTCTGATGACAAAACACATCGAATCGAAAATCGAAGTCCTCAGTGGTGGGGAAAAGGCGAAAGTCCGCCTTTGTAAATTGATGAATACGGAATCCAACATTCTGGTTCTCGATGAGCCGACCAATCACTTGGACGTCGAAGCAAAAGAAGAGCTCAAGCGTGCGTTACAGGAATATAAAGGAACAGTTCTGTTGATCTCACATGAACCTGAATTTTATGAAGCCGTCGCAACGGATTTATGGAATTGTGAATCGTGGACGACAAAAGTGTTCTAAAGGTAAACACCATCTGACGGAAGGCGGAACTCGATTTTACATCGAGTCCTGCGTTCCGTCTTTTTTGTGCTTTCATTTAATTCATAGACTTAATCATTGCCTTGTTCATCGATTTGCATCAAACTAAATGGCAGATACAACTTTTTCTGAAGGAGTGGATGTCATGGAAACCATCACTAAAAAAGCCAACTTATCATTACTCGAACTCCCGAGCGGTGGAGACGAGTCTTTATTTTGCCGTCTCTACTCTCCTGCACTCACCGCTCCTGCCCCACTCATCGTCCTGTTTCACGGATTCCCCGGGAAACAATTGAACATGGACTGGGCTGTTCAATTACAAGATCTCGGCTTCCACGTCCTTGTGACGTCTTACCGCGGAACGATTGGCAGTCCGGGAGCATTCCGTTTCCAACATGTCCTTGAAGATGCGACTGCCATCATGCAACATGTCGTTTCTCCCGCCTTTACGCAAGCACACGACATCTCAGCCGATCAAATTTCAATCGTCGGCCACAGTATGGGCGGCTTTGCCGGACTTCATGCGTTCGTCGATGTTCCGGACATTGCCCATTACATCGGCATTTCTCCATTCAACTTCGGTTTGATCGGTCAACTTGTACTCGATTATCCGGAACACGAAGAAGCGTTACAGGGTGTGTTGAGTCGTGGGGCCAAGTTCCTGTCGCATACGGATGGCGACACGTTGCTAGACGAATTAAAACAACATCATGCGAAGTGGAATCTGTTGTCACTGAAAGAACAACTCGATACACGTTCAGCCCTGCTGGTCACGTCAGAACGGGATGAAACGTCCATCAAATCGCTTCATCATGACTTACTTCAGGATGCCAGTGCCTTTGAACAAATCATTGTGGACAGTGACCACAACTATATCGAAAATCGGGAAGCTGCCTTCCAGGCCTGGACAATGTGGTTAAAACAACATTAAAAAGCAAGCATCCTCATTTCACCAGTGAGGATGCTTGCTTTTTAGGTGTTGCTGTTTTTGGACGAACCTGCATCCGGTACAAAATCAGCGTGAACAGCGTTAATGTGGAACAGGCGTACCAAATGGTCGTGAAGAGTGTTCCTGTATCCGTTCCGATGAAGATTCCGTGGAGCGTCATCAAAAGCCAGGCGGGCAGGACAAGCCAGTGCGTTAATTTCCATAACGTTTTTCCGAGCGTCTCTTTCAAGAAATCAGAAGTGACTAAGACGAAACCAAACAGATAAAGACTGATTGTTCCAAAGGCGTTCCAAAGCGGCTCATACGATGCTGTTCCCGGAATCAGGATTTCAAGTAAACTCAGAGGGGCATACGTATCGACGATGATCAATGTCGCATGCAGCACAATCGCGAGTAAACCGGCCCAGCCACTGTACAGATGAATATTATGCAGACGGGCCTTTTGTTTTTTCAATGCCGGGAATGAACCGAGTAGACCGGCTAACACCGATAATGTCAAAAAGAAATGTCCGGTCAGTCCGCTCAAGCGAATCATCGTCCATGTTGAGAATAACCACTTCATCCAGTCCATATGGCTTGCCCTCCCTTCTCTTCCGCGACCATTTTTCCTGATTCATCCATCAACAGCAGCCGTCCGTTCGGAAACCACTTGAACAGTTTGTCCTGCCGTTCGGCTTCTGTCATCTGAAACGCGAGTTTCGTCATCACTTCTGCTTCATAGAGTTGTGGAGCGGACGCCGTGATTTGGACGAACCGGCTTTCAATTGGACGCCCTGTCTTGCCGCTTAACAAATGATGATTTATTTTTCCGCCGACTTTCCAGGAGCGATACATCCGGCTCGAGGTCGCGACAGCCCCTTGTCGTAACCGGACTTCTGCGATTGCAGTTTCCGTCTCGGGATCCGTGATGGCAATTTTCCAAGGCTCGTCATCAGACCAGACGATGACGTCCCCGCCCGCCTCAATCAACCCGCGTGACTGATTCTTCCGTAAACGTTGGGCAACCATCATCGCAGCCGCTCCTTTACCGATTCCGCCTAAGTCAATCGTTCCTCCCCCAATCCGGGTCACTTCGCATCCTTCGACTAAAAACGGACTGATTTCAGGCGGCAGTACCGTTTCTGATTCAACGGCCTGGCGGAAGGGAAATGATCGGTCGTACCCGTTTGCACGTTGCTGATCGAGTAAGAAGGGCGAAAAGTAATGTTCGGTCTGCTCAAAATAACGAATCGCCCGTTGCAACAAGCGGGCAAGCGGCAACGACACGGTTAACGTCTGACCGATCAACAATTGATTCAACTGACTGACTTCGCTTGAAGAACGAAACCGCGACCACTGCCGGTCGACATATTGGAAGAATTGTTCGATTTCCTGCCATTCTTTCTCTTCAATCATTTGGTTCGTGATAAAACGGATGCTATTATGCATCGAATATAATTTCCGCTCCATTTCGTCTCACCTCCTATTTCGAATGACTGGACTGCCCATCACTTCCGCCAGTCGGTTGATTAAATCCAGAGGAATCGTTACTTTGCCATCCCTCATCCTCATCATCGTAATAGTGTTCACCTTCATCATCCGACTCTCCCCATTCATCATCATCACCTGTAGACGGTTGACTCGGAATCGTCGTCTCGTTTGAATAAGAATCTCCTGTATTGATCGTGTTCGCCGGCTGATCATTTGAAGCAACACTTAATTGTCCGATGGCAAGACCTAAAAAGACACTGCTGCTTAGACCAACAATCCACTTTGCAAACGGTTTTGGCTTCACATTTTTCCTCTCCTCTCGTTTCCTGTTATCTTTACTGTATCGATAAAAACTGACAACTAGCTGATGACAACTGTGGGATAATAAGAAAAAACAAAACGGGAGGAACAAAGATGCGGATTTTGATTGCAGAGGATGACAAGCGGCTTGCGAAAATGTTGCGACTCCATTTGGAACGTGCCGGCTATCAGGTCGACGTTGCCCATGACGGTCTTGAAGCCATCGAACAATGCCAAACCTTTCGTTACGATTTAGTCGTTCTCGATTGGATGATGCCTCATAAAAGCGGGATTGAAGTGGCGACTGAATTGCGCGGGGAACGCTTCGAAGGCGGGATCCTGATGTTAACAGCCCGTGATACGGAAATCGATTTGGTACACGGACTCGACAGCGGCGCCGATGATTATCTCGTGAAACCCTTTCAGGCAAACGAACTGTTAGCACGCCTCCGCGCCCTGAGCCGGCGTCAGAAAAAAGCATTTGTCTCCATCGTGTCGTATCAAGAACTCGAACTTGATATTACGACCCAAACGATTTCTTATGCCGGTCAGTTACTTGAGCTGACGCGCCGTGAATTCGAATTTCTCTCGCTGTTGCTTCGTCGTCCCGAACAGGTCATGGGACGAGAGCTGATCATTGAAGTCGTCTGGGGAATCGGAGCAGATATCACCGATAATGCCCTCGATGCACTCGTCCGGCTCGTCCGGAAAAAGCTCGATGCTGCCGGTGCACCGGCTTTGATTCAAACCGTCCGCGGATTCGGTTACCGGCTCGGAGGTCCTCATGCTTGAAACCATTCGAAAACGGTTGACGTTACTGTTCAGTGGAACGTTTTTACTGTTGTTGATTCTGATTTTAGTCGGGGTGTACTTTACGACAGCCCGGCTGCTCGATCAAACGGAACTGAACCAATTAAAGTCGGTCTCCGACCGTGATCTGTTTGAACGGATTGAACATGGAGAAGACCGGCTAATCCGCAATCCAATCTATTTTCAAATCATGAATTCGGACGGATCGATCCGCTATAAGTCGCTTCCTGACGACTTATCGAACAAGACCATCCAACGATTCATTAAATCGGACGCGGAGACCACGAAAATCGAGCTCGAAGATCGGCATTATCTCCTTTATCAACGGGAAAATGATGAACAGGGAATGATTCTCCTGATGAAAGATATCTCCGCCACACAAGATACACTGCAACGATTGATTGCCATGTTAGCCGGTATCACGATTCTGTCGACCCTCGTCTTGATGGGACTCAGCTATGTATTAGCCGGTCGTTCAGTCGTTCCGGTCCAACAAGCTTTTGACCGGCAGCGTCGGTTTACATCAGATGCTTCCCATGAACTAAGGACTCCGCTGACGATTTTATACAGTGGAATCGAGTTACTCGAGACCGAACCGCTCAGCACGGAAGGAAAAACGATCTTAGCCGATTTGAAGGCAGAAACGGCATCGATGCAGTATTTAGTCTCTGATTTACTGTTATTGGCTCGGGAAGGTCAACCCGGATCCATGCGTCCCGTCGATTTAAGTACACTCGTCACGCAGACTTCTGAACGGTTTAAACATACGTTAGTCGATCGGGCATTGTCTTTAACCGTCACACCACATCTGTTGATCAAGGGAGACCCAAACCAATTGATCCGTCTGTTGACGATTTTTTTAGAAAATGCCGTTGCTTACAGTGATGACGATATCGAAGTTCAACTGCAGCAAACGTCAACCCATGTTCAACTGACCATTGCCGATCACGGAATCGGCATTCCATCCGAAAATCACGATAAGATATTTGAGCGGTTTTTCCGTGGTGACCATTCCCGTCATGGCACCGGAACCGGGCTCGGGCTCGCCATCGCCAAATCCATTGCCGATGCTCACGGCGCTACCATCTTTGTTGAGTCAACATCCGAAACAGGAACACAGTTCATGATTCTTTTTCCAATTTCTTGATTCCCGTCAGCTAACTGTCAGATAACCCGGGTAAAGTAGCAGTATGTTCTTATTACTTATCAAGGAGGTTATCTTATGTTAGGTGGCGTACCACTTCATCCCCTGCTCGTTCACGCACCGATCGCTCTTTTACTGTTCGCAACACTCTTATTACTGTTTAGTTTAAAATGGGTCCAGTTAAAACTATTTGTTCTCATCACGTTATTTGCCGGCCTGTTGTCCGGCGTCGCCGCTTACTTATCCGGTGACGGAGCAGAAGAATATGCAGAAACCAACCTCAGCAGTGCGACGCACGCGGCCATCTCGAATCATGAAAATTTCGCTTTGTTCAGCCTCGTCGCCTTTGGTATCGCTTTCGTTCTCCTGTTACTTGGCTACCGTTCGAACAAAAAAACGATGCTCATGTTGAGCCTGCTCGTCGCTGTCGTCGGAAGCGGTTTACTCGCTTATACCGGTCATCTCGGCGGACAGATGGTTTACGCCAAATAAAAAATCCCCTTTCCTCCAAACGATCCATGGAGAAAAGGGGATTTTCACTTACTTACTTACTTATTTATGATGATCACGGCCTGGACGGCGGTTGCTCGAGCGGCGTGTATTGCCGCGACCTTCCGCCGGTTTTTTCGTGCCTTTACTTTGATCGTGCTGCGCACGGATCATTTCATCCGAAAGTTCGACAACGATTGGTGTCACTTCGACACCAAGTTCCCGCTCCATATCACGGAAGCTGCGGCCGTCACGTGGTGTGACGATCGAGATGGCCACGCCGTCGTTTCCGGCACGACCTGTCCGACCAATCCGGTGGACATAACTTTCCGCATCGTCCGGTAAATCGTAGTTGAAGACGTGTGTGACACCTGTCACGTCAAGACCACGTGATGCGACGTCGGTTGCAATCAGGAATGGAGTTTTTCCTTGATAGAACTTCGCCATCGCCTTTTCACGTTTCCCTTGCGTCAAACCACCATGCAATTCATCCGTCGGATACCCTTGCATCTGTAATTCTTCATTCAGTTTGCTGACACGACGCTGTGTCCGACAGAAGATGATCGCGGCATAGGGACGCATCTCGTCAAGCATCGTCCGAAGTGTCGCCTGTTTCCGACGATCCGTCGTCTCAACGACGAACTGTTCGATTGCATCGACGGTTACTTTTTCCGCTTCGACTTGGACTTCGATTGGATCGCGCAAATATGTTTTCGCGAGTTGTTCGACTTTTTCCGGCATCGTCGCTGATAACATGACGAACTGACGATCGACTGGTGCTGCTGCGATGATATCTTCGATTTCCGGTAAGAATCCGATTTGCAACATCTGATCCGCTTCATCTAAGACAAGCGTCTTCAATTCACTCAAATCAAGTGTTCCGCGACCGACGTGATCCAAAATCCGCCCCGGCGTCCCGATGATGATTTGTGGCATGCGGCCAAGACGTTGAATTTGTTTAAAGACATCCTGCCCGCCGTACACAGCAAGCGCACGAATATCTTCCATGTTCCGGATTAACTTGTGTGTTTCATCTGCAATCTGACGCGCGAGTTCACGTGTCGGTGCGACAATCAACGCTTGGACCGTTTTGCTTTCTAAATCGATTTGTTCGAGAATCGGCAGAAGAAACGCAAGTGTTTTCCCTGTACCGGTTTGCGCTTTTCCTATTAAATCACGACCGGCGAGCAAATGCGGAATCGCCTGCTCTTGAATCGGCGTTGGTTGTTTGATGCCTTGTTTTTGTAATTTCTTGACCCATTGTTCTTGAATGTGTAGTGCTTCAAATGTTGACATAGTATCCTCCTAAAAATTATCCACAGAAAAAAGCTGTGGATAACCTGCTTCGAATCGACAAAAACAGTTATCCACAGCCGTGCTTTTTCTATTATACACAATTTACGCGTTTGTTGCTTCCTGTTTTAACTTTCGATCGAGTACAAATGTCCCGAATGGAATGAACGAAGCAATAAAAACGATCCCTGCTTTGACAAACGACCAGCGGTATTTAAATTTAACGACAGCAAGCCATAACGCATACATGACGAACAAGACACCGTGCATGGCTCCGACGACGGAAACCGCTTCCGGAACACCTGCCATATACTTTAACGGCATGGCAATCAACAGTAAAACTAAAAATGAAATACCTTCTAAAATCGCAATCAATCGAAATTGACCTAACGTAGTTCCTAACATCCCGTCACTCCTTTTTTCTGGTTCCTGTCTTTAGTATACGGGACGCCCGTCAGTCTGTGACCTGTGTCACAGGATTGTCAGATTTCGAGTGGGCGAAGACGGGCTTCAATCTCTTGGCGCTTTGGCTCAAGGAACGGTGGAAGTGCCAATGTCTCGCCGAGCGTTTCGACCGATTCATCTGTCGCGAATCCCGGCGTATCCGTCGATAATTCAAACAGGATATGGTTTGGTTCGCGGAAATAGAGCGCTTGGAAATAATGGCGGTCAACTTTCCCTGAGTTTGGCAGACGATATTCTTTCAAACGTTTCACCCATAAATCATACTCTTCACTGTTCGGGACACGGAACGCTACATGGTGAACGCCGCCGCGACCGAGACGTTCCCGGTCGAGATCAGGACGGGCTTCGAGATGCACCTCTGCCCCGATTCCGCCTTGTCCTGTTGAATAGACGTCAATTTCAGCAAAATCACCGGCAAGTGATGGATAACTGCTGATTTTTTTAAAGCCGAGGAATTCCGTTAAGACAAGAGCCGTCGGTTCTGGATCATTGACGGTCAATGTCACGGCACCTAAGCCGACGATGGCATGTTCAGCCGGAATCTCATCGTGTTTCCATGGCACACCACCTGCGACACCTTGTTCCCCGTCTTCTGCGACAAGAATCAACCGGGTTCCTTCTTGATCACGAAACGCCAGCGTCTGACGCCCCGCCCGTTCGACAATCGCATCATGATCGACACCTTGTTGCGTAAAGCGCTCTACCCAAAACTGAAGGGATGCTGTCGTTTTGACGCGGAGGGATGTCGACGAGATGCTTGACGCACCCGGTACACCTGTCCCTAAATGAGGAATATCAAAAAAAGTCAGATCCGTTCCCGGATTCCCTTCTGCATCTCCATAAAACAGATGATACGATGTCGTATCGTCCTGATTGACCGTCTTTTTGATCAGACGCATGCCAAGAACCTGTGTATAAAATTGATAGTTACGTTCTGCCATCCCCGTTAAAATGGATACATGATGAATACCGAGTAATTCCATGTTTGCCACGTCCTTTTGTTTGTTTTTAATTTGTATCTTCAGTATATCCCACATATATCTTGAATTCAAGATATTAACTCATTAAAAAAATCGCCCTTTCGAAAAAGGACGATTGAAAAGTTAAGATTAAAGTTTTACGACGTTAGCAGCTTGTGCTCCACGTGCGCCTTCAGTGATTTCGAATTCAACTTCTTGACCTTCGTCAAGTGATTTGAAACCTTCACCAGTGATTGCTGAGAAATGTACGAATACGTCTTCTCCGCCTTCAACTTCGATGAAACCGAAACCTTTTTCTGCGTTAAACCATTTTACTTTACCTGTGTTCATGGGAACAACCTCCAAAAATAAATTACTTAATACATATGCCGCGCATATGAAAGAAATTCATTATTGTCCCGAAATACATGGAGCGACGAAAAGATTGTTCGTGACGCAATGTGAATCAGTAGTGACAATAACAATATTAAGCTAACGTCAGTATAAAATGATTGCGCTTTAAAAGTCAAGTTGTCTGACCAATAAATTTCCAATTGATTCCACTTTTCAAGCAAAAAAGCAGGTTCGGAATGATCCGAACCTGCTTCTGTTCATTAACGGTGGATCCAGACAGCTCCAGCAGAGTTATCTTTTGCTTCACCGATGACTTGAATTTTAAGACCGTTGTTCGGGAGGAGTTTTCCTGCATCCGGAATCAATTGATCGATATACGATTTAGAATCATCAAACTTCGTCACACCCGCAAGTCCTTTGTAATCGTAAAGACCACGTGATGGTGAGTCGATAAGCCATGCTGGTGCTTTATCGAAGCTGAAAGCTGCATCCGCGATTTGGTAACGTGTGCTCCCTGTAACAACCGGTTTCCCTTTAAGAGTTCCGACGATTGCTTCAGGATGCGAATCGACGACACCGAGGAATCCTTCACCCGGATGAACGCCAACCCAGTTGTCCGTGAAGCTGCTGTCGGCATACCAAACGACAAGACCTGTATTGTATTTCACGCCACGTGCATACTCAAGCGCTTTGTCTGAGCCTGCATAGTTCCGCCATTCGAGGTAGTATGCGTTGTCCGCATAGCTGAAACCGTCTGAAGCAATGAAACCATCCAATTTAAACTTCGGAGTACCTTCTGCATCGTCTTCAAAAACAACTTTTCCGTCAACTGTCAATTTAGCATTATCCAGTGCGAATCCGTCGAGGGCAAGACCGGCATCACCTGTGTAGTCGAACGTCAATGTGACCTTTTTACCGGCAAATTCACTGAGATCATATGATTTGTCGACCCATGCACCTTTTGAAGACTCGGCGCGTTGATCACCGTCCGTATCCTCATCACCGATAACGTCGATGACTTTCGAGACACCGTCAGCTGTTGCCGTGACTTTCAAGAAGTCATAATTGAATTCGACATCGAAGTACGCTTTGTAATCGAATTTTGCAGCTGTCGCAGCCGTCAAATCAAACTCTGGTGACGTCATTGACGTGTGAAGATCATTTCCTTTTGTGCTGTAGTAGTATTTTTTACCGAAAGCTGGAGCGATTCCTTTAACAGGCTTTTTCGGTAAGTTGACTTTAATGATTCCAGGATTTTTTGATTTCGTGACACTTTGATCGAGGTACGAAGCCGTTCCTGCTTTTGAAAGTGAATCGAAATCAACGTTCTGGATGTTTGCCCAGTTTCCGCCCATGACGTTCTGGAAGAATTCTTTGTTTTGTGGTGAGAAGCTTGTCGGCTCTGCTCCGGCAATATTCCCGTTCCAGCTACCGCCACTCATGATTGACCATGAAGCAACCGGCTCACCTTGTCCTGTATACTGTGTATCGTACTCATCCGGAAGTCCAAGATCGTGTCCGAATTCGTGAGCGAAGACGCCGACTGCACCGTCTTCCGGTTGAACCGTATAGTCGTAGGCTGCCATCTTGCCGCCCCAGTTTGTAGAGTTTGAAGTTGTATTCGCGACAGGATAAACACCATCGAGTGTCCAACGGTGCGACCAGATTGCATCGTCGCCGAGCGTTCCGCCGCCTGCTTCTTGTCCTGTTCCGGCATGAATGATCATCAAATGATCGACGAGACCGTCCGGCTCGTTCAAGTTGCCGTCACCGTCTAAGTCGTATTGATCGAACTGATCATACTCTGCCAGGTTAATACCGGATTTTACCGCTGCGTTTAATGAATCTTTAACAAGACCGCGTGGTCCTTTGGCACCCGGAAGGTTATCATTGCCGCCTTTCGGATTATCTGAACCGTAATCTTTTGCCGTACCCGGTACTGTCAACCAGTTCGACACTTTCCCATCGACAGAATAGCTGCCGCCGGATTGTTCTTCATAATATTGTTTGAACGTCTTGACCTTATCGCCGTTGAACAGTTCAAATTCTTTATCCCCGAACATCAAGTCTTGATAATGTTTTTGGTTGAAGTCCTTCGAATACATGTAGCCCGGTTCTTGGACGACGTTGTTATGCTTGAAGTCGCTGTATTCGACAAGCAAGACAAGTACTTTGTCTGTCCGGGTAGAACCGTTGTAGGCTGCTTGTTTGGCTTTATCGACTTTGACAAACCCATCTTTTTTACCTTTTTTGTAGTTATTGTGATTTTTAGCAAGTTGTTTCGCTAATTGATCTTTTTGTTTCGTTAAGAAATCTTTTGTTTTTTGATCAAATTTCGCTTCTTTTTCCGACTCATGATCATGATCCGCTTCCGGTTTCCCGTTCGCCTTTTTATCAAGATACTTTTGAACGGCTTTTTGTTTTTCAGCTGCAGATGCTGCTTTTGAGACGACCCCACGTTTTTCAAGCACTTTCAATAGACGTTCCTGATCAACCGTGTTTAAATCCATCGGCGCACCGGCTACCGTTTTTTCAGCAGCTTCAACAGATTTTACCTTCCCACCAGGTAAAACTGGACCAACGGCAAATGCTGCTGCCGTGATTCCGGATAAGACGGCTAAGCTAAGCTGTTTCTTTTTTCCCACGTGAACTGACCCCCTATGTAGTAGTGAAAAGCATGACTAAGATAACTTTTCTGAATATTCAAATCATATATTGTTTTAGTTGCTTAATCAATTACTTTTAGAACAATTAGTGCTTTGTAACTATACCTATTTTTGGAATTTAGTTCATTTTTACGGAAATCGACCGATATTATTAATAAACGTTCATGATCCTTCCCCTCATTTTTTAAAAGAGGACAGGTTATCGGTTACGTATCGCGATACGCTACATACATGACTTACTCTAAAAGGAGGCACCTTATGACACCTCTCCAAAAATTCGAACGGCAACTTTTGAAAAATTACTTAATCGGATCCTTTGTCGCTGTTTTCGGTGTCGGCTGTTTGTTTATTTTCGAAACATTGACATTCGATGCCCAGGAACGTGCAATTTTACTGACAATCATGTTTCTCTCTGTTTTTCTGATGTTCAGCTTTGAATATACGGTCTATCGAAAGCATATGCGTCCGCTCTATCAATTCTTCCGTACGCCTGCTCCGAGCCAAGCACAACTTACTGCTGCTTTTCGGACGACTCACCGTTTTCCGTTACTGACCATCAAACGGATCCTCGGACCCCATTTCCTTGGATTATCGATTCCGTCTTCTTCCTTAACGGCACTCGCCATTCACTTCAACTGGCTCGAAATGCCGTATTATCTCATTGGTCTCGCTTGTTTCGGTGCCGTTCTCGTCGCCATCCTGCACGCTTTGATCGAATTTTTCTTGACGTATCGTGTCACGGAATCCATGTTAGCGGAATTAACCATTCACTCTCAAACATACGGTGATGGTGAGCTCGTCTTAACAAAAAAGGATTTTATCAGTCTGCGTCAAAAAATGTTGATCAGTACGCTGATCATCGGTGTCTTTCCGATCCTGTTATTCGTTCTCGCTTCTGCCGTTCAATTGACGGAGAACGAAAGTCTGCGCTCCTACTGGAGTTGGTCGACTTTAATCTTAGTCGTCATCCTTTGTCTTGCGACATTTTGCAGTTTGCTTCTATATGAAAATATCCAAAAACCGATTTTGGCTTTGCAAGAAGGGGTTGCCCAGATTGAATCGGGTCAATTGAACACGATCAATAATCCTTTTTCCGATGAATTCTCTCAATTAGTTGGCGGCTTCAACTTAATGGTCGAAGGGATCCAAGGACGGGATCAGGAAAACGAGCAGTTGCTCGACAGTTTGTTTACCTTGTTTGCTGCGACACTTGATGCCCGGGATCCCTATACCGCCGGACACTCCTTACGTGTTGCGGAATATTCGGTTGAGATTGCCCGTGCCGCCGGATTGCCCGATGATCAAGTTGAGTTGTTACGTAAGTCTGCCCTTTTACATGACATCGGAAAAATCGGAATCCGTGATGATGTTCTATTGAAGGAAGGACGCTTGACGGATGAAGAATTCGATAAAATCAAGCAACATCCTGTCATTGGTGTACATATCTTATCGCAAGTTCATCTACCGGAGAAGTTACAACCGATTCTTCCCGGGGTAAAGTACCACCACGAGCGTTATGATGGAAAAGGCTATCCAGAAGGTTTGGCAGGGGAAGCGATTCCTGTTTTCGGACGAATTATGGCGATTGCTGATGCCTATGACGCGATGACATCCGATCGACCTTACCGGAAAGGAATGCCCGTTGCAAAAGCACTCGCCATTTTGGAAGAAGGCCGCGGGACACAATGGGATGCTTCTTTCACACAATTGTTCCTTGATTTAAAGAGACCTTCTGTCATCACTGCCTCTTGACTCTCATGAAAGGAGTTTCTTATGCATCCTAAAATTGTCGATCGCCACGAATTGTATGTTGTCGGACTTGGTTTGACGTGTAAAGAAAACGAATTGCATACCCTGATGCCGGAACTGTGGCGCGAGTTTTCACGCCGTTCGCATGAGATTCCTGCTGAACCCGGAAGTTATCCACTCGATTTGTCACTTGGACAACGCGGAACCAAACATATGCAGTGTATCGGTCTTCCTGTCGCGTCACTTGACCAGATTCCTAAAGGGATGAAAGGACATCATATTCCTCCGGCCAGTTATATTTTCTGGAAACATGAAGGTCCCGATATTGAGATTTGGAAATCGTTTGAAAAGATGCAACACTTTGCGCAGAAGCAAGGTATTACACTGGATCCACTGAATTTTAAAATTGACGAGACACGTGACAAGACACATCATCTCTATCAACGCATCCTTTAAAACCGCTTTCTAGAGCGGTTTTTTTATGTTCTCTTGTCTTTTTTTATGTCACTTAACTATTCAGTCAGGGTATTAAGTACTATATTCAGAAAATTCTAATTAATACGAACGCCTTATTCTCGCTTTTCCTTTTCTTTGGCATAGTTAGACTCAACCCAAACAAGGAGGCGATTTATTTTGAAAAAGTTTCTCGCTACATCGCTTGTCGCAAGTGTACTTGTCGTTCCTACAGTCGTCGGAGCAGAAGGTCTTCAAACTGGCAAACTGACGAAAGCTTCATCAGCACCAGCTGCATCAATCGTTAAAGAGTACGTGAACAAAAAAGGTGATTTCTCTGTCCAAGATGTCCAAAAAGATGGATCATCTAACATCGTACGTCTCCAACAAGAAGTGGATGGCGTCCCGGTCTTCGGTAGTGTCGTCGTCGGTAACGTTGCGAAAGACGGTACTTTGAAAGCAGTCGTCAATGATGCAATCAATGTCAAAGGGAAACCTGGTCTCGCTAAAAAAGCATCACTTTCTGAGAAAAAAGCAGTTAAACTTTATCAAAAAGCCATCAAAGCAACAGAATTCGAAGTGGCTCCTAAAGCAGAACTCGTCATCTACCCAGTGAAAGACGATGCGGTCTACGCTTACAAAGTCACATCAACAGTCCTCGCCGGTAAAGAGCCGTCACGCTGGACTTACTTCATCGATGCGAATTCAGGTAAAGTTCTTAATAAATATGACCAACTCGCTCATGCGAAACCGGTCAACACAGTTACCGGAACGACTTCTGTCGGTACAGGTACGACGGTTCTCGGAACTACTGCCACTTTCAACACAGTGAAGAGCGGTTCTTACTACTACTTACAAGATTCGACACGCGGTAAAGGGATCTACACGTACGATGCAAAAAATCGTAACACGCTTCCAGGTTCGCTTTGGGCGGATCTTGATAACCAATTCAATACAACATACGACCGTGCCGCTGTCAGCGCACAAGTCAACGCAGTGAAAACGTATGATTTCTACAAAAACACTTACGGCCGCAACAGTTATGACAACGCAGGTGCTGCACTTAACTCTTCAGTCCACTATTCAACGAGCTACAACAATGCGTTCTGGGATGGAACGAAGATGGTCTATGGTGATGGAGACGGTTCAACATTCACATACCTCTCTGGCGCACTTGACGTCGTTGCGCACGAATTGACGCATGCCGTCACAGAATACACAGCTGGACTCGTCTATCAAAATGAGTCGGGTGCCATCAACGAAGCGGTTTCCGATATCATGGGAACAGTCGCTGAATACTCAGTCGGATCGAACTTCGATTGGCTCGTAGGAGAAGACATCTACACACCTGGTGTCAGCGGTGACGCACTCCGTTCGATGTCAAACCCGGCTGCTTACGGCGATCCGGACCACTACTCAAAACGCTACACAGGTACACAAGATAACGGTGGTGTCCACACGAACTCAGGTATCGTCAACAAAGCCGCTTACCTCCTCGGTAACGGTGGAACACATACTGGTGTCACAGTCACTGGTGTCGGCGTACCAAAACTCGGCGCAATCTACTACCGTGCCCTCAGCGTTTACTTGACTCCGAACTCGAACTTCAGCTCACTTCGCGCAGCAGTCGTTCAATCGGCGAAAGATCTTTACGGTTCAACAAGTGCAGAAGCAACAGCAGCAGCGAAATCATTTGATGCTGTCGGCGTCTACTAAGAAAACTTCCTCCCAAGGATTTTCGACCTCCCGAGTCTACGGCTCGGGAGGTTTTTTGTCGAAAAAAAAACGATCTGTCAACGACAGACCGTTCCGGCTTATTTCCCTGGGTCACGTGCGAGACGAAGTCGCGTTGATCCGTTGTCCGGGAAAGCTTTTAATTGTAGTTTTTCACCTTGGTACCATGTTCCGTAACTCGTTTCAACGACCGGTTGGCCTAAAGCCGACAGGCCGGAGGCCGATGCATTCGTCCAGTCGATCGCTTCGACGATTCCGTCGGATACGACAAGCAGATAACCCGAGTTTGAGAAGTGATACGTATTGACGGCATCTTTTTGTGTATTCCCAAGCGCACCGTACTTCGCTTCAAATTTTTCGAGTGGCTGTCCGAGGTATTGTTCCGGCTTCTCGATCGGTTGATTGGCAACGACTTGTGATAACGTCTCAAGCAATGTCTTGTCTTTGACTGACGACGGAACATCCATCCGGACATCTGTTTCCGGAATATAACCTTCGACCGCATCACTCAATTTCAAGTGAACCATCCCGTTCTCGGCATCTAAAATTTCATAGACATCCCCTAAATCGGCTTTATAGATCACACTACTCCGGTTAGCATCCTGATAGACATCCGCAAAAGGACGTGTGACCCAAGCAGCTTGGCTGATTTCCGGTTTGTCCGCTTTTTTCTTTGGTTTCTTTTCTTTTGTCTTTTGCTCGGTCGACGCTGATTTTTTCGTATCTTTCGTGTCTTTCTCTTGTTCGCTTCCAACCGTTTTCGGTGACTCAACGGTCGACGTCGCTTGGCTCGCGTCATTCGTCGACACCATGTAACCCCATCCGCCGACAATCAAGACGGTCGCTAAAATACCACCCAGTGCCACGCTCCGGCGATTCCGTTTCTGCTTCCGGCGTTCTTTTCGGGATAACCGGTCTTGCTCTTTCTGTTGTTCATTTTGACTCATCTATTGTTCCTCCTGAATTGATCGAGACACTTTTTTAATCACTATACCACCGAACACTGTGCCGGCAGTGGTTAAATTTCGATGACAGTTCTGCCTTGATGGGTTCCGTCGAGCAGAGACGCTACGACGTCCGGGATCTCGCTCAGGCTTTTTGTAGTAACCCACTCCCCAATCGGCAGTTTCCATTCATCCGCCAGTTTGTACCACAGCCGAACCCGTTCAGCGATTGGAAATTGAACAGCATCAATCCCGATCAAACGAACGCCCCGTAAGATAAACGGATATACCGTCAACGTCATTTCAGCCCCACCGACATTGCCGCATGTCGTGACAAGTCCACCGTATTGAACATAGCGAATGACGGACGCAAGTAACGGTCCCCCGACCGTATCGATAATTCCGGCATACGTGCCTTTTTTCAGCGGACGGGTCGTCTCATCCAAAAAAGATTGCCGGGTTAACACTTCTGTCACGCCTTCCTGTTTTAACCGGTCGGCTTCCGCTTCTTTTCCGGTGACGGCATGGACGACGAACCCTAGCTTCAGAAGGAGTGCGACCGCAATACTGCCGACACCCCCGGTCGCACCGGTCACAAGAACCGGTCCGTCTTCCCGCTTGACCCTTTGTAGGAGTTCGTTAACGGATTGAGCAGCAGTTAATCCTGCTGTACCGTAAGCCATCGCTTCAAAGGTCGTGAATCCGTCCGGCAACGGTGTGATCCAGTCTCCCGGAACACGTATGTACTCTTGAAAGCCGCCGGACGTATTCATCCCAAAATCAAAACCGTTGACGACAACCGCTTCTCCTTCTTGAAACCGCGGATCAGTTGACGTGACGATATGACCCGCTGCATCGACACCCGGTGTATGCGGATATTGTTTCGTCACTCCGCGGTTTCCCGTGACCGATAAGGCATCTTTGTAATTGACGCAGGAATAGTCGACGCGGATCAAGACGTCTCCTTCTGGCAACTCCACGACTTGCTTTTGTTCTAGTGCTCCTGTAAATTCACCCTCCTGTTCCCGGACAACAAATGCTTTGAATGTATCTTTCATCTCCAAGACCCCTTTCCATTAATGACTCCAGTAAGCTATACCCGAACACAGTCATCGGCATACCTTTTATGTACGTTTTGTTCATACAAAAAACCGTGAATGCCGAAGCACTCACGGTTTTTGGCGTCTGACGAAAGGAAACTGTTTTCCGCAGGTAGTCACGAGTGACAGGTAAACATGTCATCGGTCCGTGGTCATAGGTGTGCCGTGGCCGTCGAGATTCCCGATTGGAAGAGGTTTGTGTCAAAGCGCCGTCCTTGATCAGGAGTCTCACCTGATCAAGGATCACATATAACGTGTACCGTCAAAATCAATCTCAGTCCGGTAATTGGCGGCATTGATCGCATTGGAAATCCGGTGCGCCGACCGCTCAATTTCCTGCGCTTTAATCCGGTACGCATCCGGATCGTACAGGGCATGTCGAATGACCGTCGTTCCTTCAAATCCGTATTGGAATTCGCGTTTTGGACGGGCCGCAAGTTCTTGGAACTGTGTTGCCTTTGCCCGGAGTTGCGTTGCCAGTTCAATCGCTTCGACGAGAGGCATTTCACCTTCCGTCGTCTCGATCATCGTCGACAAGTTCGCTGCGTACACTAACCGGTCGAGTGTCCGCATATCACGCCGGACTTCATCCATCGCTGACTCGACGTCCAGTAATGTCCGGTCTTGCCCCGTCGGCATCGCCTCACCTTTTTCAAGATCAACAAATGCAATCCGGTCCACTTCTTCGACCAGCTGTTCGAGCTGTTTCCGTAAGATACTTTTGAGTTTCACAGCGTCTGCTAAGTACATTGTTCAGTCCCCCCGTTTCCTGATTTTGCTCTAGTGTCTATTACGTCATAAGCTTTTGAAAGGTTTCATTTGAGTTGTCCGAGATAGTCGGAAAAATCTTGCTGGATATTTGTCAGCACCGTCTGCTCCATACCGGTCGATTGGTTCGGATCATAACGAACCGTCTCATACAGCCGTTGCAGCTCGGATGACGGCTGAAAACCGATCCGTTCAAACCATTCCCGGAACGACTCGGTCTCCCGTCGTTTCAGTTTTTGCGGGAGATGACGGTTAAACAAGACGACTTGTTGCCGGACCTGCTCGACCGGTAAAGGTGGCAGTTCGTCTTCTGGATTCGTTTCTCCCAGGCGTTTTTTTATTCGAACCGAACGTGGTACTAACTCTTCTTCAGTATTGTCCCATTTCTTTCGTTTTCGGAAACGCTGAACAATCAGAATCAGTAAGATTACCCCGGCGAGACCGGCAGCGACAAGCAGATACGGAAAGCCGTTTTCTCCTTCTTCGCCTTGACCTTTTGAGAATGGATGAAATCCTAGGGAGATGAACTTTACTTTCCGACCATTTCCGTCGCCTTTTCCTCTTTCATCCGTATCATATCCATAGATGATTTTTTTCTTTGGCGGCTCTTTTTTCTTAAACAAGTTCGACCACCAAAACGTCAACGGCTCGGATTCACAGTTGCTTACACAACTTGGCTGACCGCCACCCGGAAACACTTCGACCTTTTGCATAGCACTGTACCCTGCCTCAACCAACGGTTTTATAATGCCAAGTCCTAAAATGACCACACCTATCAAAATAAGCAATCGACTTCGAAAACGCATGTCCCCACCTCGCTAATGTCATTTTTATCCATTATATACGAGTCCAACCCTAATTATCGGAATTTTTTGTTTTTTAAAGAAAAGAGCTTGAATCCGGAGTGGGACGGGAAAAGGAAAGAAGTGATTTTTAGAGAGGGGTTTCAATTATGTTGAACTTAGATCATACACATGATCCATATCAAAACGGACAACTAATTGCAGAATATACCGAAACAAAATCAAACGGTGAGGCTGTGCTTCGGGCGGAACAATTGATGAAAGACAGTCCGTTCGTCGCACCGCGTCGGGCGACTCATCCGAGCCGCTACCTCCGTTCACTGATTTCACCACTGTTTTTAACGGACCGGGATAAACATATCTTGCCGTTAACGAAAGCCTTCGCCAGCGAACAGGATGAAATCCGGCCCAGTTGGTTCGGACGGCTGACATATGAATTCGAGCAATTGATCAGTCAGGTCGAAAAAGTCGATGTCCGGGCATATGGGGCGATCGGTGACGGCGTGACAGACGATACGCTCGCCTTTAAAGAAGCACTTGCAGACGGACACCGGCAAGTCCATGTTCCAGCCGGGACGTATCTTGTCCGCGGCATTCGCTTGCCAAGTTATACGATTTTGACCGGAGACGGTAAAGGACAAACGATCATTAAGCTCCACGATGCGGCTCCCAAAGGACGCCGGTTGATCACGAATCAAAATTACTTACTCGGGAATCATCATCTGCTCGTCGAACGGATGACACTGGATTGGAACATCGAACGGATCGGGGATGCGAAAAAGAGCAGTACATGGGGCAATCATTCGAGTTGTTTGACGTATGCGCACGTGACGTACGGTTGGGTCTTTGATGTCGATGCGGTCAATCCGGGATTACACTGCTTCGATATTTCAACTCCGTACTATAATTATAACGGCGACGGCGCACGGGCCAATCTCAGCAGTTCGTTCATCTGGTTTGACGGTCTGACAGGATCCGGTTTTGGCGATGACGGGATCACGACCCATCACAGTGATCATCTGTTCATCTCAAACTGTTTCATACGTGATCCGAGCGGCCGTGCCCATGCGGCCGGCTTCTCGAACTCAAACGGGATCGAGATTGATGACGGTTCCCGCGATGTCTGGTTATTCAACAATGCGACGACACGCTGCTTCGGAGGACTTGAAATCAAGGCCCATGCGACATCATCCGCCGCATCAACCGTTAAAATCGTCGGTCACTTGTCTATCGATGATCACCGGTCGTTCAACTTCCGTCATATTGGACATCATCAAGCAACAGACCCGACGTCCCAAACAGCGTACAATATCATCGCAACCCGGCTGATTGCCCAGACACCGCAATATACGTCACTGTATCAAAATTCGAAACCGCGGGCTCTCATCGTCTCGGCTTACCGTAATGTCGTCATTCATGATTTCACGGTGCTCGGGGACCCGTATTATGACTATCAGGAACAACCGATGATCGGAATTCAATATAAAGCCCGGAACGTCACGCTGAGCCAGGTCAAAATGAGCGGATTCCGCCAGGCTAAAACGGATATCCAGGTATTCGGCGGAGACAACCGGGCCGAAGACGTCCGATTGATTGACGTCCGGATTGAAGATTCGGCCAAACACGGCATCACGATTGGTCCAAACATCGAACACGTCCGCTTGACGAACGTCGCCATCAAAGGGGACGGGACAGTCGGCCTGAATGCCAAGTCTGAACCGGAACTGGAACGGTTTATTGCGACCGGCTACAAAGTACCGGTCCGGACGCATGCTACATCAGGCTAATCCACTAAAATAAGGCTGCTCCGACTCATGTCGAAACAGCCTTATTTTCATTGTGCCCGAAGATAGGCGAGGACCCGCGTGTCAATCGACCGATCCGTTTGTTCCCGCATCTCGAAGTTTTCCGTATGCAGGTACGTCCGGAAAGCTTCCGCAAATGAACCGCGGTATCCGAGTTCGAGCAGCTTGTCCATCAATTCCGATTCGAGTGCATCATCAATCGGCTTGATTTCTTCCGGCTTGCTTGGTTGCAAATACAGCGTATGCAACTGATAAATCCGCTCCAGTTCCTGAATCGGACTCGCATGATCATCGACCCGTAAATCAATATAACGATCATTAAAACCACCGTACCCGCCGCCTTCTTTGACGACTAACAATGCTGCCGACTGCATGCCCCGTGAATCTCCGCCCGCTGCTTGACCGGCGGCAAGTGCCCGTAATAACCGTTCAGCCAGCGGACCTTCCGTCGTCTCGAACACACGGGCCATCTCCTTGACCGTATTGCCGTCGACAAGAATGTTTCCTTGTGCCGCGAAGTGTTTTCCTGCAATTCCGCCTGCCCAGTCATTACAGCCTTCTCCCGTAAACGTCGCACTTTTACCTGAAGCATCGATGATTCCAACTTGACGATCCGCCCGTCCTTCATCGGCTTCCGTCAGCCGTTTCAAGACTTCGTCGGCCGACTTGCCTTCTTCAATCATCCGCAACCCTTCCGGACCGTATGACGTGTTTGCAAACGACTGGGTCGCAATCGCTCCGACACCGGCTTTCGCAAAAGGTACGGCACTGCCGACTGCTAAAAATTTTGACTGAACCGCTACACCCCAAGCCTGTTCTTTTTCACAATACCCAACGATTGAATAAGTCATCTGTCTAAAATCCCCCTCGATTATCATACATATTCTGTTCGTCGTAAGATTTCCCGTTTCCTGCATATGAAAAACCTTCCGTTCACTTCGAACGAAAGGTTTGGTGTGATTATTGAATTCCGAGGACTACCGCGAGCAGCAAGGCACCACACGCAAGGACAATCCAAATCGCAAACAGTTTCCAAACAAATCGTAGCCATTTTTCGTACGGAATACCGGCAATCGCCAGGAACGCCATCAAGTGGGCACTCGTCGGGAAAATCATATTCGTCAAACCGTCACCGTACTGAAAGGCGAGGACTGCGACTTGCCGCTCAATTCCGAGCAAATCAGCAAGTGGCGCCATGATCGGCATCGTCGTCGCCGCTTGTCCACTTCCGGAGGGAATAAAAAAGTTCGTAATCAGTTGGACGATATACATCCCGATGACAGCAAGAGACGTCGGTAACTGTCCGACGGCGTTCGACAAACCGTAAATCACGGTATCGATGACCCGTCCGTCTTCTAAGATGACGACAATTGCCCGGGCAAAACCAACAATCAAGGCACCAAACGTAACGGCCTTGGCTCCATCAATTAAACTTTCGAATGTCCGGTTGACGCCCATTGTCACGATACCAGCGAGTAAGCCGATAATCAGGAACGAAGCTGTCAGTTCCGTCAAATACCAACCCCACTCAAAAATACCGATGACGTTCAGCGTGATTCCGCCGACAAGCACAACTAGAACAAAAAGATGTTTTTTCGAAAATTGAGAAAAAGTTGTTGCTATTTCCTGTTTTCGGTGTTTCTCCAGATCATGTACAAGACTCTGTTCCGGATTTTTTTTGACCTTCTGTGCATAGTTCATGACATAAAGAATCGTAACAATTAAAAAGACGAGATAGACTGCAGTCCGGTAACCGAGTCCACTGAACAGCGGCACTTCAGCAATTGACTGCGCGACGCCGACCGTAAATGGGTTCAGCATACCTCCGGCAAAACCGACGGCAGCTCCGAGACTGACAATCGCTGCACCCGTCATCGCATCGTAACCAAGGGCACGTGCTAACATGATGCCGATCGGAACGAAGATAATCGTTTCTTCCGCCATTCCGATTGTCGCACCGGCAACGGAAAAGACGAACATCGTCATCGGGATCATGATATGCCCTTTTTGACCGAACCGATTAATCAGTTGATTGATGCCGGATTCGATCGCACCCGTTTGCCGGATGATTCCAAATACACCACCGACCAAAAAGATATAAAAGATAATGGCAGCACCTGCCTCCATCCCTTTTGGAATGGCTTCAAACAAACCAAACAAGTTAACGGGTGCGGATTCAACGGCACGATACGTACCATCGATGACAACCGTTTGTCCGTCCTGCTTTTCCCGGTCAAACTGACCTGCCGGTAATGTATACGTCAAGATGACAGCAATCAGTAAAATCCCCATGATAATCGCGTACGTGTGAGGCATCTTGAAGAAAGAGCGCTCCGAAGCATTTGCCTGTGGTTTCCGTTCATTCATTCATTTGCCTCCTGACCTACCTTTAAATTTTGACTCTCTTAAGAGATAATGCCCTATTTATGGAAAAAATAACAGTCTATTTCGTCATTTAATTTTTTTGTAATATATTAAATCTGTAAGAAAAACAAAAAAACCTGACCGCAGTCAGGTTTTTTGAGTCTTACTCAAGCATTAAATGATTGAACATCAAGTGGTTTCGCAAGCGCTGTTTGCGCAAACGCCACGAACTGCCCGAAATGTGCACTTGTGTTGTGCGTTTCGATGGCTGCCTGATCTTCCCATTTCTCAATCATCATGAAGACATTTTCATCTTCCGTGCTTTGGAAAAGGTCATAGCTGATGTTGCCCGCTTCTAAGCGTGATCCTTCGATCAACGTTTTAGTAGCTTCTAAAAGCTCTTGACGTTTTGCTGGTTGTACTTCTAATTTTGCTTCAATGGCGATCATTGGAAAGCCTCCTCTAAAATTTCATTAACTCAAGTATCGTAGCACCTTCCTTCCCCATTCTCCATTAAGATGCTTGGACGATTAAGGAAGTTATATTTCGGGTAAAAAAATGTATCATTTTGACATTGGAAAGGAGTTTATTTCATGAACGTCGAGACTTTTTATTTCGATGATGATGGTGAGATTCCCAACAATCCAGATTTGCCTGTACTTATTTATCGTCATGTCTTTGATGATCCCTCTTCCATCGAAGAGACCTTCAATACGCACAACTGGCAGAACAGTTGGGTCGATGGGATTTTTGATTTCCATCATTATCACAGCGTCGCCCACGAGGTCATCGGCATTCTTGAAGGACATGCGAGCATTCAATTGGGCGGACCGCTCGGAAAAACTTTTACGTTAACCGCCGGCGATGTCGTCGTCCTGCCTGCCGGTACGGGCCACAAGGCTTTACACACGAGTCGACGGTTTCAGGTCGTCGGCGCCTATCCGAAAGGGCAAGACTACGATACATTGACCGGTGATCCGTGTGAACGCCCGGATAACCTGAAACGGATTGCCCAAGTGGAACGGCCGCAAACAGATCCCGTTTATGGACAACAAGGACCGTTACTTGAGCACTGGTAATCTCATCCGTCTTCCGTTTGCCCGGAAGGCGGACGTTTTTTTCTGCTCTATCCGTGGTAAACCCTACTATTGTGCTTTTTAAAGGAGGAACTGAGATGAATGAGACAGAACGGACCGTCATACTGGCGGCACTGAAACAAAAGACCGTTACACTTCCGGATCAGACGCATGTTCGTGCACTTGGCCAAGGGACATGGCGTATGGGAGAAGACCAAAGTAAGCGTCAGGCTGAAATCGAAGCCTTGCACGTCGGACTCGACAGCGGGATGGAACTGATCGATACCGCGGAAATGTACGGGGAAGGAGCCTCCGAACAACTGATTCGCGAGGTACTGAAAGAACGACGTGACGACGTGTTCCTCGTCTCAAAAGTCTATCCCCACAATGCCGGCGGCGAAAAACTGCGCGCAGCCTGTGAGCAGACACTTGAAAATCTCGGTACTGATTATTTAGATCTCTACTTGTTGCACTGGCGCGGCAGCATTCCGCTTCAGGAAACGGTCGACGGTCTCGAGCAATTAAAGGCAGAAGGTAAAATCCGCCGTTGGGGTGTCTCTAACTTTGATGTCTCTGACATGAACGAACTTTTATCACTTCGTAACGGCGATCAATGTTCTGTCAACCAAGTGCTGTATCATCTTGGTTCGCGTGGTATCGAGTATGAGTTGATGCCGCTCTTAAAACAACACGGGATTCCGGTCATGGCCTATTGCCCACTCGCAGAAGGCGGTAGCTTACGGGACCAATTGCTTGATCATCCGACTGTCGAACGTCTTGCGGAAGAACATGGCGTCAAACCGGCACAAATTCTACTTGCCTGGGCGATTCGCAGCGGTGACGTCATCGCAATCCCGAAAGCCGGACAGGCACAACACGTGGAAGAAAACGGGAAATCGGCGCTCGTCGAGTTAACCGACGAAGAATATACAGCACTCGATGAAGCATTCCCGGCACCAACTAAAAAAGAACCACTCGATATCGTTTAAGGAGGAAAAAGTCATGAACAAATCAGTCACTCTTGGAAAATCTAATCTTACCGTCAATCCAATCGGTCTTGGAACGAATGCGGTCGGAGGACACAACCTTTATCCAAATCTCGATGAACAGGCAGGTCGGGATCTTGTCCGCGTCGCTTTGATGAACGGTATTAACTTCTTGGATACCGCCTACATTTATGGTCCGGAACGTTCGGAAGAACTAGTCGGAGAAGTGTGGAGTGAAACAGTGGAACGTGAGGAAGTTATTCTTGCGACAAAAGGGGCACACCAACTCATCGACGGTAAGGCCGTCATGAACAACTCACCTGAATTTTTGAAACAAGCGGTCGAAGATAGTCTGAAGCGTCTGCGGACAGATTACATTGATTTGTATTACATTCACTTCCCGGACGAGACGACACCAAAAGACGAAGCCGTCGCAGCTCTTGCTGAGCTAAAAGCCGCAGGAAAAATTCGGGCGATCGGTGTCTCTAACTTCTCGCTCGAGCAGTTAAAAGAAGCCAATAAGGACGGTCATGTCGACGTCTACCAAGGTGAGTACAATCTCTTTAAACGCGATGCCGAAAAAGAGATTTTACCGTACATTCGGGAACACGGCATTTCATTCGTACCGTACTTCCCGCTTGCTGCCGGTCTGCTTGCCGGAAAATATGATGCAGATACGAAGTTTGATGATCTTCGGAAAAACGATCCGTTGTTCCAGGATGATGTATTCAAAGACAATCTGGCAAAAGTCGACTTGTTGCGTCCGATTGCGGAAGCGAAAGATGCCGAAGTCGCGCACATCGTTCTCGCCTGGTATTTAGCACAGGACGGCATCGACGCCATCATCCCGGGTGCGAAACGGGCTGATCAAGTCACGGATACGATCCGGACACTTGATGTCGAATTAACGGAAGACGAGATTCGTCAAATCGATCACATCTTCAGCTGACACAACAAAACCACGCCAGTTCGACTTGGCGTGGTTTTGCTTTGAGCAGATTAGGCGAAAAATTGAAGAATGGCTCGTATGATGAAGAAACAGGAGGCGATTACTATGAAACACCATTTTCACCTGACAGCAGATTGGCCGGGCAACCGCAATGATGTCGGACAAATCGAGACCGGCGAATTAAAAACCAAGATTTCAATTCCGGATGCAATGGACGGTCCCGGTGTCGGTACCAATCCGGACGAAATGTTACTTGGCGCGGCAGCAACCTGTTACATCATCACACTCGCTGCCATGCTTGAACGGAACAACATTCCTAAAGTATCACTGACGATGGAATCGGAAGGAATCGTCGACGTCACGAACGGCGTCTTCACCTATGACGCGATCATACACCGACCGACCTTGATTCTACCGGTAGAGACGACAGAAGCGAACCTGACGAAAGCACGCCGCCTGGCTGAAAAAGCAGAAGGATCGTGTATGATTACGCGGGCACTGGCTGGTAATGTGAAGGTTTCGTTAGAGGCGGTTGTGGAATTTGGAGGGTAACACCTCCTTTTTTTGTATTATCGAATTATTCTTTTATGCATTATAATACTTTTCCTTTTAACTGAATACTTGCTCCTCGTTCACCTGTATACGTAAACTGGAAGGGGCTATTAAATTGTCCATTCTTAACTTCAGTTAAAATTTTATTAATATATTCTTCTTTATGATAAATCATTAATTCTTTAGTATCATTTTTATAGACAGTAAAATATTCAGCATTTTGAACTCCAGTACCAACTCCACCTATACCACAATAAGCCCACTCTGTTAATTTTTCATAGTATTTAGGGAAATATTGGTTGATAGCATATATACTTTCATCGCTAATCTGAGTAGGTGCACCTGTTTGTTGCAATTCATTCAAAGCATATTTTAGTGGTTCTTCTTTTATATTTAATACTTCAATAAAAGAACTAGCTGGATATTGATGAACCGCTACCCATTTACTACTCGTTCTTTTGGAACTAATAGTAAAAGTTTTTTCACTATCTTTCAAAAAAATCTTTACTATTAAGTCAGTTTTAGGATTGCTAGATCTTAAACTTAAGTGATTGTTTTTTAATTTAGGAATAATATTTGTTGCTTTTATATCTATTATTTTTTCTTCTGTATGTATTCCAAATTTACTTATTATTTTATAGAAATAAGGGAAATAAAATCCAATTTCCTTATGTGTATCTTGATTCCATATATTTAAATTATGTTTACTTGATAAAATATCTACAAGCAACTTTTCAAAAGCTGTCCCTTGTAAAGCTTTTACTTTTGTTAGTTTTTCTTTTTCTAACCATTTCTCTTCTATCAAAAAATATAATTCAGTAAAACTAACTATATTATCGATTTCTGAAAGAATTTTTTCTTTGTCAATTGAAGACTTATAGCTTTCAAATTTCTTAACTTCCTTTTCATCAATCATGTCAGGATACACTATCAATGCCTTTTTGTAAGACGAATCAATTTTTTTAAAATTTAAAGCATTCCACTGGTAACCATTTATTCTTTCTCTAGGGTAAGAGGTAGAGGTTTGGATTAGCCATTTCTCTCCATCTAAAAACTCAATTTCTATCGAAAAGTGAAATTGTTTTTTCTTTGAAGCATAACCTATTCTAGGTTTTGTCAAAAAATTTTTTATATATTTTTTTTCTAACAGCTTATCCAGTAAAATTTCAATCATACTTGAATGAAGTGCTCCACGCATATTTCTTGAATCCTTGTAAATATTCAAAATAAACCCTCCTAACAAAATAAAATCACACCCTTATTATACATAAAAGGTGTGATTTATCTATAATTTGTTAATTTTATATAACAAATTCTATTTGATTATCATTTATTTCAATACATAAAGACTTTTTCATTTCTTTAGCTATTTCCCTTACAACAGGAACAGCTACACTATTCCCAAATTGTCTATACATCTGTGTTCGGGAAACAGGAATCACGAAGTCTTTAGGATAACCCATAATTGATTTACACTCTTTTTCAGAAAGCAACCTTAACCCAGTCTCCCCATCTCTTACAAAAGTTCCTGTTAGTCTTTGAATTTTATGGTAGCTAGCAACCAATGTTTTTACTGGAAATTCAGATGTTTCATCAATGATTTGAGGGCGTCCATCATCCTTTTTAAACAAATAATTCTCTTGGGTTTTTTTGGTAATCGAATAACCAGCTGCTCCCCACTCAATGTACTTATTAATTGGTTCTTTCAAAGAATTTCCTGAAGGAAATTCAAATGAATTTACTTTTAAATCATTTCTGAACCCTACAATATATATTCTTTTTCGATTTTGAGGAATCCCAAAGTCTACTGAATCTAAAACTTTATAATATACTGTATAGCCGATTTCAATTAATGCATTTTGAATAATACGGAATGCTTCACCCTTTTGGATAGTTAACAAACCAACTACATTTTCTAATAAAAAACTTTCTGGTTGTTTTTCTTTCAAAATTCTTAGGACATCAAAAAATAGCGTTCCTTGTGTTTTATGAGAAAAACCTTCTCTTTTTCCAATATTGCTAAATGGTTGACAAGGAAATCCAGCAATCAAGATATTATGATTTGGAACTTCATTTTCGGGAATTAAAGTAATATCACCGTGAGGTTTCTCTCCGAAATTAGCTTCATATGTTTGTTGAGAGAAACGATCCCATTCTGAAGAAAATACACATTCACTATCTTCGTCTGTAAAAGCTAGTCTCATGCCACCAATTCCTGCGAATAAATCTATAAATTTATATTTTTTCAATATTGTCACCTCTTTTTAATTTTACTTATTTAAATTTAATTTTTAAAACCGATTTCCACTTCTTTTACGATCATTAGTTCTTAATTCTTAAATTATAACTTATTGGAGGTGTTATACAAAGTATGGTGATGAAAAAAAATAATATTAATCATAAAGCAAAATCCAAAGATACGAAACTGGAGTTTCGTGTTA
The DNA here is from genome assembly GCF_023096305.1 of Exiguobacterium sp. 17-1. NCBI lineage: Bacteria > Bacillati > Bacillota > Bacilli > Caryophanales > Exiguobacterium > Exiguobacterium sp. 17-1. Next base: position 147,371 of record NZ_JALIGJ010000005.1, read on the forward strand.
GAAAAGTATTATGGAAAAGAGGACTTCGGTATAGAAAAAATGTTTCTATATTGTTTGGAACTCCTGATATCGCTTTTCCCAATTTAAAATTTGTCATTTTTATTGATTCATGCTTTTGGCATGGATGTCCTAAGCATTTTAAACTACCTAAAAAAAATTCTCTCTTTTGGGAAAAAAAAATTGAAAGAAACATTGAAAGAGACTTAGAAGTTACAAAACATTATACTTGTAATGGATGGACAATTTTAAGAATTTGGGAGCACGATATAAAAAGTAGTTTTGAACAAATAATTGAAGAAGTTATTATCACACATAACAAATTAAAATACGCAGAAGAAAATAAAAAATTTTCTTTCGAAGCTTCTTTCGAAAATAGTTTACCATTTGATGAAGAATGCTAATATTTTGCTAGAAATGAGGAACTCGTGTGCCACGTGAAATTTATCCGGTTGTCGTCAAAACGACAGCCCTCGAACAAATCAAAGACGGACAACCGTTTTTGTACAAAGAATTGTTTCAAAAAACCAGTCATCTCAAAGAAGCTGGTGCCTTACTCCGGCTGATGACAGAAGATAAAGAATACCTTGCAACGGGTTATTTTGGCAAGCAGGAAAAAGGGGTTGGTTGGTTACTGACGACTGATGAACTGCAAGACATCGACGAAACCTTCTTCAAAGAAAAAATCGAGGCTGCCCTCGATCGTCGGAATGATTTTTTTGAGAATGATTTAATTGATACGTTCCGCGTGTTCAACGGTTCAGGAGACGGAATCGGCGGTCTGACAATCGATTGTTTTGATCACCATTATCTGATCACGTTTGAAAACGAAGGCATCTACTCTTTTAAAGCCGATATCGTGTCAGCACTCGAATCACTTATCCACTTCAAAAGCATTTATGAAAAACGGGCTTTCCAAATCGATGGACAACCGGTCAAAGGTGACGATTTCTTAGCCGGTGAACGCGGTGATTTCCCCGAAGTCTTGCAGGAAAATGGAATCCCTCTGCTGTACCATCTCGATGCCGGTATGCGTACCGGTCTCGATATTCAGCAGCGCGAACTCCGTTCCATCGTTAAAGAACACGCTGCAGACCGGCATGTCCTGAATCTGTTTTCTGACACCGGTACGTTAACGGCAGCTGCCCTTCTTGGTGGTGCAACCGAGACGACAAGCGTTGATTTTTCAACACGGAGCCGTAATAAGACCATCGAACAGTTGGAATTACATCAACTCGATCCCGCAACACAGACCATTCTTGTGCAGGACGCCTTTGACTATATCGATCAAGCCGATAAAAAAACACGCTTTGATTTCGTCATCGTTCATCCGCCGATTCTTGTCAAAACACAGGCTCGTCATTTCCGGGCGGAGGTCGACTTACCCGCTTTGATTCAACAAACCATCCACATGACCCATCGTGGCGGTTTATTGCTGATTACGACAGACTGTCCTTTATTTGACCAAGCCCGCTTCATGAAGATGGTCGATCAAGCATTTAAAAAATTACGTCAAACGTACGAAATCGTTTGGGAAAGTACTCCTTTAGACGACTTCCCGGAACATGCTTCTTTAAAAGAAACAGCTTCAAAATCCGTGTTGGTCCGGCGTAAATAAGCACATAATTAATGATTCTGCTGATGATTTTTTCATCAGCAGATTTTTTTTGGGATTAAAAGGAAAAGTAAAATGAATAGCGAATCATTATTCTTAGGAACAATCAGTTACGATGCTGATTTTCCCAAAATGTGACCGCTGATCAAAGGTTTGGTAGGCAACATTCAATGCATCAAGCCGACGCGGCACCTGCTCTTCGATGACGAGGTCGATGACTCCATCCGCGACGAGTTGTGCGACTTCTGCCAAATGCGCTTGTTGACGTAACATTTCCTGCTCTTTCCCTTTCAACAATGGAAGGGCAACGAAGACGGCTTCGAGCGTCAATGCCTTACTGTGCATCATCGTCAAATCCTGTGTCGTCCGGGTGGCGATGGAAATAATTTTTCCGCGCTCCTTCGCAAGGATGAAAGACTCTTGCAAATGATCTCCGCCGACGGTATCAACGATGACATCGAATCCATCATGACCGAGACGCGCTAATAACTGTTCGGCTGATTCATCCCGGTACCGGTGCGGACGAATACCGTGTTGTTCTAACCACGTTGCCTTCTCATCACTTGAAGCACTCGCTGTCACGTCACATCCATAATGTTTAGCCAGTTGTCCGACAAGGTGACCGACTCCCCCCGTCCCACCTGCTACATACAAGCGCATCCCCGGATGAACGGCTGCCCGCTCCTTCAACACTTCCATTGCCGTCAGACTGATGACCGGCAGACAACCTGCTGTAGCAATGTCCAGATTATCCGGTCTGAGTACGGCCATCTTTTCAGGAACCAACATTTGCTCCGCCAGTGCTCCGGACCGGTTACCGAGTCCACCGCCAAAGGCAATGACATGATCGCCGACAGAAAAAGACGTCACACTCTCTCCGATTCCAATGATTTCCCCCGTAACATCGCCCTGGAGAATTCCAGTTGATGGAGCTGCTGCCACATGACCAAAAAACATTTTGGTGTCCAGTGGATTTAGGCTTGTACCCTCCACTTTAATCTTTAAATCGTAGTTCCCCGTTTGATTAAGTGTGACGTCTTTTTCTGTTAACGTAGCGTCTTTTTCTGTTAACGTAGCGTCTTTTCCGTACTGTTCGACGACATATGCTTTCATAAAAAATCCCCCTTTTTTCAAATCAGCTTATCTTGTTTCAGAATACTCTAACATTCCTACTTCATGCTATGATGAAGCTACCTTAACTCAGAAAGGACGTTTTTTCTTTGAAACATGATTTGATTCGTCGCTTGACTACATATGCGAAAATCGATACACAGTCTGACTATGCCAGTACGACCGTCCCGACAACCGACGGACAATGGACGCTCGCCCGTCTGCTTGTTGAAGAACTGAAGGAAATCGGCATGAGTGATGTGACCGTCGATGCAAACGGATATGTCATGGCGACTCTTCCTGCCAATACCGATGCGGACATTCCGACAATCGGATTTTTAGCCCACCTGGATACGGCGACTGATTTCACAGGAACAAACGTCAATCCGCAAATCGTCGAAGGATATGACGGGGAAGACCTGGTGCTTAACCCAACGATTCCTGTCATCCTGTCCCCAAAGGATTTTCCTGCACTTAAAAACTATGTCGGGCATACGTTGATGACGACAGATGGCACGACATTGCTCGGCGCAGACAATAAGGCCGGAATCGCCGAGATCATGACTGCGATGCATCATCTTCTCACGCACCCGGAAATCAAACATGGCCGGATTCGTGTCGCCTTCACACCTGATGAAGAAATTGGACGTGGTCCGCATCATTTTGACGTCGCTGCTTTTGATGCAAAATTTGCATATACGGTCGACGGCGGTCCGCTCGGTGAACTTGAATATGAAAGTTTCAACGCAGCTGCTGCAGAAATCGTCTTCCACGGAACAAACGTCCACCCGGGTACGGCGAAAGACAAGATGGTCAACTCGCAAAAACATGCGATGGCTTTCCAAAACCGGTTACCGGGCGATGAGGCACCTGAATTCACAGACGGTTTCGAAGGATTCTACCATTTGATTTCGTTTGAAGGTTCGGTCGAAAAAACGACCGTCCATTACATTATCCGTGATTTCGACCGTACTAAATTCGAAGCCCGGAAACACTTCCTGACGGCTTTGGTCGAAGAATGGAACAAGAAATATGGGGCAGGCAGTGTCGAAATCAAACTGAACGATCAATATTACAACATGCGCGAGAAAATCGAGCCGCATATGGAAATCGTTGATATCGCGCATGCTGCGATGGAATCACTCAGCATCACACCGATCATCAAACCGATTCGTGGCGGTACGGACGGTTCGCAACTGTCGTACATGGGACTTCCGACACCAAATCTCTTTACAGGTGGTGAAAACTACCACGGGAAGTTTGAATTCATCTCTGTCGACAACATGGTCAAAGCAACAGAGGTCGTAGTGGCGATTGCGGAGCGATTCGCTCAGTCAGCTAAATAAGACGGTATAACGAAAGCAGATTCTCGACATGAGAATCTGCTTTTTTGTGCTCCATATTTTTTCTTCAGATGACAGATAAGCTTTATGAAAAAATTACAGTTCACTTACTTCTCTTCTGTTGTTGTTTGTTGATCCGGAATTGGTAATTGGACCATACTGCCCGACCCGCTGACCAGCGGTGATTTCCCGTCCCACTTCTTGACGGCTTCGTACTGAATCATCTCTTCCGTCAATGTTTTTTGTAGTTCTTTTTGGGCCTTCGCAAGTCCTTGTGCTTCAATCAATCGGGCATCTGCTGCACCTTTCGCTTCTACCCGTAGCCGTTCTGCTTCCGCTTTCGCAATCGCAAGATCCGTCTTCTTTTTATCAAGCTCTTGTGACGCTTTGACCCGCGCATCAATCGCTTCCTGTGTTTTCGCATCCGGTTTAGGTGCTCCGAGTGCGACGTCCTCGATGATAAATCCAATCTTTTTGACATCTTCGGCAAACTGCGTCTGAATGCTCGTCGAGACGTTTCCGGACTGCTCCCCGAATAACTCAAGGACGGTGACTTTCGAAATCTGTTCGCGTGACGCGTCATAAAGACGTTGTTTTAAGTAACCGGCAGCAATCTCATCAATTTCAATCGGACCGAATTTATTAAAGACTTCCGTCACTTGATCCGGTGAGACCGAAAAACTGTACGTAAAGTCGACGACGATATTCTTTCCGTCCTTTGTCGCCAGTGTCATATTGTCGAGTGACTTGGTCTGTGTCCGGATCGGATATTCGGTGACACGTGTAATCGGCGACACGATGTGCCATCCTTGCGAGAGTGTCTCATCCTGAACACCGCTGGACGGTTTATAGACGACACCGACCTGTCCCGGTTCGATTTGTTCGACGATGAATGGCGTCATCGCGAGAAGCGCAACGACGATTACACCGGCGATGATCATCGATGGCCTGATACGTTTTTTCGGTTTGATTTCTCTCATTTTGAGTCTCCTTTATCAATTTTATCCTGAATATACTTATACAGTTCAATGGCTAGCAAGACGATTAGTGCAAAAAATAATAATGTAAAAAGTGTTGCCACACCGTCCTCCTCCTTCATGAATGTTCTACCTACTCTTACGCTCCCTGTTGGAAAATGTTTCATTTTGTTTAAAAGCATGGTTGCTAAATTGTGCAATCCGGTCTAAGATGTAAAGAACTTTGTCCTTAAAACGAAGCGTATCATTTTGTGGTACACTCGTAACAGCACATCACACACTAGAAACGAGGGTTCATCTCTATATGATTACAGTACAAAACGTCGGTCTCCGCTTTGCGGACCGTAAATTATTCGAAGACGTCAACATCAAGTTCACACCGGGCAACTGCTACGGTCTCATCGGTGCAAACGGTGCCGGTAAATCCACATTCCTTAAAATTCTTGCCGGTGATATCGAAGCGCAACAAGGAGACGTCATCATCACGCCGGGCGAACGCCTTGGTGTCCTTCGCCAGAACCATTATGAATATGAAGAGTTCCAAGTCATTGAAACGGTCATGATGGGACATAAACGTCTTTATGAAGTCATGAAAGAAAAAGATGCTATCTATATGAAAGAAAACTTCTCGGACGAAGACGGCATGCGTGCTGCTGAGCTCGAAGGTGAGTTCGCAGAAATGAACGGATGGGAAGCAGAGTCGGAAGCGGCAATGCTCTTACAAGGTCTTGGTATCAAAGAAAATCTGCACACTAAAACAATGGCTGAACTAACGGGCGGAGAGAAAGTCAAAGTCCTGCTTGCTCAAGCATTGTTTGGTAAGCCAGACATTCTGTTACTCGATGAGCCTACCAACGGTCTTGACTTGAAAGCCGTCAAATGGCTTGAAGAATTCTTAATCGGGTTTGAAAATACGGTCATCGTCATTTCCCACGACCGTCACTTCCTCAACAACGTTTGTACGCATATGGCCGATCTCGACTACGGGAAAATCCAACTGTATATCGGAAACTATGATTTCTGGTACGAATCAAGTCAGCTTGCTTCACGTATGGCAGGCGACCAAAACAAGAAAAAAGAAGAAAAAATTAAAGAACTTCAAGCCTTCATCGCCCGTTTCAGCTCAAACGCTTCCAAAGCGAAGCAAGCGACGTCACGGAAAAAGCTGCTTGATAAAATCACACTCGACGACATCCGTCCGTCGTCACGCCGTTATCCGTTCGTCGGCTTCACACCGGAACGTGAAATCGGAAATGATCTGTTGATCGTTGATGGCATTTCGAAAACAATCGATGGTGTCAAAGTCCTTGATAATGTCCGTTTCTCATTAAATAAAACGGATAAAGCCGTCTTCATCAGTCAAAATGATATTGCAATCACGACACTCTTTAAAATTCTGATGGGTGAGATGGAAGCAGACAGCGGAACATTCAAATGGGGTGTCACGACGTCACAATCATATCTGCCAAAAGACAACTCTGCTTTCTTCGAAGGCTCGGAGAAAACGATTCTCGATTGGTTGCGCCAGTATTCGCCAGCTGATGAGAGCGACACGTTCCTTCGTGGGTTCCTCGGTCGGATGCTCTTCTCCGGTGAAGAAGTCATGAAAAAAGCGTCTGTCTTATCAGGGGGAGAGAAAGTCCGTTGTATGTTATCAAAAGCGATGCTCAGCGGCTCAAACGTTCTTGTCCTCGATGATCCGACGAACCACTTGGATCTCGAATCAATCACGGCACTCAACGATGGTTTGATTGCTTACAAAGGTGCGATGCTGTTCAGCTCGCATGACCATCAGTTCGTCGAAACGATTGCAAACCGGATCATCGAATTGACACCAAACGGTATCGTCGATAAAGAAACGACATACGATGAATACCTCAACAACGAGTCTGTCCAAGAACAACTATCAACGTTGTACGCTACAAACTAATGCAGTAAACAAGAGACCTGTCCTAGCGGATCGGGTCTCTTTTTTTGTACACTAGATGTATCAGTCCGAACAGAGGAGGAAATCATTTGCGTCACCGTGCCTGTGCAGCTTTGATTGAGAACGGTCGGATTTTAATGGTCCGGATCATAACGGAAAACCAAAGTTTTTGGACCTTACCCGGCGGTGGTCTCAACACCGATGAAACATTCGAACAGGCGGTCGTTCGGGAAGTCGCGGAAGAAGTTCGTCTGACAGTCCGTGTCATCCGACCGTTGTATACGAAAACCGATTCGTCCGGAAAAGAAGTCTGCTTCCTCGTCAAACGTGTCGATGCAACGATTCCTTTACTCGGCCACGATCCGGAACGACCACTTGATCAACAAGTCCTATCCGGGATTGACTGGCATCCTCTTGCTGAGATGAAAGAGGATATACAAGTTGCCGAAGTATTGGCTGCTTTGAACAAGACACCGTCTCTCCTTTTGTAAATGAAAAATTAACCAAGTGAAATGAAACTGTCCTGTTATGTTTACATCCTCTTCATAATCAACTGATTAAATGAGAAAGTAGCAAGATAACAAACAACTTGGGGGAATTTATCATGAAACGAACACTTATCGTCGGTCTATCCGCAGCTGTCCTGTCATCGAGTCTGATTCCAACATTCGCTGATGCCCATACATCACGTGCAGCACGCGATATCAAGAAAGTCGAGTTTCTATCGATGGATGCACCAAGCACCGTCAATCAAATGGTCAAAACGTATACGGAAGCCAAGGTCAAAGTCACGTATCAAAACGGCAAAACCGAAATCAAACCGCTCGATTACAACCAATTGTTCTTATCACAAGATAAAATCGTCGAGAATAAAGGCGCGATGATTGCTGCCGGAACACCGATTGACGTCAATGGAGATCCGATCATCGACCGCAGCATCCCGGACAAGCCGGAAGCCTTCGTCTCGGATGCACCGGACTCAAACAGTCTGCTTGAAGTCCACGGGAAAAAGTATATGGTCTCCCACTTCGAGTACGATTCAATCGACAATGCAGGGAATGAGGTCAAAGGACTGCCCGCTTCGATGACATTGACAGAAGTCGTGCAGGATAAAAAGACTGGGAAACTGGCTGTCAAGAAAGCAAGCAAAATCGACTTCAAGAACGTCAACGGTCTCTGGACACCATGTAACGGTTCGACGACACCATGGGGGACGCATCTCGGTTCGGAAGAATATGAGCCGGATGCACGGGCATTTGAATCCGATCCAGCCTCTTCCGCTTATAAAGAAGTCAACGCTTTCGCCGAACGATACTTTGGGACAAAAGAAAAAGCAAATCCTTATTTCTACGGTTTCACACCGGAAATCTCTGTCGACCGCAAAGGAAAATCATCGGTCGTCAAGCACTACAGCACCGGTCGTTTCTCACACGAGATGATGCAAATTCTTCCTGACCAAAAAACGGCCATCTTCGGAGATGACGGCAATAATACGATGATGTTCATGTACGTCGCCGATAAAAAGAAAGACTTCTCACAAGGAACGCTGTATGCTGCCAAGTTCAATCAAACGAAAGCAACAGAAGGCGGCGCCGGGGATCTCGAATGGATCAAACTCGGCCATGCATCCGATAAAGAAGTGAAGCGCTTAATCGACAAAGGAACCAAGTTTAGTGACATCTTTGAGACCGCTGACGTTCCAACGCCCGGCTTTAAAGCAGTCAAGACGGCCGCCAGCAAAAAGGTCGAATATCTGAAGTTAAAACCAGGCAAGGAAAAAGAAGCGGCCTTCCTCGAATCCCGTCGTTACGGCGCGTTACTCGGGGCAACGTCAGAGTTCAACAAGATGGAAGGGATTACCGTCAATGCGGAGGACAAAAAAGCTTATATCGCGCTTTCGTATGTTTCCGGTAGTACGGAAAAACAAGACGGTGCCGTTCAGGACGATATTCAGCTGGAAAAACGCGAATCCGGTGCGACGTTTGAAATCGACCTCGGTCGTGCAAAAGGTATCGACAGCCGTTATGTCCCGACGAATATGCAGGCCCTCGTCATCGGTGAGGATTTAGCGAAGCCGGATGCCTACGGCAACACAGCGAATCCGAATCTTGTTTCAAATCCGGATAACCTGGCCTATTCTGCAACATCAAACACACTCTTCATCGGTGAAGACAGCTCGTTGCATACAAACAACTTCGTCTGGGCATACAACTTAAAGACGAAAAAACTGTCACGAATTCTCTCTGTTCCGGTTGGTGCGGAAGCGACAGGACTCCGGTCACTCGATCGTGTCGGCGGATACAGCTATCTGCTCAGCAACTACCAGCATCCGGGTGAAGGACTCAACGGCAAGCAGATTACAGCCGTTGATCCGAAGAAACTGGAGCAAGCGATGCAAGACGGCATCGGCATTCAAAAAACAGGCGGTGTCGGTTACTTGTCCGGTCTCCCGACAGGTCAGAAATCGTATTCTCACCGTTAAATCGCATAAGAGCTTAGCAAAAAGCAGGCAGTGGATGTTTTAATCCGCTCCCTGCTTTTTTAGTCTTGCGATTCAAGACGGTTTTTCGATTATGTGCGCATCTGACCGGCTTCCTGCTCCACACGTCGGAGCAATTCCTGCACGATTTTTTCTGTTTCCCGTTCGCCGCCAAGTGACAACAGGCTTCGTCCGACGAAATTAGCGCCTTCGTTTTTCCCGGTATAAATCAGCTGACAGCTTGTTTCGTCAAGCCGCTTTAAGGTAAATGTCATCTCGAGCTTAAAGATTTTAGCAAGCGTAAAACCAATCGTATTTTGCTTAAAATCCGGTTGATTCGTATAGGCAAGATCCGTCACGATATACGTCTCTAATCGATTCCCCTGCATATACGTTTGCCGGTACGTCGAGCCGACGACACCCGGTTTCCGTTCAATCACCTCGTGCTGGACGACACCCGGAATCAGACGTTGTAACCGATCATGATCAAAGATATGCCAGGCTTTCTCGATTGGAACATCCAATCTCTTTTCTTCGTGCCACGTTACCATCCGAACCCCTCCCTTTACTGAAAAATACCCTGATGTGTGCAGTTCTAACTTCAAACTACACACATACAGGGTATTCGGCTTGCTTGGATTGGTTAGTGATGGTTATTTCACAGTTTGAAGTTCCAGTGCGGCTCCGAGGAACTTCGCCAGTTCGAGCATCCCGAACTTACCGGCAGCCGCTTCCGCATCTGAATTGTAGTTCGTATTCGTATTGACGTCATACGTATAAATGGTTCCGTTCGCATCCTTGATGAATTCGATCCCGGCGACCGCAATCTGGTTCGCCTGCAGGAATGCTTCATACTTTTGAATGATTGGATCATCAAATCCATCGACGATTTTAAACTTCATCGGTGTTTGCGGGGCCTCTTCACCGACCGGGCAGAACAAATCGTCAATGACACACGCATCTGCCGGGCACAGTTCAAATCCTTCTGACGTGTCGACCTGAACAGCATAAACGAACTTTCCGCCGACGAATTCACAGCGTGTGATATACGGTTCCGGTGCTTGGATATATTCTTGAATCAACGTGATCCCGTCGACCGGTTCATCAAACGTCGGACCGTCGAGATACGTCTCGAGTGCTTCAATCGAGTGGAACAACTGAACGCCGAGTCCTTTTCCGGCACGGTTATGTTTTGTGATGAACGAAGATACGCCAATATTTTTCGCCGCTTCGACAATCTGATCACGTCCGACGGCAGCCGTCGTCTTCGGAACCCGGATCCCGGCTTTTCGAAGAGCCGTATACTGATTGATTTTACTCACTTCAAGACGTAAGGCACGGGTCCCGTTAAAGACGGTCCGACCATGTTCTTCAAGCCAAGCAAGTACACCTTCTGTCAGTTCCGGTGCGTAGCGGTGCCCGCGCGTATGCGAAGATGCACTCATCCGGCTGTAAAAGACGCCTTCCGGTGGAAGTTCATCAAGCGGAACTTGCCCTTCGTCGAGATGCCACTGTTCATATGGCAACTCCAGTTCTTCGAGTCGTTTAATTAAATGGTCCGTCCATTCTTGGTTTTCGTGTAAGATATGAATTTTTGTCATTTGGTTTGACCTACCTTTCGTTTTTCTTCGACAAGCGGCATGACGTCGCGCGCGAAGCGTTCCATCTCTTCCAGTTGTGGTGAAAATTGAAGTAATAATAAGGAGACACCCACCTGCTCAAACGCAAGAATCCGTTCGGCAATCTGTTCCGGTGTTCCAATCAAATCAGGACGGAGTCCGCGGTTCGAGACCGAATAATCGTTCCGTTTCACCTGCTGTTCGAGTTGTGATTTGCTGACGAAGTCGTCGTACCCGGCGTATCCGGCACTGTCTTCCTTGACGTCCGTAATTCGTTGCCATTCTTGAATGGCCTCTTCTTCCGTATCCCGGCAGATGATATAGGCAGCCAGTCCAAAACTTTCAAGCGGCGGTTGCCCAGTTGCTTGTCGACGCGCCTTCATATCCTCAATCTTGACGGACACTTCTTCCACCGTTCCCCCGTGCATGACATAGGCGTCACAATGATTGACGATGGTCTGTTTCCCGGCTTCACTTTCCCCGCCTGCGTACAACTTGATGCCCGGTCGTTGAACCGGTTTCGGATGCAGTTGTGTCTGCTCGAGCGTATAATAGTTCCCGTCGAAGCTGTACGGCGAAGCATCTGCCCATAATCCTTTCATGATCGTGACAAACTCTTCCGTCCGCGCGTAGCGTTCGTCGTGGGCCGTGAAGATGCCATTGTATTGCCGCGCTTCTTCTTCCCACCAGGCAGAGACGACGTTCAGTGTAAAGCGCCCGTTGCTGAGTTGATCGATGTTTGCTGCCATCTTCGCGGTCGTCGCCGGATTATGGAACCCCGGACGGACAGCTGTCATGATTTCGAGACGCTCCGTCGTCGCGGCAATCGCCGCTGCCGTCGTCCAGGCTTCAAGACTTGGTGCCTCGAGTCCTTTGATGTCATTTAAATTCAACTCCGCAATCAGTGTCGTCGAAAAACCGATTCGTTCTGCCGTTTGCGCGACCTGTTTCGCATAGTCGAACGTCGCCGGCATCTGTTCGTCCTCGACATTTCGTAACCACCCGCCAAAAATCGGTAACCAAAATCCATACTCCATCCGTTATGTCCCCCTTATAAAAAAAATCGCTCTTCTCGAAAATCGAAAAGAGCGACGGATTAATCATGTCTGCTCTTATCTGTAAAGGGATTGCCCCCTTTAGGAAGTAGCACCTTCCGCTGCGCGCGGGGTTGCTGAAGTGTCTTCGGGCCATTCCCTCGACTTCTCTTGATAAGAATTATTGGAATTATCGTACACTTTTTAGCAGAGTAAAGCAACCATTAAACCTTGTTTTCCAATCGGAATTAAAAACAGCAATAAAAAAAGGATGAGAGCTGGGCTCTCATCCTCGTTGTCTTAATATGGGGCAACAAACGTCGACTCTTCGACAGGTGCTTCTTCACCGCGGATGCGGTCATAGAATTTTGCAAGCGTGACGCTGAAATATGGGCCAACCCACAAGAAGGCGATTCCGATGGTAATCAAACCGAGCAGGAACCAACCAATGAATGAGAGGACGAGCATGAACGCTTCCATCTTATGTCCGTCCATCATTTGGCGCGAACGTGTAATCGCATCCAAAATTCCGATTGAAGGTTCATCTCGTAAAATATAAAACGTCATTAGATACGAAAATGACTTGATGATACCCGGGATGATAAATAGTAAGAACCATAAACCAAGGAAAATACTTTGGACAATCGAAAGACCGACTGCCTTTAAGAAAATTTTGTATGGCTCAAATAAATCAACGATTTTTGCCTGTTCTTTCCGAGCGACAGACATCGCAAGCCATGTCCAACCAATCGCAAGTGGAAGTAAGAGAATGTTCAGTAAGAAACCGATGAAATCAATCGCTTGAATATCTTCATTCGCATCAGAAGAAAACATCGTTGGAATACTTTGAATGATGAGAAACAGTAAAAACATAAGTGCCATGAAGACCCAGCGACCACTGAGCGCTTCACGGGCGGATAATTTTAATTCTTTAATCATGGAGATCCTCCTCAAAATAAGTTCTATCTCTATTTACGGCTAATTAAGAGAGGAGTTTCATCTTTTTCAGGATTTTCCTGTTTTCAACTGATTTAAGCGTGCTTTTTCAAGTTGGCGCTGGCACGCCGTATATAAAGAACGTCGTCCATCCAGTCGTTCCATCGCAAACGGAATATCGTGTTTTTTCGCCTGCGCGATGACGTGTGCTGAAGCAGCGTGGGACACACGGCTCGTGATGACGACGATCGCATCGGTCTTTTTCGCGAGACCGGCAATCTTTTTCGCTGATTGGGCGTCTCCCGACAGATGAATCAGTTCGATACCCGTTTCCGCGAAAAATGTCCGATAGACCGGTGCTTGCTGTTCATTACCGACGATGACGAGTCGCATGCCGACGAATGACGCAAAATCGAGAGGCTTCTTATCAAGGAAGTCGATTGGCTGCCCTGGTACGGATGTCGTGACGAGTGGTGCCATCGCTTGAGATTTCTTTTCACGAATCCGGCGTGTTTTCTGTTCCTGTTTTACTTTCGACTTTCGTTTCATTTGCTTCAGGTAACGGCCAGATTTTTTGACGGCTGATCCTTGAGTCGATTCAACTGACGAAGGCACTGGTGCTGTTGGATCGTTTGACGTCTCTAACAGCTGTACTGTCGGCTCTTGATATTGGAACGCATACTTCCAGGCAATCGTCAGTGTTTCCGGACGACTTTTCCACATGACGAGATCGACGAGCTGCCCTTCTTTTAAATGGAAGAAGCGCATGTCTTCAACCGGTGTCGCATAGTAAAAGGGTTTACCCGTCTCATCCTTTAATGGTCCTTCGACCGTCGATTCAATGATGCCATGATTTTTAACGATACATCTTTCAAAAACGATTCGTTCGGCCAGTGGCTTCATCTGGTCGGTCGCGACAACGGCCATCACTTCTAGTGTCGTCCGGCGTGCATCTTGCTGTACGACTTGGACACGGATTTCCATTCCATGTTCGAGGTTCCATTGCCGGATTTCTGTTTCCGAGATATGACTGTTCGGCCATTCCCGTAAAGAACCACCTTTTAGTTCACGCACAAACGTATAGGCGTAACGTTGTTCGATGACAGGAGTGATTTTCACCGGCGGAACGACAGGTTGCTCGAATGATACGTCTTCTTTTGGTTCGCTCCACGCGATGTCTGGTTTTACGGAATGTGTATAGTAACGCGATAACTGCACCCATTCATCGATTCCTCGGATTTCCTCGAGCAGTAAGTCCCATTCTTCCACCGTTTCGACTACTTGCATTTTACCGGCGACTAGCGTCTTCGCCCGTTCCACGATTTGTTGCATCATCTTCAACAACCCCTTTGCTTTTTTTCAACTATAGCAAGGGGCTGTCGGTTAGGTTGCTCAAAAAAAGACCGGGTTATTTTTTGTATATGGTTAGGATTTTATCAAAATTAGGCGAGAATACTCCCACTTCTAAACGAAGTGAAAGTGGGAGATGAATCGCCAGACTGTCTTTCGGGTATATTCTCTTTGAAGGAGGTGAAAAATGGTGTTGAAGCACAAGGCTTACAAATTCAGAATCTACCCCACAAAAGCGCAGGAAATCCTGATCGCGAAGACCATCGGGTGTTCGCGCTTCATCTTCAACCACTTCCTGGCGAAGTGGGATGACATGTACAAGACCACTGGAAAAGGACTGTCCTATGGTTCTTGTTCCAAAGAAATTCCTTTGTTGAAGCAGGAGTTCGACTGGTTGAAGGAAGTCGATAGCACATCTGTTCAGATCAGCATCAAACATCTTGCCGATGCGTTTGACCGCTTCTTCAAGAAGCAGAATGAACGCCCTCGATTCAAGTCCAAACGAAATCCCGTCCAGTCGTACAAGACCAACATACAGGGCAAGTCTCAACTTCCTGAAGTCTCGATTGTGTGCAACCAGCTCAAACTTCCGAAGTTGAAATGGGTTCGTTTCGCCCACTCGAAGCAGGTCGAAGGCCGGATCTTGAACGCCACGATTCGACGTAACGCTTCAGGAAAATACTTCGTCTCCCTGCTCGTCGAGCAGGAAATCAACGAACTGCCGAAGACCGGTTCATCTGTCGGCGTCGACGTCGGACTCAAGAACTTCGCCATCCTGTCGGACGGCACGGTCTATAAGAACGACCGTTACTTCCGTACGCTCGAGAAGAAACTGGTGCGCGAACAGCGTAAGCTCTCCCGCCGTCAACGCATCGCCCGGAACAAGAAAGTCACGCTTTCCGAGGCGAGAAACTATCAGAAGCAGAAGCGGAAGGTCGCCCGTATCCACGAGAAGATCGTCAACAAGCGCACTGACTTCCTGCACAAGGTATCGACCGAGATCGTCCAAAACCACGACGTCATCGGCATCGAGACCTTGCAGGTGAAGAACATGCAGAAGAATCGTAAGTTGAGCAAGGCCATCTCGGACGTCAGCTGGTCGGAGTTCTTTCGTATGCTGGAGTACAAAGCAGAATGGTACGGGAAGACCGTCATGAAAGTCGGCAAGACCTTTGCTTCCAGTCAACTGTGCTCCAGTTGCGGCCATCAACACAAAGACGTGAAACATCTTGGCTTGCGTGAATGGACATGCCCGAGTTGCGGCATCCATCACGACCGTGATGTGAACGCAGGACTGAATCTCAAACGAGAAGCCGAACGTATCTTAGCTTCTTCAACCGTCGGGACGACGGGGTTAGCCTGATCAGGTTTCGACCGTCAGGTCGGATAACTCAGGAATCCTCCACCTCTAAGCGAAGGTGGAGGTAGTTCAATTCGATTGACCGATCACCCAACCGGTACTTTTCGACGGAGACAATCAAAATCGTGATGATGACCAGTAAAAACCAGGACGATAATTTCCCGAAGTCGACCAGCTCCCATCCATCCTGCTGATTCGGATACACCCATCCCTTAAAAAAGGTCACGATGTTTTCCGCCAGCCAGATGAACCAGGCAATTAAACCAAACGAAAGAACGAGCGGCATTCGGTAGACAGTCTCATCCAGACGGAAATAGACCCAGGACTTATAAAAGACGAGAGCGACAAGTCCCATCAAAATCCAACGGAAATCAAACAACCAATGATGGGTAAAGAAGTTGGCGTACACGAGCAGACCGGTCGCTAAAGCAAACAGAGGCCGGGGAAACTGTGTGATACGGAGATCAAACCGACGGAATGCCTGACAGATGTAGCTAGCGACACTCGCATACATGAAGCCGGCATAGAGCGGAACACCAAATACTTTGCTGAAGGCGGCTTCCGGATAACTCCAGGACCCAACCTGGACTTTAAATAGCTCAAGTCCGAGTCCAATCGCATGAAAAATTAAAATCAATTTAAACTCTTCCTTTGATTCATAATGCGTGACAAGTAGGACGATTTGCACGAGGAGACACCAGATTAAAAGCAGATCATAGCGGGCAATCGGTTCCGCCGGTAAATAACGGGATGCAGCAAGTGCCAGGAAAATCGCGACCGGGAACACGCAACAGATGGCTTCAAGATATGTAAAACGGATCAAATGGCGGATTTTTCGCATCGACTGACCTCCTTTTCATTAGTATACGAATAAGCAGGACGGATTCCCTCCATCTCAGGATGGAAAATAGCGGATTCGCTTTAGTTTCATCCATCAAACATGGTACAGTTAATGAATCAATTTGATTTTGAAACGAGGTGTCTTCCATTCATGAAGCAGACCATTCACACATCTTGGCTGTTACGTTCTGTCCTGAAATGGGCATTATTTTTATTCGGTCTTTTTTTACTCGCTGTCGGTTCATCGATGATGATCACGGCACAACTTGGCGTCTCGACTTGGGACGTTCTTCACCTTGGTCTTCAAAATAAAACGCCGTTTTCCGTCGGGACGATTATCCTTCTCGTCGGTCTGTTGTTGGTGTTTGTCAAATATTTAATCGACCGGATTACACCGCAGGTCGGCACACTCGTCAACGCGATTTTTGTCGGGGTTTTCATGAACCTCGTTCTCGGTTCAGGCCTCCTGCCCTCATTTTCTTCCCTGTGGCAGAATACGCTTTGGCTGATTGCCGGCATCTTCATCATCGGGATGGGCGCAGGACTGTACGTCGCTGTCGGCTACGGAGCCGGACCAAGGGACGGACTGACCCTGACGCTCGCTGAACGGTTCGGTACGTCCATCCGGATGATGCGGACATTTATGGAAATCACCGCTTGCGGCATCGGTTGGCTGCTCGGAGGACCGGTATTCTTCGGAACGATCTTATCGATTTTCTTGATTGGTCCGTTTCTTCAGTTTTGGCTGGGTCATTTCCGTCGGATGATTGCTGCGATTGATGCCGGAACGATTCCCCGCAAACAACAAAAAATTAGTTAAGTCGTCTGACTCGATACCATTTCACGTGAAATGGTATCTTTTTTGTGCAGATGAAGCATATTAGTTGCAGCATGAAAGTAGACACGTTATATTCGTTTACATATCAATCTTTGATACGTCAAGGATTTTTCGAACGAAGGGAAGGATGTGATGAATTGAGTATTTCCTGTACTGAAAAGGGACGACTGATTTATGCAATCGTCTCCGTCAATAAGACGATTGCTCAAAAATTTGATCTTTGTACGGACGGCTTCAGTCAAACCCGGATGGACTTATTAGCCCAACTCGAGGTCGATACGACAATCAGTCAAAAAGAGTTGCAACAACGGGTCAACGTTGATAATGCAGCTGTGACACGACATTTAAAACATCTTGAAACGAACGGTATGATTGAACGTGTCCGTTCCGCAACAGATAACCGCGTCATTCTCGTTTCACTGACGCCAGAAGGTGCAACCCGGATTACACGGTTACGCGAACAAAAAGACGAATTCCTCGAGCAGTTGCTTGAAGGATTCACGACAGACGAACAACACCAGTTGGCACAGATGATGCAACGAATTGAAACGAATGCCCTCACCTTACCTAAAACAACCGTTAACTAAAAAGGAGACTTTCAAATGACTACACAAACTACAACTGATTTCATGGAAATCGTTAAAGGACGCCGCTCGATCCGTAACTATGACACAAACGTTAAGATTTCAAAAGAAGAAATGACACAGATCCTTGAAGAAGCAACACTTGCCCCGTCTTCTGTCAACATGCAGCCATGGCGTTTCCTCGTCATCGACAGCGCAGAAGGAAAAGCGACGCTTGCTCCACTCGCTAAATTCAACCAAGTCCAAGTCGAGACATCATCTGCTGTCATCGCGGTCTTCGGTGACATGAACGCGATTGATCAACTCGAAAATATTTATGATACAGCAGTCGCACAAGGGCTCATGCCGCAAGAAGTCCGCGATCGTCAAGTACCGGCGATTCAAGGCATGTACGAAAGCGTACCAGCTAGCGCACTCAAAGACAGTATCTTGATTGATTCAGGTCTCGTCTCGATGCAATTGATGCTTGTTGCCCGTGCACACGGTTATGATACAAACCCAATCGGCGGTTATGAAAAAGATCAAATCGCGGAAGCATTCGGCATGGAAAAAGACCGTTACGTACCAGTTATGCTGTTATCAATCGGAAAAGCAGTCGACACAGGATACCCGTCAGTTCGCCTGCCGATCAACGACATCACAGACTGGAAATAAG
The DNA here is from genome assembly GCF_023096305.1 of Exiguobacterium sp. 17-1. Classification (NCBI taxonomy): domain Bacteria; kingdom Bacillati; phylum Bacillota; class Bacilli; order Caryophanales; genus Exiguobacterium; species Exiguobacterium sp. 17-1. The sequence continues at coordinate 166,035 of NZ_JALIGJ010000005.1, forward strand.
CAGTACCCGTACTAACCAAAAATAGAGAACCAACAAAAAGGGAGATTATTACTATGACAACTCAAACAACTACAGACTTTATGGAAATCGTTAAAGGACGCCGCTCAATCCGCAACTACGACACAAACGTTAAGATTTCAAAAGAAGAAATGACACAAATCCTTGAAGAAGCAACACTTGCTCCGTCTTCTGTCAACATGCAACCATGGCGTTTCCTCGTCATCGACAGTGCAGAAGGAAAAGCGACGCTTGCTCCACTCGCTAAATTCAACCAAGTCCAAGTCGAGACATCATCTGCTGTCATCGCTGTCTTTGGTGATATGAATGCAGTCGACAGCATCGATACAATCTATGATATGGCTGTTGAAAAAGGCTTGATGCCGCAAGAAGTCCGTGACCGCCAAGTCCCTGCCATCAAAGGCTTCTACAGCCCGGAAGATACAGATACACTTCGTGACAGCATCTTGATCGATTCAGGTCTCGTCTCAATGCAATTGATGCTTGTGGCACGTGCGCACGGTTATGATACAAATCCAATCGGTGGCTACGAAAAAGATCAAATCGCCGAAGCCTTCGGTATGGATAAAGACCGTTACCTTCCTGTCATGCTCCTTTCCATCGGGAAAGCAGTTGACGCTGGTTACCCATCGGTTCGTCTGCCAATCAACGACATCACAGACTGGAAATAATCACAAGCAACCGACCGGATTCCTCAACAGGAATTCGGTTTTTTTGTATACTGACCAAAAGGAGCTGGTCAAATGATGTATGATGTCACGATTATCGGTGCCGGTATCGCCGGAATCTTTTTAGCCCATGAACTGATGGAACAGGGACAGACGGTTCTGTTGATTGATGCCGGAAAACCACTTGCGCAACGGACGAAACAGGAAGCCTACCTTGGCTTTGGCGGACTTGGTAAATCAGAAGGAAAATACAACTATTCTGCCGGATTCGGAGGCGAACTTGCTCAAAAGCTAGGACCGGAGAAGACGCTCCACCTGATGCAACAGGTCGATGCCCTTTTGTGCCGTTACGGTGCGGACGAAGTCGAATCGTACTCCACGTCTAATCCCGTTTTAGCTAATCGGGCAAAAGTTGCCGGTCTTGAGACAATCGAAACGACGGTCCGGCATTTAGGGACCGCACTATCGGAACGGATTTTAAGACGGCTCGAAGCCGCACTTCACGAACACGTCACCTTTCGTTTTGAGACGGCTGTTGCGACAATCGAACAGCAAGCGGACGGATTTCTGCTCACGACTGAACACGAAACATTTTCGAGTCAACGCGTCGTCTTCGCGACCGGACGTTCCGGTACGACCTGGATGCAGCAACAACTGCAAACGCTTAGATTAGTTCAAAATAAAACCCGTCTCGACCTCGGCATCCGGATCGAGATGGAGGAAACGGCATTCCGGAAACTGTTACAGGATACATTCGAAACAAAATTGGCCTATGCGTCAGCAGCCGGAACGGCGGTCACGTACTGCATGAATCCGAAAGGACGAATCATCCGCAAACATCAGGAGGGTCTCGTCATGCCGGACGGTCAGAATTTTCGCGAACAGGAGTCCGGAACGACCAACTTGAACTTCACGCTGTTTTTACCGCGTTATTTTGCGACACTCGAAGAAGCGAATCACTATGCTGCTTCCGTCATCGGACGCATCAACCAAGGGACGGACCGGATTGTCGTGCAACGGCTTGATGATTTGCGTGCCGGTCACTCTACACAGCCACATGCTCTCGTTGAAAATAAAGTCAGACCGACCCTGGAAGCGACACCCGGAAATCTGATCGAGGAAGTGCCCGATACCGACATCACGGTCTTGTTGGAATTTCTAGACCGACTTGAACACCTCCTCGAGACGCCACTCTCTCCGGATACGTTACTGTACGGTATGGATGGAAAATTTTATGCCCCGGTGTTGTCGACGTCTCCTGTCTTTGAAACGGATATCCGAGGATTGTATGCAATCGGTGATTGCTCCGGTGTGACACACTCGCTGTCGCAAGCAGCTGCGAGCGGACTTCATCTCGGACAGCACCTGACACAAAAACAGCCGTCTTAAGAGAGTGATATCTCTTTAGACGGCTGCTGCCATTTATTTTTTGAACGCTTCGTACACTTTCAACTGTTTGCCTTTGACTTTTATTGTCTTCATCGCCCGTAAGACAAGCGGACCTTTTCCGTTCAGGATTTCCACGTACGTGACGGTATCCTGAATCGTGATGATTCCGATATCTTGCGCGGTCATGCCTTCGATTTTCGCAATCGTTCCGACGAAATCAACGGCACGCAGTTTCTTTTTCTTCCCGCCGTTAAAATACAATTTCATGATGTCGGCATTGAGCTGTTCCGTTTTTGAAGCCCGGACGTCAGCTGTCGTTATTTTCTCTTCAAACGCATCCGCTGTCCGAATCAGTTCCTTTTCAGTCGGTGCTTGGCGTCTTTCAATGGCCTCACCGCGGTACTGTTCGACTTCACGCAGACGACGCATATCCGACTCGGTCACTAAGCTGATTGCTTTTCCGAGTGCTCCTGCCCGTCCCGTCCGGCCTGTCCGGTGCACATAACTTTCCTTTTCGACCGGCATGTCGTACTGGATGACGTGTGTGATGTTTTCAATATCGATCCCGCGTGCTGCGACGTCTGTTGCGACGAGGTAACGGAACTCACCTGCCCGGAAGGCTTTCATGACGGCGAGACGCTCATCCTGTTCCATGCCACCGTGAATTTTTTCAACCGGATAATCCATCGATGCCAACCCTTGGGCGACGAAATCGACGTGTTCTTTCGTCCGGCAGAAAATCATGCATCGGTCTGGATTTTCGACGACCGTAACGTCTTTGAGGACCGCAAACTTCGTTTTATCGGTTACCGTAATGTAACTGTGTTCAATTTCTGCGATTTCCGTTGCCTTTGTCAGGATTTCGACTTCCTTCGGTGACTGCATGTACCGGTCACTCAACTGATGGATGTCCTGCGGGAACGTCGCCGAAAACAGCATCGTCGTCCGCTGTTTCGGCAATTGTTTTAAAATCGTATCGACCTGATCGAGGAAGCCCATGTTCAGCATCTCGTCCGCCTCGTCAAGGACCAGATATTTCACTTTTTCAAGCGACAACGTGCCCCGCTCCAAGTGATCGAGCACACGTCCCGGCGTTCCGACAACGATGTGTGTCTTCTGTTTTAGTTCTGCGACTTGTCCGCGGAATGGTTGTTTCCCGAACACAGCTGTCGCTTTAATTCGTTTATAACGACCGATGTTCATGACATCTTCCGTGACTTGCAGGGCCAGCTCACGCGTTGGCGTTAAAATCAACGCCTGTGGTTTGTTTTCTTCCCACTCGACGAGCTCACAGAGCGGAATTCCGAACGATGCCGTTTTCCCGCTGCCGGTCCGTGATTTGACGATGATATCTTTTTCCGATAAAGCGACCGGAATGACTGCTTGTTGGACATCCGTCGGCGTATGGTAGCCGAGCTGTTCAATCGCTTCTAGAATCGGAGTACTGAGTTGAAAATCAGTGAATGGTTTTTTAGACATAAGAATACCTCATTTATTTTTATAGTTTATGTGTTGGTTCGATGAATGAATCAGACGTGACCTCTCATTATGCGCTACTTTCAGCAGGACGTCAAAAGAGCTTCCCGTCAGAGTGACAGGAAGCTCCACTTGCTTATTTTGCTGCGACTGTATCTTTTTTGATTTGTTTACTGCGGAGCTGACCACATGCGGCATCGATATCCGTACCATGTTCAAGACGGACACCACAGTTCAAACCGTTCTTTTTCAACGTGTCGTAGAAGGTTGAAATATCTTCTGACGTACTGCGTTGATATTGACCGTGCTCGTCAACCGGATTATACGGAATCAAGTTGACATACGTCAAATGACGTTTGTCTTCGAACAATTTCGCAAGCTCGATTGCTTGAGCTTTCTGGTCGTTGACACCACGTAAGAGGATGTACTCAATCGTGATTTTCCGGTTCGTCGTCTTGACGTAGTAATCGATGGCAGGCATCAATTTCTCGAGCGGAATCGCACGGTTGATTTTCATGATTTGTGTCCGGAGTTCGTTGTTTGGCGCATGTAATGAAATCGCCAAGTTGACTTGAAGTTTTAAATCTGCGAATTTATAGATTTTGTCTGCGAGTCCACTTGTCGAAACCGTGATGTGACGCGCACCGATCGCAAGACCGTTATGATCTTTGATGACGTTCAAGAAATCGACCATGTTGTCGAAGTTATCAAACGGCTCACCGATACCCATGACGACGACGTGGCTGACACGCTCTTCTTTACCGACCGCATCGAGGTGATGCTGAACGTTCATGATTTGCTCGACGATTTCTCCAGCCGAGAGATCACGGCTCTTCTTGATCAAGCCACTTGCGCAGAAGCTACAGCCGATGTTACAGCCGACTTGTGTCGTGACACAGACAGACAAACCGTACTTATGACGCATCAGGACCGTTTCGATCAAGCTGCCGTCATATAATTTGAAGAGGAACTTGATTGTTCCATCTGCTGATTCTTGCTTGACGGCTTCCGTCATTGAATTAATCGCAAAACTCTGATCTAACAACTCAAGGCAATCCTTGTTGACATTCGTCATTTCTGCGAAAGTAGTGACACGTTTACGATACAACCAATCCCAGACTTGTTTTGCTCGGAACGGTTTGTGACCTTGATGCGATAACCATTCAGTCATCTGCTCAAGTGTTAATCCATAAATGGATGGTTTATTCATTAGTGAGACCTCATTTCTTTTTCCAGAACTATAACATTCCTTTATCTTAGTAAAAATCAGCCGCTTACGCAACGTTCAAATCCTAAATGTTCACTTTCTGTAAATTTTCTTGTCCACTTTGGCTTATTTTTTGGTCTAGTCGTGTCAAATCGACAAACTTCGTTTCCGAAAACTGACAAAGGCTCCGAGATGGAACAACACACTGATACCCGCTAACAGCAGGAGATGTAAAAAGAAGTGCTCGGTTCCTTCTAATAATTGTTGTGTGTTGAACAAACTGAAAATCGAGCCGTAACGCATCCAGTCCGTTTTTTCACTGAGACCGGCTCCGATCATCAAGACAATCGACAGTACGAGTACACTGCCGGCAATCGAAAAGGCACGTCGTTCATCATCAAATAACGTGGCGATACACAACGTGAACCCTCCGATGGCATACAGTAGGAAGAGTGCGTTTACTTGAAAGCGGACCAGCGTCATACCGTCAATTGAAACCCCGGAAACAAACCAGTCAGCGAGCAGTAAAACGAACGTATTGCATAACACTAGGCATGTACTCGCGACGAGCATCACAATCATCGCCGATGCTGTGTATTGGTGACGCGTAATCGGAGCTGCGAGGTATAAAATCAATTCTCCGTTATCAATCGGCCGTGCGAGCAGTCGTGCAGCAAGCGATAATAAGAACAGGGACGCGATGATTTGAAAAATCAGTCCGTAATAATTCCCGCCCAGTAAATCGAGCACGTTATTAAAACCTGTCACTTTATCGTATTGGAAGGCTTTTAAAACTTCCGGTGGCAGTGCTTGGAGCTTTGCTTCCAGCAATCCCGTCTTCATCATCGAGGGATAAAGTGCGGCAAGCATCAATAGATACAGACTCGTCCCGACCGCGTATGCGGTGATTGGTTTCCCGTTATGCTTGAGTAACGACCAAACGATCGTCATCATGATGGTTCCTCCTCACTATAATAATGTAAGAAGACATGTTCTAAATCATCTGCTGAAGTTTGAATCGCCCGTACATCATATTCGGTTAAAAGACGGATGATTTGATTCAGCGTCTGTTCGTTGCTCGTGAAAAAAGAAACATGATTTTGAACGCGTTGACTTCCGATTTGAAGTGCAAACCGTTCCGCATGTGCTTCCAGACCAAATTCAATCGTGTACTGTTTCCGGCTCGAACGGACCAACTCATGGATGTCTGACTCGATGATGATTCGCCCTTCTTTAATCAATGCTGCCCGATCACACGATTTTTCCATCTCCGGAAAATGATGTGAACTCATCAAAATCGCTTTCCCGCGCTGCCGTTCGTTGTCAATCAAGCTTAAAAAACGTTCCTGCATCAAGGGATCGAGTCCACTGGTCGGTTCATCAAGCAGATAGACCGGAGCATCCTTCATGAAGCAGCCCACTAAGGCCAACTTTTGTTTCATTCCTTTCGACATCTTCCGAATTTTCGTTTTCGTCTCGAAGGGAAACTGTTCCAGCAACGCCGATTGACGTTCCGGTTTGCTTTGATGGAGTTGTTGCATCAAATGCAGGACCTGTTCGCCTGTAAAATCACCCGGCAAATTAATCTCACCCGGTAAATAGCCGACAATTCGTTTTACATCCTGTGATTGGTTCCAACAGTCATATCCACCGATGGTCGCATGACCGGAATCTGCTTGAATCAGGCCCATCAATTGACGGATTGCCGTTGATTTCCCGGCTCCGTTCGGTCCGATAAAACCAAACACCATACCCGGTTCGACCGTGAAACTGACATCAAATAAACCTCGTTTCGGCGCAAATTCTTTCGTCACGTGCTGTAAATGAATCATCCGAATCGCCTCACTTTTTGGGGTGCTTGCCGTTAGTACCTTATACCCGTTTTGGTACTTCTTGGGACAGATCTACCCGATAAATCACGAATCGTTCGTCATGATTTTTTTCAAAAAGTTCTTTCAGACGGACTTCTTCCACCTGTTCAAAAATCGTTTGATTCTCTAAATAATATCGGTATTCGTCTGCCGGGTAATAGAGAATCAAATCCACCGGACGCGGATGCCGTTCAACGGATGCTAAGATTTGATCAACGACCTTCATAAAGATCTGGACGGAAAACGGATTAAAAAAGTAACATTTCGTGACATCATCCGGAATCGGATAGGCTTCCGCATACGTATGTTCAAAACGGATACTTCCCCGCCGTCTCTTCATCTTTTTCATGTAGGTGACTTGATTCATAAGGGCATCTTCATAAAATTGTCCGTTCATCTCAACACCGATGACGGAACAATCAAACCGGTCATGCAGATAAAAGTTCAACCGGCCTTTTCCGCATCCGAAATCAATTACCGTATCCGTATAATCGAATGGATAGACGGCACACAATTCCTCTAGCGCCGCATAAGGTGTCGGTTCATACCGGTTGTAATGGCTGAACGCATTGTAAAGGTGCTGAATATCAATCGTCTCGATGCGTAACCGTTCTTCGTACTCTTTTTCATTCATATTTGATTCCTTCTTTCAAGCATTGTTGGTTTCATCGTACTATACTATGAATGTACGCATTTCATTCTAAAGGGGGACTATCCAATGATCGTCGTTACGAATCGGATTAAAGTCAAAAAAGGAATGGCAGCAGCACTCGCACCACGTTTCACTCGTCCAAGTGGTCTTGATACGATGGAGGGGTTTGTCCGTGTCGAGGTTCTCTTGACGCAAGGACTCGACGAGCATGATGAAATGAACGTCAACATGTACTGGGAAGACATGAAGCATTTTGAAGCTTGGCGCAACAGCGATGACTTTAAAGCTTCTCACAAACGTCCGGAACAAAAAGACGGTAAACAAGAGGAATCACCGATGCTCGGCAGTGAAATCATCACGTATGAAGTAGCTTCTGTCAAAGAACGTACTTCTTCATAACTCATTTTAGAACAGCCTTGCCTCCAATTTGGTCGCAAGGTTTTTTTAAATTTCAAGAGACCCCTCACTATATTGATATGGGTTGAAATTGTATGTAATACCATTATTTGTTATCATAGGTCCAATACAGAAAGAGAGAGGACTTATCATGCTGAATTCATTATCGATTTTTGAACAGGCCATCCGGGCCTTACCGATTGATCGATCCTTGACGCGCCAGGACTTGTTCATAGACGGTTTCCTATTACAACAGGAGCAGGAATTATCCGTTTACTACTCACCGATCGGAGAATATATCAATCGTTCTGCCAAAATAGTCTTCATTGGTATCACACCAGGATTTGAACAGATGCGGCTTGCTTATGAAGAAGCGGCTGATGCCTTCCACCATGGTGCCACAATCGAAGAAACATCAAAACTCGTCAAATACAGTGCCAGTTTCGCCGGTCCCATGCGGCGTAATTTGACAGCGATGTTAGATGAACTTGAACTACATCGTCTGCTGAATATTGCTTCAACCGCCACGTTATTTCATACAAATCAGGAACTGTTACACACCACTTCAATTCTGAGACATCCTGTTTTTTACCGGGATAAAAATTATACGGGACATCAACCAAAGATTGACCGGACACCGCTGCTGCAACATTACGCGTACGAGCATTTCGCAGCGGAATTGAATCAGTTAACCGCCCCTGTCATTCTTGTCCCATTCGGACGTGTCGTCGAGTCAACAGTCCGGACATTGCTTCATCAAGGACGAATTAAAAAACATACTGTGTTATTTGGTTTCCCGCACCCTTCCGGAGCGAACGGACACCGGAAGCGACAGTTTGAAGAAAATAAAGATTATTTGATGAAGCAGTTGTCCTCCTATTTCGGTAGCTAAAAAAATCCCAGTGCACAATTGATGCACTGGGATTTCTTCATTTCATGAAAGATCAGACCATCAATGCGCAGACTTCGTTCGCAAACGCAACCGGGTCTTCAATCGGTAAACCTTCCATCAACAAGGCTTGTTGATACATCAACTTCGTGTACCGTTCGAATTTCGGACGGTCTTCTGCATAAGCCGTCTCAATTGCCTGGAACACATCATGCGATGTATTCAATTCCAGGATTTTGACGGCTGCGATGTCCTGGTTATTTGGCATCGCTTTGAGGATTTTCTCCATTTCGATTGAGACCGCACCATCCGTTGCAAAGCAGACCGGATGTGATTTTAAGCGGGTCGAGGCTTTGACTTCTTTGACTTGTCCCGCGAGTACCTCCTGCATCGCTTTAAACATCTCGACTTGTGTCTCGGTCGTTTCCGCCTGTTCCGTCTGCTCGATGCCAAGGTCACTGCTCGTGACGGACTTAAACTCTTTTCCGTCATAGTTGAGAAGCATTTGAATCGCAAATTCATCAATTTCTTCCGTGAAATAGAGGATATCGAATCCTTTATCTTTGACGAGCTCGGATTGCGGTAATTTATCCAAACGGTCTGTGCTTTCACCTGACGCGTAATAGATGTATTTCTGCTCTTCCGGCATGGCAGCGACGTACTCTGCGAGTGTCACTAGTTTTTTCTCTTTTGCCGAATGGAACAGAACAAGATCTTTTACCGTATCTTTTTGCATGCCGTAATCGTTGTAGATGCCGAACTTTAATTGACGGCCAAACGCTTGGTAAAACGTCTCGTATTTTTCCCGGTCGTCACGCAGTAATGCTTCCAGTTGTGTCTTGATTTTGCTTTGAATATTCTTCGCAATCAATTTCAACTGGCGGTCGTGTTGCAGCATTTCACGCGAGATGTTGAGCGACAAGTCTTCTGAATCAACCATTCCTTTGACGAAGCTGAAATGATCCGGTAGCAGATCACTGCATTTTTCCATGATCAATACACCGTTCGCATACAGTTCAAGTCCTTTCTCGAACTCTTTTGAATAATAATCAAACGACGGTTGCTCCGGAATAAACAGGATCGACTGGTAGCGGACGGCTCCGTCGGCACTGATGTGAATGTGTTTGATCGGTGCATCGAATCCGTAACGTTTCTCCTGGTAGAAGTTACGGTAATCTTCATCCGTCAGCTCCCGCTTATTTTTTCGCCAGATCGGCACCATGCTATTGACCGTTTTCATGACCGTGACCGTCTCTGTTTCGTCTGATCCGTCAACCGGACGCTGTTCTGTTTCCGCCATCTCAATCGGATACCGGATGAAGTCCGAGTATTTCTTGACGATACTCCGGAGACGAGACGGTTCTAAGTATTCATCATAGTTTTCTTCCTCTTCATTCGCTTTGATGTGCAACGTAATGTCTGTTCCGACCGTCTCTTTTTCAACCTCTTCGATTGTATACCCGTCGACTCCGCGTGACTCCCACTTATAGGCGACGTCACTGCCAAACGGTTTCGTCACAACCGTCACGATGTCGGCGACCATAAACGCGGAATAGAAACCGACACCGAACTGTCCGATAATGTCATGACCGTCCTTTGATTCATTTTCTGCTTTAAAAGCGAGCGATCCGCTTTTCGCGATGGTTCCGAGGTTTTCTTCCAGCTCGTCTTTTGTCATCCCGATTCCCGTATCCCGTAGAATCAGCTGGCGTGTTTCTTTATTTGGTTCAATCGTAATTTTGTAGGCTTCTTTGTCGAACGTAATCGTCTCGTCCGTCAACACTTTGTAGTAAATCTTATCCATGGCGTCACTGGCGTTCGAAATCAACTCACGTAAAAAGATTTCCTTATGTGTGTAGATGGAATGAATCATCATTTCGAGCAATCGTTTTGATTCTGCTTTGAATTGTTTCGTTTCCATTTTCGATACCCCCTGTTTTTTTAGCACTCTATAAGATAGAGTGCTAATTCATTTCCATTATTACGGATACAAAAACGGCTGTCAATCCTCCAATTCATATAGTGCATCAAGTTTTTGCCGCACCTGCCGCCCGATATCACGCAATCCTTTTGTCGAACCGTATGTCCCGTGACTCCTGCCCTTTTCGTCAGGACGACTGCCGAGACCAAGGAACTGTTCGCTTGGTTTAAAGTGAAGTCCGATGACCGGAATCCCGAATTCAGCGGAGTAACCAATTTCGACGACGGCATCCGGATAATCGGTCAAAGCGACGGGGTCTTGCCACGTGATGCTTGGATCCAGTTTCCGAAAACGGTCCGTGTGCTCGCGTCCGAGCAAAATGATGCCATGCAGGGAAAACAACGGCAGCAGCTTTTTCAAGAAAGTTTGTCCAAAGTCCGTCTGTTCGAGATCCTGTCGCATCGCAATTGTCCCCATGTAGCGTCTGGTCGGAAACGGAAAAAAATCCGTATGAATGACCGGAAGGAGAGCGTCATCATAAAAGGACGCACCGAATCCATTTAGGAACCCTTCCAGTTTTCCACCCTGTTCTTTTCCGAACCATGTCTTATAGACATCTTTTTGTTGAAAATAGTGCTTAAACTTGTGGATTGTTTGTTCAACGTGTTGCTCCGTTAGATAGGTCTCTAAAGACATACCCGACTCGAGTAAAAAGAACGGACCCGTCGAATCAAAACGCAGCGTTCCATCCTTCTTTAAAAACTGTCCCGCTGACGGATTCGTCGCAACCGTCAACCAACTCTTTTTTGTTGCATCACCGAACCATAAGACGGGTGTCGTTCCTTCAATTAATTCCTCTTTCATCGGTCCATTTGCTAACTCGATTTGATGCTGAACGGCTTCTGTTAAGAGTTTTTTTGCTAGTTTGAGTTGTTCTGATGTCAGCGTTCTCATCCCTTTCGTGTTGCGCTTTCCTGTTTGAGTTGTTCCCGTTCCTCCAAAACGTTAGACAGTTTAACGGGTTTAGTCCGATTGACGTAGGGAATGTTTCATAAGGTGAAGCACAACATCGGATATTATTTTTAGGAGGAGATTTTTTATGAAACGACTTGAAAACAAAGTAGCCGTCATTACCGGCTCAGCCACAGGAATCGGTCAAGCGACAGCACTTGTCTTTGCAGAACAAGGAGCGACCGTCGTCTGTGCGGACGTCAATCTTGAAAAAGCACAAGCAACTGTTGAACAAATTGAGCAAGCAGGCGGAAAAGCAGAAGCAGTTCATGTCGATGTCTCACAAGTCGACAGCGTGAAGCAACTCGCAGACCACCTACAATCTACATACGGAACGGTTGATGTTCTGTTCAACAATGCCGGGATTGACCAACAAGGCGGGAAAGTCCATGAATATCCAATCGAACTGTTTGATCAAATCATTGCAGTCGATTTACGCGGGACGTTCTTAACGAGTAAATTCGTCATTCCATTGATGCTGAAAAACGGCGGATCGATCATCAATACATCATCGATGTCGGGACGTGCAGCCGATTTGAATCGTTCAGGCTACAACGCGGCAAAAGGTGGTATCGCCAACTTCACACGCGCGATGGCAATTGATTATGCCCGCGACGGCATCCGCGTCAACTCGCTTTCACCGGGGACGATCGAAACACCGCTGATCGACACGCTCGTCGGCGGAAAAGAAGAAGAACAAGGAAAACAGTTCCGCGACGCTAACGCGTGGATCACACCACTCGGGCGTCTCGGTAAACCGCGTGAGATGGCAACGGTTGCCCTGTTCCTGGCGTCAGATGACAGTTCTTACGTCACGGGTGAAGACATCACGGCTGACGGCGGCATCATGGCCTATACGTGGCCGGGTGAAATGTTAATCGACGACAAATGGAAAACAGACGCTGAATAAACAGTTTCGGTTTTCTGTTCAGCACGGTTCCTGAATCAGGAATCGTGTTTTTTTGTTCATTTTCAAACGATTGAAGTTTAAGAAATTCAGTTCCTTTAAATATTTTGGGCATTCGTTTACCTCACGCAACTGTCTGGAAACGGGAACAGAACAGTAAAGGAGGAGAAAATATGCTTACAGAACCGATTACTTATTTGCAACGCTGTTTACAAATCCCAAGTACCAATCCACTCGACGGGGAAGAGAACGTCGCAACCTATGTCTATGAGTTATTGACATCCCACGGTATCAAAACCGACTGGATTGAAGTATCACCGAAACGGATTTGTCTCGTCGCTACGATTCAAGCCGGTGCTTCCGCCACTCATCCGAAAACGATTGGTTTCTCCGGTCACCTGGATACGGTGCCGGTTAAAATCAGTGAATGGACAAAAGATCCGTTCGGCGGTGCAATCGAGGAGGGACGGATTTACGGACGCGGTGCTTCCGACATGAAGTCCGGCGTCATGGCGATGGTCAGTATGATGATTGAATTAAATCAACGCGATGACTTGCCAAACCATCTGAAATTGTTGATTACATCCGATGAAGAAAACGGCATGACCGGAGCCCGCCATTTAACGGAACGTGGTGACGCCGATGATTTAGACGCCCTCTTGATCACGGAACCAACGAGCGGTTATCTCGGCTATGCCCAAAAAGGTGTCGTCGGTGTTGAAGTATCGTGTACGGGAAAAAGTGCTCACAGCTCTTCGCCCCAACTTGGTAAAAATGCCATCGATGATTTATATCGGGTTATCCGCGAAGTGAAATCCGACCGATTTACAATCACCGACCACAGTCACCCGGACCTTGGTCCGGTCGTCGCTTCCATCACGTCAATCACAGGCGGTGAAGGACCAAACGTCATTCCGAGCCGGGCTGCGTTTTATATGGACATCCGGACGATTCCGGGATTCGGACGGGAGCAGGTCTTGCAAGTGCTCGAAGAAGTCAACCAACGCCTGCGTCAACAGGACGACAGCTTCTCGATGGAAGTCACGGTCATCAAGGATATCCCCTCCTGTGAGACGGACCGAAACGATCCGTTCTTAAAAATTGTCGCGGACACGATGGAATCAATCCGACAGCAGCCGACACAGCGCGTCGCGATTCCTGGCGGGACAGACGGTGCCATGTTCAGCCAGGCGACCCGAAGCTTCCCGATTGCAGTGGCTTCGTTCCACGATTTCCGGCTGGCCCATCAAATCGATGAGTCGATTCCCCTGTCGGAATATGCGGAAACGATCGAGTTGTGTATGCATCTTGCGCTACATTCCTATGACTGAAAAAATCCTCCATCTGTTTCAGGGACAGATGGAGGATTTTTAAGTGTAGACACCAATTAGAGCGAGCGCTTGCCCAACATAACTCTGATCAGACGGCAGGACGTGTTTCGGTTCACCGGCAAGACACCATTCGATCCGGACATGACCGAGCCGGTCGTAGATCAGCTCAAATGTAAAATCACCTTTTTCAAAAAAAACGATTCCCGGTAACTGTTCATGAACGACCCGAAATTCGCGGGCAAATCGGTCATACTCCGAAAAGGATAACGTCATTTGATGCAGCTTGATTTCTTGATGCCATACTTCCAGTTGCAATGTAGCCAAAGCTTGATTCACTTCGATGATGTGCCAGTCAATCGTCTCATCATATCCTGCAAACGAGATTATATGTTTCAATAGAATCACCTCTTTTTGAATGAATCCCCGTTAGACAGGGAATGGGTTTGTATCGAATCGAAATGACTGTCGCCCACTCGCGAAAGGGGTTTTCTTATGACTAATCAGCAAAAGACGTTACCGACGGATCAAAGCGTCGATGGCTTTTTGAATACGATCACACCATTGTCAAAACGGACAGACTGTGAGCAATTACGACAGATTTTTGAAGAGATGACCGGGTATCCGGCCGTTATGTGGGGGGACACGATGATCGGATTTGGTCACTATCATTATCGGTATTCTTCCGGACATGAAGGCGATTCATTTCTTGTCGGATTCTCGCCCCGCAAAGCGAACATCAGTCTATACTTCGCAACAGGTCCGGAACGCGAGCAGTTCCTGGTGCGTCTCGGCAAACACAAGAGCGGAAAAAGCTGTGTCTATATCAATAAACTAGCAGATGTCGACCTACTTGTCTTAAGGGAACTGATCGTCCATTCCGTCGCTTTTCTGGAAACGACGTATCCAAAACCCTGAGACCACTAAAAAAACGTCCCTTCTTCCGCTGATTTGGCGAAAGAAGGGACGTTTGCTGTTTAAATCAATGTCCACTATCTGCTGTGTCGATGTGACGAATGTGTTTGAGATTGACCCCGATGATGACGACAGACAGTAAGACGAACGCGCTACCGACATAAAACGGCAGGTTAGCGTTATAGATTTCAGCCAATTTACCGGCCATGAATGGCGCGATGGCTGCCCCGAGAAAACGTAAGAAACTGTATGCAGCGGATGCCGTCGAACGTTCGACCGGTGCTGCATCCATCACTGCCGTCGTAATCAACGTATTGTTATTCCCGAGCACTGCCCCGGCAAGAATAACACAGACGATGACGACAGCTGGTGTTTCGGTAAAGATCCCCATTAATAACAATAAGACGGCGAACAAGAGCAGCATCAGTACCATTGCTTTGATTGTTCCGAGCCATTGTTTTAATTTTGGCGCTGTTAAAACGGATGTCAGAGCAAGCAACATCCCCCAACCGAGGAAGACGAAGCCGAGTCCTTTTGCCGGTAATTTCATGACGAACGGTGCATAGGCCATGATCGTAAAGAAGCCGACGTTATACAAGGCTGCAACGATTCCAAGTGTCAGTAAAGACCGGTGTTTCATGGCCTGGAACGGTGCAATCAATGAAATCTTTTTCGCTGGTGTCGCTGTTGCGACCGGTTTCGGCATCAGGAATAACAACACGAGGAACGCGATGACCATGATCGTCGCAACACCCATGAAAGGCGCGCGCCATGTGATCGAACCGAGTGTTCCACCGAGCAGTGGACCGATTGAAATACCGAGACCGACTGCTGCTTCATATAAGATGATTGCTTTCGCTGTTCCGCCGGATGACAGGGAAACGATCGCTGCGAGCGCTGTTGCGACGAACAGTGCATTTCCGAGTCCCCAACCGCCGCGTAACGCGACAAGTGTCCAAATACTGTCGGCCTGTGACGCAAAACCAGCAACGGTTGCGATAACCGCAATCCCGAGCATCAATGTCCCCTTTTGACCAATCCGTGAAGAAATCGCGCCGGTAATCAGCATCGCAAATGCCATGACGGCGTTATAGCTTGTAAATAGTAGCGTAACTTCACTTTTTGATGCTTCAAGGTTTTCGGCAATCGTCGGTAGGACCGGATTGACGAGTCCCATTCCCATGAATGCCGTGATACTGGCAAAGAATACCGCCCAAACAGCGATCGGTTGGTGCAGTAAACCATGTTTGCTTTCCGATAAAACTGTCTCAGGCGTAAGTGTCGTTGTTTTTTCAGCAAGAGCCATATAAATCCTTCTTTCTTAAATAAACTGTTTAAAGGAGTGACGGATGACGTCACCGCGACTGATGATTCCGACGAGCTTGCCGTCTTTTAGAATCGGTAATTTTTTAATTCGTTTTGAACCGAGCGTAGCCGCAATTTCTTCCATTTCGGTTTCTGTCGTCGCCGTCACGACTTTTCGGCGTGCCATGTCCATGACGGGACGTGTCAGGATCTGACGGACACGCTCTTCATAGTTTTCGTCATCGCCTTTGATGACATCGACATATAAAAACGTATCGACAATGATGTCTTTATGTTTGCCGATAGCCCGCATGATATCCCCGTCACTGATATAGCCGACGACTTCCTGCTGGCCGTTGACGACCGGGACTCCACTGATACCGGAAGTGATAAAACGTTCCACTACCGTCCGGATCGTATCCTCTTCATTGACTGTAATGACGGTTTCTTTCATCGATTGATAAGCTTTCATCGGAATTCTCCTTCATCAGACGCTGTAATTAAAATAAGTTCATAACAATAAGTTTCACGACACAATTAAATAACATTTATGATTGTATAATACAACTATAACCCTGTCAAGAAGCCTGCCTTTGATTGACAGAGGACAGCCTGTGCGTAATGATGAGGGCAATGAATGCTAATGAGAGGTGACAATATGTCGAATCAATCCCTGGAAACAATCGAACTGGAACTGGCGATTCTTATTCGTCGTCTAACGACGGCGACGGCGGATAATCGGAACTTGGACCGTGCTTCCTATTTACTCTTGCGCCAGTTATCGGATTCTGGTCAAGTCGGTGTCAAAACCCTTGCCCGTGAGTTACAACTTGACGTCTCGACCGTCAGCCGGCAAGCGGCTGCGCTCGATCAGAAAAAATTAGTTGAAAAAATAAAAGACCCGACAGACGGCCGGGCCTTCTTTTACAACATCACAGATTATGGTCAACAGGAGCTCGAGATTTACCGGACGGCCCGTTTAACGAGTATCGAACGACTAGTAAACGACTGGCCGGATGAAGATGCCGAATCATTTGGCCGATTGCTGAAACAATTTAACCAAGCATTACGGGAACGGTGAGTTCTTGCAAATACGAACGATCAGTATAACGGCTGATTCAAAAGTTAGTCTCTACAAAGACGAGGGTGGCAGATTACAATTCTGTCACCCTCGTCTCGTTTAAAAGGAACCACCCGTTTCATGCTACTCCTACAGGAAAAAGCGCAAGCCTGCTTGCGCTGTCAGAGACAAACAAGACCAGCTTCCCTGCCTGGATAGGGCAGGAAAGCTGGCTTGTGTCTCGCCTGAGGAAAGTGCGTGAAAGAAAGAGTGGTTCCTTTTTGAGTCAATCCCTTTTGTTCTTCATCAGACATGACTGCCGGTTAAGCAATTGTCACCTTCTGTTGAATCCGCTCAATCTGCTCCGGTGTCGTGCGGCAACATCCACCAATCAACCGGGCACCTGCCGCATACCACTCCGGGGCAATGTCTTCAAACGCCGTGCACACCGCTTCACCGGACCAGGTCTTGCTGACCGGATCATACTGTTCACCGGAATTCGGATAAACGATGATCGGCACATCGGTCAGTTGTTTTAATGTCGTGATGAACTCCGTCGCGATCGATGCCGGAAAACAGTTTGCGCCGATTGCTGCCAGTTGTGGATGCTCCCCTAACGCCTCGATACACTCACTTAACGGCGTTCCTTCACTGATATGTGTTGCGTCACGCAGGGAAAAAGCGAGCCAGGCCGATTGTTCCGGAAATTCTTCGAGCAGTCGGAACAGCACTTTTGCTTCCTGCAAGGACGGAATCGTCTCAAATGCTAACACGTCCGCCCCTGCTTCAATCAACGCTTCAAGCCGTGGACGGTGAAATGCTTCGAGCTGCGCATCGTCGACTCCGTAATGACCGACATACTCAGATCCGTCCGATAAGTAGGCACCATAAGGACCAATCGATCCTGCAATCAGAGCGTGATCCGCTGCCTGTCCGGTTTCCGCACGCGCCTGTTGTGCCAGGTACACCGTTTGTTTGATCAGTTCAACCGCTTCCCCTTCTTTAATTCCCCGACTGCCGAATCCGGTGACACTTGCTTGATAACTCGACGTAATGGCACAATCTGCTCCAATCTTAAAATAATCCGCATGGACCCGGTGAATCTGTTCCGGTTCTTCAAGCAGGACCCGTGCCGACCACAGCGGGTCGTCGAGATTACTCCCGTGACGCTCGAGTTCCGTCGCTAATGCTCCGTCCAATAAAATATAAGGCTGTTTTTTTAATAATTCCTCAACTGGATTGTTGTTCTTTGACATCTTCCACACTCCGTTTCCATGATGTTTTCGTTAGATGATGAATGATGTAACAGACTGCGATAAAAGGAACACCAAAATAAAGGGCGACCCGTTGCGTCGGATCAAAGGCGATGCCGATTAAAGAAGCCAGGCACATCAAAAAAGATAAAATCGGTACAAACGGATACCAGGGCGTCCGGTAGACCAAATCGCTGACATCATGTCCCTCTTGCAGATACCGTTTGCGGAACATGAACTGTGAGGCACTGATGCTCATCCAGACGACGACGACTGCCAGTCCCGAGATCGAGACAAGAGCAATGTAGACGGAACCCGGGGCATAGACACTGGAAAATAAGGCAAGCAGACCACCGATCATACTGAAGAGAACGGCACGTGTCGGGACTCCGCTTGCATTTAATTTAGAAAAGAACGGCGTAATCATCCGTTGATCGGATAAAGACCATAACATCCGTGAAGCGGCATACAGACCGGAGTTCGCTGCCGACAAAATCGCCGTCAGGATGACGAAGTTCATGATGTCGGCTGCAAACGGGAGACCGATCCGTTCGAACACGGCAACGAACGGACTTTCGAGCACTCCTTTTGAGTCGTTTGGTAAAAGAATCGCGAGCACAATGATCGTTCCGACAAAAAATAGCACCAGCCGGAAGACAGTCGTTCGAATGGCCAGCGGCACCGTTCGTTTCGGATCAACGGCTTCACCTGCCGCAATCCCGATCAACTCTGTTCCGGAATAGGCAAAGTTGACCGCGAGCATGGTCATCAAGATGGCGAATGCTCCGTTTGGAAACAGTCCACCCTCCGTCAAAGGAGCAAGCATCGGAGCCTGCGATCCATCGGCAAGCGGTAAAAATCCGACGATCGCCGCTGTCCCCAGGACGATGAACACTAAAATCGTCAGCACCTTGACGGCGGAAAACCAAAATTCGACTTCTGCGAACAACCGAACCGTCAAGACATTGATTCCTAAAATCATAACGACGAATAGCGCGCTGAACAGCCAGACCGGAACGTCCGGGAACCAGCGTTGCATCAACAAGCCGGCTGCCGTGAATTCCGACCCGAGGGCGACCGTCCACGTCAACCAGTAGAGCCATGCCACCGTATAACCGGTTCCGGATCCGATGTACTTCGTCGCATAACTATGAAAGGCGCCAGTTTCCGGCATATGTACTGCTAACTCTCCCAAACACAGCATGACGAGATATACGGCAAGCGCTCCGACCAAGTACGATAAAATCGTTCCGACACGCCCCGCCTGCTCCAGCGTATAACCTGTACTTAAAAATAATCCCGTCCCGATGACACCGCCAAGTGACAGCATGACGATATGCCGGGATTCCATTTTCCGACGAAACGTTCCTTCTTTCATTGCTACTCCACACTCCTCTTTCTCTCATAAAATAAAAAAACGCACCCACATACATGGGTGCGTCGGTCGACAATCAAAAGAAGCTTATCGATCGGGTACGACACCCGCAGGAATTAGCACAGTATCTTTCGACCTGTTGCTGAGGCTTCAAAGGGCCAGTCCCTCCACCTCTCTGGATAAGAATGTAATTTTTCATAACAGTACCAACCCTGTTTTGAATTGTCAACACAATTCAGAATTTATCATGTAAAAAAAACGCCTTACACCAAAATGGTATAAGACGTCCGTGGTTTATTTCTTCGCAAACAAATCAGCTGTCTTCAATGCCATCCGAACCGCTTTCCGGTTCAATGTGCCTTGTTGATGCTTCATTTCTTTTGTTTGACTGTTCAACTTGCCTTGAAGCGATTTGATTTTTTTATCTTTTTCAGCCATTTTTGCTTTATCGCGTTTTTGAGCTGCCACGATTTTTTGCTCTTCTGCTGGGAAGTATGATTCAAAACGTGAAACAGCTTCTTCGATACTAATTCCTGTGATTGGTTTAACGACTGGGAGCAACTCTGCTTTTGCCATTTCACGGTCAAACGGAACGTTCTCAGGGTAGTTCGTTTCTTTATAAATGTGCTCTAAATCATTTGTGTTCAAGAAATCAACGAAGTTATCGAAGTTACGTGCTTGAACACGTGTTGGACTCTGGAAGTCAGCCGACTCAATTACATCTGACAAACGTGTGCTGTCTGTGATGTCATTTGCCCAGATGTGTGTCAATTGGTGATAATCCGTTAATTCACGCATCCGTGCATCTTTCGGAATCAGGATACTTGGTGTTCCGGCAAGTGTTGCCGTAATGTTACCGTGAAGACGTGCTCCGAAGCTGAAGTCAGCTTCTTTTAAAAAGTCGATCCATGTCTGTGCATTCAAGAAGAAGCGGACACGGTCGTTCATGTAAGTCGGATCCGACATTTTGACCGGATAGTTCGTGACAGATAAGTCAGCAATCGGATGTGTGCCTGTGTACGTCAAACGTAACTCTTTCATCCATTGCGGGATGAAGTAATGGTTCGGGTACTCTTCCATTCCGCGTGTGATGAAGTTAAGGACGTTTTGTGGTGCGAGACGTGACGAGTTGACACCGATCATCGAATCTTTTGTGATGTTCGTTTCACGAATTTTCAAGTCACGACCAAATGCATACATCGACGGGCAACCGATGACTTTGTGATCGATTCCTTCGCGGAAACCAAGACGCGTCAAGTATTTTGATGTGATTTCGCCGCGAAGTCCAAGCATGCTTGAGCGCTCTAGGACTGCGCTGACAAACGCTTTAACATCTTCATCGAATGAGAAACCGTCGTTTAAATTCGCCTCAAACGGTGCGCGTAAACCGACGCCGATGACGACGACCGGAATCTTTAATTTTTTAATCAATTTTGTATATTTACGAAGTGTCGGAACGAATTCTTTACGGAATGCGTCAGCGAGTGGGATGACATATAGATCGAAGTTCGCGTTGATCTCATCTGCACGCTCTTCTTCATAGTAGTAGTAATCTGGTGTAATCGTCGTGCCCTCTGTCATCAAGGTGCGGAAAATACTGTATTGATAAATCAGGTTTCCGACGTTCCCTCCGATTGAGTTATGCTTCATCAAATATTCTGCGTCGAACTGTTCAAACGGTGTCATACCCGCACGGATAATAATACGTTTCATGTAAAATAATTCCCCTCTCGCTTCTGTTTTCATTTTAAAAAATATAAAATATATTTTGGTTTTTAACCATCTTGTCTTTTCAAGAATAGTTGAATGCAATTCAGCAAGTCAACGAATAGCTGAAAATTACACATTATTGCGGATTATAAAAAACTAAATACAGCCTGATAAATATTCCCTATATAGAAACTAGTTAAACGTCTTTTCTAGATAAACGATAAATTTCGAGATTCGCATAAATTGCCGGTAACAACACCTGCGTCGGCCCGTCTTTCGAAAGAAGTGTTCCGAATAGATGGGCCGACTCGACTTCGCTGCCTTTCTCCATATCACGTTGTAAGGAGGATTTCATCGTTTCAGCCATTTGTGCGATCTGTTGCTGTTGTACCTGCTCAATCTCATCACTGAATACGGCGCCTTGCCGTTCCATTGCTTCTTTGGCTTCCGTTGCCAGGCGGCGAATCATCGTCATCCCTTCCTCCCGCGAACGAATTGGACCAATTGCTGAGCGGAAGAGCGATGTCACACCGGAAAACGTCGTGATGAACAGATACTTATTCCACATATCGCGGGTGATTGTATCTGAATAGTTGATTGGAGCTGCTGTTCCGGTCAAATGCTGTTTCAATTCTTCCAAGCGGTCTGTGCATGTTCCCGGCAATGGACCAAATAACAGATGGTGTGACGGACTTGTCTGAAGGATATGCCCTTGTGCATCAAGTGTCGATTCAATAAAGCAGAGTCCGCCCAGCACACGCTGTTCTCCGAACCGGTCCACTAACTGTTTCAGATGTGACATGCCATTTAAAAGCGGCAGGATATATGTATGTTCCGAAACAAAAGGTTCGATATCTTGCAACACCTGTTCCAGGTGATAGGCTTTCGTCGACAAGATGATGACGTCGAACGTTTCATCCGCCCCTGCTTCAATTAAGCGCGGCGTAAAATCGATATCACCATGCAGACTGTTAATTACGAGTCCGGATGTTTTCAGCTCCCGCAATCTTCGTTCCCGGACTAAAAATGTGACGTCTTCCCCTTTTTCTGCCAGGCGTCCCCCAAAATATCCACCAACTGCACCGGCACCAACCACTAAAATCTTCATTTCATCCCCTCCATCTGACTGATTCATTCATCTCTTTTACATGCTTTCGTTCTTTAGCCTATCACATCAGAAAGCTGTGATTCAGGAAAGATGACAATTTAATTAAAGCGCTTGCATTTTGTTTTCCGTCGTTTATACTACTTGTATACAAGTATACTTATCTAACAAAGAGGGTGTTTTTTTATGTCTGATCTTTTATACCCGATTAAATGGTTATCAAAAGCATCCGCCGGTGATCGTGTCGCCCATGAACTGCGCATGCGGATCATTTCCGGCAAGATCGAGAGCGGTACCGTCTTATCTGAAAACAAATTAGCCGCTGATTTTTCCGTCAGCCGATCTCCTGTCCGGGATGCCCTGAAGGTGTTGGCGTCAGAACGCATCATCCGGCTGGAACGGATGGGCGCCGTCGTCGTCGGACTATCCAAACAAGACATCCAGGAAATTTACGATGTCCGGCTGTTAATCGAAACGTTCGTTTTTGAGCGAATCGTTAAGATGGATCGCCAGGACCTGGTTCGTGAACTGAGTAAAGTGCTCGAAATGATGAAGATTGCCATCAAGTATAAGGATGCGGATGAGTTTTCTTATCAAGACGTCTTGTTCCATGAAACGATCATCCGATCGATTGATCACGGATATGTCAGCATGATGTGGCAGAATCTCAAACCCGTCATGGAAAGCTTCATCTTATTGTCGATGCGTCAGCGTCTGGACGATGATATCGAAGATTTCGAACGGATTCTCGAGAACCATGCACTCTACATCGAAGCCATCGAGACCGGCGATCGTAAACGGATGATCGCTTCCCTGCATCAGAACTTTGATGATGTACAGGAAGTTGAGGATTTATGGAAATCGCAACAACTGATGACGAAGGGAGTAGAGCCACATGACTGAATACATGTTAGGAATCGATATCGGAACGACAAGTACAAAAGCAGTGCTCTTTACGACAAAAGGGGAAGTCATCGGACAAACGAATGTCGGTTATCCGCTGCACACGCCGAATCGCTCGACGGCAGAACAGGATCCGGAAGAAATTTTTCATGCCGTCCTCGAAAGCATCCGGCTGATGACGAAACAACATCCGACGGAGCAACCAAAGTTCGTCGCCTTCAGCAGTGCGATGCACAGCTTGATTGCGATGGATGAACACGATCAACCGTTGACCGCCTGCATCACGTGGGCCGACAGCCGGAGCGAAGTCTGGTCGAACCGGATCAAGGAGCAGTACGGGTACTCGATTTATCACCGGACCGGAACTCCGGTTCACCCGATGTCGCCGCTCAGCAAGATTTGTTGGCTCGTCGAAGAACATCCGGACATCGCCGCGCGGACGAAAAAATATATCGGGATCAAGGAATTTGTTTTCCAACGTCTGTTCGGACAATATGTCATCGACCATTCTCTCGCTTCAGCAACCGGCCTGTTCAACATCCACGAGCTCGACTGGGATGCGGAAGCGTTGCAGGTCGCAGGCATCGATGCGTCAAAACTGTCGCGTCCCGTTTCGACGACGACGTCCTTTACCGATTTGGCACCGGAATATGCCAAACAAATCGGATTAAGCGCTTCGACACCATTTTTAATCGGGGCAAGTGACGGCGTTCTGTCGAATCTCGGGGTTAACGCCATCCGGAAAGGAGAAATCGCGATTACGATCGGAACGAGCGGTGCCATCCGGACGATCATCGACCGTCCGCAAACCGATGAAAAAGGCCGGATCTTTTGTTACGCCTTAACCGAGAACCATTGGGTCATCGGTGGACCGGTCAATAACGGCGGCATGGTCTTACGCTGGATTCGCGACGAACTGGCCTCGGCGGAAGTCGAGACAGCGAAACGACTCGGGATTGATCCGTATGCCGTCTTGACGAAGATCGCCGAACGCGTCCGTCCGGGATCAGACGGTTTACTGTTCCATCCGTATCTGTCCGGCGAGCGGGCTCCGCTTTGGAATCCGGATGTCAGCGGTTCTTTCTTCGGATTGACGCTGTCGCACAAAAAAGAACATATGATTCGGGCAGCGCTGGAAGGTGTCATTTACAACTTGTACACTGTCTTCCTGGCATTAATCGAATGTATGGACGGTCCGGTCACACGGATTCAGGCAACCGGGGGGTTTGCCCGTTCTGAAGTGTGGCGTCAGATGATGGCGGATATCTTCGAATCAGAAGTCGTCATTCCGGAAAGTTTTGAAAGTTCATGTCTTGGAGCCTGTATTCTCGGATTGTATGCGACAGGGGAAGTCGATTCGTTCGAGGTGGCAGCAGATATGATCGGCGATACACATCGTCATGTACCGAATGAGGAAGCGATGCACGAATACCGTCAGTTACTGCCGATCTTCATCAGTTTGGCGCGCGTTCTCGAAACCGATTACCGACGCATCGCTACGTATCAACGGGGTTTGATTCAAAAAGAAATTTAATTTAACGTTTTTGGGGGAAGTCACATGCCATTAGTCATTGTTGCCATCGGGATTGTTCTGTTACTCGTTTTAATTATGGGGTTAAAATTAAACACGTTTGTTTCATTAATCATCGTCTCGTTTGTCGTCGCTTTACTGCTCGGAATGCCGCTTGATCAAATCGTTACGACGATTGAAGCCGGACTCGGCGGAACGCTTGGTCACCTCGCCTTGATCTTCGGACTCGGTGCCATGCTCGGAAAATTGATTGCCGACGCAGGTGGTGCGCAACGAATCGCGATGACGCTTGTCGCGAAGTTTGGGGAAAAGAACATCCAATGGGCCGTCGTTGTCGCTTCGTTCATTATCGGGATCGCGTTATTCTTTGAAGTCGGACTGGTTTTATTGATTCCAATCGTCTTCGCGATCTCACGTCAGTTGCGTGTCTCGATCCTGTATCTCGGGATTCCGATGGTCGCTGCTCTTTCCGTCACACACGGTTTTCTTCCGCCACACCCGGGCCCGACCGTCATCGCCGGGGAATACGGGGCCGATCTCGGACAAGTTCTTCTATACGGCTTTATCGTTGCCGTGCCGACCGTCATCATCGCCGGTCCGATCTTCACGAAAATCGCGAAACGAATTGTTCCGGAATCATTTAAAAAAACCGGCAACATTGCTTCACTCGGGGAACAAAAAGAATTTAATCTAGACGAGACACCAGGATTCGGGATCAGTGTTTTCACAGCGATGCTGCCGGTTCTCCTGATGTCGATTGCAACGATTTTAACGTTATTGCAAAAAACGCTTGGTTGGGAAAGTAACTCTGTTTTATCTGCTGTTCAATTCATCGGAAACGCGTCAACAGCGATGTTGATTTCTTTACTCGTCGCCATCTACACGATGGGACTGGCACGCCAAATTCCGATCAAAACCGTCATGGATTCTTGTACGACGGCCATCACACAAATCGGGATGATGCTGCTAATCATCGGCGGCGGTGGTGCTTTCAAGCAGGTCCTGATTGACGGCGGTGTCGGTAAATTCGTCGCTCAAATGTTTGAAGATACGACATTATCACCGATTTTACTGGCCTGGATCATTGCGGCCATCTTACGGATTTCACTCGGTTCGGCGACTGTCGCTTCACTGACGACAGCCGGCCTCGTCATTCCGTTGCTCGGTCAATCGGATGTCAATCTCGCACTTGTCGTCCTCGCAACAGGAGCCGGCAGCTTGATCGCTTCACACGTCAACGACGCCGGATTCTGGATGTTTAAAGAGTATTTCGGATTAACCATGAAAGAAACTTTCGCGACGTGGACCTTGCTTGAGACAATCATTTCCGTCTTCGGACTTGGATTCGTCCTTCTGCTCAGTCTCGTCGTCTAAAAAAGGAGTCGGTATACTATGCTACATTCAATCGGAGTCATCGGGCTCGGCGTCATGGGACGCAACATTGCCTTGAACATGGCAAGCCGTCAGGAAGACGTCGCTGTCTATAACTACACACGTGATTTGACGGATGACTTAATGGCACATAACGAAGGATTGCCGGTGCATCCTTATTACGAGGTGGCTGATTTTGTTCAATCCCTAGCCCGTCCACGAAAAATTTTCGTCATGGTCACGGCGGGAAGTGCAATTGATTCAGTCATCGAGTCGCTGATTCCACACCTCGAAACAGGCGACATCATCATGGACGGTGGAAACTCGCATTTCCATGATACGGAACGCCGCTTTGATCAGTTGCAACAACACGGAATCGAATACATCGGTGTCGGCGTCTCCGGCGGTGAAGTCGGTGCGCGGACCGGCCCTGCCATCATGCCGGGCGGTACAAAAGAAGCCTACGAACAAGTCGCGCCGATTTTGACGAAGATTGCGGCACAAGTGAACGGCGATCCATGTTGCGTCTACATCGGACCAAAAGGTGCCGGCCATTTCGTCAAGATGGTCCATAACGGGATCGAATACGCCGACATGCAGCTGATCGCGGAAGCGTACAGTTTCCTCCGGGTCCGTCTTGGACTCGACGTTGAAGAGATTGCGGATGTCTTCGCGTCTTGGAATGAAGGCGAGCTGAAAAGTTATCTGATCGAGATTACAGCCGATATTCTCCGGAAAAAAGATGACGAGACAGGACTTCCGTTGATCGATGTCATCTTGGATCAAGCCGGTCAAAAAGGGACAGGCAAATGGACGAGCATGCAATCGATTGATAACGGGATTGCTTCGTCCATCATTACAGAAGCCCTCTTCGCCCGCTATCTTTCTGCCGTCAAAGAAGAACGTGTCACTGCTGCTTCCGTCCTCGGTGGACCGGAAGCACGTGAGACACTTGATAAAGACGTCTGGATCGAACGGATCCGCCAAGCGCTCTACATGGGTAAAATCGCTGCATACGCGCAAGGATTCACACAGTACCGGACGTCATCCGAGCTGTATGACTGGAACTTACGTCTTGAAGAAATCGCATTGATTTTCCGCGGCGGCTGTATCATCCGGGCCGAGTTCCTCAATGTCATCAGTGAGGCCTTTGCGAAGGACGAGTCGCTTGCGAACTTAATGCTTGCACCGTACTTCGCGGACAAAGTGCAAGATTATCAAACGGCACTGCGTCAGGTGGTCGCTGAAAGTTCATTATCCGGACTCGCTGCTCCGTGTCTCAGCACATCGCTGACTTATTACGACAGCTACCGGACGGCTAACTCCAATGCGAACATCCTGCAAGCCCAACGTGATTATTTCGGAGCCCATACGTATGCCCGGACCGATCGCGAAGGGACGTTCCATACGGACTGGCAGTAACTTATACAGCTTCCATTTCCTGTTTCATTTAAGGAAATGGAAGTTCTTTTTTTGTTCACACTTTGTTTATCAGAATAGGAAATTGCAGGTTATGTCTTGACAAAACTAAGCGTCTATATGAAATTAGTATTAGATTAGAATTATTCTAGTGTGATAGATACAGTTTATACTTTCTACTAGAACAGATTCTTAAATAGAACCCAACAGGAGGATTTTTATCATGTCTTTAATCGGAAGTGAAGTAAAACCATTTAGTGCATCAGCATTCCATAACGGAGAGTTCGTCGATCTTACAGATGCCAACCTTCGTGGAAAATGGAGTGTCGTTTGTTTCTACCCAGCAGACTTTACATTCGTTTGCCCGACTGAGCTCGAAGATCTTCAAAACCAATACGCAACACTCAAAGCGCTTGACGTTGAAGTGTACTCGGTTTCAACAGACACGCACTTTACACATAAAGCATGGCACGAAACTTCAGAAACAATCGGTAAAATCGAGTACGTCATGATTGGTGACCCGTCACACGTCATCTCACGTAACTTCGAAGTCTTAAACGAGCAAGACGGACTTGCAGACCGCGGAACGTTCATCATCGATCCGGACGGTGTCATCCAAACTGTTGAAATCAACGCTGGCGGAATCGGTCGTGACGCAAGTACACTCGTAAACAAAATCAAAGCAGCACAATACGTACGCAACAACCCAGGCGAAGTTTGCCCAGCGAAATGGGAAGAAGGTTCTGCAACACTTACACCGAGCCTTG
Source organism: Exiguobacterium sp. 17-1 (assembly GCF_023096305.1). Classification (NCBI taxonomy): domain Bacteria; kingdom Bacillati; phylum Bacillota; class Bacilli; order Caryophanales; genus Exiguobacterium; species Exiguobacterium sp. 17-1. Next base: position 194,482 of record NZ_JALIGJ010000005.1, read on the forward strand.
ACCTCGTCGGAAAAATTTAAGGAGCGGATTTGAGATGGCTTTAGCAGCAGATATTAAAGCACAACTCGCTCAATACCTCGATTTATTGGAAGGAGATCTTGTCCTCGCGGTCAGCGCCGGGACAGACTCCGTTTCTCTTGAGATGAGCGAGCTCGTCGAAGAAATCGCGAGCATGTCACCACGCATCAGCATCGAACAGGCGGCCTTGCCGCGGACACCAAGCTTCAGCGTCAACCGTGTCGGGGAAGAGAGCGGCATTACGTTTGCCGGGATTCCACTCGGTCACGAGTTCACGTCCCTCGTCTTGGCGTTACTCCAAGTCAGCGGTCGTGCGCCGAAAGTCGATGCTGCACTGATCGAACAGATCAAAGGCATCAAAGAGACGTCTCATTTCGAATCGTACATCAGTCTCAGCTGCCACAACTGCCCGGATGTCGTTCAAGCCCTAAACGTCATGAGTGTCCTGAACCCGAACATCAGCCACACGATGATTGACGGCGGTGCCTTTAAACAAGAAGTCGAAGCAAAAGAAATCATGGCTGTCCCGACTGTCTTCGTCAACGGCGAAGCCTTCGGAAACGGTCGGATGTCCCTCGAGGAGATTCTCGCGAAACTCGGTACAGGTGTCGACGCTTCTGATTTTGCGGACAAAGACCCGTACGACGTTCTTGTCGTCGGTGGCGGTCCTGCCGGTGCCAGTGCTGCGATTTACACGGCACGTAAAGGAATCCGGACGGGAATCGTCGCGGAACGGTTTGGTGGTCAAGTCATGGATACGATGAGTATCGAGAACTTCATCAGCATGAAGTATACGGAAGGTCCGAAACTCGTGGCGAGTCTTGAAGAACACGTCAAAGAGTACGGGATTGATGTCATGAACCTTCAACGGGCGACACGTCTTGAGAAAAAAGACCTCGTTGAGCTGGAGCTTGAAAACGGTGCGGTCTTGAAAACAAAGAGTTTGATTCTCTCAACAGGAGCACGCTGGCGCAACATCGGTGTGCCGGGCGAACTTGAATTCAAGAATAAAGGGGTTGCGTACTGTCCTCACTGTGACGGTCCACTCTTCGAAGGAAAACGCGTTGCTGTTATCGGCGGCGGGAATTCCGGTGTCGAAGCCGCAATCGATCTTGCCGGTCTCGTCAAACATGTAACGGTGCTTGAATTTGCACCGGAACTGAAAGCGGATGCGGTCTTACAAAAGCGTCTCGCGAGTCTTCCGAACGTCACGGTCGTTGCCAACGCCCAGACGAAGGAAATCACGGGTACGGATAAAGTGAACGGCATCACGTATGTCGAACGCGAAACAGGTGCTGAGCACCATGTCGAGCTCGAAGGCGTTTTCGTCCAGATCGGTCTTGTGCCAAACACAGACTGGCTCGGCGAAACAATCGAACGCAACAAGTTCGGTGAAATCCTTGTTGACCGTCATGGCGCAACGAACATTCCGGGTGTCTTTGCAGCCGGCGATTGTACGGACAGTGCTTACAAACAGATCATCATCTCGATGGGATCAGGTGCAACAGCAGCACTCGGTGCCTTCGATTATATGATTCGTAACTGATCATGGAAACGTCTTGCTTCGGCAAGGCGTTTTTTGATTGTAAAATCTAGTATAAACAGAATCGCTACGAACAAAAGAGAATTTTTCCCGTGCTTTTCTCGGGTGAGGCGCAAGCCGCGGCTTTTGCGACCACAGGTCTTAAAGCCGGGTCTCGCCTGCCTCGACAGCGCGTAAACGCGCTTTTTCCCGTAGAAGTCACGGAAAATCCTTTTTTAGGTCGATACTTTCATTAGTAAAGATTCAAATTCGAACTGACCCCTATAAATTGTTCGAAATTGACACTTTCAGCTAGTCCAGCTATCTGATAGATTGAGAGTATTCAAAATCTATCATAAAGAAGGTCTGACACATGCAAAAAGCAGCACCGTATTCAAGCACTCGTACCCGGCAACTCGTCATCACTTCAATGTCGATTGCACTTGTTTTTGTTGCTACATTTTTCATTAATATTAAATTGCCAATAGCCGCAAATGGCGGACTCGTCCACATGGGAACAGCGATGTTGTTCCTGATCGCAATTCTCTTCGGACCCCGGACAGCAATGATTGCCGGCGCGGTTGGAATGGGACTTTTCGATATCATGTCTGGTTGGGCACTTTGGGCGCCTTTCTCCTTTGTCGGTCGCGGTTTACAAGGATTCATCGTCGGTTGGATTGCTTGGACATATGGACGTAACGGAACAAAGCCTGGTGTCAACTTGCTTGCTATGATTGCATCCGTTCCCGCCATGCTCGCTGTCTATTATATCTGCGAAGGGATTTTGTACAGTAACTGGGTAGCTCCAGCATTATCGATTCCAGGTAACATCACACAAAACGTCGTCGGGATTCTTGTGGCCATCCCAGTCGGCATCGCTTTAAAGAAAACACGTTTCTTCCGTCAACGCGGCTGATTTCACACAAACAACCCCGTTCTCTTCAAGAGAACGGGGCTTTTTTTTGCTTCCTATGATGTGTTTAACGAATCGGTTGTGCTTCCGTTAATTCAAGTGTTTTTGTTGTTTCGGCGTGGATTTGATCAAAGAGTTCCGGATTCGCGACGAGTGACGTCCCATACGACGGAATCATTTCTTTGATTTTTGCTTCCCAGCCGGGTAGTTGATCCGGGAAACACTTGGCCAGCACTTCCAGCATGACCGGTACGGCTGTCGAAGCGCCTGGTGACGCACCGAGTAAGGCTGCGACCGAACCGTCTGCCGCACTGACGACTTCCGTTCCGAACTGAAGTGTCCCCTTGCCTTGCGGTGTATCCTTAATGACCTGAACCCGTTGACCGGCAACGACGACATCCCAGTCTTCCGTCTTCGCGTTCGGAATGAACTCACGCAGTTCGTTCATCCGTTGCTCCGTCGACAGTAAGACCTGTTCGATCAAGTACTTCGTCAGTCCCATCTCTTTTGCGCCTGCCGCAAGCATCGTCAAGACATTGTTCGGTTTGACCGATGTGATCAAATCAAGATTCGATCCCGTCTTGAGGAATTTCGGCGAGAAGCCGGCGAACGGTCCGAATAAAAGTGATTTTTGACCGTCGATGTAACGTGTATCCAAGTGCGGGACAGACATCGGCGGTGCGCCGACTTTCGCTTTCCCGTAGACTTTCGCATGATGACGCTCGGCGATTTCCGGTTTTTTACAAACGAGGAATAAGCCACTGACCGGGAATCCGCCAATCTGTTTCGACTCCGGAATCCCTGTTTTTTGAAGCAACGGCAAGCTTCCACCGCCGCCGCCGATAAAGACGAACTTCGCTGTATGGTGTTCAATCCGGTTGTCGCGTTCGTTTTTGACTTTGACTTCCCAGCCGCCGTCGACCCGTTTCAAGTCTTCGACACCATGACCGTAGTTGATCTCGACATCGAGTTGTTTTAAGTGATCAAACAGGATCCGTGTCAGTGCTCCGAAATTGACGTCTGTACCCGAATCGATTTTGGTTGCGGCAATCGGCTCCGGTGACGTCCGGCCTTCCATGATTAATGGAATCCACTGCTTCAGCTGCTCCGGATCTTCCGAAAATTCCATCCCTTTGAACAACGGATTAGCTGAGAGCGCTTCCAATCGTTTTTTCAGGAATGTGACGTTTTCCGCCCCTTCAACCATACTCATATGTGGAATCGGCATGATGAATTCTTTTGGATTCGGCAACACCTGTTCTTTGACGAGGTGCGACCAGAACTGGCGCGACAGTTGGAACTGTTCGTTGACCTTAACGGCCTTGCTGATGTCGATCGTTCCGTCGGCGTTTTCCGTCGTATAGTTCAGTTCACAAAGTGCAGCGTGACCTGTCCCCGCGTTATTCCATTCATTTGAGCTTTCTTCCCCAGCACTCGCTAACTTCTCGAATACTTTAATCTTCATGTCCGGCGCAAGCTCTTTTAATAAGACCCCTAACGTTGCGCTCATGACTCCGGCACCAATCAAAATAACATCTGTTTGTTTAGGCATACTGCTCATGATATCCTTCCTATCCCCGTTTGATATTATGGACCTGTCATACCAGTTGAAAGCGCTCGTATGACGACAACTTACCTTTCCAGTATAACCCTATCACAGGTCATTCATAAATTAAAATATCGAGTGTTTCCCGTTAAAAATAAATATACTTTCCCTGAATTGAATGCGCACATCCTAAGACATACTTTTAGAAAAAGCGGATATATACTTTTATAGAAGAAGAAGGGGGAACCATTTATGGCGACACGCTGGATTTTCGGCAATCAACTCAGTCACAGCTTACCGCTTCTGACGGAAGCCGATCCGAAAGAGGACATCATCCTGATGGTCGAAGCGACATCACGCTCGACTTGGAAGGCATATCATAAACAAAAACTCGTGCTGATTTTCTCTGCGATGCGGCATTTCGCAGAAGAACTCCGGGACAAAGGATTTACAGTCGATTACCGGGAAGCCGATTCGTTTGATGAAGCGTGGAAACAGCACCAGAAGCAGTATAAACCGACGTACCTCCTCTATACAGCCACCACAGACGAACCGATGCGCCGTGTCATGCAAAAATTTCAGGATGCTCTCCCGAAATCAATCACTGTCGACGTCTGTTCCGACGTCCCGCTCTTTTTATTGACGCAGGACGAAGCCGTGGTACTACTTGGGGATAAACCGTGGAAGATGGACCGGTTTTACCGGCAACTTCGCAAAGACCGCCGTTTATTGATGAACGGGAATAAGCCGGTCGGCGGAAAGTGGTCGTTTGATTCGGAGAATCGAAAACCGGCGAAGGATGGTGTTGATTTTAAAGCACCGATCCGGTTCCGCCCGGATCAGATTACACGTGACGTCATGGAAAAGGTCGACACGTCGTTTGCCGATCATCCGGGTCAGCTTGAAACGTTCCACTGGCCGGTCACCCGAGCGGAAGCGCAGCGCGCGCTCGCCCGGTTTATCGACGAACGGCTTGAGACGTTCGGCACTTATCAGGATGCGATGCTGACGGGAGAAGATACGTTATCGCACTCCTTGCTCTCTTCGTCGATCAATATCGGCTTACTGTCACCGGACGAAGTCATTCACGCGGCGGCGGCCGCACTGGAAGATCAGGACGCACCGCTTAATGCCGTCGAAGGATTCATCCGACAAATTCTCGGTTGGCGCGAATACATGCGGGCGGTTTATTTAAGTGAGATGCCGGGGTACGAACAGGTCAATATCCTGCAACACAACCGGGACTTGCCGGACTTCTTCTGGGACGGCGAAACGACGATGACGTGTGTCGCAGAGTCGTTGCGACCTGTCATCGAAACGGCGCACAATCATCACATTCAGCGGCTGATGGTGCTCGGGAACTTTGCCAACTTGTTTGAGATTTCCCCGCAACAGACGGCGGACTGGTTCAACGAAATGTATATCGACGCCTATGATTGGGTCGTCCTTCCGAATGTGCTCGGGATGGCCTTGCATGCCGACGGTGGTCTCTTGTCGACGAAACCGTACATCGCATCGGCGAACTACATCCACAAGATGAGCGACTACTGCGGGAACTGTCCCTTTAACCAAAAGGATGCCCTTGGGGACAATGCCTGTCCGTTCAATGCCTTGTATTGGGATTTCATCGCCCGGCACGAGGAACGGTTCTCCAGTAACCAACGGATGTCGATGATGTACCGGCAGTGGGCAAAACGGGATAAAAGCGATCAGCAGGCGATTCGTAAAAAAGCGACCGCCTTGAAGAAACAGCTGGCGGATGGCACATTTCACCGCTGAGTCTCGTATCAAAAAATAAGACCCGGCTCCCTGACAAGTAAGGCAGGGAGCCGGGTCTTTACTTATTTCCTTGATGGATTATGCACTATGACGTTCTGCTTTTTGATGTTTTTTCGTCCGCAGCTGATACAGGACAAACAATCCGATGAACCAGACCGGTGTCAGGAGAAGCGCAGGACGCGTTTCGTCCGCTACGAGCATGACGATTAAAATCAGCGTGAACAGACCGAGCACGAGGTAGTTGACGAACGGTGTCCACGGCGCTTTGAACGTCGATGCGGCATGCAATTCCGGCTGTGTCTTCTTGTATTTCAAGTGACAGACGAGAATGACGCCCCACACCCAGATGAAACAGATTGCACTGATCGTCGTCACGATGCTGAACGCCTGTCCAGGAAGTAATTTACTTAACAGAGCCCCACCCGAGACGACCAACGTCGAAACGAACAATGCATTCGCCGGCACATGATTTTTATTGAGCTTCGAAAACGATGCCGGTGCCTGTTTTTGATTCCCGAGATTATAGAGAATCCGACTCGTCGAGAACATTCCGCTGTTACAAGCGGATGCGGCTGATGTCAGGACGACGAAATTGATGATTCCGGCAGCGACCGGAATCCCGATCAGACTAAACGTTTTGACGAACGGGCTTTCCGTTGCGTTCAGTCCGGTCCACGGATTGATCATCAAGAGGACAAGCAAGGCACCGACGTAGAAGAAGAGTATCCGTAACGGAATCTTATTGATTGCGGACGGAATGTTCTTTTTCGGATCCGCCGTTTCAGCGGCCGAGACACCGACCAGTTCAACACCGACATAGGCGAAGACGACCATTTGGAACGACAACAGGAAACCGGTGACACCGTTCGGGAACATCCCGCCGTGCTGCCACAAGTTCTTGACCGTGACCGGTCCCGCATCCGTATTAAAGCCGATCACGAGCAGGACGATTCCGACGCCGATCAAAGCTAAAATCGTGACGACTTTGATCAAGGCGAACCAAAACTCGAGTTCCCCGAACAGTTTGACCGTCAGAAGATTAAAGCCGAGTAAGATCAACAGGGCGATAACGGCCGGGATCCATTGCGGGATATCAAACCAGTATTTAACGTAAACACCGACGGCAATCACGTCGGCCATCGCCGTCATGATCCAGCAGAACCAATACGTCCAGCCGGTTACGAAAGCGGCGCGCGGTCCGAGATAATCTTCCGCGATATCCGTCAGTGACTGATAACCGGCTTTTGACAACAGTAACTCTCCGAGTGCCCGCATGACGAAGAAAATCGCAATCCCGACAAGCAGATAAGCAAATACAATCGATGGACCGGCCAGCTGAATCGCTTTCCCCGATCCTAAAAACAACCCTGTTCCAATCGTTCCACCAATCGCAATCAATTGGACATGACGATTCGATAAATCCCGCTTTAATCCTTGCTGTTCCAAACCTGAACTCCTCCTTTGATGATCTCTCTGTTTCCCCCGGTCAGACTGTTCTGTCAGTCCAACAAAAAAAGAGACTGGACGGGTGTCCAATCTCAAAAAAATCATCAGAATAGCAAATAATCACTTTCCGGTCGGCAAAGCCAACACAAAAAATAAAGATTTAGTACTCTTCTGTCCTTTTGCCTGAGATTGTGAACCCTTCGGCGCCGTTTACACGGTCTCTCCAGAAGCTGCTCCTGCCATAGTGTGACCCATGACAATCATAGCTTTCTCTTTTTATTCGGTTTCTGAGGTGACATAATCACCTGAATTGTTTCTAATACTAGTAACCTTATGATCGTTTGTCAACCGTTTTATCAAATTATTTCATTTCTTCTTTCATAACTTGAAAGAGGATTTTCCATTCTATTACCAGAAATCTTTTATATGGTTACATCTCGAGGAGGTACTTACATTGCAGACATACTATCTCATCCGTCATTGTGAAGCGACCGGACAAGCAGCCGATGCTCCGTTGACGGCTCAAGGTCAAAAACAAGCGGTATTACTCGCTGACTTTTTCAAATCCATTCCGATTGACCGGATTTTATCGAGTCCATTTCGACGCGCATACGATACTAGTTTTTCGCTTTCCAATGCTCACGATTGTCCAATCGAACTAGAGAATCGGTTGCAGGAACGCATACTCAGTACTTCTTCGTTAAATGACTGGCGGGCTGACTTAAAAGCGACATTTTCTGATCTCAATCTCCAGTTTCCCGGTGGTGAATCTAGTCGTGAAGCAATGGACCGGACCTCATCCGTCCTCCATGAGGCATTTCTTCATCCTGCCCGTCACACCGTATTGGTGACGCACGGAAACGCGATGGCTTTATTGTTAAAATCTATCGATTCAAATTTCGGCTACCCGGACTGGGAACAGTTGCGTAACCCGGACATCTATCGTCTCGTCAAAAATTCTGAGGGTCTGACTTTCGAACGCTTGCCTTTCAATGAGCAAACAGACTGAAGGAAAAACGTCATTTTTTCAAGTATTCACCAAATGCATATGATAACTTTTTATCTATTCTTTTAACTTATGGAAAACATAAGAATTATCTATTTTACTTCCCCTTCGAACTCGACTACATTTAACGAATTGATAACAAAGTGAAGTAGTTCGAATTCCTGTCTTACAGCGATTCGGCTTAAGAAAAGAAGGGGTACATTATGTCTACACAAGCAAGTCATGCACGAAAAGGGTATTTGATGATGGCTGTTCTCTGGTTCGCCTATGCGACGTTCGCCATGAACTGGGTCGCCGGTTCCTCATTAACCCCGCAAATCACGGCTCATTTTTTCGGAGACCGGACCGTTGACCCGTTGATTTCACAACTCGTCAACTACTCGATCACGACCGCCCGTGTTTTCGCGAACATCTTGGCGGCACTGATTCTGATGAAGCTCGGACCTAAAAAGGCACCGATGCTCGCCCTGTTGTTTCTGATGATGTCGATCGTCGCCATTTATCTGCCGAACTACTGGGCGTACACGGCAGCCCGGATGGTCATGGGCCTTGGGGGTTCGATGGTCATCGTCTACATGAATCCAGTCGTCACCCGTTACATCAGCGATCCGACGGAAAAACTGCGGATCAATGCGCTCAATACCGTCTCGTATAATGTCGGTGCGTTTGTCGTCTCGTTACTGTTTACGTTTTTTGCGACACAATTCACGAACAACTGGCAGCTGACGTTGACGATTTTTGCTGCTTTGACAGCGGTTCTGTTCCTCGCCTGGTTGATTTTCAGTGAAGAATTCGACTTAAATACGGCAAGCGATCAAAACGAAGTCGTTACAGCTTACGGTTACCGGGATGCGATTAAAGACAGCTTCTTATGGAAGTATGCGATCGCGTTCGGCGGCTTCCTGACACTGTACATCCTGTCGCTCGTCGGACTCAAACCGGTGTTTGACACGTATACCGAGTTAAACGGATCGCTCGTTAATCTGCTAGTCTCCGGTGCCGGTATTATCGGAACCTTCGTCGGTTTGAAAATCGGCAGCCGCGGTACACCGCGAAAACCGATTCTTCTAATCAGCGGCTTCGTGATGATCGGCAGCTTCATCGTCACGGTTGCGTTTGGCAACATATCACCGCTCGTCTCGTATATCTTTGCTTTCGTCTCTGGGTTCGCGATGTACATTCAGTATCCGATTTTCATGAATCTGGCCCACGAAATGAAGGGTATGACACCACAAAAAATCACCGTCTTATTCGGCCTGTTCTGGGCGATTGCGTATGCGACCCAAACCATCTTTACGATTATTTGGAGTTACACGCTCGGTCAGATGGGCTATACAGCGTCGATGGTCGTCTTTTTCCTCAGCTGTTCGACGTACCTGATCTTTAGTCTCTTTTTACCGGAAACCAAACCGAAACAATCGGTTCCGGCATCGAAAAAAACAGCCTGATTGCAAACAATCCCCAGTGTCGCCTGCGACCTGGGGATTGTTTATTTTTGATGCGCACCGTATTGATTGCGCAGGATGAACAGCAACCGAATCAACGGTTCATGATAGGAAATGAAGACTCCTTCCCGAATCCCGGTAATGATTTCCTCTTCCGTCGCCCATTTGACGGCCTGAACCTCTTCTTCCTGAAGCGTCAGCGTCGTCAAATCGACTTCCGTTTCAATTAAGTAATAGTCGTCAAATCCGTCTTCAAACGGCACCGTCAATTGTGGACGCTGTCCTTTAAAGGACCTCGACAACCCGAGTTCCTCGAACAATTCGCGCTCGGCAGCCATTTGACTCGTGTCACCAGTCGTCGCACTTCCGCCGACACTGAGATCCCACATGTTCGACCAGCCCTCTTTGAACGGCTGACGTTGCTGAATCAACATCTGTCCCTGCTTATTAAACAGGCAGATATGAACAGTGAGACGGTAATCGCCGTCTTTTAATTCTGTCCCCCGTGGCCAGGTCCGGCCTGTTTTTACGCGATCTGCCGTATAAATATCCCATCGTTCCATTTACTTCTTCCCCCCTACCCAATTGTCCGCAAACAGCGTCGAGACGGTTTTGTCTGCTTTCGCCCGGTCGAGTCCGAGGACGACACTTAAAAACAGTTTCTCCGCCGCCTCATCAAACAGTGTCAGTTCGTACTGTTTGCCGAAACGGACCCACCGTCTTTTGCCTTGTCCGATTTTATTCCCCTGATACATGACGCTGAACGTCATCGTCGCCCAGTTGATGTCGACTTGCAGGTCGCGGCTGTCAATCCGGTAATCCGAAAGCATCAAAAATCCGGTTTTTTGAATCGTCGTCACAACACGCCCGTCCACTTCCACAAGGATATGCGGCAGCATGCTGAACGTTTGTTTCGTCACCCGACCGACTTCGGATCCTTCGTGCACGAGTTGCCAGTTTTTCTGCATTTGGAATAACTGTCCTCTTACTTCATACGCGATCTGTCCGGCTTCATCGGTAATCGTAAATCGCCGATTCAGTTCAAACGTCTGTTTCATCAAAAGCTGCTTCATATGCGCTTCCTCTCCTGATTGTTTTCTTATGACGAGCTGGATTCTTCATCTTCTTTGACACAGTCGATAGCGACAACAAGCGCAATTAAAATCTTCTCAATGTCCGGATCAAAGACTTGAATTTCATAACTGTCACCAAACGTGAACCATTTTTTCTCGACACTTCCGACGACGTCGCCTTGACGCTTGATTTCAAAATCCATATCCCACCAGTCTCCGTCGATTTCGAGATCTGCCGCATCAATCGTATAGCGGTCTTTAAAGAACGTAAATGATTTTTCGATCGTCAGTGTCTCCCCGTCGACTTCGATAAAAAACTTCGGCAACAGGCTGAGCATTTTTTTCGTGATGACGGCGACTTCCTCCCCATCAACCGTCGAGATTGAAAAAGTCTTCGGCAGTTTCATAAAGCTGCCTTCGACAAGATAAACGTCCTGTTCCTGCTGATCTTGAATCGAAAATCGTCCCCGTAAACTGAATACTTTCTGTTTCATGTACAGTGTATGCATAAGAAATCATCCTTTCCTTCATCTGATCCGTTAGGTTTGTATTCGTCAGGCGAGTGGTATCGGGATAGAACGGTCTTGTTTTACCTTATTCGACTAACCTGTTTGGTTTTCCCTCTTCATCGTCCCGCCGCTCCCACTCCTGAAGGAGGCACTCCCATGTCGACTGATACCATCATTCTGACGATCATCCTGACATTGATTTCACTCATCATCTTCGTTCCATTGGTGCTTGGGCTTTATCTGTGGAATATCGATCACAGACAACAGGAGCATTCCATCTTACGAAACTTTCCCGTTCTCGGAAAAATCCGTTACATCCTTGAAAAAATCGGTCCTGAACTTCGGCAGTACTTATTCTTAAACAACAATGAAGACAAACCGTTTTCCCGGAATGATTATAAAACCGCGGTTCTCTCCGGTAAATATAATACGCGGACGATGGGATTTGGTTCCGAACGTGATTTTGAAGCAGCCGGCTTTTATTTGCAAAATGCCCTTTTTCCAACGAACCGTCAGGAACTGCGGATCGATAATCAACATAAAATTACGACTCATCTCTATCAACTTGATCAGGATAATCTCCTGACCCGTAAAGAACACTTGGTCGAACAACAGATTGCACCGTTTTTACTCCCCGCCGCTGACGCTCCGATCATTGGAGAACATACCTGCCGTCACCCGTTTCAAGTCTTCGGACTGATCGGTCAGTCGGCGATGAGTTTCGGTGCGCTCGGTGACCGGGCGATTACGGCATTGTCGATCGGTCTCGGCCGGGCGGAAGGAACCTGGATGAACACCGGAGAAGGCGGACTATCCGACTATCATTTGAAGGGTGACGTCGATATCATCTTCCAGATTGGACCGGGACTGTTTGGTGTCCGGACGGAAGACGGTGCTTTTTCGCTTGAGGAATTCAAAAAGAAAAGTGAACTGACGCAAATCAAAGCCTTCGAACTGAAACTGGCGCAAGGTGCGAAAACACGGGGCGGTCACCTCGAAGGCGAGAAGGTCACGGCTGAAATCGCCTCCGTCCGGAACGTCAAAGCCGGTGTCAGTATTGACAGTCCGAACCGGTTCAATGAATTCCAGACACCGGAAGAGATGCTGACGTTTGTCGAACTGTTGCGGGATACCGGCGGAAAGCCGGTCGGCATTAAACTGGTCGTGGGCAATCTAAACGATCTGCATGAACTCGTCTCTTACATGAAAACGTCCGGAAAACATCCGGATTTCATCACGATTGATGGCGGGGAAGGCGGAACCGGTGCGTCGTTCCAGGAACTCGCGGATGCGGCCGGATTACCTCTTAAATCCGCCTTGCCGTATCTGCATCAACTGTTGGTCGCGCACGGGATTCGTGACCGGATCAAACTGTTTGCTTCCGGAAAATTGATCAGTGCCGATAAGATTGCCGTCGCCTTAGGGCTCGGCGCTGATTTCGTCAACATCGCCCGCGGCTTGATGTTTAACGTCGGCTGCATCCAGGCGCAAGTCTGTCATACGAACCACTGTCCGGTCGGAGTCGCGACGACCGATCCGAAACTCCAGCAAGCATTGATCATTGACGAAAAAAGTTTCCGGGTGACGAACTACATTATCTCGTTACGGGAAGGGTTGTATAATTTGACCGCCGCTGCCGGTCTGAAGTCGCCGACCGAGTTGTCGGCAGACCATATCATCTACAAACAATCAAACGGACAAGTCACACCGGCCACCGCCTTGATTCATTATCCGCCGCCCCTTTCCTAAACCATCCGCTTGCACTTTTTCCTCATTACGCTTAAAGTGTATAGTTGATGAAATTTTAATTGTGCAAAACGAATTACCTTAAGGAAAGGGTTTTATATACGATGAAAAACAACTTTTGGCAGGACCTGCCACGACCATTTTTTGTACTTGCTCCAATGGAAGATGTCACCGACGTCGTCTTCCGTCACGTCGTCGCGAAAGCAGCGCGGCCGGATGTCTTCTTTACTGAATTTACGAATACAGAAAGTTACTGTCATCCAAAAGGAAAACAGAGTGTCCGCGGACGCCTTGAGTTCACGGAAGATGAACAGCCGATGGTCGCCCACATATGGGGCGACAAACCGGAATATTTCCGTGAAATGAGTATCGGGATGGCGGAAATGGGCTTTAAGGGCATCGATATCAACATGGGTTGCCCGGTTCAGAACGTCGCCGTCAACGGAAAGGGATCCGGGCTGATCAACCGCCCCGATGTCGCCGCTGAACTGATTCAAGCAGCAAAAGCCGGCGGTTTGCCGGTCAGCGTCAAGACACGCCTCGGTTACTCAAAAGTCGAAGAATGGCACGACTGGTTACGCCATATTCTCGAGCAGGACATCGCCAACCTGTCGATTCACCTGCGGACACGTAAAGAAATGAGTGCGGTCCCGGCCCACTTCGAACTGATTCCGGAAATCAAGAAGCTCCGCGATGAAGTGGCACCGCAAACGCTCTTGACGATCAATGGAGACATCAACGACCGCCAACACGGGCTTGAACTCGTCGAGCAGTATGGTGTCGACGGCGTCATGATCGGACGCGGAATTTTCCATAACCCGTTTGCGTTCGAAGTTGAAAAGAAAGATCATTCGAGTGAAGAATTACTTGATCTGTTACGTCTGCAACTCGACCTGCACGATCAGTATTCAGCTGAATTCGAACCGCGTCTTTTCAAGCCGCTCCGCCGGTTCTTCAAGATTTATGTCCGCGGTTTCCGCGGGGCGAGCGAATTACGCGCCCGTCTTATGGATACGAATTCAACGGATGACGTCCGGGCACTGCTTGACGAATTCGTCGAACAAGAAGGCATTCACGCTGTTAATTCGTTTTCGATTTAACTTAATCATGCAAAAGAGCAAGGCTCCGCGCCTTGCTCTTTTTTTGGTGTTAGTTCACTTCCGTTTCCAGTCGAATCTTTAAACAGGTTAATTCAAACGGTGTGTCGCATGTTACTCGTTCCAAGCGCCGTTTCCCGACGCGCCGGTCGAGCAACGCAAAACCGCGGATGAAGGCATGGGGATGCGTCAAAGCCTCTTCAATCGAGAGCTTCGGGTACAGCAGCAAATCCTGTTGCACGTCATAATTGGCGTGCCACCCTTCTTGCTCCAACTCACGTTCAATCTGCTTATATAATGCACGCGATGTGTTGAACCAGTCCGATTGAAAAATCTCCAACTTGATTCGCTCCGGTTTTTCCGGCAAGCGGTTCTTCGCCAACGCATAACGACGGTCCGCTTCGAACGTAAACCGTAAATCCTCCGCCTTAAAAAATATTTTCCCATTCAGCGTCATCCAGACTCGGGCTTCACCGTCATGAAAATGCCGGTCGACTGTGGCATATAAATCGAGACGCGGTCGAAGTGACGGCGCGACGAACGATAATATCTGCTTTTTAATTTTTGAGAATTGCATCGGGTCCTCCTTTTAAACGCGTTAAACACCAGGCAGCAACTGACTGCCTGGTGTTTAGTTTACCCGTTTTTCATATGAAACGATTCCGTTAACGTAAAGGTGATGTTTTTGAGTTCGAGCCCTCCAAGTGCAAAATACAGCTTGAAGTAGTTGTGTGGATTAAAGACAAAGACATCTTTTGTCTGCGTCACCCATTCGCCGTCCGTTCCGTTAAACGTAAACGTTGCGACCGGCATGTTGTTCGCAAACAACGTCACCGGCATCTGTGCCAGTTCCCCGGCATACGACCGGGCTTCGAACGTGACGTGGTACATGCCGGTTTCTTCTGACGTCACGGCGAAGACATGACTGCTTCCGGTCGACGTATCGAGTTCGTCGAAGACGATCGGAACACCGCTCTGAAGTTGCTGATGTGTTACGGCCTGTTCGTTCAGATCATCCGTTTCTTCCGGTAATCCGGTGACGTCGACTGTTACTTCTTGACCAAGCGTCCGCTCCATGACCGGTGACCGCAGAATGAACTGACAGATATTCGCCGCACTCCGTAACAATTCCGCCCGTGTCAACGTCCCGTCTGCAAGCGACGACAGCGTATCATCCTCAAACGGGTTCGCACCCGGTTCTCCGACGACCATGTAGAGATCGTTTTGCGAACAGACCATCGTCGCCGTCTGTTGCCGGTTGGCTTCCGTTTCTTCCGTATTGATTTTCGCCCACCAGTCGGTCATGACGACACCGTCAAAGCCCCACTCGTCGCGGAGAATCCGGGTGTTCTGATCATACAAGCCGGCGGTCCACAGACCATTGACGGCACCGTATGTCGTCATGATCGCATAGGCCTGTCCCCGTTTGACGGCATGCTCAAATCCTTTCAGATAAATCTCCCGTAACGCCCGTTCTGAGACAATCGAATCGAGATCATGACGATGGAATTCCTGATTGTTGGCACTTAAATGTTTCAGCGTTCCGGTCACGCCGACCCGGTGCATCCCGTCGAGCTGGGCGACAGCCATCATCCCCGTCAGGTGCGGATCTTCCGAGAAGTACTCGAAGTTCCGGCCGTTGAGCGGATGCCGGTGGATGTTCATGCCCGGTCCAAGCAACGTGTCGATGCCGTTTTTCCGGAGTTCAAGTCCTGTCATCTCAAACAAGTCCGCAACTAAATCAACGTTGAATGTCGAGGCGACGAGCGTTCCGTTCGGCAGGGAAAAGGCTTTTGTTCCGATATCCATCCGGATGCCGGACGGACCGTCGGCACAGCAGGCTGCCGGAATCCCGAACGCTGTCAGCCGGTCGGTGACACCACCGAATGCCGCCGCCGTTCCCGGAGTGACACGCGGGGAGTTCATTCCTTCGCCACGGACGATTGCCGCCAGATCCTCATCCGTCAACTGATCAAGGAACATATCGAGTGACGTCTTCTCTTCGTACACATCCTTCAGGGTCAGTCCCTGGTCGTCCGAATACGTTCGCGCTGCCGGTCGTTCGGCTAAACGGCGGGCTTCCGGATCAATCGTCCGCAATGGTGTCGCTTCATATGTCACGTCATATCCGGTCTCTGTCTGTTGCGGCTTCAGCCGGTCGAATGCCGTGACCGGTGCCATGTTTTCACTTAATATCTCAACGACACGCAACGCTTCGATTGTTTGTGTCGCCACGTGCGCCGCCGTCCGGACGTCTGTGCCGGCGTACAGATGATAAGCACCCGCTTCGATGACGTAAGACGATTTGTGCCCTGTCACGCCGGCATCATCGTAACTTGCATATTCCGTCAGCGGAACGGTCAGTGTCAACGTCTCCTGTTGGCCCGGTTCAAGCTGTTGCGTTTTCGCAAACGTCACCAGTCCGCGTGCCGGATTGCCGAGTTGTCCCTGCGGTTTTTCAAGATACACCTGGACGACTTCTTTCCCGCTGTGTGTCCCTATATTCGTGACGTTGACGGTTAACGTGACCTGTTGCTCCGTCATCTCAACAGTGTCGGTGACGACCTCAAATGTCGTATACGATAAGCCGAATCCGAACGGATAAAGAACATCGTCTTTTGCAAACGTCTCGAAGTAACGGTATCCGACATAGATGTCTTCCTTGTAGATCGCCCGGTCCTCATGACCGAAGTACGGTGTTGACGGGTACGCATCGAGGGAACGGACAATCGTATCCGGCAGTTTTCCGGATGGGGTAACGGCGCCCGTCAAGAGATCGACCAACGCGTTTCCGCCTTCCATCCCGCCTTGCCATCCGTACAGGATCGCACTCGGATTGAAATCAAGCGCCCACTGCATGTCAATGACATTACCGACGTTTAATAAGACGACGGTCTTCGAAAACGCTCCCGCGACTTTTTCGATCAGTGTCAATTCGACGTCCGTCAGCAGGTAACTGCCGGGATCCGCTGTATTATCGCGGTCTTCACCGGCCGTACGGCCGATCATGATGATGGCAACGTCCGATTGCGACGCTGCGTCTGCAACGACTTCATCCGTAACCGGCATTTCTTCCTGCGACCAGGGTTCCGCCGCCCAGCCTTCACCTTTATCAAACGGATGATCTTTCAGCCAGACTTCATAGACGTCGAGCAACGACTGGTTTACCGTCACATCCGGATGGTCTTGCAACGCTTCGAGCGGACTTGTCACGTGCGTGACGTTGACCATCCCACCCGATCCTGTTCCGCTTTTATAATAATTGAACTGATTGCGTCCGAACACCGAGACTGTTGTTCCTGCTGGCAGTGGTAACGTCTGCTTGTCATTCTTCAGCAGGACCGCGCCTTCTGCGACCGTCTGCCTCGCCAGTGCCGTATAGGCGTTCCAATCTAATGTATATGTCGTCATCGATTCATCCTCCTGTTGGTTGTGTAGTCGCAAACCGTTTCTTCAGACCGTTTGCGATTTCCGTGATGCAGTCTTCCGCTTGCGGATACTGTCCGAGCTTTTCGATAAAGGCGTGGTCCATCCCGTTGTATTGAATGCGTTTTGTTTTGACACCGGCCCGCGCGAGTTTTCGTCCGTACGCTTCCCCTTCAAGACGGAGGTAATCGTATTCTGCCGTGATGATCAATGCGTCCGGTAGTCCTGCCAGCTTGTCGCTGAAGAGCGGAGAGACATGTGGATCCTGGACGTCCGTCGTCCCTTGCAGGTACAACCGATTTAACAGTCCATCCGTGTCTTCAAGGGCTGTGACGATTCCTTCAAGGAGTTTCCGGTTTTCATTCATCTCGTATGCGTCAAGACGCCATTTGAAATCATCCGTCGACAAAGCCGCGAGATTGACGACCGGATAGAGCAGGATTTGGTACTGGATCATCTCAGTCTGTTGTTCGCGGTCAAGCAGGGCACAGACCGTCGCTAAGTTCCCGCCGGCACTGTCACCGGCTACAGCGAGCTGCGCGCGGTTGATTCCGAGCTCTTCCGCCTGTTCATAAACCCATTTGACGGCCGTAAAACAGTCGTTCAGACCGGCTGGAAATGGATGTTCCGGTGCGAGTCGGTAATCGATCGAAATCACGACGACATTCGCTTGTTCCGCCAACAACCGGCAAGGATGTTCAACCGGTTCAAGCGTTCCGCCGAAAAAGCCGCCGCCGTGGAAATAGACAACCGCCGGTAACAGTTCCGTCGATCGTGGACGGTAAATCCGTGCCGAAATCGGTTGCTCGGCACTCGGAATTTCAATCGCTTCTGTCATAATCGGTGTCGTCGTCAGATCAGTATTGATCCAACCCATCCCGGCTCGCGCCGCTTCGAGTGAAAACGGTGCTGCCGGCGAACTGTCTTGCTGCTGCATCATGACTTCCAAAACGCGCGGATCAAGTACGCCGCTTTCCGTCCGGTCTGGCACCGGTTTGATGACGACTTCAACGCCATCTTGCAGTTCACCAGTCGTTTTTTCCGCTAACCGATCGACCAATTGCTGATAATCCTGTCCCATGAATCTGCCTCCTTTAACCGAATTTTTTACGCACTTATAAGAGATCATTCATTTGTAAAAATAAGTATCGAAACCGCTTTCGTAAATCGTTAAAAAAATTTTGGGTGTCCTTTGTTTTTAAAAGAGACCGCTTACAAAACCAATCATACGCATCTTTATCCGATTAATCAATCATTCTGGATGATTCAAAAAAAGCCACTTGTCTTTCACGTGTTTTCCTTGTCGGAATGACGTGAAACGAGTGGCTTTTTTGAATTAGCTTAAGATATTTTCTTCTGAAACGAGCGTGAACCCGTCAATGACCGTGTCTTCCTCGACTTCAATCAACAAACATTGTTTGCCGTTGTAATTGACCTGCTTAATGTACTTCAAGTCTTGGGCACTGACGGAGATATTCGCGACTTTCGTATTGATTTTAATCGATTTCGCTTCGTAGTTCGGGACGATGTTACTCGCCTTCATTTCGTATGTCGTATCATCGATGACTGTCTTGAAGGCCCGTTCGACCTGTTCCGTACTGACGTCTTCGATGCCGCTCGCTTTTAAGACCCGTTCGACTTCTTTGACGTCCAGCATCGGAATATCTTCCGGCTCGTCTTCTTTTTCGTCCTCAACGACGAGCAGGTGATTGACTTCTTCATAGACACCCGCGAGTGTTTTTGAATCGACTGATTCGCCGATGACCAGTTTGACGATCTCTTCAAATACCGCTTTGTCTTCTTCCGCCGTCACGATTTGATCACCGTTCAGGACGTTTTCAATGAACAGCAGGTCCGGTTTGTTCGGTTTGCTTGCTGTGTAAAGGACACGGTTGACGTCCGCCGCATTATCCGTGAAGCACGGGAATAAAAAGCCGCCAATTGGTGACGCCAGTTTGATGACCGGATTGATCAGCAGGTTCGACTTGAACTCGAGATCGACATAGTCAAAGACAAGCGACTGTTTCGGCAGTTCCGTCTGGTTGAGACTGCTGAGAATAAACGGTGTCGTATAGACTTCATCGTTCTTATCCACTTCCGTCTCGTCCGCCTGACGTTTCGTCGTCTTGTAATACTGTCCCCGGATGAACGTGACGACGATATCGTTTTCGTACTGCACGTCTTGGACCATCTTCAGCGCAATCTGTTGCATCTGTTCCGTCCAGTCTTCCGTCTCTTCCGTGTACAGGCCTTCGTACAACAGTTGTTGCGTATGTCCGGTCGCGCCTTCTTCCGGCTGCTGGAACTTGACCTCAAACAGCTTGATGTCGAGTTTCCCGGTCAGGACTTTCTTGAAGTTCGCGAGGAACAATTCCTGTTGCTCAAGTTCAAGAAAGGCGAATGGTCGGCTTTCCTCATAGAAGATTTCACTCGTTTCTTTGCGGATATATACATTATAAATTTCGTTGATTTTAAGTAGTTCCGAGTCGACCTTAAAATGGCGACGGATATCACTGATGTCTTGTTTGTTCATGGTACGGTCTCAGCTCCTTGGCGTTTGAATTCCTCGTGGCTCCTAAAAAAGGAGTGCCTCCTGTCCAAATCGAACAGAGGTACCCCTTTACTATACAAGATTTGAATCAGATTCGCTGACAGAGTTCAATTCTTCGACCGTGAACTGAATAAATAATGTCGAATCAGATAACCGACAAGAACAATCAGCAACGCGATGGAAAAGTAGACGATGAAATTCAGCGCGACCGGCAGAAAAATTGAGACGACATAAATAATCATCACCGTGACGGCATAAAACAATAAAAATTGACTGATGGCTTTCAATGGACTTCTCCTTTAGATGTGATACTATTTATTTTTTTCGAATGCTCTAAAACTGTAGGAGTTCGTGATTGGTTCATGAATCACCAATTCATGGCCAAAGCCTCGTTCGTCTGCTTGCTCGACAATGGATTCAATCTGAATCGTATTGAGATGACGTTGGACGAAAACAAGTGTAATGGACATATGTAATCCTTTTTTCATTCCCTCAGCCCCTTCCTTCATTCATACGTCTTCTCTTATGTAAAGTTCCAGATTTCCCCATTGTCCTTCTTAAATGACACAGGTTTGATGGAAATTTGTTTAAGAAAAGTTCAACTAAGGAAAAAATCATACATACAGATCATGTAAAAGAAAGCAGGTGTCTCATGGTGACTCAAATCATCGGTCTCGTGTCAGTCTTCCTGGTTCTCGGCTTGATTTTTACCAATCGTTCTCTTCTGACCATCCTTCTGGTAGTGTTCGTAAGCTCGATTGCTTTGTTTTTTATACGAATTTCACTGGAAAAAATGCCGCTCTTAGATGCTTTCTTTGATTCGTTTGGTTTTTTATCAAACATTATTCTAGTTTTTTTAGTCGTCCATTTTTTCAAAAAACGATCAGCACACGATAAAAGTCTGTAATCAAAGCATCCCAGTAGCGGGTGCTTTTTTCATGTTAAGAGTCTCCGCAATTTTAATGCATGCACTCTAGGTTTTATCTGATATTGATTTTAATTTTTTTATCAAAATTAGGCGAGAATACTCCCACTTCTAAACGAAGTGAAAGTGGGAGGTGAATCGCCCCCCCTCCCTTTCGGGTATAAACCTTTCAAGGAGGTGAAAATCATGTTGAAGCATAAGGCCTACAAGTTCAGAATCTACCCGACAAAAGAGCAGGAAATCCTGATTGTGAAGACCATTGGTTGCTCGCGCTTCGTCTTCAACTACTTCTTATCGAAGTGGGATGAGACGTATAAAGCGACAGGCAAAGGACTGTCTTACGGCTCTTGTTCGAAAGAAATCCCGATGCTGAAGCAAGAGTTCGACTGGCTGAAAGAAGTCGACAGCCATTCGCTTCAATCGAGCGTTAAACACCTGACCGATGCGTATGACCGCTTCTTCAACAAGCAGAACGAACGGCCTCGATTCAAATCGAAGCGCCATCCCGTCCAATCCTACAAGACCAATATCGAAAAGAAGAACCAGCTTCCCGAGGTCTCAATCGTCGGCAATAAGTTAAAACTCCCGAAGTTGAAGTGGGTGCGTTTTGCCAACTCGAGGGAGGTCGTAGGGCGCATCTTGAACGCCACGATCCGGCGTAACGCTTCAGGAAAATACTTCGTCTCCCTGCTCGTCGAGCAGGAGATCCACGAACTGCCGAAGACTGGTTCATCCGTCGGCGTCGATGTCGGGTTGAAGAACTTTGCCATCCTGTCGGACGGCACGATGTACAAGAACGACCGCTACTTCCGTTCGCTCGAGAAAAAGCTGGCGCGCGAGCAACGTAAGTTATCTCGTCGTCAACGCATCGCTTTGAACAGGAAAGTGAAACTTTCCGAGTCAAAGAACTATCAGAAGCAGAAACGGAAGGTCGCCCGCATGCACGAGAAAATCGCTAAAAAGCGAACCGACTTCCTTCACAAGGTGTCCACCGAGATCGTCCAAAACCACGACGTCATCGGTATCGAGACCTTGCAGGTGAAGAACATGCAGAAGAACCGCAAGTGGAGCAAGTCCATCTCGGACGTCAGTTGGTCGGCGTTCTTCCGCATGTTGGAATACAAGGCGGGCTGGTATGGGAAAATCGTCGTGAAAGTCGGCAAGACCTTTGCTTCGAGTCAACTGTGCTCCAGTTGCGGCCATCAACATAAAGACGTGAAACATCTTGGTTTACGGGAATGGACATGCCCTATTTGTGGCATCCACCATGATCGGGATGTGAACGCAGGACTGAATCTCAAACAAGAAGCCGAACGTATCTTAGCTTCTTCAACCGTCGGGACGACGGGGCTAGCCTGATCAGGTTTCGACCGATAGGTCGGATCACTCAGGAATCCTCCACCTCTAAGCAAAGCGTAGGTGGAGGTAGTTCAATACTTTAGGCTTAATTCCAAAAAAATATTTTTGGTAAAAAGTATTCAACTTTTGTAATGTTTATATGATTTTAACCCTATCCAAAATATTCGATGGCATACTGAGTGAGTTGAGAGGATTCTCTCATCACACTTACATAAGAGGAGGCAGTTCATGTTCCAGAAACTCAAGCTACTCGCCGTATCGTTTGTTTTGTTTCTCACTGCGTTTCAGTTCGACCTCTCACCCGTTTCCGCACTCCCGTCCGGCATCCCGTCAAAAGCGACGGCACAATCCGAACTCAATGCCTTAACGGTCAAAGCCGAAAGTACGATGACCGGTTACTCCCGTGATCTGTTCCCGCACTGGATCAGCCAGGGAAACGGTTGTGACACGCGCCAAGTCGTCTTGAAACGCGATGCGGATTCATACGTCGGCAGCTGTCCGGTCACATCCGGCTCATGGTACAGTTATTATGATGGACTGACGTTCACGAACCCGTCCGATCTCGACATCGATCATGTGGTGCCACTCGCGGAAGCATGGCGTTCCGGTGCAAGCAGCTGGACGACAACGACACGTCAGGCATTCGCAAACGACCTCAACGGTCCGCAATTGATTGCCGTCTCCGCAAGCTCGAACCGTTCAAAAGGTGACCAGGATCCATCGACATGGAAACCAACCCGTGCCGGCGCAAGCTGTGCGTACTCAAAGATGTGGATCAACACGAAAAGCCGTTGGGGCTTAAGTCTCCAATCCTCTGAAAAAACAGCACTGCAAACGATGCTGAACACCTGTACCTACTAAGAAGGAGTCGATTCGATGGAAACGAAAACCTCTACGTTTACGGCCACGCACGGTGTGATGACGAATGAAGTCGGCGTCATCAGCGGCGAACTGGAATTACGGACGACCTGTCAGGAAGATGGTAAACTCGAACTCGCCATCTCCTATGTCGGCTCAACCGATGTTTACACATTACCCGGCAAGGATTATCAGCTGCATGATGTCCGAGATCACGAAGTCGTGCACCGGATGCTCGTCAATGTACTGGAACGAACATAATGAAAAACAGACGCTGTCCTATCACTGGGTAGCGTCTGTTTTATTGTCGAGTATTTAAAATTAGATTGTCATTATTTACTAAATCGTATGCACTTATCTGACTATTTATCCGGTATAGTGAAAACAAAGTCATTATCCTTTTAGGGAGGCATAGCTCATGCGAAACGTTTTGATTCCAACCGGCGGTATCTTAAGTGGTTCAGGTCTCTACATGGCATTAGAGGGCTACGTGCCTGCGTTATTCGTTACGGGCATCATCATGCTGTTTGGTTGCGGGATAACTATAATGCCACAATTCATAAATAAGCAGCATTTACACAATACTATCGGCGGATTTATTACCAAGTCTGTCGACCCAATCCTCGCTCACGTCAACCCATCGCGTTTATAAGAAAAAGACCTACTGATGTTGATTCGAGCTGATCAATCGGTCGGTTGTTGTCTTCTTTAGCTAATAAGACAATCTGGACGACACTATCACGAGATCAGATTCATCAATCAAAAAGTCTACTGGCACCTAAGATATGCTATTTAAGATTTTGCACGGTGAATATGCCGTAATCTATTTGATTTTATTATTTTACAAAGGTCTCAAGATATTTAATATAATCGGGATTTACTAAAGAAATTTTTTTCAGTAAGTCTTGATGCATTATTTTATTTTGAAATAAATAAGAGACTGCAACTAATGTATCTCGCAATGTAAAAACATCATTTTTAAACAAATAATTAAGTATTTGTTTCATCTTCGATCTTTCATCTATAATTAATTTGTTTTCTTCTAAGTATTTATACACCAAAATATATAAAACTGTAAATTCGGAGGGGTTGAACAAAATATACTCCCAATTTAAAATAATTTTTTTAAGACTTTCAACATCTAAATTTATCCATTTTTTAGAATAAATAATATTTTTTATTACTTTGCTTACATTGTCATTTTCTATTGACAGATATTTATTAGAAAGAAGCTTATACTTCTCCAAATCTATACCATCATTTTTTTCTATTTCACATAATTCATCAATCAAAATATTTAAAGTTCCAGATTCTATAACATCTAATGCTTTATCTTCTATTAATTTTTCACTTGAAAACTTAATAGAATCTTCGTAGTTAGTCTCTTTTAATTCAGTAATATGTTTATACTCATCAGGGCTTAACATTTTTGTTTTAGATGTATTTAATACTAATTTATCTTTCCATAAATAATAACTTAGTTCATTTAATATACTATTATTTTTTTTTCTATCTATATTCTTACCGTCATGAATGATATACATATCATCAACATAACGTATTAATTGAAGTTTCTCTCTAACTAGTAATTCTTTAACCTTAGCATCAAAATTAGTTAAATAAATTTGCGATAGAATTGATGAAGCGATAGAACTATGAAATTGGGGCAGGCTTTCTAAGTCACAATATTTAAAAAAATATTCTAAGTCTTCAACTATCTTTTTTTGCCCTATAATACTTTTTAGCTTTTTAGTTAAGTTAGAAATACTGATCGAATTAAAAAAATCTTGTACATCAACTGTTAATACTGACTTTCCTAAATATTTCTCTCTTTCTTTTTGAAATAATTTATAGCTATTTTTGTATTTCCCTTTCTTTATTATGTCTGGTTGACTGAATCTTATATCTAATAAGCCAGAATAAAATACTTTCATATTACCATCTGAAAAATTAATTTCTCCGCTTTTTCCTAAATCTTTATAAATAATTTTAAAAACTAAATATGTATAATAAATATAGTAAATAGGATTAATTAGAAATACATTTCTTGGAGTAAAATAGTCGTTTTTATAAACAAAATCTCTTACTTTGTGTGGATCGTATTTGTTGCAAAATTTTTCTATTGGAAAAGATAAAATTTCTATTATTTTATCTTTTCCAAGTTTCTTAAATAAATTCATATTTGCAATCATTTGAGGATTATATTTTTGATCAGATATTGCAAATACATAGCTATAAGTCAACTCTTTTATTTGTTGTTCACTTACCATTTTTCTTCACCTCAAAGTTATAAACATTATTGTTGTTAATAACGGAATTAAAATTATCAAAACAATATTAAAATTTAGTACAATATTATCTACTGTAAAATCCTTAATTTTTTTTTGTTTGCTATCCTCATCTGATTCTTTTTTAATCATACTTTTCTCATAATCTATAGGATGATGATTTTCATTATTTTTTATTACTACCTGATACTCAAACATTATTATATTAAATTCATCTATATACTCTTTTTCCTTTAATCGATTCTCTTCACTATTTTTTTTTATTATTAAACTCTTTAATCTCAGAATTAAATCTTCTATATCTAGTTGATGATAATGTACTTTCAAGGCTCTCTCGTTGTAATTAAGTTCATTAATATAGTATTGGATTAAAATTACATAAATTGAAAAAATACCGGCTATAATACTAAAGACTGCTTCTTTAAACATAGGATTAATCCCTTCGCCTCCAAGGGATAGTAAAACAAAAATAACTGCTTCAATGTTTAGTATAAATAATATTAACTTCCATTTTTCACTGTAGTCTTTTAATCGTAAACTCATTCTAATTCTAGTATTTCTTGTCTTATTAAGAGTGTTAATTTTCTTTTCGATTTCTGTTAAAATATTTATTTCTTCATATTCCGAACTCATATTTGATTTTCCTTTCAATAAATGTTTTAAAAATATAGTTTATTCAAACAAAAAGTCTTTACTTTTTAATAATAAAGTAAAGACTTTTTGTTTATTAGTATTATGTTCATATGAAATCATAGTTCAAGTCTGTTCGACTTAAAATTTATCTTAGTTTATTTAAGGTGATGCACGTTTCGTTTAATGTAGCTTTTAAACTCTTCATCATTATAACTATTATGTCTAGCATCATAAGTCGAAGTACTTTGATTATAAAGAGAAGCTTTTGAAAAGATAACAAAATCTCCTTTAAATACTCTTGTGATGAGTCTAGCATCTCTATCCAATGGTGCACCATTAAATTCATTATGGTCCCAATGTACACGCGAAACATACGTTTCAGGAGTTAATTCTACTAGTTCTTCATAATCTAGAGAATAATTTTCATAAATACCACTTGGTTCAATTTCTTCCGTTTCTAATCGGAAATAATACCATTCAGAATCAACTCCCGAAAATGATTGGAAAATTAATTTTGTAGGCTTTAAAACATGGAGTGACGAATTGAGATTAATTTCAATTTTGTCGCCTTCATTTGATTGCTGTGCTGCGTGTAAATCTAAACCTCCACCTGTTGGTAAAAAAGTATGATTTTCAGCTTTATGTCTACCTACAATATTCAGTACTTTTATTATATCTTCTTTGTTAACCCACTCACATCTCTCCGGAATAGTTTCAAAAAGTTCACTTAATAATTCATCCCAAAGCGGTAGCTGTGCAGTACGAAACTCATGCATTAAAAAAACTCCTTTTTATATAAATTAAATTAGTATACACATATATAGTAATTCAATTTCAATAAAAAGAAAATATTTACATGATTTTTGTTAAAATATTCATAAAAAAGCTTTTATAATGCATTTTCACAATCTACTTTTACTTAATATTTTTGTTTATTTATGATACGGCTCATTCCGATTAATCCGATACGCCCGATAAATCTGCTCACACAAAATCATCTTCATCAATTGATGGGGAAATGTCATCTTCGAGAACGAAATCGTATCGTTCGCCCGCTGCATGACTTCCGGTGCGAGACCAAGCGATCCGCCGATGACAAATGCGATTTTACTTTTGCCGTACGTCGCCAGTCGGTCGAGTTCTGTCGCAAACTGTTCACTCGTTCGTTGCTTTCCTTCGATAGCAAGTGCGTAGACATGAACGTCCGGTCCAATCTTCGCTAAAATCCGTTCGCCCTCTTTTTTCTTCACTTGCTGCATCTCGGCGTCACTTAATTGTTCCGGTGCTTTTTCGTCCGGTACTTCGATTTCCTGAATCGAACAATAGGCGCCAAGACGTTTCGTATATTCGGCAATCCCTTGCTTCAAGTACTTCTCTTTCAACTTTCCGACCGTGATAATGGTAATTTGCATCATTTTTCTCGCTTTCTGACAGAAAATTCAGGAGTTATCCACAGAGTTATCCACATGTCCACATGTTGATAATTATTTTTTGCTTGACACAAGATATGTCGCGGGCTGGTCACAGTACTCACACGTGACGTTTTTCTCCGCCGGTACCTCTTCCAAAATCGGGTACTCTTCCGTTTCATCGACTACTTCGTCCAGCGCTAACTCGACGTGTTCTAAACAGACATATTTATCCACAGGTCTTTTCCTCCTTTTAAGTTATCCACATTTATCCGCTACCAGTATAACAAAAATTGACTTCCCTCACTGAAAAAAGTTATCCACACCTCCTCTTTGGAGTTACTTCTTGATTGGCTTCCCCCTCACCATCAATCCCTTCATCGTGTCCGTTGCACGCGACTCCTACAGGAAAAAGCGCGTGACAGCGAATCACGATGAGAACAACAGTCCATTCTACGCAAAAAAAACTACCCGCACGTATACGAGTAGTTGATCTGAATCTGTTATTGCACCGTCGCCGCTTGCGCCGACAGTTTGACATCCAGTGTCTGCTTCTCGCCGCCCCGGTAGAACGTCACCTTGACGTTATCACCGACTTTCGCATCCCGGTACAGGACACTTTTTAGATCAGCAAACGAGTTGATGTCCTTGCCGTTGATCTCAACGATGACATCATTTTCTTTCATCCCCGCTTTTGCTGCTCCGCTGTTTTTCGTCAAACCGACGACAACAATCCCGCGGTTGACGTCACTCGGTAACTTCAGACGATCTTCCCGGAACCCGCTTGGGAATTCCTGAACGTCCCGGATCTGAATCCCGAGTTGCGGACGAATCACTTCACCGTTTTGTTCGAGATCACGCATGATTGGCAAGGCTTCGTTGATTGGAATCGCAAAGCCGACCCCTTCGACGCTTGCTTCCGCAATCTTCATCGAGTTGATCCCAATCAATTGACCGGACGTATTGATCAGTGCGCCGCCTGAGTTACCAGGATTGATTGCGGCATCGGTCTGAATGACTTCGGTGTTGAAGTCCTGCTGTCCGTCCTTGTTCGTATCAACCGGTACCGTCCGTTCCTGAGCACTGATGACACCGCGTGTCACCGAGTTTGCAAAAATCCCGAGCGGATTCCCGATTGCAAGGACCGTCTCTCCGGCACGTAACGTATCCGAATCACCGAGTTTTACGACTTGTGTCACTTTTGAAGCATCAATCGACAACACGGCTAAGTCGTACGTCGGATCTTCTCCAAGGACTTTCGCTTCGAGCGCCGTTCCGTCGGACAACGTGACCGACAGCCGGCTTGCACCTTCAACGACGTGATAGTTCGTCACGACGTATGCTTTGTTGCCGTCTTTTTTATAGATGACACCCGATCCGGCACCGGTCTCCTGATCGGCACCCTGGAACGAACTTTGCAGATTCGTCACACTGACGACGGCTTCTCTCGTCTGACTGACGGCACCGACGATATCATTTTCTGATTCCGTCGCCTTCGTCGCGGCCTGTTCCGGCGTCGCGTTTGAGACCGGCGTCGGACTTGTCATTTCGTCACGCACGAACGGCCAGGCAATCAAAGCAATCAATAAGGCGCCGATGATTCCGCCGATCAGGCCGACGAAAAAGGCCTTCCCACCGCCGCGGCGTTTTGGTTCCTGCGGTTCTTCTTCATATGGTTCACGATAGGGACTGACCGGCTCATCTTCACTTGGTCGTCGCGGCGGAAAGCCGCTTGTCTCATCGGTCGATGCGTAAGGCTGATCTGATTCGTTCCGTGGTTCTTCTGGTCGATCCATCGACACACGCCTCCTTCTAAACTCTCTTTACACAAGTATACCCCCATCACGTGGCGAGTTAGCCAAATGTGGGGGTCTTTTGAGCATATTCAGTAATTTCCCATAATCAGAGCTTCAAAAGCGGCGTCGGAATGACCGGATCCGTGTCGAGCAACTGGATCTTGCTGAGGTCGACGTCGCGGCTCGCAAGCGTCTGGGAGACACTCATCCGGGCCAGCTCCTTCATGTTGTTGTCCTTACTCAGGTGGGCCATGTGGATCCGTTTCGTCCGGTCATCGAGCACTTCGCTCATCGCAATCGCCGCATCTTCGTTCGAGACGTGTCCGTAATCGCCGAGAATCCGCCGTTTGACGCTCCACGGGTAATGCCCCATCTGGAGCATCCCGATATCGTGATTCGCTTCAAAAATATAGGCATCGGCGCCGCGGATGACACCTTTCATCCGGTCCGAGACGTAGCCGGTATCCGTAATATGGGCGAGCCGTTTTCCGTCGTGGGCGAACTGGAAGAACATCGGGTCGGCCGCGTCATGACTGACGTTAAACGATTCGACCTCGATATCACCGAACTGTTTGACCTCCCCGACTTCCCAGAGGAACTTCAGTGCGGGGTCAATCTTGCCAATCTTCGCTTCCATCGCTGCCCACGTTTTTTCGTTCGCATAAAGCGGGATGTTGTACTTCCGGGCCATGATGCCGACGCCTTTGATATGATCGGAATGTTCATGGGTGACGAACAAGCCATCGATTTTTTCCGGTGACCGGTGAATCTGGTCGAACAGGGCGAGCATCGCTTTGCCGGTCAGACCGGCATCGACGAGCAGGCGGGTCTGTTCACTTTCGATATAGAGGGCATTCCCCGTCGAGCCACTGGCAAGGACGCTGTAGTGTAGGCTCATCGTGCATTCCTCATTTCTCTGAAACGGTATCAAGCCGTTCGATGGTCTGGACTCCGCCGTCGATTGCATTGACGAAATACAGTTCTTCTCCGTTCAGTTCAATCTGCCACGTCGGCGGTAAGATCTGCACCGATTTCGTTCCTTCCGTCACAAGACAGAAGTAGCCGAGCTTTTGACTCGTCATTCGTTTTGAGGCCGGGAACAAGCCCTGCTCCGACAGTTGAATGACGGACTCACTCGCCGATAATAACGTGACATCCTGTGCCTGACGGACGACTTTGTTTAAGTGACGTTGTTTGTAGCTGACGACTTCCTTCTGCTCGTTCAACTGGAGCACAAGTAACGACGGACCAATCATCGCGTCATCCTCCCGCGACTGTTGCGGTGTCGAATATAACGGTTGTTCCTTATACGTCTGAACAAACGTCATCTCATTGTGTTTGCTGTCATACTTCCAAAACGTGTAGTCTGTGCCATACGCAGCCGACGACTGGACAAACGATGTCGCCGAATCACGCATTGCTTTTGCTTCGAGCGGGAACGGTTTCGTCAGACGAACCGACCACTCGATTTGATTTTTGACAGACGTGACGGCATCTTGAATCGGGGAGCCTGATTTTGGAATCAATGAACTCGTATCAACTTCCGCCGTCAAATAACCAATTTCTTTCGAGACGGTCTGCAGTTTCTTTTCATCAATTTTTCGTTCTTTCAAAACAGTTTTCCCGTCCGCATTCGTCGTGACGATTCGGGGATCGATCATTCGGTCCATCAACTGAACGGCAAGATAGGCGTTCAGGATCAGGAACGTCAAAATCAGTAACGTTTTTGCTTTACTCCAATCCATGAAACATTATCCCTCTTTTCCGATAGCTTGATCAACCGTGGTCCATTTTCCGTTTTGTTTGACGAACCAATTTGGCTTAAACAAGGCATAACGACTCGTTTCAATTTCGTACGTCATCTCATATCCCATCCGGATACCGGAAATCTCATCCGACATGTCGGCGGATTGAAGCTGTTTTTCAATCTGATCGATGGATGGCAATGTCGTTTCACGGAGCAACAACTTCCGCTCCGCCCGAATCATACTGCGACTGAGCGAACGGATCTGATTTTCTTCGAACGTTACTTTGATGGTCGCGAGATCGAAGTCCGGTTGTTCAAGTAACGGTCCTGTTTCACCAAAAATCGGGTATCGGTTCAAATACAATCGGAATGTCGCCGCCTGTTCTTCTTCTGCTTTCGACATCTGATCAAAGTAATAGCGGAAGCCACTGCGTTGTGTCACAGGATCGAGCCATCCGCCGTGGATGTTGATGTAACTGACGATTGTACTGTAATCGACGGACGAGGTTTGGGTGTTCGGAGACAATGTATTAAAACGGAACGCATTATAATCCCGGTCGTAGGTCGAAACACTGACACCGTCCGTCAAAACGTCCAGGTCATCCCGGCTCTTGATTTGTTGGACGTTCGAGTTTTCCGTAAAAAATGCGCTCTCGATCCGGCTGAGCGGCTTCGGATCCTGCGAAATATCATCGTAGACGAATACTTCTTCCAGTTTCGTCGCGCCGCTTGGGACATACGTGTAGTCACCGCCCTTGAGCTCGACTTTCGTCATCGGTTTTTTCTTATCATAGGCGAATAGACGTTTTAAGACCGTCTCATCCCCGATTAATTTAAAGTCCTTAAATCGTCCCGTCGTCGACTCCAGTCGAAGAATCGGTCCTTCATAATCGAGCAGATAGAGCCGTTTGATCGGCTCCGACATCGCAATTTGTTTTTCCCCGAGCAACTCCTCGAGCATCTTTGAACTGATCGGCGTCGGGAAGATCATCTCGACACTCCGTTTGCTGACCGGAATATCTGATGCCTTATCGGTCAAAACCAGGACACCGACATCAAACGAGGCGCCGATCCGGTTCAGGATCGTCCGACCGATGATTTGAGTCTGGTAGGCACTTTCGCCGTTCGAATAGATGACAAGCTCCGGATTGATCAGCTGATTTCCTTCGACCGTCTTTGAGGCATCGATTTCATTAAACGATACCTGTTCCTGTTCAATCGACTCGCTGCTCGGATGATACGTCCATAACATGGCGGTCTGGACAATCGAAGCACTGACCAGAAGAATCAAAGCGATGGATTTCAGTCGCTGTTTCGTCATCCGATATCCACCTCTTCGATCACCTCATATGGAAGCGTAAAGTAAATCGTTGTGCCGCGTCCCCATTCGCTTTCTGCCCAAATGTCACCACCGTGTGCCGAAACGACGTCTTTAGCAATCGAAAGACCCAGTCCGGTTCCACCAATCTTCCGTGCCCGTGCTTTATCGACCCGGTAGAAACGTTCAAAGATTTTCTGCAGGTTCGCTTTTGGAATCCCGACCCCTTCGTCTTTGATGCTGATGACGATTCGTTTCGCCCGTAACATCGTCCGGACGGTAATCGTACCGCCTTCCGGTGAATACTTGATCGCGTTCGTTAAAATATTATCCGCGACCTGGATCAACTTATCCTGATCCCCGCGGAGGTAGACTTTCCGTTTCATGATTTTCCGGCGGAACTGAATCCGTTCCGGTTTCGTCATATCATGACGGTCGAGAATATCATTTAAGAATTGAATGTAATCAAACCGGACTTTGTTCATCTTGTATTCCTTACTGTCCATTTTCGACAGTTGCAACAGATCGGTGACGAGGCGGATCATCCGCTCCGTTTCGTTTTGTGTCGTCTCCAGGAACCGTGGCGCCAGTTCTTCATCCTGGTAGGCACCTTCCGCCAAGGCTTCAAGGTAACTCCGCATCGTCGTCAGCGGTGTCCGGAGTTCATGACTGACGTTCGCGACGAACTCACGGCGGTCCTGCTCGACTTGTTCCTGCTCCGTGACGTCATGCAGGACGATAATCATCCCGGTAATCGGTCCACTGTGCTTTTTGACCGGTGAGAAGAAGGCCCGGACAAGGAACAGTTCATCCTCGCTGCTGAAATCGAGCAGACGGGGCGGCATCGTCCCGTCTTCCGGAATCATAAAGTCGTCTCCGAGCGCGAGTAAATCCTTTAAGTTCGTCCCGACGATACCGGATTCATCGACACCAACGATATCCTTCGCTTGATCGTTCATCAGGATGACACGTAATGTCCGATCCGTCGCAATCACACCATCCGTCATATTTTCGAGGACACTCGTCAACTTCCGCCTTTCGGCTTCCGTCGTCGCATTCGCTTCGAGTAATTCATCCGTCAGTTCGTTAAATGAACGTGCCAACTGACCAATTTCGTCATCGGAATAGACCTTAACCTTCCGCGAGAAGTTCCCGCGTCGCATCTCGATCGCCTGGCGCCGCATATCCGAAATCGGCCGGGTGATCGTCCGCGATAACAGGACACCGAGAATCGAGGTGATGACAAGTGCAATCACTGTCCCCGTTGCTAAGATCCTTGTGACTTGCTGCATTTGCGAATAAATTGACTCCATCGACGCCCGGACGTAAATCATCCCGGTCGTCGCCCCTGTCCGTTCGGACGTGACGGGGACTGCAAAAATCCGAATCTTGTCTTCCGTCGTCGGATCGAGGACGGTATCGACACGAGAGGAACTCGTGGCTTGTGCTTTTTTAATCAATGAATTCGTCGCCCGTTGTCCGACCGCCGACTGATTGTCTTCGTCAGACGTCGCTTGAATGATCGAGTCCTGATCAATGATTTGTACTTCGAGAATATCGTTCCTTGACGTCGAGCCACTACTAAACTCAGACAGCAGTTGTCCAAGAGATTCAGACAACTGCCGTTTGGAGGCCTCATCATCGCCTGTCTTATCGAATTCCTTCCCGACATTGTACGCGACAAGTCCGGCCCGGTCTTCAACAGATTTTGAGAAGTTCGTAATGTACTGTTTTTCAAGGGAACGAACGAAGTAAACCCCAATGACTTGCATCGCGACTAAAATCAACAACGCATAAATGACGACAAGTTTCCACTGGATCGATTTGAAAAAGTTCGTTCCTTTTAACATCGTTATTCATTCTCCCCGTCTTGGAGATAGTAGCCGACACCGCGGCGGGTCATGATATAGATCGGTGTACTCGGATTATCCTCGACTTTTTCACGCAGACGGCGTACCGTTACGTCAACTGTCCGGACATCACCGAAGTAGTCATATCCCCACACCGTTTGAAGCAGGTGTTCACGAGTCATGACTTGCCCGATGTTTTTCGCCAGGTAATGCAACAGTTCAAACTCACGTTGTGTCAGTTCGATTTTTTGATCTTGTCGTGTGACGGTATGAGAATTCGTATCGATATACAGTTCTCCCACTTTCAATGGACCCGGTCCTGCATTTGCCGGTGTCGCTTCGACCGTATTGACGTTACGTAAGTGTGCCTTCACACGTGCTAATAGTTCGCGCGAGCTGAATGGTTTCGTGACGTAATCATTTGCACCAAGCTCAAGGCCAAGGACCGTATCGATTTCAGAATCCTTTGCTGTCAGCATGATGATCGGGACTTTTGATGTTTTTCGGACTTCCCGGCAAACTTCCATTCCATCCATCAATGGCAACATGATATCGAGCAGGATGAGATCGGGTTTAAACTCTTCGACTTTCTCGAGTGCTTCCACTCCATCATTTGCTACGGCGACACTATAACCTTCTTTTTCTAATTTAAATTTTAATATATCGGCAATCGGTTGCTCGTCATCGACGACGAGGATTTTACGTTCCGTCACTGGGTGTTCCCCCTTAAAAATTTCTATTCAATCTATTTTACCTGTTTTTCAGGCATATAGAAAGGTGGCGACGGAAACTCCCGACGCCACTCTGTTGACTTCATCATACGCTCACGTCATGCGTTCCACGTGAAACATTACCTTTAGTATACGCTCGTTCACTTCATTTTGTGAATGATTTCGCTTAATCAGAGAAGAAAAAAGGCAGCCCCAGATCTCAAATCTGGAACTGCTGCTTTTCAACCATTAAGCTTCTTCGTACAGATCACGAAGGACGACCGTTTGTTCACGACCCGGTCCTACCGAGAATGTCACGAGTGAGATATTCGTCAAATCTGCAATCCGTTTAACGTAGTTCTGCGCATTGATCGGCAGATCTTCAAACTTACGGATGTGCGTGATATCCTCTTTCCAGCCCGGTAACTCTTCATAAACCGGGACACATGCTTCGAGATCACGGAAACTCGCCGGATACTCATCAATCTGTTTGCCGTTAAACTCATACGACGTACAGATTTTAAGCGTCTCGATTCCTGTCAGGACATCGATTGAGTTCAATGCAAGATCTGTCAAACCGCTTGTCCGGCGTGAGTGACGGACGACGACTGAATCGAACCAACCGACACGGCGTGGACGGCCTGTCGTTGTTCCGTATTCACGACCGACTTCACGGATTTGATGACCGATTTCGTCAAACAGTTCTGTCGGGAACGGACCATCACCGACACGTGACGTGTACGCTTTACAGACACCAACGACGTGATCGATCCGTGCTGGACCGACACCAACACCTGAAGCGACACCGCCGGCTGATGCGTTCGATGACGTGACGAACGGATAAGTCCCGTGGTCAAGGTCGAGTAAGACACCTTGTGCCCCTTCGAAGAGGACTTTTTCGCCCTTATCGAGGCTGTCGTTGACGACGACCGATGTATCGCAGACATACTTCGCGAACTCTTGACCGTACGCGTAGTATTCTTCGAAGATATCGTCGAAAGCGATCGCTTCCGCATCATACATCTTCGTGAACATCCGGTTTTTTTGCTCAAGAACGATTTTTAATTTTTCAGCGAATGTTTCTTTGTCGAGTAAATCAGCCATCCGGATTCCGATTCGTGCTGCTTTATCCATGTAGCACGGTCCGATTCCTTTAAGCGTCGTTCCGACCTTCGCGTCGCCCTTTGCTTCTTCTTCGAGTTGATCTTGCAACTGATGATACGGCAAGATGACATGCGCCCGATTGGAAATCAGTAAGTTATCCGTTGAAACACCACGATCGTGCAGATACTTCAATTCCTTGACGAGCGATTTCGGGTTGACGACAAGCCCGTTCCCGATGACACATTTCTTGTCTGAGTAAAAAATTCCAGATGGAATCAAGTGTAACTTATACGTCTCATTATTAAATACGATTGTATGTCCGGCATTGTCTCCACCTTGATAACGAGCAACGACATCGGCTTTTTTCGAAAGAAAATCGGTAATCTTTCCTTTTCCTTCGTCGCCCCATTGTGTTCCGACTACTACTACTGATGACATATTCTCATCCACCTCCACGTACGATTCAAAACCACGACTAAGTGTAACGCGGAAAAAAACAGAAGTCAACCAAATACCGAACAATTAAATGTTACAATTCTTTTTCGTTCGTTTAAAAGACGGTTTTAATTCATTTTTTTCCTTTCTCTTCAAGATATTCAAACATAACGATTAAAAAAACGCTTCTGTCTCGAAAGACGGAAGCGTTTTTAAGCCGTTTAGGCGGGTGGTGCATAGGAATTGTTCGGTTCGAGATCCACGAACTTATTGAATTCTTTCCGGAAAGCGAGTTTGACGGTACCGGTCGGACCATTCCGCTGTTTCGCGATAATGATCTCAATCGTGTTCGCATCTTCCGTTTCTTTGTTGTAGTAATCATCGCGGTACAAGAAAGCGACGATATCGGCATCCTGCTCGATCGCTCCTGATTCCCGGATATCGGACATCATCGGCCGTTTGTCCTGCCGACTCTCGACGCCCCGTGACAGCTGCGATAACGCAATGACGGGAACTTCGAGTTCACGGGCCAGTGACTTCAAGGACCGGGAGATCTCGGAGACCTCCTGTTGCCGGTTATCGCTGGAACGGCCGTTCCCTTGAATCAGTTGGAGATAATCAATCATGATCATCCCGAGACCGTGTTCCTGCTTCAGACGACGGCATTTCGCCCGGATGTCGTTGACACGAATACCCGGTGTATCGTCGATATAGATCCCGGCTTGGGACAAGCTGCTCATCGCGAGCGATAACTTACCCCAGTCCTCATCTTCGAGCTGTCCCGTCCGGAGACGCTGCGCGTCGACATTGCCTTCCGCACACAGCATCCGCATGACGAGCTGCTCCGCTCCCATCTCAAGACTGAAGATGGCGACATTCTCATCGGCACGGGTCGCGACGTTTTGTGAGATGTTCAAGGCGAAGGCCGTCTTCCCGACAGACGGACGGGCGGCAACGATGATTAAATCGTTGCGCTGGAATCCGGCCGTTACTTTGTCGAGATCCCGGAAACCGGTCGGAATACCGGTCGTCTCGCCGCTTTGTTTATGCAATTTATCGATCGTCGCATAAGCACTCGTCAAGACATCGGAAATCGGAATGAAGCTGGCACTGCCTTTTCCTTGTGATACTTCGAGAATCTTCCGCTCTGCTTCATTCAGCAGGACGTCGACCTCATTTTGCCGTTCGTAACCATCCGTGACGATTTCATTGGCGGTCCGGATCAATCGGCGTAATGTCGACTTTTGATCGACGACATTGACGTAATAGTTGATGTTGGCTGCGGTCGGAACACCTTCCGCCAGTTCACCGAGGTACGGTAATCCGCCGACTTCCTCGAGAATACCCAGCGTACTGAGTTCTGCCGTAACGGTCACGAGGTCGATTGCTTCTCCCCGATCCGACAACACAAGCATCGTTTCAAAAATGCGTTGGTGGGCCGCACGATAAAAATCTTGTGGCAATAATCGTTCGGACGCACTGATCAGTCGATCCGCATCGATCATGATCGCCCCAAGGACGGCTTGTTCCGCCTCAATGCTCTGGGGGGGCGTATTTTGCATTACATCACTCATCACCGGTCCCCTTTTCTACTCACGCTTCTTTAACCTGGACGTTTAACGTTGCTGTGACTTCATTGTGCAATTTCAATGGTACTTTCGTCACACCCAGTGTTTTGATCGGGTGCTCAAGTTCGATTTTACGTTTGTCGATTTTGTAACCCATCTGTTTCAACTCATCCGCGATTTGTTTGCTTGTAACGGATCCGAAGACACGACCGCCCTCACCTGTTTTTGTTGAGACGATGATTGTTTCTTTTTCAATCTTTTCTTTTAATGCTTGCGCATCTTGTAACGCTTGTTTTGCTTCTTCTGCTGCTTTACGCTCATGTGCCTCATGTTGCTTGAGGTTTCCGGTTGTTGCGGGACGTGCCAATTTCTTTTTGAACAACACGTTGTTTGCATATGCGTCAGCGACGTCCTTGACGTCTCCTGTTTTACCTTGGCCTTTTACATCTTGTAAGAAAATAACTTTCATTCTGTTTCCTCTCCTTTTGTTTCATCTTCTAAATAGTGGTCAATCGCTTTTCGTAATTCTGTTGCGACGGTCAGGACCGATTCGGTCATCTGTGTCGCAGCATTCGTTAAATGACCGCCGCCGCCAAGCGTCTCCATAATCAGCTGAACATTCACTTCACCGAGCGAACGGGCACTGATGGCCGTCCTGCCGTCCTGCAATTCCGCGATGACGAACGCCGCGCGGATTCCTTGGAGCGACAACAGCTGGTCCGCTGTTTGGGCGATCAGGACCTGATCATGGATGACACCGGGCTCGGCCGTCGCAATCGCCATCCCGGCGGTGTACACTTCCGTCCGCTCGAGGATATGCGATTGCTCGACGTACGTCTCAAGATCCTGACTGAGGAACTCTTGCACCAGGACCGTATCGGCGCCTTGCGAACGCAAGTACGAAGCGGCGTCAAAGGTCCGGGAACCGGTCCGTAACGTAAAGCCTTTCGTGTCGACGATAATTCCGGCAAGCAGTGCCGTTGCCTCAAGCATCGCCAGTTTCTGATTCGTCGGTTGATACTCGATCAGTTCCGTGACAAGTTCTGACGTCGATGACGCGTACGGTTCGAGATAAACGAGAACCGGTTCTTCAATAAAGTCTTCTCCCCGTCGATGGTGGTCGATGACGACCAGGCGTTCAAAACGCTCCAGCAATGCCGGTACGACGACCAGGGAAGGTTTATGGGTATCGACGATAATCAAGAGCGCCTGATCATCAATCAATTGATCCGCCTGGAACGCATTCACGAAACGGGTCTCAAGTTTCGGTTCCTGACTGATTTCATTCATCATCCGCCGGATTCCTTGTCCGATTTCGGCTTCCGGAAGAATGATATGGGCTTCTTTATCGTTCATCTCGGCGAGTTTTAAAATCCCGATCGAGGACCCCAGTGAATCCATATCCGGATTCCGGTGCCCCATGATGAGGACGCGACTCGACTCCTGCATCAAATCACGCAACGAGTTGGCAATGACGCGGGCCCGGACACGTGTCCGTTTTTCTGTCGGATTGGTTTTCCCACCATAAAAACGAACTTTCCCGTCCCGCTTGATGACGACCTGATCGCCGCCGCGGCCTAAGGCCAGATCGAGACTCGATTGGGCCATCAAACCAAGCGCCGGAATCGGATCACTGCCACATCCGATACCGATCGACAACGTCAGCTGGACGCCGCGTTGACTCGTTTCTTCCCGGACTGTATCAAGAATCGTAAATTTTGATCGTTCCAAAATCCGCAGATTCTCTTCCGTCGTCACGATAAAGTAACGGTCGGAAGCGGTCCGTTTGATGTAAGTGCCGTGATCTGCGGCCCAGTGATTCAGCAATTGGGTGACGCGGCTGTTCAACTCACTGCGAAGCTGA
This sequence comes from Exiguobacterium sp. 17-1, assembly GCF_023096305.1. Lineage (NCBI taxonomy): Bacteria > Bacillati > Bacillota > Bacilli > Caryophanales > Exiguobacterium > Exiguobacterium sp. 17-1. The sequence goes on from NZ_JALIGJ010000005.1 coordinate 234,423, forward strand.
TCTTCAATCCCTTGTGTCATCTCATCATAATTATCGAGATAAATCACACCGATGACCGTCTGATTATCGACCAGTTGCTGTTCGACCTGTGCTTCTTCTGTCATATCGAACAAGTAGAAGGTCCGGTTTTCGCTGTTCGAAAAGACACGATAAACCGATTCGCCGATTTCGAGTGTCGCTTGGTCCTCATCGACGCCAATCATTTCAACGAACAAAGGATCAAGATCCGTCAAGACGTGTCCCATGGCAAGATCCTCAAAAATTTCACGCATCGGATCATTGAACCAGGTAACACGTGCGTCTTCATCATAAAGTAAAATTCCAATTGGCATGTTCGTCAAAGCATCTTGACCGGTGTCTTCGACTTGAATCGATATACCGGCGACGTAGCTTTCCCACGACTTCCGACCACGTCGTTCCTCCAGAAGATGAAGGACGAACAGCCCCGTCGTCAAGACGGCTCCAACCGCTGCGATGATTGGGTGATCGACGGCAATGACAAAAAGTAGAGCCACGATTAATAGATACGGAACGAAGCGAAAAAAGCGTTGTTCTCGTTCAGGTGATACTTGCTGACCTAACCCCATCGCGTCCTCCTTGTATACTAAATATACTCGTATGAAAAATTCGGTAACTTGTATATTATAACCGAAAAGCAGGACCGGTTGAAAGCGAAGCGAAAAAAAGCGCCTTTCCTTCGAAAAGGAAAAGCGCTGGACCGTAATCAGTCAGCTACGTATGGAATTAAAGCCATTTGACGTGAACGTTTGATTGCGATTGTAAGTGGACGTTGGTATTTCGCTGAAGTACCAGTCACACGACGTGGAAGAATCTTACCGCGTTCCGAAATGAAACGTTTGAGAAGTTCTACGTCTTTATAATCGATATGAGTGATGTGGTTCGACGTGAAGTAACATACTTTACGACGACGTTTTCCACCTGGACGACGTGCCATGTGATTAACCTCCTTTTTAGAGTAAATTTTTCAGTCCGACGTTCCCATTAGAATGGAAGGTCGTCGTCTGAAAGATCGATCGAACTGCCGCCGCTGAACGGATCAGCGCCGAAGCCCGAATTCGATGAAGATGAAGCGGGTGCTGGCGAGGAAGAGTTGTTCTGCTGTTGCTGTGAACCCCATCCTGCAGCATTTCCGTTTCCACCTGTATTTGAATTCGAAGAGTAGCTATCACTATCGGAAGAACGGCTTGCATTGCGTGATTCTAGGAATCGAACACTATCCGCGACGACTTCTGCACGATAACGACGTTGACCATCTTTATCGTCATAGCTACTAATCTGAAGGCGACCCTCAACTCCTGCGAGGCTCCCTTTTTTCAAATACTGAGCAACGTTTTCTGCTTGCTTGCGCCAAACGACGCAATCGATGAAGTCAGCTTCTCGCTTCCCATCTTGTCCTGTAAACGGACGGTCACAAGCGAGTGTGAATCGCGTTACCGCAATCCCGCTCTGCGTATAACGCATTTCAGGGTCACGAGTTAACCGACCGACTAAAACGACGCGGTTAATCATCAGAATCACTCTCCTGTTTCAGCTTATTTCTCGTCTTTTGTGATCATTAAGCGAACGATATCGTCACTGATCTTCATGAGACGGTCAAGTTCTTTTGTAGCTGCTGGTTCAGCAGTCACGTTAAGAAGAACGTAGAAACCTTCACGCATATCATTGATTTCGTAAGCAAAACGACGTTTACCCATTTCAGTTGTTTTTTCAACTGTACCACCGTTGTCAGTGAGGACTTTGTTGAAACGCTCAACTAGAGCTTTTCGTGCTTCCTCATCAACTTCCGGACGGATGATGTAAAGTACTTCGTATTTACGCATATCTGTCACCTCCTCTTGGACTGGCGGCTCGATTCATCGAGCAAGGAGCAATAATTCATTACTCACATTTGTTAATACTATCAAAGTATTTTGGTTTATGCAATAACGATTCGTTCGCTTCTCTTAAACATTGAAGCGGAATGTGACGACATCGCCGTCTTGGAAGACATATTCTTTCCCTTCAGAACGGTAACGTCCTTGTTCTTTCACGGTCGCCATGTTTCCAGCTGCTGCTAAATCTTCGTAAGCAACAACTTCCGCACGAATGAAACCGCGTTCGAAGTCCGAGTGGATGACGCCCGCACATTGCGGCGCTTTCATGCCTTTTTTGAACGTCCAGGCACGAACTTCCTTTTCACCGGCTGTGAAGTACGTCGCAAGACCAAGCGTGTTATACGCTGCATGGATCAACTGATCAAGACCTGACTCTTCGATTCCGAGATCCACTAGGAACTCTTGACGTTCTTCCGGTTCGAGCTCAGCAATCTCTTCTTCGATCCGGGCACAGATGATGATGACTTCTGCGCCTTCTTTCGCCGCGAATTCACGAACCAAACGGACATTTTCATTACTGTCTGCGTCCGCGACTTCGTCTTCACCGACGTTTGCGACATAAAGCATCGGTTTCATCGTCAGCAATTGGAAATGCTTGACGATCGCTGCCTGATCTTCGTTTAACTCGGCAAGACGTGCTGGTTTTTCGTCTTCCAGTAATGCCAAGACGATTTCAAGTGCTTCGAGTTCGCCCGCTGCATTTTTATCGCGTGATTTCACTTGTTTTTGGACACGTTGGATCCGTTTTTCGACCAATTCGAGATCGGCAAGGATCAATTCAAGGTTGATCGTCTCGATATCATCGATTGGTGAGACTTTTCCTGAAACGTGTGTGATGTTCTCATCGATGAAACAACGGACAACCTGACAGATGGCATCGACTTCACGAATGTTGGCCAAGAATTTGTTACCGAGCCCTTCTCCTTTTGAAGCTCCTTTGACGATTCCGGCGATATCCGTGAATTCAAATGCGGTCGGGATCGTTTTCTTCGGATTAACGAGTTCTGTCAATTTACGAAGACGTGCATCCGGCACCTCGACGACACCGACGTTCGGGTCGATTGTTGCGAACGGGTAGTTCGCCGCCTCGACACCAGCTTGTGTAATTGCGTTAAAAAGTGTTGATTTTCCTACGTTTGGTAAGCCAACGATTCCGGCTGTTAATCCCACTTGGAATTCCTCCTTTTCGGTATTTCCTAGGAAATCCGTGCTAGCGGCCGCAGTGGGTAGAATGATTACACCACGTCAGCACATCTTTCACAATTATAGATAGTTCAATTTTTTTAAGCAAGGAGATGCGTCTTCTTTTTTTAAAGACTAGATTGTTTCATGTACGTTTTGCTGTAGTTCCAAGCAGTCTTCTATTTGATTACCGGAACAGCAACAAACCCCTGAAGACCTTTACCGGTCGACAGGGGCTTGCTCATATTCATTCGGGTAAGACTTTTTTTAAACGCTTATCGAAGTCACGGCGCGGCATCAGGATACTCGCTCCACATCCCTGGCATTTAATTCGGATGTCCATCCCGACGCGGATGATTTGCCAACGGTTCGTTCCGCAAGGATGTTGTTTTTTCATTTCGACATAATCATGAAGATTGTACGTTTTTGGCATCATCGGCTTGACCACCATTCCCTTGTTCTGTATTCATCATGACCATCCGTGGATACGGAATCTTAATTCCTTCCAGTTCGAGTCCTTGCTTCAGTTCTTTCCGGATCAAGCGTCCTGCCTGAAAATGCTGCATCGGCGGCACTTCTGCCATCAGACGGTAGACGACTTCAGACGGTCCAAGTGTCTGGACACCGAGCATTTGAATCGGCTCAATAAACATATCTGTATATTTTTCCGTCGTCGCGTTAGCAATTTGATGCAAGACCTGTTCGACCCGTTCCAAATCTTCTTCATATGAGACTTGTACATCGACTAAAGCAAAACTGTTGTCGACGGAAAAGTTCGTCACCTGCAGAATTTGTCCGTTCGGAATGATGTGGATTTCTCCATTCAATCCCTTTAACTTCGTCGTCCGGATTCCGAGTTCTGTGACGACCCCTTCAATCAAACCGACACGGACAAAGTCACCGACCTTGAATTGACGTTCGAAAATGATAAAGGCTCCGGTAATGATATCCTGAACCAGGTTCTTCGCCCCAAATGAGATGGCAAGTCCGGCGATACCGGCACTGGCGACAAGACCTGTAATGTTGATTCCGAACTGACTGAGGACCGTCAAGAGCATGACGATACCAAGAACATAACGGATAGCATTTTGGAGCAGTTTCAACAATGTTTCATTTTGGCGTTGTGCCAACGAATCATGTTCATTAATCTTTCGAATCGTAAATAATCGTGAAACCGCGCCTGTTAAAATACGCATCAGTATATAAAAACCGGCGATAATGATCACGGCGATCAATAACTTTAATCCAAAGCGGATCCACATGTCTGCGTCCATGACTTGATCTAGAATCCGATCGACCTGGGCGACTGAATCCTGTACGTCTTTATTGGTAGCCATTCTCTCCATCCTTTCGACTTCTCTCTATTACGACAGTATACGTGATTTTAAATGACTTTCAACCAAAGAACCGATTTTGACGTTAGATTTTCACAAAAACCGGGAAAGGAAAATCATTACAGAACGCCTTCACTCTCACCACGACACCAGGATGCTGACACCAGGAGAAGAAAGGATGATCCAGATGAATTTCCGTTTTCATTCTCACGAAAAAAAGCCCTATTCTTTCTTTTTAGAATATACGGAACCATTCGCTAAGGAACGACTGGCCGAACAGTTGCATGAACAGGTCAATGCCATGAAGGAAAACCGTCCCGTCGTCCTTGTCTGTATCGGTTCCGACCGATCAACCGGCGACTCACTCGGACCGCTCGTCGGAACCTTTTTGGAAAAAAATCGACCGGCGAACATGCATGTCTACGGGACATTGGCCAAACCGGTCCATGCCTTGAATCTGGCCGAAACCATTCATTCGATTCAAACGACACATTACCGTCCGCTCGTCATCGCCATCGATGCCTGTCTCGGCCGCCTGTCGAGTGTTGGTCATGTCTTCTTCTCGGAAGGCCCGCTTGCTCCTGGTGCCGGTGTCCAAAAAGAATTACCGGCTGTCGGTGATTTTAATATTAAAGCTGTCGTCAATGTCAGTGGCTTCATGGAAATGATGATTCTTCAAAATACACGCCTCCACCTTGTTTATGAGTTGGCTGAACTCGTTGCCGATAGCTTTGCCTTGCTCGATACGAAGCTTGCGGCTGAAACTACACGTACAACTATCTCCTTCACACCACGCTCGATTTAATGGCAGTATTTTTCCTTTCTTTTATCCTGTAAGTTTCAAAAAAAGGATCCATTCCAAGTGCAGTACTGGAATGGATCCTTTGCTATTAATCTTCTTCGGGTAAAAGCAGTTCAAGAATTCGGTTTAAATCGTCCTCGTCCGTAAAATCAATTTCGAGTTTTCCGGCTTGTTTCGCCATCTTGATGCGAACAGTCGCCCCAATCCGTTCCCGTAACGTCTCTTCGATGAAATCCAGTTCCGTTGACTGTTTGGCTGCCGGACGCACCTGTTTTTTTTCACGCAACTCTTGCTCGAGGCGCCGGACATTCCAGTTTTCACGCATGACGCGTTCCGCCATCCGTTCAATCTTCAGTGGCTGTTTTAAGGACAATAAAGCCCGTGCATGCCCCATCGATAACCGTTCTTCCATGACGGCTTGCTGAACCTCGGCCGGTAACTGCAATAAACGGAGACTGTTCGTGATGTGGGAACGGCTTTTTCCGACCCGGTTCGCCAGTTCCGCCTGCGTGACGTTAAACTCTTCGAGCATCTCTGCGTAAGCCATCGCTTCTTCAATCGCACTCAAGTCGGCACGTTGGATATTTTCGATCAGTGCCAGTTCCATGACACGGGTTTCGTTCGCTTCGATAATCAAGACCGGGACACGATTAAATCCGGCCTGTTTTGCAGCTTGATAACGACGTTCACCGGCGATGATTTCGTAAAATCCCTCACGTGGACGAACGACAATCGGTTGAATCATTCCATGGCGTGTCAAGGAATTGGCGAGTTCTGCCAACGCTTTCTCGTGGAACTGTTTCCGCGGTTGCCCCGGATTCGGTCGGATGGCTCCAATCGGTATTTCATTCATGCTAATCTCTCCTAAACGTAGCGGAAGGCACGACCGCTAGTTTACGGACGTGCCTTCACGATGCGGATCCGCACCTCGACATATTCTTCACAATCGACTTCTTCTTTTTCGACCGTCAAACCGGTCCGTTCAATCATATCCACAGAATCACGAATCGTATTTAAAGCGATCCGCGTATCCCGGGCAAAGCTTTTATGACGCTTTTTCGGAACTTTTGGTGTCAACAACCGTTCAACCCGTTGTTCCGTCTCTTTGACGTTCCATTCTCGTTCAATGATTTCAACCAACACTTGAAGCTGTAAGTCAGCTGCTTTTAACGGCAGGAGGGCCCGCGCATGGCGTTCCGTGATTTTCCGTTGTTTCAGGGCTTCACGGACCGTTTCCGGCAATCGCAGTAAACGAAGCTTGTTCGCAATCGTCGACTGGCTCCGTCCAAGTCTGCGCGCCAGCACTTCCTGTGTGATTTCTTGCATCGCAAGCAACCGCGCATATGCTTCCGCTTCTTCGATTGGCGTCAATTCTTCACGTTGTAGATTTTCGATGAGTGCGAGGGCAGCCGTCGTCTCGTCTGTCATCTGTTTAATGATAGCGGGAATCGTCTCCCATCCGAGCGATTGAACCGCCCGAAAACGGCGTTCGCCGGCGATGATTTCATATCCTTCGCCTTGTTTTCGGACGACAATCGGTTGCAGTAAACCATGTTCTTCAATCGTGGTCGCTAGTTCGGTAATCCGTTCCCCGTCAAAGACGGTCCGCGGTTGGAACTGGTTGGCGACCAATTCCGTTAACTTCAACTCACGGACGGTATCTTGTGGATCTAGCTCTAGGGAAACGGTTTGTCCTCCCTTACCGAGCAGTTTGGCAATTGCATTCTTCACGTTGGTGTACCTCGCCTTCATCAGTCATCGTTTCACGTGAAACGGTGTTTAACCCAGTGGATCTTTTGCCGGTGTACCTGCTTTACGCGGATATTTCCCGGGTGTTAATCGTTTTTTATCGACAATTACGATATTACGCTCACTTTCTTCCCCTGGCAATTGGAATTGGAAACTTTCCCGCAAATTTCCACCCAACACCTTCAAGGCCGTCGCGCCCTCTTCCAGTTCTTCACCCAGTTTCGCGGCTTTTAAAGCGACGAATTGCCCACCGACTTTCGCAAGCGGTAAACAGTATTCCGCAAGAACCGACATCCGGGCAACGGCACGCGCTGTCACAACATCAAAATGTTCCCGGAACTGTTTATTTTTCCCGAATTCTTCGGCACGTCCGTGGTGGAAGGCGACGCCTTCGAGCTCAAGTTCCGTCGCGAGCATGTTCAAGAAGCCGATCCGTTTATTGAGTGAATCGATGATCGTGACTTTCAGATGCGGGAACATGATTTTGATTGGCAAACTCGGGAAACCGGCGCCGGCACCGACGTCACAGACCGTTTCGACTTTCGTGAAGTCAAAGTAGAATGCCGCTGTGATCGAATCGTAAAAGTGTTTCAGATAAACACCTTCCTCATCCGTGATCGCCGTCAAATTCATTTTTTCGTTCCATTCGACGAGTAGTTCATAATACCGTCGGAACTGTTGCAATTGATGCTCTGAGACTTCGAGTCCTTGATCCGCTAATGCGGTTACGAATTGCTGTTGATTCATTCTCTTCACTCCGCAGTCAATGCGTATTGGCCTTGTTCGATATAGACGAGCAAAATCGAAATATCAGACGGATTGACCCCTGAAATTCGTGATGCTTGTCCGATCGAGAGCGGACGCACTTGGTTTAGTTTTTGTTTCGCTTCAATGGCGAGACCACTGATGACATCGTAATCAAGACGTTCTGGAATCCGTTTTTTCTCCATCCGCATCATCCGCTCGACTTGATCCAACTGTTTGTCGATATAACCGGCATATTTGACCTGGATTTCGACCTGTTCGGCTGCTTCCGGAGAGAGTGCGACTGGTGCCGGTGTCATTTCCGCAATCATCGCATACGTGATTTCCGGACGTTTCAGTAAGGTGATGGCATGTAATGCCTCTTTTAACGGAGAAACACCGATTTCTGTCAGCCGTTCATTGACATCACTCGTTGCTTTGATGACGACTTTTTCGAGTCGTTTCATTTCCCGCTTGATTTCTTCTTTTTTCTCGGCCAGTTTTGCGTGTCGTGTCTCGTTGATCAGTCCGAGCTCATGTCCGATATCGGATAAACGTAAATCGGCATTGTCATGACGCAACAATAACCGGTATTCGGCACGTGACGTCAACAGACGATAGGGTTCATTCGTTCCTTTTGTCACGAGATCATCGATCATGACGCCGATATATCCTTGTGAACGGGACAGAATGAGTGGATCTCTTTCCTGGACTTTCAAGGCAGCGTTAATTCCGGCCATGATGCCTTGTCCGGCTGCTTCTTCGTAGCCGCTTGTCCCGTTAATTTGTCCGGCCGTGAATAATCCGGCAATCCGTTTTGTTTCCAGTGTCGGCCAGAGTTGTGTCGGAACGACCGCATCATATTCGATCGCATAACCGGGACGCATCATTTCTGATTTCTCAAGACCCGGAATCGACCGTAAAATATCATGTTGAACGTCTTCCGGCAGACTCGTTGAAAGTCCTTGGACATAGACTTCTTCCGTGTCACGGCCTTCCGGCTCAAGGAAAATCTGGTGACGCGGTTTATCGCTGAACCGGACGACCTTATCTTCGATTGACGGACAGTAACGCGGACCCGTTCCTTTGATCATGCCGGAAAACATCGGGGAACGGTGTAGATTCGCATCGATCAACTGGTGTGTGTATTCCGTTGTATACGTCAACCAGCATGGAATCTGTTCCGTGATCATCTGTGTCGTTTCATGACTGAACGGCAATGCGACAGCATCACCCGGTTGGATTTCCGTTTTCGAATAATCGATCGTTTTCCCGTCGATCCGGGGTGGTGTACCGGTTTTGAAACGGGCGAGCTCGAAGCCGAGTTCTTCCAGGTGTTTCGACAAGTTGACCGACGGCATCTGGTTGTTCGGACCACTCTCGTACGACAGTTCACCGATGATGATTTTCCCGCGCATGAACGTTCCGGTCGTGATGATGACCGCTTTTGCCCGGTACTCGGCCCCTGTATTCGTGACGACGCCGACACACGTATCGTCTTCGATGATTAACCGCTCGACGAGTGCTTGGCGTAATAACAGATTCGGTTCGTCTTCGAGCGCTTTTTTCATCCGGTTTTGGTACTCGAATTTATCTGCCTGTGCACGAAGTGCGCGAACAGCAGGACCTTTTGATGTGTTAAGCATTTTCATTTGAATGTACGTCGCGTCGATTGCCCGTGCCATTTCTCCCCCGAGGGCATCGATTTCCCGGACAACGATTCCTTTTGCCGGACCGCCGATTGACGGATTACAATACATGAATCCGACCATGTCGGGGTTCATCGTCAACATAACGGTTTTTGAACCCATACGGGCGGCTGCAAGAGATGCTTCAATCCCTGCATGACCGGCTCCGATGACGATAACATCGAATTCGCCTGCTTGATAAGCCATAACTGTAGTTCCTCCTTTTAAAAATCAACAACCTGACAACATTTATTTCCCTAAACAAAATTGTGAGAATAATTTATCGAGTAAACTGTCTTGCGCTGTATCGCCGTTGATTTCACCGAGCGTATCCCAGGCCCGGCGTAAATCGATTTGGACCATATCAATCGGCATCGACGCTTCCGCCGCACCGAGTGCATCTTCAATCATTTGGCTCGCCTGTTTGATGAGTTGAATGTGACGGGCGTTCGATACGTAGGTCATGTCCTGTCCTTCGACCCCTTGTTCAAAGAAGAGCGACGCAATGGCTGCCTCAAGATCGGTCACACCTGCTTCTTCGAGAAGTGATGTCGTAACGACGGGACGACCGTCCGCTAACTCATTGACACGCATCAGATCAATCGCTTGTGTTAAATCACTTTTATTGACGATGATAATGGCGTTCATGTCCCGAATGGCTTCGAATAATAAGACATCTTCTTCCGTCAATGCATCATTTCCGTTTAAGACGAGTAAAATCAAGTCGGCTGAGTTTAACGCTTGCCGCGATTTTTCGACACCCATCCGCTCGACGATATCTTCCGTTTCCCGGATACCGGCCGTATCAATTAATTTCAGCGGTACACCGCGGACATTGACGTATTCTTCGATCGTATCCCGTGTCGTCCCGGCAATATCCGTGACAATGGCTTTTGCTTCTTGCACCAATGTGTTGAGCAAAGACGATTTCCCGACATTCGGACGTCCGATGATCGCGGTCGACAAGCCTTCCCGTAGGATTTTTCCCTGTCGCGCCGTCGACAACAGTTCCGTTAGAATACGGCGAACTTCACCCGCATCTTTTTGAACGATTTGCTGTGTCATTTCTTCCGCATCATATTCCGGATAGTCGATGTTGACTTCAATCGAAGCAATCGTCTGCAACAATTGTTCGCGTAAATCTTGGACGAGTTTCGATAACCGTCCTTCGATTTGACCAACCGCGACCGTCATCGCCCGGTCCGTTTTCGCCCGGATCAAGTCCATGACGGCCTCTGCCTGGGACAAGTCAATCCGACCGTTCAGGAAAGCCCGTTTCGTGAATTCACCCGGTTCTGCAAGACGGACGTCCGGTTGTTCGAGAATCAGTTCGAGCACCCGATTGACGGCCACGATTCCGCCGTGACAATTCAGTTCGACGACATCTTCCCGCGTAAAGGTTTTCGGTGCCCGCATGACACTGACCATGACTTCATCGACGACTTGTTCTGTCGTCTGTTCAACCAACTTGCCGTAATGAATCGTATGTGTCGGGACTTCATTCAACCGGTTGGCACCGCGGTAGACGCGATCGGCTGTTTCGACTGCTTTAGGACCGGATAAACGGACGATCGCAATCGCTCCTTCACCCATCGGCGTCGAAATGGCGGCTATCGTATCAAATTCCATCATCAGTTGTTCACACCTCGTTTTCTGCAATCTTTTCTATAGTTAAATGTTCAGGAATCTATAAATGGGTATAACGTGACAACTATACACGAAATAGCGCAAAAGAAAAAGAGCGACACTCTGTAAAACGGAGTATCGCTCTTACTTGTTGTTAACGTTTCTTTTTCGGTTTTTTTGGAGCAGGAGCAGCATTTGCCGCTTCTTGTTCACGTTTTGAAGCAATCGTTGCTTCCGTCTGCGCTTTGATCTTCTCACGCATTGGCTTCATGATGGCAACCGTCACGATGATGGAGAAGATGTAACCGACGACCCAGTATAGAGACAAGGCAGATGGTAACGTCACACCCATGACGAAGATCATGATCGGGAAGACGTACAACATGATTTTCATCTGTGGGTTGTCATCTTGTCCCGCCATCGAAAGTTTTTGTTGCAGGTACGTAAAGATGGCCGATAAGATCGGTAAGATAAAATACGGATCTGGTTTTCCAAGATCGAACCAGAGGAACGTATGCTGGAAAATTGCCGGTGTATAGATGATTGCATTATAGAAGGCAATCAAAATCGGCATTTGAATCAAGATCGGTAAACAGCCGGCAAGCGGATTGACATTGTGCTCTTGATACAGCTTCATCATTTCCTGTTGCAATTTCTGCTGTGTTTCCTGATCTTTCGAACTGTATTTTTCACGTAATTTGACCATTTCCGGTTGAATGACCTGCATTCCACCCATGCTCTTCGTCTGTTTGATCATCAACGGCAGGATGACGAGACGAACAAGTAACGTCGTGACGATGATTCCGATTCCATAATCCCCATTAAAGAAATGCGAAATTTCACGAATGAGCCAAGCCATCGGCCAAACAAAGTAATGTTTCCAGAAACCTTCTGTATCACCAGTAATCGGTTCACCTGTTCCGTATGTCCCAGGTGTACAACCGGATAGAACGACCGCGAGTACGGACATCAATCCGAGAGTCAGCCAAATCTTAGTTCTCTTGTTCATAATTCCTCCTAGTAATGTTTACACGTGGTCGGTCCTCGAAGTTCTATCTATATATAGAAGCAGGCGAGTGGCCGCTACAAATCAACAGGATATACTACACGTTTATTTTACCTGTCGCTTCCAGACACCGGATCGTTTAAAGACATGGCGTAAACTGTCAGCAACTTCTTGAGCAGTCATCTTCGCAGCCGGATTGCGTGCGATGATCACAAAATCATAATTCGGGGCAAGCGAGGCTTCATGAAGCTGGCATGCTTCACGTACATACCGTTTAACCTGATTACGGACAACGGCATTCCCGATTTTCTTACTCACCGATAAACCAATCCGAAAGTGAGTTTGCTGCTCTTTCTTTAGTGCATATACGACAAATTGCCGATTTGCGACAGAGGCTCCCCGAGTAAACACCGCTTGGAACTCCTTGTCTTTCTTGACGCGGTATTCCTTCTTCACCTTGATCACACTCCATCCTGTCATCACGAAAATTCGTCGTCTTTCATCATATCATAGAACAAACCCGCTCTGCGAGAGGGGTCTTGTGACAAAAGCACGAACATCCCTTAAAACTACAAAAAAAGATCACTTCAGGCAGCGCCAGAAGTGATCTCATCATCGCTCGATTATACAGTCAAGGCTTTGCGGCCTTTAAGACGGCGAGCAGCCAAGATCCGGCGGCCACTCTTCGTTGCCATGCGCGCACGGAATCCGTGAACTTTTTTGCGCTTACGGTTGTTTGGGTTGAAAGTTGGTTTCATTAGTCTGCACCTCCTTTAAAAATTACTCTATAAAAATCATCGTTTTCTACTTTAAGGCAGTCTTGTATATTATATAAAGCAAAAGTGACCTTGTCAATGAAAGTTCGTAAGAATTATTACAAGCATTTTCAGCAAAAAATGACGGGATTCGTGAAAATAGGATTCCCCAGTCGGTTTCATATCATACGATACGATTTGTCGATCGGACGGAATGGAAAACGAATCAATCCATCCCTTTTTCAAACTATCCACAGACTTATCCACACTATCCACACTTTCCGTGGATAACTCATCACTTTGTCTACAATAGTATTTTTTAAAATCAGCGTCAAGGTTTGTTTTTTGGATTTTTTGCTTTTACTTTTTTTGTTTTGTGCATAACTTTTTCTGAACGCTTCCTCTTTCGAAAAGTTATACACACCTTATCCACAGTTTATCCACACTGTCCACAGCCTGTGGGTAACTGCCTGTGTATATGTGCATTTACTTGTGGATAAATCGTTCTAAGCATTGCCAGACCTCATTTCATTTGGTACACTAATTGTGCATAACAAGAACGTAAGACAAATTGATTCTTCAAGTTATACACAACCTGTGGATAACTTTATACACAGAAATCAACCCCTGTGGATAACGTTATCCACAGTTTTTATGTTCTGGGGATAAGTCGTGTTTCTTCATTAACCTTGTCCTGTGCATAAAGCTGTGTATAGTTTTTTATATCATGATAGAAAAAGGGGGGTATTTATGAAAAACGCTGCCGAACTTTGGCACAATGTATTATCTGTAATCGAGGAAGAACAACGTACCCCAAAAGCGAGTTACGACATGTGGTTAAAGTCTACCGAGGGTGTGACACTCAACGGCACGACTTTAATCGTCTCGGCACCAGCGGCATTTACCGTTACGTGGTTGGAACGTCAGTACTTATCTCTATTAGAAGATACCGTCGAAGAAGTTACTGGAAGCCGGCTTGATATTCAGTTTATCGAGGAAGGTCAAGCAAAACATATGCTCGATCGTCAAAATGAGGAAGAAGAAGTGATTGAAGTCGCACCACCGAAGGCTAAAACACAAAAGACCCGTAAGTCCTCTGATGAACTGGTCATGAGTGAACTCGGACAGTTGAATGAAAAATATACGTTCGATACGTTTGTCATCGGATCGGGGAATCGTTTTGCACACGCTGCTTCTTTGGCTGTAGCGGAAGCTCCGGCCAAAGCCTACAATCCGCTTTTCATCTACGGTGGCGTCGGGCTGGGGAAAACGCACTTAATGCATGCGATTGGTCAATATGTCCAGGATCAAAAACTGGGGACAAAAATCGCGTACGTTTCCTCTGAACAGTTCACGAACGACTTCATCAACTCCATTCGGGATAACAAAACGGTTCAGTTCCGCAATAAATACCGGAACATCGATGTTCTATTAATAGATGATATTCAGTTCCTCGCCGGAAAAGAACAAACGCAGGAAGAATTTTTCCACACATTTAATGCCTTGCATAACGATCAGAAACAAATCATCATCTCAAGTGACCGTCCACCTAAAGAAATTCCGACACTTGAAGACCGATTGCGTTCCCGTTTCGAGTGGGGCTTGATTACAGACATCACACCACCGGATCTTGAAACACGAATTGCCATCCTTCGTAAAAAAGCGAATGCGGAACAACTGGATGTTTCCAATGAAGTCATGCTCTACATCGCGAGCCAGATCGATACGAACATTCGTGAACTCGAAGGGGCCTTAACCCGCGTCATTGCTTACGCCAACCTGGTCGGACGGACGATTGATCCGAATGTTGCCGCTGAAGCGTTGCATAACATCATGCCTGCGAGTGAACCACGAAAAGTCACGATTCGTGATATTCAGGAATCAGTCAGTAAGCACTTTAATCTGCCGTTTGATGATTTAAAAGCTAAAAAACGGACGAAGTCGATTGCTTTTCCCCGTCAGATTGCCATGTACCTGTCGCGGGAGATGACAGAAAGCTCATTACCGAAGATTGGTGAGGAATTTGGGGGACGTGATCACACGACCGTCATTCACGCACATGAAAAAATCAGTACACTCGTCAAATCGGATGGAGAAACAGGAAAAGTCATTGAACAAATCAAGCATGAATTGAAGCATTCGTAAACCTGTGGATAAGCTGTGGATAAAAGAGGCTAGTTATCCACAAGTTATCCACATGCATTTTGGCTCTATACCAAGTTATCCACCGACTTATCCACACTATCCACAGCCCCTAATACTATTATTAAAAAAATATATTATTATGTTATGATGATGTAACGCCCATTTTGAGAGGAGCTTAACGACAATATGCATATTACAATTCAACGGGATACTTTAATCCAAGCAATTCAAGATGTAGCAAAAGCTGTTTCATCCCGGACAACGATTCCGATCTTAACGGGAATCAAACTCGAAGCCCATGGAGATGGTATGACGCTGACAGGAAGCGATACGGAAATCTCAATCGAACGGACCATCTATGCAGAAGAGAACGGCACTTCATATGTCACGGTTCATCGTGCAGGCAGTGTCGTCTTGAATGCCCGCTTCTTTGGGGATATCGTGAAGAAGTTACCGACAGACGAAGTGATCTTGGAAGTTTCACCAAACTTCATGACACGGATTCAATCGGGTACGGCAGAGTTTCATTTGAACGGACTCGATCCGGACGAATTCCCACGCTTGCCGCAAGTCGACGGAGGACAACAGTTCCGTTTACCGGCTGATCTGTTACGGTCAATGATCCGTCAAACGAGCTTTGCCGTCGCAGTACAGGAAACGCGTCCTGTGTTGACGGGTGTTAACTTCTCGGCGGATAAGGACATCTTGACATGCGTCTCGACGGACAGTCACCGGCTTGCCTTACGACGGGCTCAGTTTGAGACGGACAATGAGATTTCGTTCCAAAACGTCATCGTACCGGGAAAAAGCTTAAACGAATTATCCAAATTACTTAGTGATGGTCACGTCGACATTACGATTACCAATCAACAGATCCTGTTTAAGATGAAACATGTCTTATTCTTCTCGCGTCTGCTTGACGGAAACTACCCGGATACATCACGTTTGATTCCGGAAGAGTACCGGACTGCGGTCCGCATGAATGCAAAGGAATTACTTCAAGCGATTGACCGTGCATCACTTCTTGCACGGGAAGACCGTAACAACGTCATCAAGTTCGCAGCTGAAGGAACGACGGCAGTTGAAATTTCTTCCCACTCACCGGAAGTCGGTAAAGTGTCGGAGCAAGTCAGTATCTTATCGCTTGAAGGAGAAGAGCTGAAAATCTCGTTCAACTCGAAATACATGATGGATGCGTTAAAGGCACTCGATGCGACGGATATCGAGATCCAGTTCACCGGTTCGATCCGACCATTCATCCTGCACCCGGTTGACCAAGACAACGTCCTGCAGCTGATCCTGCCTGTCCGGACAGCATGATTCATACCCAAGGAACCCTTTACGTTCCTTGGGCTTTTTTTGAAATCCGTATATACGTTCGTTCATTTTGCCAAATCGCAAGTTTTTTAGTACAATAAAGAGTACGTCATTTATAATATGTAGGTAGGAGGAGTCAAACCATGAATCAAATCAAGATTTCAACAGAATATGTCACATTAGGTCAGTTCCTGAAACTTTCTGATATCATCTCGAGCGGTGGACAAGCTAAACCGTTCCTCGCCGAGGTACCCATTCTTGTCAACGGTGAAGTCGATCAGCGACGTGGTCGTAAATTACGGGATGGAGATGTGATTGACGTAGAAGATTACGGTCAGTTCATCATTAAGAACGAGGGAAACTAACGTGCGACTAGATTCGGTCCGGCTCAGTCATTATCGCAACTATGAGTCGTTGGAATTATCTTTTTCCGAAAAGACGAATGTGCTGATCGGGGAGAATGCGCAAGGGAAGACGAATCTCCTGGAAGCCATCTATGTTCTTGCCCTTGCGAAGTCTCACCGGACGACGCATGACAAAGAATTGATTCAGTGGGATGCCGAGACAGCTCGTGTCGAAGGACGGATTCATAAAAGAAGAGGATCTCACTCGCAGGAAATCGCGATTTCGAGTCGCGGTAAAAAAGCGAAGTTGAATCATCTCGAACAGCGCCGGCTCAGTGATTATGTCGGCGCATTGAATATCGTGTTGTTTGCACCAGAAGACTTACACATCGTCAAAGGCAGTCCACAAATCAGACGTCGTTTTTTGGATATGGAAATTGGTCAGGTCAGTCCGGTCTATCTACATGAACTCAGTCAATATTTAAAAGTTCTCAAACAACGGAATGCGTTGCTGAAACAGTTATCGATCAAAGGTGGGGACGAAACGTTTCTCGATGTCTTGACGGAGCAGATGATTACGCTTGCCGTTAAAATCGTTCAGCGCCGTCATCACTTCATTGCCCAGCTCGAAAAGTGGGCACGTCCGATTCATGAAGGAATCAGTCGTGGACAGGAACAGCTCGTCCTTATTTACCGTTCGGATACATTTAGCAATGATTTGCTCGATGTCGAAGGAATGACTGCTTCTTACATGCAGAAGTTTGGTAAAATAAAGACAAACGAAATCCGAAGAGGTGTGACCTTGTTCGGTCCGCATCGGGACGACTTCGAAATGGAAGTCAACGGTCGGAATGTCCAGACTTATGGTTCACAAGGACAACAACGAACGGCAGCACTCTCTTTGAAGTTAGCAGAGATTGAATTGATTCATGAAGAAGTGGGAGAATATCCATTGCTACTTCTAGACGATGTCTTATCCGAGCTCGATGATCATCGTCAAACCCATTTGCTCGATACGATGCAACAAAAGGTGCAAACCATTCTGACGACAACGAGTGTCGATGGAATTGCACATGAAACGATCAAACAGGCGAAGTTGTTCCACGTGAAACAGGGGGCCGTCATTTTGGAAGAGACATCATACAAAGAAATAGTAGGTGAGAAAACCGATGAGTAATCATGAAGATATGGAATTAGAACAAGGGTACGGTGCCGATCAAATTCAGGTGCTTGAAGGTCTAGAAGCTGTTCGGAAACGTCCGGGTATGTATATCGGATCGACTGCATCGAAGGGGCTTCACCATTTAGTGTGGGAAATCGTCGATAACTCAATCGATGAAGCACTTGCAGGATATTGCGATACGATCAAAGTTACGATTGAACCGGGTAATTCGATTCTGGTTGAAGATAACGGACGGGGAATCCCGGTCGATATCCAGGAGAAGATGGGACGTCCGGCAGTCGAAGTCATTTTGACAGTCCTTCATGCCGGCGGTAAATTTGGCGGCGGCGGATACAAAGTATCCGGTGGTCTTCACGGTGTTGGGGCATCTGTCGTTAACGCACTCTCGACGAAACTTGAAGTTTTCGTCAAACGGAATGAAAAATTGTATTACCAAGCCTATCACCGCGGTGTACCGGCTGCTGATTTAGAGATTATCGGTACGTCGGAAGAAACCGGGACGATGATCCGTTTCTTCCCGGATGATGAGATCTTCCAGGAAACACTTGAATACGATTATGATCTGCTTGCGACACGACTTCGTGAGCTGGCATTCTTAAATAAAGGACTGACGATTCAAATTACGGATGATCGTGCAGACGAACCGATTACGCGCAGTTTCCACTACGAAGGCGGAATCAAGTCATACGTCGAGCATTTAAACCGTTCAAAAGAAGTCGTCCACGAAGAACCAGTCTATGTACACGGTAACCGGGACGGGATTGAAGTAGAAGTGGCCTTGCAATATAACGATGGTTTTGCAGCCAACATCTACTCGTTCACGAACAATATCCCGACACATGAGGGTGGAACACACGAAACCGGTTTTAAAACGGCTTTGACACGTGTCATCAATGATTACGCGAAAAAATTCGGTCTGATGAAAGAAGCCGACGGTACGTTGTCCGGGGAAGATGTACGTGAAGGGATGACGGCAATCGTCTCGATCAAACACCCGAATCCACAGTTCGAAGGACAGACGAAAACGAAACTTGGGAACTCGGATGCACGGACGGCAACGGATACGTTGTTCTCGTCTGCGTTTGAACAGTTCATGATGGAGAACCCGACAAGTGCCCGTGCAATCGTCGAAAAAGGAATGATGGCGTCTCGTGCCCGGATGGCTGCGAAACGTGCCCGTGAATTAACACGACGCAAAGGGGTCCTTGAAGTGAGTTCACTTCCAGGAAAGCTTGCCGACTGTTCATCACGTGATGCGACGATTTCTGAAATCTACATCGTTGAGGGTGACTCGGCGGGTGGTTCAGCAAAATCTGGACGTGATCGTCATTTCCAAGCCATCTTACCGATTCGAGGTAAGATTTTGAACGTCGAAAAAGCACGCCTTGATAAGATTCTTGGCAGTAACGAAATCCGGACGATCATTACGGCGCTCGGAACGAGTATCGGTTCTGAATTCAATATCGAGAAAGCCCGGTATCACAAAGTCATCATCATGACCGATGCCGACGTCGATGGTGCCCACATCCGGACACTGTTATTGACATTCTTCTACCGTTACATGCGTCCACTGGTCGAGCACGGTTACGTCTACATTGCCCAACCGCCGCTTTACGGGATCAAACAAGGGAAAAACATCACGTACGTGCACAACGAACGTGAGTTGAATGAAGCATTAGCAGCACTTCCGGAAAACGCACGATACGACATTCAGCGTTATAAAGGTCTCGGTGAGATGGATCCGGAGCAACTGTGGGAAACCACGATGGATCCGAGTGGTCGTCAAATGCTGCGTGTCGAATTACAGGACGCGATCGAAGCAGATGAGGTCTTTGACATTTTGATGGGAGACCAGGTAGAACCACGTCGTGACTTTATCCAGTCGCACGCCCACTATGTGAAGAACTTGGATATTTAACGTTGAATAGAGAGGGTGGCCATACGAATGTCCGATCAACAAGGGATCATTAAAGATATCAACATCAGTCAAGAAATGCGTACATCCTTCATGGATTATGCGATGAGCGTTATCGTCGCACGTGCTTTACCGGATGTCCGTGACGGTTTAAAACCGGGTCATCGTCGTATTTTATATGCGATGAATGACCTTGGTATCCGCGCGGATAAACCGCATAAGAAGTCTGCCCGTATCGTCGGTGAAGTTATCGGTAAGTATCACCCGCATGGTGATTCTGCTGTTTATGACACGATGGTTCGGATGGCGCAGGACTTCAGTTACCGGTATGAACTCGTCGACGGTCACGGAAATTTTGGTTCTGTCGATGGCGATTCAGCCGCTGCCATGCGATATACGGAAGCCCGTATGTCAAAAATCGCGATGGAAATCATTCGCGATATCAATAAAAATACCGTCAATTTCAAAGATAACTACGATGGATCGGAACGGGAACCGGAAGTCTTACCATCCCGCTTCCCGAACTTACTCGTCAACGGTTCGAGCGGGATTGCGGTCGGGATGGCAACGAACATTCCACCTCACCAACTCGGTGAAGTCATCGATGGTGTTCTTGCCTTGTCGCATAATCCGGACATTACGATCTCGGAATTGATGCAGCACATTCCAGGACCTGATTTCCCGACAGCCGGTGAAATCTTGGGACGCAGTGGAATCCGCCGCGCCTATGAAACCGGCCGCGGATCGATCATCGTCCGGGCGAAAGCCGAAATTGAGCAGACGAAAAAAGACCGCGAACGGATCATCGTGACGGAGTTGCCGTATCAGGTCAACAAAGCCCGTCTCGTTGAAAAGATTGCCGATCTCGTCCGTGAGAAAAAAATTGAAGGTATCACTGATTTACGTGATGAATCTGACCGCCGCGGTATGCGGATTGTCATGGAGATTCGCCGTGATGCCAACGCGAGTGTCATTCTTAACAACCTCTATAAACAAACATCGATGCAGACGACATTTGGTGTCAACATGCTGGCAATCGTCAGTGGCCGTCCGCGTACATTGACGCTGAAAGAAATGTTGTATCACTATCTCGAGCACCAAAAAGAAATCGTCCGTCGCCGGACGCAGTTTGATCTCGAGAAAGCAGAAGCACGGGAACATCTTCTTGCAGGTCTGCGGATTGCCCTTGATCATCTCGATGAAGTCATCAAGATCATCCGTGCCAACCGGACTGCAGATGCTGCCCGGGAACAGTTGATGGAACGGTTTGCCTTATCCGAGAAACAATCACAAGCGATTCTCGATATGCGTCTGCAACGGTTAACGGGACTTGAGCGCGAGAAGATTGATGCGGAGTATGACGAAATCATGCAATTGATTACGGAACTTAAAACGATCCTTGAAAGCGATGAAGTCTTGCTTGAATTAATCCGGACAGAACTCGAAGAAGTGAAAGAACGCTTCAACGATCAACGCCGGACTGAAATTCGGATGGACCATATTGAATTCGAAGATGAAGATTTGATTCCGGAAAAAGATATCATCATTACGTTGACGAGCAGCGGCTACATCAAACGCTTGACGACGGATTCGTACCGTGCACAGCGCCGCGGTGGACGTGGTGTTCAAGGAATCGGTACGAACGATACGGATTATGTAACACGTCTGTTGTCGTGTTCGACACATGATACGATTCTCTTCTTTACGAATCGTGGAAAAGTCTACCGGATTCGTGGGTATGAAGTACCGGAGATGAGCCGGACTTCGAAAGGTGTACCAATCATCAACTTGATTCAAATCGAACGTGATGAGAAGGTCGAGACGATGATTCCGGTCAACTTCAAACGTTACCTTGAAGAACAAGAGGCAGCGGAAGCGACTGAGAACATTATTGATGTCGAAGTCACTTCGGAAGAGGCACCGGACAGTCTTGAAGAACCTGAAGAAGCGCTCGATGCAGAAGAAGTGATGCAGGATGAACAGAAATCGTTGATCTTCATGACACGTAAAGGCCGTGTCAAACGTTCACCGTTATCTGCTTACGCCCGGATCAATAAAAATGGATTGATTGCGATTCGTCTGTTTGAAGATGATGAATTGACATCGGTTCGTCTTGCTTCTACAGAAGATGAAGTCTTTACTGTCTCGAATACCGGAAAAGCCATCCGCTTCCCGATTACGAACGTTCGCTCAATGGGACGTGGTGCCCGAGGCGTCAAAGCGATGAACTTATCGGCAGACGCGATCGTCATCGGAATGGAACTTGCCCGTGATGAGCAGGATGTACTCGTCATTACGGAAAAAGGTTTCGGGAAACGGACGCCAATGACAGAGTTCCGCACCCAGTCACGTGGTGGTAAAGGATTGATTGCCAGTAAAGTGACAGATCGTGTCGGACAAATCGTTGCACTCCGGATTGTTGATGTTGATGATGACATCATGATCATGACGGAAAGCGGCATCGTCATCCGGACCGATTCACAAAACATCTCAAGTGTCGGACGTAACGCACAAGGGGTCAAAGTGATTCGAATCGAAGAAGGCGATCGTGTCGCGACAGTTGCGAAACTGAAAAAAGAAGATGCTGTCGAGGAAGAAAGTGCTGTATTAGAAGAAGGCGAAACAAGTTCGGAAGAACAGCCAGTTTCAACTTCAGAGATGGACAGCGACGCTGAGCAGACAGAAGAATAAACGAAGTAGAACGACGTACAGCAGAGTGGGGACAATCTTGTCTTTACTCTGCTGTTTTTCTAAAAAATCACTTAAGGGAAGGAACGAGACAACGATGCGCGTGGCAAGTGAGCGACTTATTCTTGGTGACCGGATAACCGAGTCTCTGTTTTTACATACGGATATTCCAATCGTTGAAGCAGGAAAAAAGATTGGAGCAGACGAGTTAAGACGAATCAAACGATTTTTGATTAAGGAAGTGGACATCGAGGAACGACCAGAAGGTATGACTGAAGCATCGATGACCGATCAACAACTGGAAGAGATGACAGAGGACAGTCTATTTGATCCGTTGATTGAAACCTATAATCAGGTATTCACTTCCTGGGAGCAGGGATTAGTTCCAAATGTATATGATGCGTTGCGATGGGTGAAGGAATCCATGCCGGATACGATGCGACGGGAAGATATCCTACCTTACTTCCTGGAGCGGGGAACAGAAGCTTACACCGTACGACATGCGATTTACCGTGGGGCGATTGCTCAATTGCTTGCGGAAGCAGCCGGAAAAGAGCGCAAGATGATTCATGATTTATGGGTGGCCTCCTACTTTGCTGATTGTGGATTAGCCCGAATCATGGAATGGCGTCACACAAAACGTTATGAAGCCATGCAACAAGAAATCTTTCACCGTCATCCCGCGATGGCATTCCAGGCCTTACAAAAAGAGAACATCATCTCCGATACAGTCAAACGATTGATCGTTCAACATCACGAGCGGCTGGACGGTTCCGGATATCCTTTGAAAGTCAAAGGGGATAAGATCATGGATCATACGAGACTGTTCATCGTAGCGGACGTCTTTGCAGCCATGACCAGTTGGCGTCCGTACCGTGATGCTTATAAGGTCTATGATGCGTACTGTCATTTAAAAGCACGACCTATGCAATACGATTCGAAGTATGTCATGCTTCTTGGACAGCTGTTATTACCGATCGAATCAGGTGATCGCGTCTTGATGAGTAATGGAAAGATTGCAACGGTCCTTCGAAAAAACAATGTATTTGATCGTCCGGTGATTATGTATGAAGAACATAATCAGCGTATTGTGAAAGACTTGATGGAGGAACGGCAACTGAACATCATTCAGCTTATGGATTAAAGATCAATGTCATGTGTATTATATATAGAAGAAACGCTCTCTTTTTCGTCATGAATTTGATGAAAAAAAGAGTTTTTCTTTTTTTTATAAAAAACACTTGTACAATAATAAATCCCATGGTATATTATTTCTTGTCCTTAAGAGGACGAGCGCACTGCCGGAAACAAGAAAAAAACTTCTTTCAAAAAGTTGTTGACTTATTGTTTCAGACTTGGTATTCTAATTGAGTCGCCAAAACAGGCGCGGACGAACTTTGAAAACTGAACGATGAGGCAAAAAACGTATCTTCGGATACAAACAATGAATGAAGCGCAAGCTTCGTCAACGTGACTTCGGTCACACAACGAGCAAGTCAAACACTTTATGGAGAGTTTGATCCTGGCTCAGGACGAACGCTGGCGGCGTGCCTAATACATGCAAGTCGAGCGCAGGAAGCTCACGGAACTCTTCGGAGGGAAGTGAAGGGA
>NZ_JALIGJ010000006.1:0-221158 GCF_023096305.1 Exiguobacterium sp. 17-1
AGCCCGTCGTCTGGTGACGATAGCCAAGTGGTCACACCCGTTCCCATGCCGAACACGGAAGTTAAGCACTTGAACGCCGAAAGTAGTTGGGGGCTTCCCCCTGTGAGGATAGGACGTTGCCAGGCAAACGGTGGTTCTGGAGCATACGCTCAAGGGCCGCCGCTTTTTTATGGACTTTTTTTGGTTTTTTCATATATATAATAAGGAAGGAATGTGATACTCATGGCAAAAAAGCAAAAAATGCGAGTTGCCGTAGAAGAAAATGAAACGATCAGTGATTGTCTGGATCGGATCGATGCCATGGGTTATCGTCCGACCGTACGACGAGAAGAACCGATTTTTGGACTGGATGCGAATGGCGAACCGTATCCTATCCGTCAGCAAATCATTTTTGACTGCAAACCGAAACTCGAAGCTGAGAATGTCTGAATCGAGATATCTTTTCAAAAATACGACTCTTTCGTAAAAGAAAGGGTCGTATTTTTTTGTGATTTTCTTGTCGTTAGTTTAGCAGCTTTTTAAATTTCCGAATGCTGAACTAAGTGAATAGAACAATTCATCCATAAAACCGAACGATGAATTTTCAGATAATTAAATTGTTCGTCTTTGGTTGACGAACGGACCGAAGTCTTGTTAAGATGAAGGCGTGATAGGAAGATTGAATATAACACCTCGTATAATAGCAGGGATATGGCTTGCAAGTTTCTACCCGACGACCCTAAATCGTTGGACTATGGGGTATATGGATGTTCGTCGATGATTCTTTGGCGTACCTTTTTATACCCTAAGCCACCCTTTTAGACGTGGTTTGGGCTTTTTTTATGCAAAAAGGAGGACACGCAGATGAGTAAGGTGGAAATCGGAGTCATCATGGGCAGTCAATCGGATTGGGTGACCATGCAGAAAACGTGTGATGTACTGGATCAGTTGGATATTGCGTACGAAAAGAAAGTTGTGTCGGCACACCGGACACCTGACTTAATGTTTCGTTATGCGGAATCTGCTCGGGAACGAGGATTAAAAGTCATCATTGCCGGTGCAGGCGGAGCCGCCCATCTTCCGGGAATGGTTGCTGCAAAGACGACATTACCGGTAATCGGTGTCCCAATTCAAAGCAAAGCACTTCAAGGCATCGATTCCTTACTCTCAATCGTCCAAATGCCCGGTGGTGTTCCAGTCGCGACAGTTGCGATTGGTGACGCTGGAGCAAAAAATGCGGGTTTACTTGCTGCTCAGATTCTTGGAACGGTCGACGAACGGATTGCCCGAGCTTTAGACCATATGCGGGTCGAACTAGAAGGAGATGTCATCGCTTCCGAGGTGCATCTGACATGAAACGGATCGGTATCTTAGGTGGGGGACAACTAGGTCGGATGATGGCTTTATCTGCACGGCAAATGGGCTATTCGCTCATCACGCTTGATCCAACTGAAAACGCACCGTGTGCGCAAGTAGCGGATCAACAGATTCAAGCACCGTTTACGGACGTCGAGGCAGCGAAACGACTTGCCGCCGAATCAGATGTCGTGACCTATGAGTTTGAGAATATCTCACACGAAGTAGCGGAAGCAATCGGCAATAAACTGATTCACGGGACAGAACTTTTGTTTCGGACCCAACACCGGATTCGGGAGAAAGAACTGATTGAACAGCTTGGTTACAAGGTAGCGCCTTACCAGGCAGTTCAGACAAGCGAAGATCTTCTCGAAGCCAAACAGCAGTTAGGTCTCCCGTTCGTCTTGAAAACAGCACGCTTTGGTTACGATGGAAAAGGACAGATGGTCATTCGGACAGAGCTGGATTTACAAACAGCGATGAAGACCTTTGAGTCAACCGAGTATGTTGCAGAAAAATGGTTGCCGTTTGATCAAGAAATCTCCGTCATTGTCGCGCGAAGTGAGCGGGACACAAAAGTGTTCCCAGTCAGTGAAAATATCCATCAAGACAACATCCTGCATCTGTCGATCGTTCCCGCCCGTATCTCAAGCGGCTTGGAACAACAAGCGGTTGACCTGGCGACGCGTCTCGCGAACGATGTCGATTTGATCGGCACACTGGCAATCGAACTGTTCGTCGTCGGTTCCGAACTGATCGTCAACGAACTGGCACCGCGCCCGCATAACTCGGGTCATTATTCGATTGATGCGTGCGAGACGTCACAGTTCGAACAACACATACGAGCCATCTGCGGACTGCCGCTCGGCGATACCCGCTTGACGACACCGGTCGTCATGGCGAACATCCTAGGTCAACATATCACAGCATTAGACGAGGCATTACCGATGTTATCCTCACGGACGAAAGTCCATTTATACGGAAAACAGGACGCAAAACAAGGGCGGAAGATGGGGCATCTGAACATCTTGGCGGATTCGGTCGAAGAAGCGTTAGCCGAAGTTGCGCGCCTGCAGATATGGAAGGAGACGGTTAGATGATCGAACGCTATACACGTCCTGAGATGAAAGCGATCTGGACAGAACAGAATAAATTCGAGGCTTGGTTGAAAGTTGAGATTTTAGCATGTGAAGCATGGAGTGAACTTGGGGTGATTCCAAAAGAAGACGTCGAGTTGCTGTGGGAAAACGCTTCGTTTGATGTCAATCGGATCAATGAAATCGAGCAAGAGACACGACACGACGTCATCGCCTTCACACGTGCCGTATCGGAGACACTTGGCGAAGAACGCAAATGGGTTCATTACGGACTGACGTCAACGGACGTCGTTGATACGGCGTTATCGTATCTGTTGAAACAAGCAAATGATATCTTGGCGGCCGATCTCGATCGTTTCATCGAGATTTTAAAAGTCAAAGCCAACGAACATAAATATACGGTCATGATGGGACGTACACACGGCGTACACGCCGAGCCGACGACGTTTGGTCTGAAGCTCGCCCTTTGGTACGAAGAAATGAAACGCAATAAAGTCCGGTTCGAGGCAGCACGGGAAACAGTCGAATACGGCAAGATGTCGGGGGCGGTCGGAACGTTTGCGAACATCGACCCGTTCATCGAAAAATATGTCTGCGAGAAGCTTGGTACGAAACCGGCACCGGTCTCGACGCAAACCCTGCAACGTGATCGTCATGCCCATTACATGTCGACGATTGCCTTAATCGCGACATCGATTGAAAAGATGGCGACGGAAATTCGTGGCCTTCAAAAAACGGAGACACGTGAAGTCGAAGAATTCTTCGCCAAAGGTCAAAAGGGATCATCGGCGATGCCGCATAAACGCAATCCAATCGGTTCAGAGAACATGACCGGTCTTGCACGGGTTATCCGCGGCCATATGGTGACAGCGTATGAAAACGTTTCGCTGTGGCATGAACGCGATATCTCGCACTCGTCTGCGGAACGGATCATTTTGCCGGATGCGACGGGATTACTCAACTACATGCTGAACCGGTTCGGTAACATCATTAAAAATCTGACGGTCTTCCCGGAAAATATGAAACGCAACATGGACCGGACGTTTGGTGTCATCTTCTCCGGTCACGTCTTACTCGCCTTGATTGAAAAAGGTTGGTCACGTGAAGCGGCATACGACTTCGTCCAACCGCGGGCGATGCAGGCATGGGAAGAACAAATCATGTTCCGCGATGTCTTATGGCAGGAAGCGGACATTCAACAACTCTTTACAGAAGAAGAACTCGATGCTTGTTTTGATCCAACGTATCATACGAGCCGAGTGGATGAAATCTTTGAACGGTGTGGCTTGAACTAATCAACCTGGGACGGGAGCTGAGCTCCCGTCTACATCTTAGGATCATGGGGGACGAAATCGATGCAACCACTTTATGAAGGCAAGGCGAAACGGTTATACACGACGCAGGAGCAGGATGTGCTCCGCATCGTCTACAAAGACGAGGCAACAGCATTTAATGGAGAGAAGAAGGCAGAGTTTGCCGGTAAGGGAGAACTCAACAACCGTTTGACGAGCCACTTTTTTGAGGTCCTCGCAGCGGCGGGAATTCCGACCCACTTCATTGAACGGACATCGGAGCGCGAACAGCTCGTACGTCGTGTCACCATCATTCCACTTGAGGTCGTCGTGCGAAACGTCGTCGCCGGCAGCCTCAGTAAACGGCTGGGCATTGAAGAAGGAACGGTGCTTGAGACGCCGATCGTCGAGTTTTATTATAAAGATGACAGCTTAGGTGATCCGCTTGTCACACCGGCACACATCAATTTACTGAAGATTGCGACTACGGAAGAGCTTTTACTGCTTGAACAGGAAGCACATCGTGTCAACGATGTCTTACGTCCTTACTTTGATGAAAAAGGAATCACACTGATTGATTTTAAACTCGAATACGGTAAAACACCGGCGGGTGATATTTTACTAGCAGACGAAATCTCACCGGACACATGCCGGTTATGGGATAAGGAAACAGGCGAACACCTCGACAAAGATGTTTTTCGCCGCAATATCGGATCACTCATCGACACATACCAAACACTATTCAATCGCCTAGGGGGAAACGGACAATGAAAAAGGTTACAGTAGCGGTCGCATTACGAGAAAGTATTTTAGATCCACAAGGTGTCGCGGTCAAAGGCGGTCTTAGCCAGCTTGGTTTTGCAGGTGTCGAAGAAGTTCGGATCGGCAAGCGGATTGAGTTGCTCGTTTCAGACGAGACGACGGACGCGATGATTCATGAGATGTGTCAGAAACTGCTCGTTAACACTGTGATGGAAGATTACCGTTTTGACGTAGAAGAGGTGACGACCGTATGAAGTTTGCCGTCATCGTTTTTCCCGGATCGAACTGTGATCTAGATATGTATCATGCTGTCAAAGATGCACTTGGCGAAGAAGCGGACTATGTCTTCCATACAGAAACGTCCCTTGAAGGATACGACGGCGTCTTGTTACCGGGCGGCTTCTCCTACGGCGACTATCTCCGGTGTGGAGCAATCGCTCAATTCTCACCGATCATGGAGGAAGTGAAACGATTTGCGGCAGAAGGGAAAACAGTCCTCGGCGTCTGCAACGGGTTCCAAATTCTCGTTGAAGCCGGTCTTCTCCCGGGTGTCTTGCACCGCAATACGGGACTGAAGTTCATGTGCCGGACGGTTGAACTGAAGGTCGAAAACAATGAGACGCGTTTTACATCCGACTATGCAGCGCAAGAAACGATTACGATTCCGATCGCGCATGGAGAAGGCAACTACTACTGTGACGATGCGACGTATGCGATGTTACAGACGAACCGACAAATTGCCTTTACGTATACCGATAACCCGAACGGATCACGCGGCGATATCGCCGGCATCACGAATAAAGCCGGGAACGTCCTCGGCATGATGCCACACCCGGAACGGGCAGTTGAGCTGCTGACCGGCGGAACCGATGGACTTAAGTTATTCACTTCACTCGTCAAACAGGGGGCACACCATGTTAAAACAACAGTCTGAACCAACGATGGAGCAAATTCAGGAACAACGGATCTACGCAACGATGGGACTGAGTGACGCGGAATACGAGATGGTCGTCAACTTACTCGGACGCCAACCGAACTACACAGAAATCGGATTGTTTTCCGTCATGTGGTCGGAGCACTGTTCGTATAAGACGTCGAAGCCGGTCTTACGCCAGTTTCCGACGACCGGACCACGCGTCCTGCAAGGTCCCGGTGAAGGAGCGGGTGTCGTCGACATCGGTGACAATCAAGCGGTCGTCTTTAAAATCGAGAGCCACAACCACCCGTCAGCCGTCGAACCGTATCAAGGAGCAGCGACCGGTGTCGGTGGCATCATCCGTGATATCTTCTCGATGGGAGCCCGTCCTGTCGCCTTGATGAACTCGCTTCGTTTCGGACACCTCGGTACACCACGCGTCAATCAACTGTTTGAACAAGTGGTCGCTGGAATCGCCGGATACGGGAACTGTGTCGGGATTCCGACGATCGGAGGAGAAGTCGGCTTTGATCATTCGTATGAGGGCAACCCGCTTGTCAATGCGATGTGTATCGGCTTGATCAATCACGAAGATATCCAAAAAGGTCTCGCCAAAGGGGCGGGGAACTCGGTCATGTACGTCGGAGCAGCAACCGGACGCGACGGCATTCACGGGGCGACCTTTGCTTCAGAGGATCTTGGAGAAGATACGGAAGCGAAACGTCCGGCCGTTCAGGTTGGGGATCCGTTCATGGAGAAATTATTGATCGAAGCCTGTCTCGAAATCGTTGGTCATCCGGCGCTTGTCGGGATGCAGGATATGGGAGCTGCCGGACTGACCTCTTCATCAGCCGAGATGGCTTCAAAAGCCGGTATGGGCATCGAGATGCATCTGGATGACGTCCCGCAACGGGAAACCGGGATGACAGCTTATGAAATGATGTTGTCAGAATCACAAGAACGGATGTTGCTCGTCGTCGAACGCGGACGCGAATCGGAAATCGAAGCCATCGTCAGCAAATGGGGACTTCATGCAGTGCATGTTGGAGAAGTCATCGACGAGAAAGTCCTTCGTCTCGTTCACCACGGTAAGATTGTCGCTGAAGTCCCTGTCGATGCGCTCGCAGAAGAAGCACCGGTCTATAACAAACCATCCCGTGTCCCGGCATATTATGAAGAGTTCCAAGCAATGGACGAAACGTTACCGGTCGTCGAAGATGTCGTCGAAACATGGCGTGCCTTGCTCAAACAGCCGACCATCGCTTCAAAACGTTGGGTCTACGATCAATACGATCATATGGTCCAAACGTCAACGGTCGTTGCACCGGGTTCTGATGCAGCGGTCATCCGGGTTCGCGGAACGAACAAAGCACTCGCGATGACGACAGACTGCAACAGCCGTTTCGTTTACCTCGATCCGTTCGTCGGCGGACAGATTGCCGTCGCCGAAGCAGCCCGCAACATCGTTGCTAGCGGGGCAACGCCACTCGCCATCACAGATTGTCTGAACTTCGGGAATCCGGATAAACCGGAAGGCTTCTGGCAGTTGCAACAAGCGACGGCCGGAATGGCAGAAGCGTGTCGCGTGCTCGAGACGCCGGTCATCGGTGGGAATGTTTCCTTATACAATGAATCTGCTGGCAAAGCAGTCCATCCGACGCCGGTCGTCGGGATGGTCGGTCTTCACGAACAGACAGAATGGATTACGACGCAACACGTCAAGCAAGCAGGTGACGCTGTCTACCTGCTCGGAGAAACGACAGCAGAATTCGGTGGAAGTGAACTGCAATACCTGCAATTCGAAAAATCATTTGGGAAAGCACCGCAGATTGACTTAGCCGTCGAACAAGAGCGGTTACTTGCCTTGCAAGCAGCGGTTCAAGCGGGACTCGTCACGGCAATCCATGACGTGGCAGAAGGTGGTCTCGCCGTTGCCTTAGCCGAAATGACATTCGGAACGACGCTTGGTCTGGACGTGACATTTGACGGACCAGCCCTGCATCTGTTCAGTGAATCGCAATCACGTTTCGTCGTGACGGTGAAGCCGGAACAGGAAGCAGCCTTCATCAAACATACAGGGGCGCATAAACTAGGATACGTTACCGATCAAGATGCTTTGCAAATCAAGACTAACGATACACTCATCGAAGCGAAACGTTCAACACTGCAAGCCGACTGGGAAGGGGCGATCGCGTGTTATATGACATCAAAGGATTAAATGAAGAGTGTGGGGTATTCGGGATTTTCGGACAACCGGAAGCGGCGCAACTTGCCTATTACGGTCTCCACAGCCTGCAACACCGGGGACAGGAAGGGGCAGGAATCGTTGCAAGCGACGGTAAACTGCTTCTGCCGCACCGCGGACAAGGACTTGTCACGGAAGTCTTTTCACAGGAAACACTTGATTCCTTATCGGGGCACCATGCCATCGGACATGTCCGCTATTCGACGGCCGGGGGAAATACGCTCGAGAATACACAACCGCTCCATTTTAAATCACGGACGGGCGACTTGGCGCTTGCGCACAACGGGAACCTCGTCAATGCCGATTCGTTAAAACATCTACTCGAAGCAGAAGGGGCGATTTTCCAAACGACGAGTGATACGGAAGTTGTCGCTCATCTCGTCAAACGGAGTAAGTTACCGACGCTTGAAGACCGGATTGCCGATAGTCTGGCACGACTCGTCGGCGCATTCGCCTTCCTGTTTTTAACGGAAGATACGTTGTACGTCGCCGTCGATCCACACGGTCTGCGTCCGTTGTCGCTCGGGAAAACACCGGACGGCGGGATCGTCTTTTCATCCGAGACGTGTGCGTTTGATATCGTCGGTGCGGAGTTTATTCGGGATATCGAGCCTGGGGAGCTCGTGACCATCACGACATCCGGCATGTCATCACGTCAGTATATGGAACCACATGAGCGGGCGATGTGTTCGATGGAATACATCTACTTTTCCCGTCCCGATTCGATGATTGATGGGGTCAACGTGCATACGGCACGAAAAGCACTTGGCAAAAAGATGTTCGAAGAAGCACCGGTCGAGGCAGACGTCGTCACCGGTGTGCCCGATTCCAGTATCTCGGCAGCGATCGGTTACGCGGAAGCGAGCGGCATTCCGTATGAAATGGGATTGATCAAAAACCGTTATGTTGGTCGAACATTCATTCAGCCGTCGCAAGAACTGCGCGAACGCGGCGTCAAGATGAAGTTATCGGCGTTACGGGGTGTCGTCAACGGCAAACGGGTCATCATGGTCGATGATTCAATCGTTCGCGGAACGACAAGTCGCCGCATCGTTGGGCTGTTACGGGAAGCCGGGGCAACGGAAGTCCACGTCCGGATTACGGCACCGCCGATCACGAATCCGTGTTATTACGGCATCGATACGTCTTCAAAAGATGAATTGATTTCCGCCCGCTTGACACCAGACGAGATTTGCCAGGAAATTGGAGCCGATTCACTTGAGTTTCTGACGGTCAACGGAATGGTCAATGCAATTGACCGACCGTTTGATGGTCCGTTAAAAGGTCAGTGTACGGCTTGTTTCACAGGCGAATATCCAACACCAATCGGTGCATTAGAACTAGAAGCCAAACTTTGAACAGATGGGGGAACAAAGCATGAGTAAACAATACGAAGCAGCAGGTGTCAGCCTGACGGCAGGATACGAATCCGTTTCTCGAATGAAAAAACATGTGGCCCGCTCGATGCGCAAAGAAGTCATGACGGGACTCGGCAGTTTCGGTGCAATGTTCGACCTCAGTCAATTGAATCTGAAAGAACCGGTCCTCGTCAGCGGAACGGACGGCGTTGGCACAAAGCTGAAGCTCGCTTTTGCCCTCGATCAGCACGATACGATCGGGATTGATTGTGTCGCGATGTGTGTCAATGACATCATCGTCCAAGGCGCGGAACCGCTCTATTTCCTCGATTACATCGCTCTTGGAAAAGCGGTTCCCGCTAAAATCGAACGGATCGTTGCCGGCGTTGCCGAAGGTTGTGTCCAGTCCGGTTGTACATTGATCGGCGGGGAAACGGCAGAAATGCCGGGGATGTATGCAGACGGTGAGTATGATATTGCCGGCTTTGCCGTCGGTGCCGTCGAAAAACAAAAATTGATCACAGGAGAACACGTTCAACCGGGAGATGTCATTCTCGGTCTCGCTTCATCCGGTGTCCATTCGAACGGCTTCTCGCTCGTTCGAAAAATCGTTGCGGAAAGCGGTCTTCGCTATGAAGATGAGCTGATGATGTTCGGCAGTACGATCGGCAATACATTGTTGATGCCGACCCGGATTTACGTCGAAGCGGTCAAAGCGGCCCTTGAGACAGAAAAAATTCAGGCGATGGTCCATATTACGGGCGGCGGTTTTTACGAAAACGTTCCGCGTGTTCTTCCTGAAGGATGCGGTGCGACGTTTGATCCGAAAAAATGGCCGACGTTACCGGTCTTCGATTGGCTCGAACAAGCCGGAAACGTTCCGCGTCACGATATGTACAATGTCTTTAATATGGGGATTGGTTACATGATGATCGTTAAACCGGAAGATGTCGATGCCGTTACGGCACGCCTTGCCCGTGAAAATGAGACCGTCTATACGATCGGGACAGTGACAGGTGAGCCGGGTGTCCGGATTCTTGGAGTCGACCAATGAAGATTGCTTGCTTTGCCTCGGGAAGTGGCAGTAATGTCGAAGCGTTATTCGAAGCAGTTGAAACAGGACGTCTGCAGGCTACGATTGAACTCGTCGTCTGTGATCAAAAACAAGCAAAAGTGATTGAACGGGCTCAGGCCCGCGGCTGTGATGTCTTCGTCTTCACGGCAAAAGACTATCCGGATAAACCGTCGTTCGAACGGGAAATCGTTGCGGAACTGGAGCGGCGGGGCGTGGAACGGATTATCTTAGCCGGATACATGCGGTTGATCGGAGACGTCCTGCTGTCGCATTATGCCGGACGGATCGTCAATATCCACCCGTCGCTGCTCCCGGCGTTTCCGGGAAAAGATGCGATCGGGCAAGCATTTCGTGGCGGAGTCAAAATCACAGGTGTTACAATTCATATAGTCGATGAAGGCATGGATACAGGACCGATCATCGCACAAGAAGCGGTTCGGATCACAGAGGATATGACGCGGGAAACGCTCCAACAGGCGATTCAGCAGGTGGAGCACAGATTGTACCCGCAAGTCATCGAAGAGTGGATGAAAGAGGAGGCAAACGTATGAGAGCGTTAATCAGCGTATCAGACAAAACAGGTATCGTCGAACTGGGACAGGCGATGCATGAAGCCGGAATCGAATTGATTTCGACAGGCGGGACACATCAAGCCCTTGAAGCAGCAGGACTTCCGGTCATTGGCATCAGTGAAGTCACACAATTCCCGGAAATGCTCGACGGTCGGGTCAAGACCCTCCATCCGATGGTCCATGGTGGACTGCTCGGACGGCGGGACCTTGAAAGTCATCGGGAACAGATGGCGGAACAACACATCAAACCGATTGATTTTGTGGTCGTCAATCTCTATCCGTTCAAAGAAACGGTCATGAATGAAGATGTCTCGTATGCTGATGCGATCGAGAACATCGATATCGGCGGACCAAGCATGCTCCGGTCAGCTGCCAAAAATCATGCCGCTGTGACGGTCGTCGTCGATCCGGCGGATTATCAAGCCGTCATAAAGGAAATTCATCTCGGTGGAACGACATTTGAAACACGTCAAAAGCTGGCAGCAAAAGCCTTCCGCCATACAGCGGCGTACGATGCGTTGATTGCCGACTACTTCCTGACGCAGACGGGAGAAAAGTTCCCGGACCAACTGACGATTACGCTCGAAAAAGTGCAGGACTTACGGTACGGAGAAAACCCGCACCAGGAAGCGGCCTTTTACAAAACTCCGATTTATCGCGGGGCATCGCTCGCTTCAGCGAAGCAACTCCACGGCAAAGAATTGTCTTACAACAACATTCAGGATGCTAATGCGGCACTTGAGATTCTCGATGAGTTCCGTGAAGCGGCAGCGGTCGTTGTTAAACACATGAACCCGTGCGGTGTCGCTGTTGGTCCGACGATTGATGAAGCGTTCCGTCGTGCCCATGCCGCGGATCCAATCTCGATTTTCGGTGGAATCGTCGCCTTGAACCGCGAAGTCGATCTCGCGACAGCGGAACAACTGAGCGGTATCTTCCTTGAAATCATCATTGCTCCGTCCTTTACAGAAGACGCCTTTGCGTTACTTTCGGCGAAGAAAAATCTCCGGTTACTCGAACTGGATGTCAAACGCGTCCAAGCAATCCGCTATACGGCAGTTGCAGGCGGGATGCTCGTCCAAGACAGTGATGACGAAACACTTGATGATGCATCAGCACGTGTCGTGACCGACCGGAAACCGACAGCCGCTGAATGGGAAGACTTGAAACTTGCTTGGCGTGCAGTCAAACACGTGAAATCCAATGCGATCGTCATTGCAAAAGACGAAGTGACGGTCGGTGTTGGTGCCGGACAGATGAATCGTGTCGGTTCAGCGAATATCGCGATTACCCAAGCCGGTGAGAAAGCGATCGGGGCTGCAATGGGCTCGGATGCGTTCTTCCCGATGGGCGATACGGTCGAAGCAGCAGCAGCGGCCGGGATTACAGCTATCATTCAACCGGGCGGATCAATCCGTGATCAGGAATCAATCGATGCCTGCAATAAACACGGCATCACGATGATCTTTACGAACGTGCGTCATTTCAAACACTAAGCGGAGGCGATCCGAATGAAAGTACTAGTAGTCGGTAAAGGTGGACGCGAGCATGCGCTCGTTTGGAAATTAGCGCAGGACGCGCGTGTTGAAACTGTGTATGCGGCACCCGGCAACGTCGGGATGACGGAAGCGGTCTGCGTGCCAATCCGGGAAGATGCGATTGACGAGCTAGTTCGGTTCGCGCGGGACGAACAGATTGACTGGACGATTGTCGGACCAGAGGGGCCGCTTGTGCTTGGAATCGTTAATGCGTTTCAGGCAGCCGGATTAAAGATCTTCGGACCGTCACGCGAAGCGGCGGCGATTGAAGGCAGCAAACAATTCGCAAAAGCTTTGATGGACCGGGCTGGTATTCCGACGGCTGATTATGCCGTCTTTACGTCAGCGGTGGAAGCAAATGCCTATATCCGCAAGCAGGGAGCGCCAATCGTCATCAAAGCCGACGGCCTTGCGGCAGGGAAAGGAGTTACCGTTGCGACGACAACCAATCAGGCGATTCAGGCAGTCGATGAGATTTTTGCCGGCGACTTTGGGCAGCAGAGCAGTGTCGTGATTGAAGAATGTCTCGTCGGTGAAGAATGTTCGCTGATGGCTTTCGTGCATGAAGAAACTGTCATTCCGATGGTCCTGTCGCAAGATCATAAACGGGCTTTTGACGGCGACACCGGTCCGAATACAGGCGGAATGGGTGCTTACAGTCCCTTGCCGCAATTTGACGAACAGGCCGTGACGGAAGAAGCGATGCAACGTGTCCTCCGTCCGCTCGTCGAGCAGATGGCAAGCGAAGGAATTCCGTTTACCGGTTTCCTGTATGCGGGTCTGATGTTGACGAGTCGTGGACCATCCGTCATTGAGTTCAACGCCCGTTTCGGTGATCCGGAAACGGAAGTCATCCTGCCGCGGCTTGAAACGGAGCTGCTTGACGTCATCATGCCATTGATGCAAGGGGACATTCCGGAAGTCGTCTGGTCGAACGATGCCGTCGTCGGTGTCGTCATCGCGGCGAACGGTTATCCAGAACAACCGATCACGGGACACCCTGTCCAAACATCGACGATTGGTTCTGATGTGCTCATTTTCCATGCGGGAACGGCCGTAGGCGATAATGATGTGATTCTTTCGGCCGGAGGACGTGTCCTTGTCTGTGTGGCCAAAGCAAAAGACATGGAACAGGCCGTATCGACCGTTTACAGCGGACTCGATTCGTTTGACCACACCGGCTTCTTTTACCGGACGGATATCGCTAAAAAAGCATTTCGCACGACATAATTGCTTACTTTCCATAAGCCGGTTCCGCTCACATCATTGTGAAGGGATCGGCTTTTTTTGAACGGAACGGCGAACGTGGCTTGTCTTCCGTGGCGGTTTTGTGTTATTTTGGCGAAATGAATTGAATTGACGACGAATAAGCTTGAAACTTTTCCGGTAACATTTTAGTATAAGAACTATAAGAAAGCGTTTTCAAATATAAAGGAGGTCGAGCTTTCATGAAAAAAAATTGTGGACGGTCCCCATGGACGAAAACAGAAGTCCGTACGCATCAAGCGGTCATCAACGGAAAGCTTGCACCTACACTCGTGATTGAAAATGCGACGTACTTAAATCAAGGACTCAAAGCATGGCGGACAGCAAACATTTGGATCAGCGGCGACCGCATTATTTACGTTGGACCGGACATGCCGGAAATGGCGGATGAAGTCTACGATGCGACGGGCAAATTCATCGTCCCGGGTTACATCGAACCGCATGCCCATCCGTTTCAGTTGTATAATCCGGCGACACTCGCAAAATTTGCGGCAGAGCGCGGAACAACGACACTCGTTAACGATAATATGCTGCTTTTATTAGAGCCGATGGAGCAAGCGTTTGCGCAGGTCGACGCATTGGCAGACCTTCCGACATCGATGTACTGGTGGGCGCGACTGGATGCCCAAACGGAACTCGATGCCGACAGCATCACGATTGATAACCGACGGATTCAAGCGTGGCTGAAACATCCGCAAGTCATCCAAGCCGGTGAATTGACGGGCTGGCCGCGCCTGTCGCAAGGTGACGACGAGCTGTTGCAGTGGATGCAGGATGCGATGAAACTTGGCAAGCCAATCGAAGGACATTTTCCGGGTGCTTCTGCTAAGACATTGACGAAAATGGCTCTGTTCGGCGTCACGAGTGATCATGAAGCGATGACGGTCGAAGAAGCGTTGACCCGACTTGAACTTGGTTATACGACGACGATCCGATATTCGTCGATTCGTCCGGATTTACCGGATATCTTTGCCGGTCTGGTCGAAGCCGGATTACAAAATTATGAAAAGGTGTTGGTGACGACGGACGGATCGACACCCTCCTTTTATAAAGCCGGGTTGATGGACGAGACGATCAGATTGATGCTTGCTGCGGGAATTGCTCCGGAAGAAGCATACCGGATTGCTTCGTACAACGCAGCGCGTCACTTTAATCTCGATCATCTGCTTGGCAGTATCGCACCCGGACGGATTGCTCATTTAAACATACTCGAGGCAAAAGATAAGCCGACACCGGTCGATGTCGTAGCACGCGGCACCTGGGTTCGGAAAAACGATATTCCGTGTTATCCGGTCGAAGCACTGGATCGGGCGATGGATTTGATGCCGACCTCGCAAGTGGGGATTGAGTTGACCGAACAGGACTTTTCCTTCAGCATGCCGGTTGGTCTTGAAATGGTCAATTCGGTCATCATGAAGCTGTATCAGGTTGAACATGATACAAGCATGCAGGTATTGCCCGCCGGATGTGATGAGTCATTTTTGATGCTGATCGACCGGGAAGGTAAATGGCGTCTGAACACGGTCTTAAAAAACTTTGCGACGCATGTCGGCGGACTCGTCAGTTCGTATTCGATCAGCGGCGATATCTTATTGATTGGAAAATCGAAACGAGACATGCAGATTGCCTTTGAGCGGATGAAATCATTCGGCGGCGGTGTCGTCCTTGTCGACGACGGTGAAGTGATTGCAGAAGTTCCATTGACCTTGATGGGGCAGACGTCCGATTTACCGCTCGAAGACTTGATTGTGCAGGAAACGGCACTGCGGGAAGCTTTGTTCGCACGCGGATATCAGTATGAAGATCCTATCTATACACTCTTGTTCTTGGCATCGACCCATCTGCCGTATGTCCGGATTACGCCGCAAGGGATTTATGAAGTGTTACGGAAAAAAGTACTTTTCCCGGCAATTTTACGCTGACGCTTGAAATTTAAAACGTCGCACTTTAAACTGTTAAAGAGCAACACATGGGAAAGGGAGTTAGACGATGCAACTCGATAAATTGCGTGGAAAAGAACTCGATCAATTATTTACAGCCATCATGAAGATGGATTCATTAGAAGATTGTTATACGCTGTTTGAAGACCTAGCGACGGTCAATGAGATTCAAGCATTGGCACAACGTCTCGAAGTCGCCCGTCAGTTACGCGAAGGTAACACATATCATAAAATCGAAAAGGCGACAGGTGCTTCGACAGCAACGATTTCGCGTGTGAAACGGTGTCTGAATTACGGTTCCGGCGGCTACGATTTGGCGCTCGCACGATTAGGTCTCGTAGAAGAGGAAGTAGCGGATAACTAACCGGTTATCCGCTATTTCTGTGAAGGAGGACGAAGCCGGATGGATTTAGCGTATCAACAAAGACTGCAACACTTCATTCGAAAACTGACGCCGATCCAGTCACTCGTCATTATTTATTTTATTGCCGTCATCATCGGTGTCATTTTACTCGGGTTGCCCTGGTCGACACAGGGGAATTACAACTGGGATTTCACGGATCTTGTCTTCATGGCGGTCAGTTGCGTCAGCGTGACCGGATTGACGACCGT
This sequence comes from Exiguobacterium sp. 17-1, assembly GCF_023096305.1. Classification (NCBI taxonomy): domain Bacteria; kingdom Bacillati; phylum Bacillota; class Bacilli; order Caryophanales; genus Exiguobacterium; species Exiguobacterium sp. 17-1. The sequence continues at coordinate 16,009 of NZ_JALIGJ010000006.1, forward strand.
CTCCGTCTCGGACACATTCACGACGTTCGGTTACTTTATGATCATGATTCTCGTGCAGGTCAGCGGAATCGGCTTGATGTCTCTGCATATCGCGATGTGGGTCATCCTCGGCAAGCGGATCGGCTTTCGGGAGCGGCAACTGGTTGTCCGTGACCAAAACCAGACGACGATGCAAGGGGTCGTCAAGTACATTCGGGAAGTCATCATCATCATCCTGTCGATTGAAATCATCGGTGCGTTGATTTTAGGGTTGTACTACACGAAATATTTTCCGACGCTGGGTGAAGCGATGTTGCAAGGATTGTTTGGTTCGGTCAGTGCGACGACCAATGCCGGGTTCGACATTACCGGAGAATCCCTCCTGCCGTTTCGGGGAGATTTATTTGTCGTCTTTATGCAGATTTTACTGTTGACGCTTGGTGCGATTGGTTTTCCGGTTTTGGTTGAAGTCCGGCGGTACATCTCTTACCGCGCGACCCGTCAAGCGACCCGTCAACCGTACCACTTTTCATTATTCACTAAATTAACGGCGTCGACCTTTTTCATCTTGGTTTTGTTCGGAACGGTCAGCCTGTTGCTGTTTGAGTGGAATCAATCGTTTAAAGGATTACCGATTAATGAAAAAATGGTCGATGCCTTGTTCCAATCGGTGACGACCCGAAATGGCGGACTGACAACGGTCGATATTACGTCGTTTTCCCAAGCATCAATTTTTGTCTTATCGATTTTGATGTTCATCGGAGCCTCGCCGTCCTCGGTCGGAGGAGGCATCCGGACGACGACATTTGCCGTCGCCGTACTCAGTGTCATCGCCTTTATTCGCGGCGAGTACGGCATCAAGATTTTCGGACGTGAGATCGGACAGTCGGATATTTGGAAAGCGTTTGTCGTCATCGTCGTTTCGACCGGTGTGACGATGATTGGATTGATTGTCTTATTGATCTTTGAAGATGCTCCATTCCTCGTCCTGTTTTTTGAAGCCTGTTCCGCGTTTGGAACAACCGGATTGTCACTTGGAATTACGAGTGAATTATCCGATGTCGGCAAGTGGACCTTGTCCGTCTTGATGTTCATCGGACGAATCGGTGTCATTTCCTTTGTGCTGCTGCTCAAAGCCAACCAGCCGAAACGGAATTATAATTATCCAAAAGAATCGGTTATCATCGGTTAAGGAGGTTGCGTCATGCAACGTGCATTTTGGATCAACTTTGGTTATATCTTCATGGTTCCGGCTTTGCCGTTTCTGGCCATCGTCAACGGGCGGGCGCTCTGTTCGCCGGACTCCCCGTTACTGGACGTGCCGGTGCTTGGTTTTTTCTTGGCTGAACCATGGGCGTTTGCCGTCCTCTATGCCTTCCTCGCCCTTGGACTTGCCGCGTTGTTGACGAAACGCCAAGTCCGGACTTGAAAGGTCTGTCCCATCTCGCTCTGCGCGGGATGGGTTTTTGTTTTATACTGGACACAGCGAATCAAAAGAGAGGGTGGAACCAACATGTTGTTACCGTATAATGAATGGCGTCATGTCTTTAAGCTCGATCCGGCAAAGGAGATTGAAGAAGACGCCCTCCAAGCGATTGCCACGTCAGGAACCGACGCCATCATCGTCGGAGGAACCGATGACATCACGCTCGATGCGACACTTGATTTACTGATGCGATTGCGTCGTTATCCGGTGGCCGTTGCCCTGGAAGTATCAGAGCTCGAAGCGGCGACGATGGGGTTCGATACGTATTTGACACCAAGCGTCCTCAACAGCGGAACGCTTGAGCACGTCATTGAAAAACAAGTCGAGGCGCTCGAGGAAGTGGGTCATATGTTGGCGCACGCCGATCTTGTCGGGGAAGGGTATATCGTACTGAATCCTGATGCCAAGGTCGCCCGTGTCACGCAAGCCAAGCCATTGGCGGACGACACGGTCATTGCCTACGCGCAACTCGCAGACAGCGTGTTCCGGATGCCGGTCGTTTATCTGGAATACAGCGGGATCTACGGTGATCCGAAGCTGGTCGCCTCGGTCAAACGAGTGCTGAAGCAAGGTCGTTTGTTTTACGGCGGCGGCATCGACTCGGTCGAGCGGGCGAAAGAAATGCTGGAACATGCCGATACGATCATCGTCGGCAACATCATCTATGAGAATTTGGAAGCAGCACTTGCGACAGTCACGGCAACACGATAAAATATAAGAACAAAAGTTCGGAATATAGAAATGAGGCTATTTAGATGTTTAATTTAAGTGAACAGCTTGTCAGCGGTCTGAATCCGGAGCAAGCAAAAGCGGTCAAACATACGGACGGACCCCTGCTGATCATGGCGGGAGCAGGATCAGGAAAAACACGTGTTTTGACGCATCGCGTCGCCTATTTGATGGCTGCGAAACAAGTCGCCCCATGGAACATCTTGGCGATTACGTTTACGAACAAAGCGGCACGCGAGATGCGTGACCGGATTTCCCGGCTCGTCGGCGGTGTCGCCAATGACATCTGGGTGTCGACCTTCCACTCGATGTGTGTCCGGATGTTACGTCGGGATATCGAAAAAATCGGCTACAACCGGAACTTCACGATTCTCGATTCAAGCGACCAGCAGTCGGCGCTTAAACTTGTGTTAAAAGAACAAAATCTTGATCCGAAGAAATGGGATCCCCGGTCGATGTTGTCGATCATCTCGAGTCAAAAAAACGAATTGCGGAGCGCGGAGTTTTACGCCTCGATCGTCACGAACCCGTACGAAAAAACCGTTGCTGAAATCTACAAAGGATACGAAGCCGTCTTGCGCCGCAATAACGCGCTGGATTTTGACGACTTGATCGGGAAGACGACCGAGTTGTTCAAACAAAATCCGGACGTTCTGGCGTTTTACCAACGCAAGTTCCAATACATCCATGTCGATGAGTACCAAGATACGAACAAAGCCCAATATGATCTTGTCAATCTGCTCGCAGCGGCGCACCAAAACTTATGTGTCGTCGGGGACTCGGATCAGTCGATTTACCGTTGGCGCGGAGCCGACATTGCCAATATCCTGTCGTTTGAGGAAGACTATCCGACAGCGAAAGTCATCCTGCTTGAACAAAACTACCGGTCTTCAAAACGGATTCTGGACGCAGCGAACCACGTCATTCAGAACAACAGCACCCGTAAAGATAAAAAACTCTGGACGGAAAACGCGGAAGGCGAAAAACTGGTGGTCCATACAGCAGAAAATGAACGGGAAGAAGCGTTCTATATCGTTCAGGAAATCCGCAATGCCTTACGTTACGGAATGAAATTAAACGATGTCGCGATTCTGTACCGGACCAATGCCCAGTCGCGGGCGATTGAGGAAACGTTACTCAAATCCAATGTTCCGTACAAGATGATTGGCGGCACGAAGTTCTACGACCGGAAGGAAATCAAGGATGTTTTGGCTTATCTGCGTCTGATTTCGAATCCGAACGAAGATTTATCGTTTGCCCGAATCGTCAATGAACCGAAGCGCGGAATCGGCGCGACAACGATTGATAAATTGCGTGATTTTGCCGACTTGCAGGGAGTTTCCCTAATGGAAGCGATTCGCGATATCGAATTGTCGAGCATTGCGCCGAAAACGGCAGCCAAACTGACGGATTTCCGGACGATGATTCTTGGTCTGCAACAGATGCAAGAGTTCATCAGCCTGTCCGAATTGGTGGAAGAAGTGCTTGAGAAGAGCGGCTACCGTCAAGTCTTAAAAGAAGACAAGACACTCGAAGCACAAAGCCGTCTTGAGAACATCAACGAGTTCATCACGGTTGCGCAAAATTTTGAAAAAGAGACCGAAAAAGCAGATCCGGAAGAACAAACGATTATCGCGTTCTTAACGGATTTGACGCTGGTCGCCGATGTCGATTCTCTGGATGAAAGTGATCCGGGTGAACAAGTGACGTTGATGACGTTACACTCGGCCAAAGGTCTCGAGTTCCCAATCGTCTTCCTGATCGGAATGGAAGAAGGCTTGTTCCCGCACAGCCGTTCGTTGCAGGATGAAGACGAAATGGAAGAAGAACGTCGCCTCGCCTACGTCGGCATTACGCGGGCCGAAAAACGATTGTATCTTTCGCACGCGCGGATGCGTTCGCTGTATGGCCGGACCAATGCCAATCTCGAATCCCGTTTTCTTGCTGAATTACCGGAGGAAGTACTGGAACGGACCGGTAAAAAACCGAAACCATTGCCATGGGAAGATCGTCCGGTACCGCAAGGAAAAGCCGTCATCGGCCGATCAGTCACGAAACCGACTGCAATGAAGACGTCAGGAGCAGAGTCACTCGGGTGGAACGTCGGTGACAAAGCAGAACACGGAAAATGGGGCCGGGGAACCGTCGTGCAGACACGCGGGGCAGGAGACAGCTTAGAAATCGATATCGCCTTCCCGGAAGTTGGTGTCAAACGGTTACTTGCGAAATTCGCACCAATCAAAAAGGTATGAGTGGAGGCGTCAAGATGATAGAACAGGCACGAATCGAGGAATTACGCCAAAAGTTGAACCAATACAGTTATGAATATTACGTGCAGGATCAGCCGACTGTTCCGGACAGCACCTATGATCAATTGTTACGGGAACTGACGGAACTTGAAACGGCACATCCGGAACTGATCACGGCAGATTCACCGACGCAACGCGTCGGTGCTGCGCCGCTCGATGCCTTTGAGAAGGTGACCCATGATTTACCAATGTTATCGCTCGGCAACGTCTTTGATGAGACGGAAATTCGGGAGTGGGTCGCCCGCATCGAACGTTCACTCGGACGTTCGACGACATATGTTGCAGAGTTGAAGTTTGACGGACTCGCGATTTCCCTGAAGTACGAAGACGGACAACTTGTCCGTGGTGCGACACGAGGGGACGGAACGGTCGGCGAGAACATCACACAAAACCTGCGGACGATCAAAGCCTTGCCGCTCCGCCTGCGTCAAAATCAGACGGTCGAGGTCCGGGGTGAAGCCTATATGCCGAAACAATCGTTTGAACGCTTGAATGCAGACCGGGCAGAACGTGAGGAAGCCTTGTTTGCCAATCCGCGTAATGCGGCAGCCGGAAGTTTGCGGCAGCTCGATTCTTCGATTACCGCATCCCGTAATCTGTCGCTTTTCGTCTATGGTGTCGGTGTCAATACACTGAGTGCCCGTTCGCATAGCGAAGCGATGTTGCAGCTAGCTGAACTCGGATTACCGACGAACAAGGAGATGCAGACGTGTGAGACGGTCGAAGAAATTTTAGCCTACATTGCCCACTGGACGCTGGAACGTTCCAATTTACCGTACGAAATCGACGGCATCGTTCTGAAAGTTGATCGGTATGACGATCAGGAAGAACTTGGTTTCACGGCGAAAAGTCCTCGCTTTGCGACGGCGTATAAATTTGCCGCAGAAGAAGTCATGACGACGGTCGAAGAAGTCGATTTCAGTGTCGGAAGGACAGGGAAAGTCACGCCACGTGCACGGTTCGCTCCGGTCGTCGTCGCCGGCTCGACGGTTAGTTATGCAACACTCCACAATGCCGATTTCATCACGGAAAAAGACATTCGACTGCACGATCAAGTCATCATCAAAAAAGCCGGGGACGTCATCCCGGCAGTCGTCAGCGTCGTCGTTTCCGAACGGACGGGCGACGAACAGCCGATTGCATTCCCGGCCCATTGTCCGGCCTGCCAATCCGAACTCGTTCGGTTAGAAGGCGAAGCGGATATTCGGTGTGTCAGTCCGGAATGTCCGGCCCAACTTGTGGAAGGCATCATTCACTTCGTATCGCGTCAAGCGATGAACATCGACGGTCTCGGTGAAAAAGTGGTGCGTCAATTGTATGAACATGAAGCCATCCGGACGCTCGCCGATTTATACCGTCTCGACCGGGATGAGTTGTTGACGTATGAACGGATGGGTGAAACGTCGGTCGATAATCTTCTCACCGCAATTGAAGCTTCGAAGCAGAATTCCTTGGAACGACTGGTGTTTGGCCTCGGAATTCGATTGGTCGGTCAAAAAGCGGCTTACCTGCTCGCAGAGCGCTTTGATTCACTGGACGGGATCGCACAGGCGGAGTATGAAGAAATTTTAGCGATTGATGGGATTGGCAGTAAAATTGCCGATTCCGTCACGAAATATTTTGAACATCCGGAAGCACAAGACCTGATCAAGGACTTGGCAGCACTCGGATTGAACCAACAGTTTCTCGGACAACGGGTCGATCAATCGAATGCACCGCTCGCTGGGAAGACGATTGTGTTGACCGGAACACTGGAGACGTTAAAACGTTCAGAAGCCGGGAAACGGCTCGAGTTGCTTGGTGCGGACGTGACCGGCAGCGTCAGTAAAAAGACGGATATTTTGGTGGCCGGAGAAAAAGCCGGTTCGAAGTTAACGAAAGCCGAGTCGCTCGGAATCGAGATTTGGAATGAAACACAATTGCTTGAAGAGTTGGCGAAATACGAAGGATAACAGAACATCCGTCAAACGGATGATGGGAATACAAACAGGGAAGACGCCGTGGATCATGCGTCTTCCCTGTTTGCTGTTGAAATGGTGTGTTACAACGATTCGGTTTTGATTAACACACCTTGTTTGATTAACCGGTTGGTTGCCGTTTCCGGCGGATCACACGTAATCAGTGTAATGGTTGCTTGTTTCACGTCCTGGTGCAAGACGGACAAATCCGTTGGTTTAACGAGTTGTGAGGTCTTCATTTGATAGGTATACCGATGACTTTTTGTTGTCACGATGACATGTGCACCCGTTTTCAACTCGGGCAGACGGTTGAAATGGAGTCCTTTCGTGAAACTGCGGTGTCCCGCTAAGGCGTAATTCCCTTTACCGGGCGCACCGGTTCCTTTCAGGTGACCGATGCTTTTGTCGAGAACGGTCGTCGAAGCCCCTTCTAAGATGACTTGTTCAAAATCAAGTGACGGAATCGTCAGTAAGCCGCTACCGTTCGTTGCGACCGGTTTCTTCGTTTCTTTGGCATCGACCGCCTTTAAATTTTGTGTCCATTGCTGTTTTAGTTCGTCAGCGGCCTGTTGTTTTTGATGATTGGTATACATCGGCCAAAGAATGAGCAGGATGCCGGCAATCAAAAGAAGAAGACCAAGAAGTCGTCGTTTCATAAAAAAATCCTTTCATCTGCTGAAAAGCAGGATATACTTTTTTGAAAATCAGGGAAAAACTACACCTTCCCCGATGGAAAACTATTCTGTTATGATAGAGAGAACGATTTTGAAAACATGGGGTGCGAAAACAGATGAAATCTAAAAAAATAGTCGCGTTGACGTTGACGAGTACATTATTCCTCGGCGCGTGTTCGTTTGATTTATCACAAAAAAGCGATACAAAAGAAGTCATTACAGAGAGTGAACAAGGAAAAGAAGTCCAGGCTGTCGTCAGTCCGGCGATTGATACGACCGATTCCTATTACCGGACCGTCTTACCGTTCCGGCCGAGTGTCGCCCGCGGGATGACACAAAAACGAGTCAGTTCACGCCTGGAGCTGGATGAAATCGAGACCGGATTGATGCGTCACTCCACTCAATTTTTTGCTCCGGATAAATACTATTATCAAGAAGGACAACTGCTCGAGGCCGATCAAATTGCCCAGTGGTTGTTACGAAAAGGAAAAGCCGGGGATGGCGTCAGTGATCCGAACGGCTTGAACCCTGCTTATACGACCGGAAAGTCTTACAAAGAAAAAAACCAAAAGTCTCCTTTGATTCTATCGCACATTTTGGAACAGGACTACATGTTGGAAGAAGATAAAAAACTCGAACTCGGTGGGACATCCGTCGCTTTAGTCTTAAACAGCGAATATGTTTTCCAGGATGAAAACTACGGTCCGACCTATACCGTGAAACTCGACGAGAAAAAAGTCATCGCAGAAGGAAAACGGATGGCAAATGAATTGGTCAAGAAAATGCGGAAAACGGACGGTATCAAAACGACACCGATCCACGTCGCCTTGTATTTACAGGAAAGTGAAGGGTCACCGGTTTCCGGACATTATGTATCTTCCGCCTTTATCGGGCGCGGCAATCAGATCAGTTCGAACGACTGGAAGAACTATGATGAAAAATATTATTACTACCCATCGGGTGCCGCAACGAACGATGTCCGTGATGATGCCGCGAAGTTTGATTTGTTCAAGGACCGCCTCGAAGACTATTTCCCGAACTACACCGGTATGATGGGAGAAGGCTTTTATCAGGAAGGTGAACTGAAGAAGTTGGAAATCAAGATTCCGGTTCAGTTTTACGGAAAAGCAGAACTCGTAGCGTTCATTCAATACGTGACCTACTTGCTCGAAAATCGTTGGGAATACAATCGGAATGTCCCGACAACGATTACCGTCACGAACTTGAACGGCGATACGGAAGCGATGTTATTCATCGAGCCGGATACGAAAAAACCGATTGTCAAAATCCGTTGATTTCATTTGAACAGACAGACTCCTTGCGCAAGCAGGAGTCTTTTTTGTTGAGTTTAACCAGACTTTTAAGCACAACAAAACAACGATTTACTATTGTCAGATTTCTTTAGATTTACGAAAGCCGTCTTGAAAGCGCATAATAGAAAAGAAGCATCATGCGAATCAGCAGAGACACGCTGGATTCGCCTGTTTTAATCCATGGTAAGGGAGCGGGTCGCATGAAAGGTGGTATTTTTTCACAGATTAACGCTGTCCACGAAGAGTTGCCTTCTTCTTCGCGGAAAGTCGCTGATTTTGTTTTAGCGCATATGAATGAAATCGCGGGGATGACGATTCATCATTTAGCCGAGGAATCGGGAACAAGTGCCGCAGCTGTCGTCCGTTTTTGCAGGGCACTCGGTTTAAAAGGATATCCAGAACTCCGGATGCGGATTTCAGCGGATACGGCACGAACAGATTTAAAGGGGTATCATGATATTGAAAAAAATGAACGGCCTGCTGACTTAGTGGAAAAAACGGTCAGCAACAGCATTCAAGCCTTACAAGATACGGCGAAACAATTGAGTGAAGACCGGATTGCCGAAGCGACGGATATATTGGATCAGGCACGGGCGATTTACTTTTACGGGATTGGTGCATCGAACGTCGTCGCACTGGATGCCGCCCAAAAATGGACACGTGTCGGGAAACTGACGATTCAGGAATCGGATCAACATCTCGTCGCGACGATTCTTGCGAATGCCAGCCCGGATGATGTCTTTTTTGCGATTTCCTACAGCGGGGAAACCGAGGAAGTCGTCGAGTTGATCCGGCTCGCCAAGATTCGCGGGCTGAAGGTCATCAGTTTGACGCGGTTCGGGGATAATCGTGTCAGTCAACTGGCGGATATCGCCTTATGGACGTCACGGGCTCCGGAAGCGCCGTTACGCAGTGCGGCCTTGAGTTCGCGTCTCGCCCAGTTGTTTGCGATTGATGTATTGTTTTTATCCTATGCCGCCGTCCATTATGACGATACGATTGAACGGCTGCAGTATACACGGGAAAGTGTCAAGATGTTGCACAGTAAAAAATAGGGGGCGTACATAATGAAACAGACGGTGGAAGAGATGGTGGAGCAGTTATTTCCAGTGATGGTCGACCGGCGCCGGTATTTACATCAACATCCGGAGTTATCGTTTCATGAAGTCGATACCCCGCAATTCATTGCGGACCGGTTGACGGAGCTTAGAATTGAAGTCCGGACCGGTGTCGGCGGACGCGGTGTGGTCGGAACGATTCGCGGAGGGAAACCGGGAAAAACGGTCGCACTGCGGGCAGATTTTGATGCATTGCCGATTCAGGATGAAAAAACCGTGGATTACCGGTCGACCGTACCCGGTGTCATGCATGCATGCGGGCATGACGGACATACAGCGACGCTGCTTGCAGTCGCAGAAATTCTTGTCCGCCAAAAGGAACAGTTGGCAGGAAATGTCGTCTTGATTCATCAACACGCGGAAGAAGTCGTTCCGGGCGGGGCACGGGACATGGTTGCCGACGGATGCCTCGACGGTGTCGACGTCATTTTCGGAACCCATTTGTGGTCGACGACGAAACTTGGAACGATTGGTTATCGGGTTGGTCCTGTCATGGCAGCGGCCGATAAGTTCGAGCTGACACTGTTCGGGCGCGGAGGACATGGCGCGAAGCCACACGAAACGATTGATGCCGTCGTACTCGGGGCGACCATTGTCAAAGAATTACAAAGTATTGTCAGCCGGCGTCTCGATCCGCTTCAGCAAGCGGTCTTGACCATTGGTACACTCCATGCCGGGAATACGTTTAATGTCATTGCCGACAGTGCGGAACTGACCGGGACGATCCGGACGTTTGATCCAGCAGTCGCCGAACAAATCGTCCGGGAAATGGAACGGACGATTAAAGGGGTGTGTGACGCGGCGGGAGCGACCTATTCGTTTACGTACGAAAGAGGGTATCCGGCGGTCGTCAACCATCCGGAAGAAACGAACCTTTTGCGGACTGTTGCGTCTGACATCATGGGTGCGGAGCACGTCTTTGAAATTGCTCCGACGATGGGCGGTGAAGACTTCGCGTATTATTTGCAACAAGTGCCTGGTACCTTTTTCTTTACGGGCGCAGGAGACGAAACCTTTTATCCCCATCATCATCCGAAGTTTGATTTTGAAGAACAGGCGATGCAGCATGCGGCCCGGATCTTAATCGAAGTGACCTTACGTTACCTCGAACATTCCGGTAATTGACGAAAAGACACCCGTACTCCGGCAGATGACCGGAAAGCGGGTGTCTTTTTCATGTGCTCTCTTATAAGATTTCCTGAACCCGACCGACTTGCCCGTCTTCGAGACGGACTTTGATACCGTGCGGGTGATTCGGTGACTTGGTTAACAGATCCTTGACGATACCTTCCGTCCGTTTTCCTGTCCGCTGGTCTTGTTTTAATACGATACTGACGTGTTGCCCGATTTTGACGTCGGCGCGTTTTTTACCATCCATGTCTTGATCGCTCCTTTTTCATAATGCTAGTTGTCAGTATATCATGGTTTCCTGGAACGAAACTTGTTTGAGGAAAATGCGTAAAGTGAAAAGAACAAAAGAATCGTCAAAAAAAGTTTGACTATATTTGACCAATTGACTGACCAATTCTATAATTAAGATACAGAATAAAAAGTTAAGGGAGTGATCGGAGTGGCGAAAGACTATTATCGAACGCTTGGTGTCGAGAAGACAGCATCGAACCAGGAAATCAAACGGGCATACCGGAAGCTTGCGAAACAATACCATCCGGACGTCAATCAGGAAGCGAGTGCGGATCAGCGTTTCAAAGATATTCAGGAAGCGTTTGATGTCCTCGGGGATGAAGAAAAACGAGCGCAGTATGATCAATATGGAAGTAACTATGAACGGATGGCTGGAGCAGGGTATGGACAGTCAGCCGACTACGACGATCTTTTCCGCCAATTCAACGGACGTCAATCCCGATCGACCGGATCGGCAGGACAATCGTTTGGATTTGAAGATATGTTCGGTTCGTTTTTTAGTCAAGAACCGGAAGAAACGGACGAAGAACTCGAATTGACGGTTCCGTTAAGTCATCTGAGTCAAAATGATAAAGTGACGATCCGATTAGCGACAGGTGCCATCCAAATGAGTTTGCCAAAAGATTTGTATGACGGAAAAAAAGTCCGGTTACGCGGGAAAAGTTCGAAACGTAACCGTAAAGGAATCGCGGGAGATGTGTATGTGACGATTCATCTGAAGGATGATGAGCAGTTCCGCCGTCAGGAAACCGATGTCATCTCGACCGTCCGTGTTTATCCGACGGTATTTGTTCTCGGGGGCGAAGTCGTGGCGGATACGTTGGAAGGAAAACGTGTCAAATTGAAAATCAAGCCCGGCACAAAACCCGGGTCCCGTCTCCGTATCCCGAATCGGGGACTTAGTAACCGGGAAGGACATCGCGGTGCCCTGTTGGTACAACTGGAAGTCAAACTGCCGGAAATGGAACCAGCATTTTATGAAGAATGGGAAAATCGTTTATCTGTGAAGGAGTGACGGAAAAATGGATTTCGAAAAATTAACGGACCGGGCACATGAAGCCATCGTATCGGCACAAGCCATTGCCAAACAACGTCGACACAGTGAGATTACAGAGTGGCACTTGTTGCTGGCTCTGCTTTCACAAGAAGAGGGGATTGCACGGATTGTTTTTGAGAAGCTCGACCAACGGATTGATCAGCTGGAGACAGGAGTCAATGAAGCACTCGGACGGTTACCGGCGCTTGCTCAATCCTCGACGCCGCGCATCAGCAACTCCTTGTTGCAGGTCTTGACGGAAGCGGAAACCGAAGCCCGTTTGATGCAGGACGATTACGTATCTGTCGAGCATTTGCTGTTAGGTCTTGTGAAACAGTCGAGTCCGGCGACACAATATTTACGGAGTCAAGGTGTGACGGAACAGGTCTTGCGAGAAGCAATCATTGAAATGCGCGGTAATCGGAAGGTGACGACGAAAAATCCGGAAGCGACCTTTGATGTCCTGAAGAAATACGGGCGGGATCTCGTCGCGGATTTCCGGTCCGGTAAAACGGATCCGGTCATCGGACGGGATGACGAGATTCGCCGGGTCATCCGGATTCTCAGCCGGAAAACGAAAAATAACCCGGTCTTAATCGGCGAACCGGGAGTCGGGAAAACGGCAATCGTCGAAGGCCTGGCCCAACGGATTGTCCGGGGTGATGTACCGGAGAGTCTGAAAAACAAACAGTTGTTTAGCCTCGATATGAGTACGCTTGTCGCGGGTGCCAAATACCGTGGTGAATTCGAAGAACGTCTTCAGGCGGTCTTAAATGAAGTTAAGGAAGCGGAAGGACAGATTCTGTTGTTCATCGACGAATTGCACACGATTGTCGGTGCCGGGAAGACCGAAGGCGCGATGGATGCCGGAAACATGCTGAAACCGATGCTTGCCCGCGGCGAGCTGCACTGTATCGGTGCGACGACTTTAGATGAATACCGGAAGTACATCGAAAAAGATCCTGCACTTGAACGCCGCTTCCAACAAGTGCTGGTCGCGGAACCGGATGTCGAAGATACGATTTCGATTTTACGTGGGCTGAAAGAACGGTTTGAAATCCATCATGGTGTCCGGATTCATGATAATGCCCTGGTTGCGGCAGCCATCCTGTCAGACCGGTACATCACGGACCGTTTCATGCCCGATAAAGCCATTGATTTAGTGGATGAAGCGTGTGCGATGATTCGGACCGACATGGAATCGATGCCGGCGGAACTGGATTCGTTAGTCCGACGTGTCATGCAACTTGAAATTGAAGAAGCAGCACTGAAAAAAGAAACCGATGAAGCATCCCGGAAACGACTCGAGACTCTGCAACAGGAACTCAGTTCTGTCCGGGAAGACGAAAGTGCGCTCCGGACACGATGGGAACGCGAGAAAGACAGTTCCCAAAACGTTCAGCAGTTGCGGGCAGATCTTGAAAAAGCAAAACTCGCTCTTCAGGAAGCAGAAGGACGATATGATTTGAATACAGCGTCTGAAATCAAATACGGACAGATTCCGGCACTTGAAAATCAGTTGAAAGTGGCGGAAGAATCAGCGGAACACGTCTCGCATGAACTCGTCCGGGAAGCTGTGACAGACGAAGAAATTTCCGATATCGTGTCGAAGTGGACGGGAATTCCCGTCAGCCGTCTCGCACAAGGGGAACGCGAAAAGTTACTGTATTTAGAAGATACGTTGCATGAACGTGTTTTTGGTCAGGATGAAGCAGTCCGGCTGGTTTCGGATGCTGTCATCCGCGCACGGGCGGGAATCAAAGATCCGAATCGTCCAATCGGTTCGTTCCTGTTCCTTGGACCGACAGGGGTCGGGAAAACGGAGCTTGCGAAAGCTCTCGCAGCAGCCATGTTTGACAGTGAGGAACACATCGTTCGGATCGATATGTCCGAATACATGGAGAAACACAATGTTTCCCGCCTGGTCGGAGCACCTCCCGGTTATGTCGGTTATGAAGAAGGCGGTCAATTGACGGAAGCCGTCCGCCGGAGTCCGTATTCGGTGTTGTTGTTTGACGAAATCGAAAAAGCACATGGTGACGTCTTTAATATTTTACTTCAAGTATTGGACGATGGCCGTTTGACTGATGCTCAAGGACGAATGGTCGATTTCAAGAACACAATTGTCATCATGACATCTAACATCGGATCGAATATTTTGCTCGAAGCGGCAAAAGACGGGGAGATTGATGCGGCAGAAGAAGAAGCGGTCCGTCAAGAGCTGAAAAAGTATTTCCGGCCAGAATTCCTGAACCGGATTGATGACACGATCCTCTTCCATCCTCTCCACCGGGCGGAAATCGAACGGATCATCGACAAAGCAGTCAGCAAGATGGCAGATCGTCTGTCCGGTCGTGAAATTACAATCGATGTAACAGAAGCGGCAAAAACGTTAATTTTCAACGAGGCGTTTGAACCACAATACGGTGCACGTCCAATCAACCGGTACATCCAGCGGACGATTGAAACGAAACTGGCACGGGCTCTGATTAGTGGCTCCATCCAGGATGGTTCGCATGTCGCGATTGATACAGACGGTACAGAATTGGTTATCCGCTAAAGTATAGTTCAAAAGGTCGTCTCATCCTCTGACTGTCAGAGGAGAGACGACCTTTTTCATGAGAGGGAAAACTAAAAAGAACAACGGCATATCTCGTGACGAAAAAGCATGATAAGCTAATGAAAACGACAGGAAGAGGGACTACGATGAACGTAACGCAACAACAACTAGAAGAGTTGATCGCTGAATGTCGCCCCTATACCGTACTTGGACAGGTGGCGAGTTATATACCAGAACTGGCAAAATCGGAACCGACCCAGCTTGGAATCGCTGTTTGTAATGCAGACGGCAGTTTTGTATCAGCGGGAGATGCCGAAACGATGTTCACCTTACAAAGTGTTTCAAAAATCATCACGTTAGCCTTTGTCCTCGAGACATTTGGTGAAGATTACGTGTTCTCGAAGGTCGGTATGGAACCGACGGGAGACGCATTCAACTCGATTGCGAAGCTTGAAGAGACGATTCCGACGAAACCCCTTAATCCGATGATCAATGCCGGTGCACTCGCGGTGACGAGCATGTTACCGGGGGAAGACGCCGCCGATAAGCTGAACCGGTTACGCCAATTCATTGCCGATCTGCTGGACATCGAACTTGATATGGTCAAATACGACGCAGAGGTCGCTAAATCCGAATTCGAGACGACTGACTTAAATCGGGCTCTGCTGTACTTCATGCGGTATCATGGAGTCATCGAAGGAAACGTGGAAGAAATCATCGATGTCTATACGAAGCAGTGTGCGATTTTGACCAATTGTAAAGGACTCGCAATGATGGGGAAAATCTTAAGTCAGTCCGGAAAAACACCATCCGGGAATCAAGTCATCTCCCGCCGGAATGCACGGATCATCCGGGCGATCATGACGACATGCGGCATGTACGATGCGTCCGGAGAATTTTCAGTCCAGGTCGGGTTACCCGGAAAAAGCGGGGTATCAGGTGCCATCGTTGCCTGTGGTCGAAGTGACTTCGACATGGCGGACCTTGGAATCGGCATCTTCGGACCGGCACTTGACTTGAAAGGGAATTCGATTGCCGGAACGAAGATGTTAGAGTTGCTCGTCCAGCGTCATCCTTAATCAAACGTCATTTGATCAAGCAGTTTCGAAAGCTTTTTCTCAAGCCGGGTGATTTCTTTTTGTTGTTGCGCAAGCTGATCGTCAGGAACGCTGAAGATGCGCCAACGTTCGAGGCGATTATACGTATCATTGATATCACCTAATTGGGTTTGAATCCGTTTTAACCGGTCGACGGACGATTTCGGAAAATCGGTATAAGGACGTAAATACTCGACCGTATAGCGGTAGAACTTCGTTGCAAGCCGTAACTCATGCATCATCTGAATCCGCTTGTTCCCTTCCTTATGCTGAACTTTTTCATAGTGAAGTTTCTTTTTATCAAATCGTTTTTCAGCTGTCTGAAGAAGATCTTTTTCATCAATCCGTTTTAATTGTTTTGTTAACCGGCCGGCTAAAAATCGACGGACGGAGCGGTCCAGTTCATCAGAAATCAACAGATGCATCGTTTCCAGTAATGTGGCCCGTTTGCCTTGCAGTTGTAAGGCAAGATGTTCCGCGAATAACTGTTCAATGGGAGAAGTAACAGCTTGTTGACTGAGTTGGACATCAAGATCCCGTACTTGACCGAACGCAGCCATCAATCGTTTCCAAATGAGATAAATCGGTTCCTCCGTTTGATCCACCAACTTCGCGAATGTGATTAATTTACGTAAACGGATCCGCGCTTGGTGGACGTCTTCAGGATTTTTAAAGGTTTGAGCTTCCCCGGCATAATGATTAAATGTCGACCAGGTCTCGAGTAATTCAAAAGTTAAATTTTCCGCATCACGATGATTCAAATGAATCCCTCCTTAAATAATTTACGTAGAACAAAGTGCGAAACTGAATGCTTTAATAAAAATAGGGCGCAGGTTGCCCTGGAATGTGGTGGAACAATGTTAGAGACAACTACGCTATCGGGAAAGATTCAACAGTTCATGAAGATTTTCTTTCCGATTCTGGTCACACAGGTAGCGTTTTACTTAATTAGTTTTTTTGATACGGTCATGGCCGGACGATACGGGTCGGCTGATTTAGCGGGCGTCGGCGTCGGAGCCAGTCTGTGGGCACCTGTTTATACAGGATTGACGGGTATTTTATTAGCCGTGGCGCCACTTGTGTCCCAAGCAATGGGAGCAAGAAAAGAGCGGGAAGTGAAGCGAATCGTGATACAGGCATTGTATGTGTCCGTCGTCATTATCGTTTTGACGATTCTGCTTGGACTAGTGCTCGTTAATCCGATTTTGAACCAAATGGAATTATCGGATCAGGCACGCCATGTTGCCCGCATCTATCTTGTCATGTTAGGTTTTGGTATCATTCCGATGTTCGTTTTCTTCGTCCTGCGTACCTTAATTGATTCGTTAGGCAAATCGAACATCACAATGACGTTATTATTATTCTCTTTACCCATTAATGTTGCTTTCAACTATCTGTTTATCTTCGGAAAGTTTGGTTTCCCGGAACTGGGGGGCATCGGAGCAGGAGTGGCGACAGCCATCACATACTGGATTTTATGTATTGCAGTTATTGGTGTCGTCTTAAAAGGTGAACTGTTTCAACGGCTCGGGATTCTCCGTCGTTTTTATAAACCGGATGTAAAAAGAATCAAGGAATTGGTCTTGCTCGGTGCGCCAATCGGCTTAGCGATCTTTTCGGAAGTCAGTATCTTTTCAGCCGTGACTTTGCTGCTTGGCGCCTACGGCGATGTCGTCATTGGAGCTTATCAGGCAGCGATCAACTTTGCCTCGTTCGTCTACATGATTCCGCTCTCGGCCGCATCAGCCCTGACGATTACGGTCGGGTTCGAGATGGGAGCCAAGCGGGTCAAGGATGCTGTTCAATACGTATGGATTGGCCTGTTGCTGTGCCTGGTTGTCTCCCTTTTCTCAGGTGGATTGCTGTACATTCAAAATGAACGGATTGCGGCACTTTACAGCAATGATCCGGCAGTCATCAAAATGGCGGCTCATTTCATGATTTTAGCGATTTTCTTTCAGTTATCCGATGCGGTCGCAGCGCCGACGCAAGGAGCGCTCCGTGGATTTAAAGATGTCAACGTCACGTTTATTTTGACGATTACCGCGTACTGGGTCATCGGACTGCCACTCGGATTTTATTTTGAGCGGTTTACGGAACTTGGACCGGACGGGTATTGGTGGGGATTGATCATCGGACTTGCCGTTGGAGCCAGTCTTCTCCTGCTCCGCCTGATGCATCTTGTCAGAAAATCAAAGGAGGTCGTGAAATGAGATTCAATAAACAACGTGTGTTGACAATGGCGAAAATCATTTTGCCGATTATCTTGATTGCGTTCATTTTTTATCAAGGACAAAACGAATTAAGAAGTCTATCGTTAAAAGAATCGATTCGGGCGATTCAGCAAATTCCGTCCTGGAAGTTCATTTTATTGATTGTGTCGGGACTTGCAGCGGTCGCGACGATGTTTTTTTACGATTTCTTTTTATTGCGTTCGCTTCAAGTGAAGGTTCCGATCGGGCTGATTTTCCGGGCATCTTGGATTGCCAACTCGTTTAACGGGATCATCGGTTTTGGAGGACTTGCCGGAATGGGCGTCAGAACAGCCCTCTATCGACCGTTCGTCGAAGGAACCCGGTTATTGAAAGCCATCGGTTGGATGGCTCCGACACTGATCAGCGGATTATCGATTTTATCGGCATTATCCTTATTAAACGTTTTTCCGGCGTTTGAAGTGTTGGATTTAAAGAAATGGTTATGGCCGGTCATCATCGGTGTTGCCTTTTTCTTCCCGGTCTATCTGTTGTTTACTTTCCGACGGGGGAGCAGCAGTATCCGTCCGTCATCCATTGCCCTCTATTCGCTTGTCTCACTGGCGGAATGGTTCAGTGCGGGAGTCGTCGTCTATTTCATTTTGGCGGCACTCGGAACGGATGTCAGTTTTTCTAAAGTCATCGGCGTCTTCATCATCGCCGCAACTGCCGGATTGATTTCGATGGTGCCGGGTGGATTCGGTTCGTTCGACTTGGTTTTTTTGATTGGCATGCAGCGCGCCGGTGTCGAAGAAGGTATCGTCCTTACTGGATTGCTGATTTATCGTCTGGTGTATTATTTGATTCCATTCGTGATCGGCGTCATTTTCTCGGCGCGTGAGTTCAGTGGTCCGGTCGTCAAGATGATTGAGGATAAACCGATTGTCGGTCCGTCTGTTGAGGTCGGTGGTGTCATTTGGCGGCTTCAGTTACGCTTTTTAAGTAAAGTACGACATTTTACGTTAGCCTTGATTACGTTACTCGCAGGCATCGCGATTTGGGGGTTGGCGATTTTACCGCCTAACTCGACGCAGTATGAATATTTGGAAGCCCGTCTGCCGCATGAATTGTTGCTGCTTGCGAACAGTTTCTTTTTGATGGCCGGCTTGTTGTATGTACTGCTTGCCCCGTCTCTGTACCGACGGACGAAACGTTCGCTGTATATGATTTATGGTGTTTCGGCTTTTGCTTTGATTGGGATGGCGTTGCGTGGATTTAACTTGATCTCCTTATCCGTCGTTCTGATTGTCTTGGTGTTGGTCACAATGTCAAGAAATGCCTTTCATCGTGAACGGACGCTGATTACGACGACTCGACTGATCCGGGCAGCTTTTGCCGGTTTTTTATACATCGGCGGATTCATCTTCTTCGGATATGCCTTTTATACACTCGGTTCGGCTGACGGAACAAAGGTTTATCCTGCGCATGAGATCTTCATGTTTGCTGCGAGTGCCTCGATTTTTGCACTTGTCTACACACTCGTCTTCATTCGTTTATTCAATACGTTTAATCAGCCGGTCTTGGGTGAAAAGTTAGATTTGCAAAAAGTTAAGGATGTCTTGACGGAAGAAGGGGGAAATTATTTAAGTCACCTGGCTTTTCTCGGCGATAAACGCTTTTTCTTCTCTGAGTCCGGACGTTCATTTATTCAGTTCAGTCAGACCGGAAACCGGATTATGATGCTTGGTGATCCGAGCGGAAATCCGGAAGAACATTCCCAGTTGATCGCCTGTTTTTTACGGCGTGTCGAGGATTTGGGTTATATCCCGAATATCTATCAGATTCAGGCACAGAACATGTCGTTGTATCATGATTTTGGCTTTAACTTCTTTAAACTCGGGGAAGAAGCAATCGTCGACATGACGACCTTTACCGTTTCCGGGAAAAAACGGGCCGGATTACGTTCCATTAAAAATCGTTTTGAACGGGAAGGCATGACATTTGAAGTCGTATCACCTCCGTTCAGTGAAGCGTTGCTGAACCAATTACGTGACGTCTCGGATGAATGGTTAGGAGGGAAATCCGAAAAAGGATTTTCATTGGGCTATTTCAACGAGTCTTATTTGAATCAAGCCCCGATTGGTATCATGCGTGATGCCAATCGGCAGATGCTTGGCTTCATGACATTCATGCCGGCGTATCAGGAAGGTGTTCTCTCGATTGATTTGATGCGTTTTCGTCCGGATGGTCCGAACGGGATTATGGATGCCATGTTTATCCGCTTGTTTGACTATGCGACTGAGCAGGGCTACCATACCTTTAATATGGGAATGGCTCCGCTCTCATCCGTTGGTGAGGACGAAACATCATTTTGGCAGGAACGTGTAGCTGCCGATGTATTCAACAACATCCGCTACATGTACAGCTTTACCGGGTTGAGACGCTATAAGGAAAAATATGATCCGAAGTGGGAAGGACGTTACCTCGCATACCGTAAACGTCAATCGTTAACGATTGCGATTTTAAAAGCGACACGTCTGATTTCAAAGAAAAAAGACCGGATTTTATTGCCGTAAATAAAGAAGATTCTGGACTAGACTCCGGAATCTTCTTTTTCATAGTTGATTAAATGTATAAAGGTCTATACAACTAGAATCAACAACGGTATACTAATGGTGAAGATATATCACTTGTCGGAATCAAAAAGAGAAAGGAAGAAACAAGATGCCAAGCATGATTCATGCAGAAATTTATACGGGACAAACCGTCATTCAAGATGGATTCATCCGCTTTGAAGAGACCATCCAAGAAATCGGAAAGATGTCAGATTACACACCACGCGACGAAGTCGTCGTCAATCTTGAAGGGAAACGACTGATTCCAGGAATGATTGATGTTCATATCCACGGTGGATATGATGTCGACACGATGGATGCGGATGCGGAAGCAATGCACCGGTTGAGTAAAGCGATGCTTGCGGAAGGCGTCACGTCTTTTTTTGCGACGACGATCACACAAGACTGGGATCAGATTACGCAGGCATTGAAAGTCACGCGAGATGTCATCGATTCCCGGCAGACGACGATTGAAGGCATTCATCTAGAAGGACCATTCATCAATCCGGACTATGCCGGAGCCCAACCGTTGGAATACATCGTCGAACCGGATGCGGATCAATTTTTAAAATGGCAACAAGCATCCGGAAATCAGATCAAACTGGTCACGTACGCTCCGGAACGGTCGGGTGCCCGTGATTTTGAAGCGGCTGTTCGAGAGACGGGCGCGATTCCATCTGCCGGACATACCGATGCGACATTTGACCAAAATCATTTAGGCAATGTCACCCACGGGACACATCTCTATAATCAAATGCGTGCCTTGCATCACCGGGAACCCGGCACCGTCGGATATTGCCTCCTCGAACGATCGGTATACGCGGAAATCATTCCGGACGGGATTCACAGTTCGAAAGAGATGGTCGAATTTGCTTACCGGATGAAAGGACCAGACCGTTTGACGGTCATCACTGATGCCATGCGAGCGAAGGGATTGTCGGACGGAGAATATGAACTCGGCGGACAGACGGTGCACGTCAAGGATGGAGCTGCGCGTCTTGCCAGCGGGAACTTGGCAGGCAGTGTCCTGACGATGGATCAGGCATTACGCAATATCATCACCTTTACCGGCTGTTCACTCGAACAAGCAGTACAGATGACTTCAATCAACCAGGCAGAAGAATTTGGCTTAACACATAAAGGACGACTCGAGCGGGGCAAGGATGCTGATTTTGTCGTATTGACGGCAGACTTGAAAGTTGAACAAACCGTTCACCGCGGGGAAGTGCACCGATTTACAAACGGAAAGGGGTAACAACTGATGAAATGGATGATTGTAGAAAAAGCAGAAGAATTGGCAAATGTCTCTTACCAACTGCTCAAACAGGAGATTGTAAGACACCCGGAAGGATTGACGATCGGACTTGCGACCGGCAGCTCTCCGCTCGGTGTATATGAAGAATGGCGCAAGGATCAAGTCGATTGCCGGCATGTGACGACCGTCAATTTGGACGAATACGTCGGACTCAGTCCGGATCATGCGCACAGTTATCATACGTTCATGCAGGAGCATTTGTTTGATGCGGTCGACTTCAAAGAATCGTATGTACCGATTGGAAATACAGTTGATCCAAGTCAAGAGAGTGAACGGTATGAACAGCTTGTCCGGAAGTTAGGCATCGATATTCAGTTGCTCGGCATCGGTTCGAATGGTCATATCGCGTTTAATGAACCCGGCACACCTTTTGATGCCAAAACCCACGTCACCCAACTGACCGAGTCGACCCGGATTGCCAACCAACGATTTTTTGACCGGTTGGAGGATGTGCCGACAGAAGCTATTACGATGGGGATTGGAACGATCATGGAAGCGAAGAAGATTCTGTTAGTGGCTTCAAGCGAGCGAAAAGCGGAGGCGATTCGCGATATGATGGAAGGTCCGGCGACGACTGCATGCCCGGCAACGATTTTACAACGGCATGCTGATGTGATGGTTGTCCTGGACGAAGAAGCCGCAAGCTTGTTATCGGACGAAGCGAAACGAACAGGCCGAGCTGCCTATACGAACTTCATGAAATGAAACAACAACTCGTCTTTGATGAGACCGGACTGCTTTAGACCGGTCTTCTCAAGAGGCGAGTTTTGTATTTAATTTTGGTTTAGCTGTTTCATCGCAAAAACAGTGAAATCACATCTTCTTAATCGAATCGTAAATTGACATTTTAATAAAAGTCGGGATAATGGAGAATAGTGAACTTTACAGAAAATTTACATGAAAATGAGGGCTTACAGATGCAGACGAGATCAGCAAGAAAGAGGCAACCGAGTGCTGGCAAGATGTTCATCAAAGTGATCGCTGCCTTGTTATTACTTTTGACCGTTATCGGTTCCGGTTATGCGGGAGCGGTTTTCATAAAGACGCAGGAAACTCTGGCGAGAACACAAATCAACATTCCGGGTTCGAAAGTCAGTTCGAAATATGATGATGTTCCGTCCGAATCTTTTTTGATTCTAGGAACGGATGAGACAAAAGCTAGTAAAGAACGCAAGGAACCGGCACGATCGGATGTCATGATTGTCGGTGTCTTGAATAAGAAGACCGAGCAATTGGTACTGACTAGTATTCCACGGGATTCACTCGTCAATATTGATTATTCTAAATATGATGTGCCGTACGGAAAAACGGGTGTCGAGCAGGATAAAATCACCCATGCGCATTATTTTGGTTCGATGGATAAATCGAGTTCATACAACGGCATTAAACTGGCACGTGAGACGACTGAAAATCTGCTTGGCATTGAAATCAACCATGTCGTTAAAGTTAACTTCCAAGGATTCGTTCAGTTGATCGATGCGCTTGATGGAGTTGATATCGATGTGCGTTATGCGTTCAAAGAACAGGATTCAGCGCGTAAAGCAGGAACGATCACCGTTCCGAAAGGTCTGCAGCATTTGACTGGGGAACAGGCACTCGCTTACGTCCGAAATCGCCATGATGATCCACTCGGAGATATTGGCCGAGGACAAAAGCAGATGCAAGTCATTCAAGCTGTTGCGAAAGAAGCGGCAAGTTTCCGTTCGCTCGGTGCGTATCGCGACATCTTAGACGCTGTAGGCGACAATGTCGAGACGAATTTAGGTCCAAACGATTATCTCCGTTTAGCTGATTTTACGACAGCTCTACGTAATACGACGGAATACCAGCTCGCAGGTGAAGGATACATTGGAATCAGCGGGAAATGGGAATACCATCTTGATCCGAATCAACTTGATCGTGTCAAAGCCAACTTGACCAAGGCGATGCAAGGACAAGAAGTATCACCAATGAAAGAAGAGACAAGCACACCGTCGGAAACGGATTCGACGACAGTCGAGCAGCCGGTTCAATAACCGTTTAAGACGGATGATCCTAAAAAAAGCACATGTTTCAGATACTTTCTTGAAAAGTATCTCGAAACATGTGCTTTTTGATTCGAAAACAGGAGAGGGCTCTCTCCTGTTTTCAAATCAGACTCAGCGTTGCCGTTCCATTTCGACTGTGAATGTGTACCGATCGCCACGATAAGCGGAGATGACGTATTCAAACGGTTGATCGGTGGCAAGGAAAGTCAGTTGCTCGACGGACAAAACAGGTGAACTGACCGACAGACCGAGATGTTGCGCTTCTTCTTTTGTCGCGAGACGTGATTCGAAAGTTTGACTGGCACGACCAAGATTCAGTCCACTGGCCTCTGCAAAGGCATAAAGTGACGTGATGGCAACGTCCTGGTTCAAACCGGGTAACAACTGTTCAGGGATATAGACGGTTTCGAGCGCAAGCGGTTGTTCGTTTGCGATGCGTAAACGTTTTAATTCATAAATTTTGGCACCTTCCCGGATACCGAGTTTATTCGCAATCGTCATTTCAGCAGCAATCGTTTGGTAGGACAACAATTCACTTGCCGGTTCCAATCCAAGATGTTCCATCTCTTCAGAAAAACTGGTCAAACCAGACAGTTGCATGACGATTTTTTTATTGGCAACGAATGTGCCGCGTCCTTTTTGACGAATCAGATAACCGGCGTTGACGAGGTTCGAGATGGCTTGACGGACAGTCATCCGGCTGATTTGATGGGCCTCGGCGAATTCGCGTTCCGAGGGAATTAAATCGCCGGGTTGTAACAGACCATCCTCGATTTGTTGTTTTAGGGCAGCTTCAATTTGGTAGTAGATTGGAAGTGGTGAATTTTTATTGATGTGCTGAATCACGGCATTTCGTCCCTTCGCGGTCGATAGTCTTTCATCTAGTGTACTAGGAAATGAAGATGTCGACAAACGATTGTAAGTGATTTGTGTCATAATAGAAGCAAATTCAGTACAAAAAGGTGGAATGAAGATGCGTTCTGAGCAAATTTATCCGGACGTCCGGACCTTCGAATCAATCGTGACGGGTACTAAGGACGAACAAGGATACTGGGTGACGCTACAACAAAGTTACTTTTATCCGGAGAGTGGCGGACAGCCTGCTGATCGGGGCACTTTAAACGGTATTCCCGTCCTAGATGTTCAGCTTGAAGATGGGCACGTCTGGCATCGCCTCGAAAGTCCGCTTCTTAAAACCGAAGTGCAGGGTGAAGTCGATGATGTCATTCGAACCGATCACGCGGCGCAACATACGGCGCAACACGTCATTTCCGCGATTCTTCAAGACGAGTTCCAAATCAAGACAATCAGTTTTCGGACCGGTACGGAAGAATCGACCCTGGATCTCAATCTTGATGCATGGGACGACACTCTTCAAGGTCGTCTGGAGGAACGGTTGCGGACGGTGATTCAAGCCAAACTGCCAATCACGGCGACAGAGTATACAGAAGAAGCGGCACTCCAGTTACCCTTAAGAAAAACACCACAGGTAACAGGGAAAATCCGAGTCGTTCAAATCGGTGAACTCGATTATAGTGCCTGTGGAGGGACACATATGGCCTCGACATCGGAATTGGAACTGATTTTATTCACAGGACTGGAAAAGGTTCGGGGAAATATCCGCTTGGCGTATGTGGCGAAAGACCGGGCATTTCGATTACTGACGACCGAACGGCGTGTCTTAGCAGAGACTGCACGTGCATTATCTGCTAAAAAAGACCAGGTCCATCTCGTCGTGGAGGAACTGAAGCAGGAGCAAGTGCGTCTGAACCGTCAGATCGGACAGACTGAAGATATGCATGTCAAAACGGTCTTGAAACAAATCCTGGCGACGGACGAACCGGTTCTCACCGTACGACATGGTCAAGAGGACATCCGCTTTTCAGAAAAACTGCTGAAAGCTCTAGCCGAAGCAGGACGGACAGGATTCGTCTGGAACGAGACAGCTAAAAAATTATTCATGTGCAGTGCCGGCTCGATTCATCTCGGACAATTTGCCAAAACAAATCTAAAGCAGTTTAATGGACGTGGCGGTGGAAGTGAAAACAATGCCCAGGCATTGTTCCAGACGTATGAAGAGGCACAAGCTTATGTAGAAGCATTAAAGGAGGAATTACATACATGACAGTGATTCAAGTGAAAACAGCAGAACAGCAGCAAGCGGTCCGAATGATCCGGGAACGTGTTTTTGTCGAGGAACAAGGGGTTCCGCGCCATTTGGAATATGATACACACGATGAAACAGCGATTCATTTGCTTGTCCTCGATGAGATGAACCGTCCGGTAGCGACGGGGCGGACCCGCCCGTATGACGAGCAACGGATGAAGGTCGAACGTGTCGCGACACTTGCGGCGACAAGAGGAAAAGGGTATGGCGGCGAACTGATGCAGGCAATGGAACGGATTGCCCGCCGTGAAGATCGGACGATTTTGACACTCGGTGCCCAGGTCCAGGCAATTCCGTTTTATCAAGGGCTAGGTTATGCGATTGTTTCCGATGAATTTGACGATGCCGGAATCCCGCACCGGACGATGGAGAAAAAAATTTAACACTGATTTTTTGAGAAATCCTGAAAAAAGGGTTTCTTTTTTTAAAAGTCTATGTATATATATAATTCATAGTGAATTTTTATACAGACAGATACAGTCGAATTCAAGGAGGAAATAAGAATGACAAAACAAAAATTGATTTTAGCGTATTCGGGTGGACTGGATACTTCAGTCGCCATCAAATGGTTGAGCAAGGATTATGACGTCGTCGCATTGTGTATGGATGTCGGCGAAGGAAAAGATTTGTCGGTCATCAAAGAAAAGGCGTTACTCGTCGGTGCGATCGAATCGATTGTTCTTGATGTCAAAGACGAATTCGCAAATGACTTTGTTTTGCCGGCCCTTCAGTATGGTGCGCATTATGAAGGAGCCTATCCTCTGATTTCCGCTTTATCTCGTCCGTTGATTGCTGAAAAACTGGTCGAAGTGGCGCATGCCCACGGTGCCACAGCAGTCGCCCACGGCTGTACCGGAAAAGGAAACGACCAAGTCCGGTTCGAAGTTTCGGTTGCTGCGCTTGATCCATCACTCGAAGTCATCGCGCCGGTTCGGGAATGGAAATGGTCACGTGAAGAAGAAATCGCTTATGCAAAAGAAAACAATGTGCCGATTCCGATCAATCTCGACAGCCCGTATTCAATCGATATGAACTTATGGGGACGCAGTAACGAATGTGGCGTTCTTGAAAATCCATGGACAGAGCCGCCGCAAGATGCATATGCCCTGACGGTCGCACCGGAAGACGCACCGGATCAGGCGGAAGAAGTCATTATCGGTTTTGAAGCAGGTGTCCCGGTTTCCATCAATGGGACAGCGTATCCACTGGCAAAATTGATTACCGAACTGAATATTATCGCCGGTGCACACGGCGTCGGACGGATTGACCATGTCGAGAACCGTTTGGTCGGGATCAAGTCACGTGAAGTCTATGAGTGCCCGGGTGCAACGGTCTTACTCAAAGCACATGCAGCTCTTGAGACCATCACATTGACAAAAGATGTTGCCCACTTTAAACCGATTCTCAGCAAACAATATGCAGAAACGATTTACAACGGATTATTCCATGCACCGCTGACAAAAGGCCTCAAAGCCTTCTTGACGGCAACGCAACAGGACGTGAGCGGCGAAGTCCGTGTCAAACTCTATAAAGGAAACGCAACCGTCACAGGACGTCAGTCAGCCGTTTCGCTCTACGACGAAAAACTCGCGACCTACACAAAAGAAGATGCCTTTGATCACGAAGCAGCGAAAGGATTCATTAAATTGCATGGTCTTGCGATTGCGACACATGCCAGTGTCCATCGTCAGGAAGGCGTGAAAAAATGACGAAACTATGGGGCGGACGTTTTACGGAAAGTGCTTCCGCTCAAGCGGAGGCCTTCGGGGCATCGATTTCATTTGATCAGAAATTAGCAGCCGTTGATTTGCAAGGCAGCCTGGCTCATGCACAGATGTTGCATGAACAAGGAATTCTTGAGAAAACCGAGTGGCAACAAATCGAAGCCGGGCTGAAACAGTTACAAACGACACTCGATCAGCACGTCTACACGACGGTTGACGAAGACATCCATATGAATCTTGAGCGGTTGCTGACGGAACAGATTGGTCCCGTTGCCGGGAAGCTGCACACAGCCCGCAGTCGAAACGATCAGGTTGCGACCGATCTTCATCTTTGGATGGAGCAACATGTTCTCGAACTCCTGACCAGCATCCGTAACCTGCAATCCGTCATTACGGAACAAGCGGAGCAACATGTCGAGACGGTCATGCCGGGTTACACCCATCTGCAACGGGCGCAGCCGATTTCACTGGCGCACCATCTGCTTGCTTACTTTTGGATGTTTGAACGGGATGCCGATCGATTGACGGATAACTTAAAGCGGATCCGGATGTCGCCGCTCGGTGCCGGGGCACTGGCGGGAACGACTTTCCCGATTGACCGGTTCAAGTCAGCTGAGCTGCTTGGTTTTGAACAGGTCTATCCGAATAGTCTGGATGCGGTCTCGGACCGGGACTTCGTCATCGAGTATCTCGGTATCGCCTCAACCGTGATGATGCACTTGTCACGCTTTTGCGAAGAAATCATCATCTGGGCTTCGCAGGAGTTTTCATTCATCGAATTATCCGATGCGTTTTCAACGGGATCGAGTATGATGCCGCAGAAAAAAAATCCGGATTTTGCAGAACTGATTCGTGGTAAAACAGGACGTGTCTATGGTAACCTGATGGGCTTTCTGACGACGATGAAGGCTCTGCCGCTCGCCTACAATAAAGATATGCAGGAAGATAAAGAAGGTGTCTTTGATACCGCTGATACGGTGTTGCAATCCGTTCAAATTTTTACAGGGATGATCGAATCCGCTACGTTTAAGACAGAAGCGCTCAAGAAGGCGACGATGCAAGACTTCTCGAATGCAACGGAACTGGCAGATTATCTGGTCACAAAAGGGATTCCGTTCCGGGAAGCGCATGAAATCGTCGGGAAAGCCGTCTTACATTGTGTGCAGAGCGGATGTTTCTTAAAAGATTTGACGCTGTCGACGTATCAGACGTTCCATCCGGTCATTGCGGAAGATGTCTATCCGTTGCTCGATCCGGTTCAAGCCGTCGCACGACGGGGAAGCTACGGCGGGACCGGTTTTACAGCCGTCCGGGAACAACTCACATTAGCAAAGAAGTACCTTGGAAAATTATAAAATTCAAAAAAAGTTTGGCAAATCACTGGATTTAACAAAAAATGTTTGCTATAACTGTAACTAACAACCGACAGATAGAGGCGCGGATGACATCAGTAGCAACACTTATAAAGGCAAGCATGCCAAGTGATGTGAAAGGGGAAATCCGCCGAAGTGAACAGGAAAATGCTTTTTCTTGATTGCTGGTACAACGGTTAAGATCCGTTGTACTGCCGAAACCCACGTTTCGGAGCGCTATCTTACGTAAAAGAACGAATGACACTGTCATCGTTTGTCCGATCGTGATAACGACGGGCCGTAGGAACGCTCCTACCGGCCCGTCGTTTTTTTCTGTTTCGGGACAAAAGGAGATAGGATTGTGACAACTGTACTTAAATTTGGTGGTAGTTCGGTTGCGACTGTCGAACAGATTCAGTCAATTGCGAATTATTTGAAGAATCGGACGGATCAAGGGGAGAAATTAGTCGTCGTCGTGTCAGCGATGGGAAAAATGACGGATTCATTGATTGCGCAAGCCCAAGCCATTACGGACCGGCCGGAACGGCGCGAACTTGATCGTCTGCTTGCAATCGGAGAAGAACAGACGATTTCGTTACTCAGCATCGCGCTGAATTCACTCGGGACAAAAGCCTTGTCGCAAACGGGAGCCCAAGCCGGCATCAGTACGATGGGGCTGCATACGAAAAGTAAAATCAAACAAATCGACGGTGAACTGCTCCGGAAAAAACTTGAAACCTACGATGTGATCATCGTCGCCGGTTTCCAAGGGGTCAATGAACTGGGGGATGTCACGACGCTCGGACGCGGCGGATCAGATACGACAGCCGTTGCCTTAGCAGCCGTCCTTGATAAACGTTGTGAGATCTATACGGATGTTGACGGTGTCTATACGGCAGATCCACGGATTCATGCTGCAGCGCAGCCGATTCCGCACATTTCATACGATGAGATGATGGAAATGAGTGCTCTTGGCTCAAAAGTCATGGAGATGCGCAGTGTCGAACTCGGTAAAAAATACGGCGTCCACATCTTCGTCGGAAAAACACTAGAATCGAAAAGAGGGACTTGGATTATGGAGGCAACGGAAACGATGGAACAGAAAGCAGTAACGAGTGTCAGTGTGACGAAAAACGTCCTGACGGTATCAATCAAACACGTTCCACAGACGAATTCAGCGGTCGCGGATATCTTTGAACTGTTGTCAGGTCGCCACGTCAACATTGATATGATCAGTCAGACGACGTTTGACAGTGACATCTTCCTTTCCTTCTCTTGTCCGTTAGACGAAGAAGAGTTTTTGGAAGAGGCTTTGCAGGATATCATCAATCGTTTCCCGACCGTCAAAGTCGATCGTCATAACCAACATGCCAAATTATCGGTCGTCGGAATCGGCATGCGGGATGCAACCGGCGTCGCTTCGAAATTATTTGCGATTTTCCGGGCCGAAAACATCACGTTTTATCAGGTTACAACATCAGAGATCAGCATCTCATATACGATCGCCCAAGCTGACATCGAACGGACCGTCGCAGCAATCGCTCAAGCATTCGACCTGTAAGGAGGAAATCATATGTATCATGTCGCAGTCATTGGCGCAACCGGCGCCGTTGGTCAAAAAATGTTACAAGTCCTGGCGGAACTCGACTTTCCAGTTCGTCAGATTTCAGCGTACGCTTCAGCCCGTTCTGCCGGGAAAACCGTCCAGTTCAAAGGACAGGACGTCACGATTCAAGCATTATCGGAGCAAATCACAGAAGACGGCATCGATGTGGCGCTGTTTGCAGCAGGCGGCAGCATCAGTGAGCAGTATGCACCGTTACTGGCTGCAGCAGGCACACTGGTCGTCGACAATTCAAGCGCCTTCCGGATGCAGGCCGATATCCCGCTTGTCGTACCGGAAGTGAATCCACAAGCAATCGGACCAAATGACCGTTTGATTGCCAACCCGAACTGTTCGACGATTCAATCGGTCGTCGCCCTAGCACCACTTCAACAATTTGGTTTGAAACGTGTTAACTATACGACGTATCAAGCCGTGTCCGGTTCCGGTCAAAAAGGAATCGAGGATTTAGCCCGCGGCAGCCGCGGCGAAGAGCCGGTCAATTATCCGCATCCGATTCACGATAACATTCTGCCGCATATCGATGTCTTCTTACCGGACGGTTACACGAAAGAAGAACAGAAAATGATTGACGAAACACGAAAAATCTTCCAGCTACCGGAGTTACCGGTCAGTGCGACATGTGTTCGTGTCCCGGTCACGAACTCTCATTCTGTCGCGATCAACGTGACATTCGAGCAGGAGACAAGCGTTGCAGCCATCCGCGCCGCATTAGCTGAAGCACCAGGCGTCGTTTTGGTCGATGATGTCAGTCAAAACCAATATCCGATGCCGCTTGATGCAAGCGGAACAGACGACGTCTATGTCGGACGAATTCGTCAGGATCAGAGCCTGCCGAATACATTCCACATCTGGTGTGTCGCCGATAATATCCGTAAAGGGGCCGCTTCGAACGCTGTCCAGGTAGCACGGCAAGCACTTGAAAGTTCAATCCATTCGTAAGAAACGAGGAGGAATCCGATATGTTTAAAGGAGCAGGAACAGCACTGGCTACACCATTTACATCAACCGGTGAGCTGGATTTAGCGGTATTTGAACAACTGATCGAACAACAACTCGCAGCGAACATTCAAGCGTTAGTCGTCGGGGGAACGACCGGAGAAGGGTCAACGTTGACGAATGAAGAGTTTGAAACGTTACTTGAAACGGCAGTCCGCGTGACAGCTGGACGTGTCCCGGTCATTGCCGGAACAGGAACGAACAATACGGCTCAAACGATTGAAAAAACACAGACGGCAGCCCGACTTGGTGCTGATGCTGCCATGCTGGTCACACCTTACTACAATAAGACATCACAAGCAGGACTCGTCGCCCACTTCACGGCGGTTGCGGATGCAGTCGATTTGCCAATCATGCTCTACAATGTTCCGTCACGGACAGGGGTCGCGATTTCCGTCGAAACAGCCGTCACACTTGCCAAACATCCGAACATCCAAGCGTTTAAAGAAGCAAGTGGAGACGTCAGTTTCATGGGGGAATTGATGACGGCCTTACCAGATGGCTTTGCAGTCTTCTGCGGTAACGATGATCAAATTCTTCCTTATATGGCATGGGGGGCACAAGGCGTGATTTCCGTCTTGTCGAATCCGTATCCAGCTGAGACGCAAGCTTTGGCAGAAGCCCTGCTCGCAAATGACTACGACACGGCACGCCGGATTCAGAGTGATCTGATGCCCGTCATTTCCGCCTTGTTCAGCGATGTCAATCCTATTCCCGTCAAAGCAGCACTTGAAGAAATCGGAATTGCTGTTGGTGCTCCCCGTCTGCCGCTCGTCCGTCAGTCGGAAGCGGGACATGCGCACCTGCTTGAGACGATGCGGAGTTATAAAGGAGTGGTTGGATGAGACTCGCCATTCACGGATACGGAGCGACAGGACATTACGTGCATGAACTGGCACCGGATGCTGTCGTCGCCGTCATCGACAAAACGAAAACGGCGGAACGTGTTCCCTCATACGGCATGCTCGCCGAGATGACGGAATCGGTCGATGCAATCATTGACTTCTCACACCCGAGCTTGTTGCCGGATCTACTGGATTATGGCATTAAAACGAAGACACCACTCGTCATCGCGACGACCGGTTTCTCGGAAGCAGAGCTGCAGACGATTCACGATGCTTCGACACAAATTCCGATTTTCCAATCGTATAACATGTCGTTTGGGATCGCGATGATGCAACAGTTGTTAAAAACATTGGTTCCGCTCGCCGGAGCATTCGATATCGAGCTGCTTGAGAAACACCATAATCAAAAAGTCGATGCACCGAGCGGGACGGCGGAACTTTTACTGCGGACGATTCAAGACCTGCGGGACGTCAAACCCGTCTATGAACGGGAGTCGACCCGTGAGAAGCGTGAAGCGAACGAAATCGGCATGCACTCGATGCGTGGGGGAACGATTTTCGGCGAACATGAAGTATTGTTTGCGGGCGTCGATGAATTGATTGAAATCAAACACACGGCGTTATCAAAAAAAGTATTCGCTTCAGGTGCCATCAAAGCGGCGGAAGCGCTCATTCAAAAATCAGCGGGACTCTATACACTGGAGACGCTTTACACACAGGAGGATTCACATGTTATTAACTGATGCTTATGAAATTGCAAAATTCATTAAAGATGCTAAAAAACAAACACCGGTTAAACTATACGTCAATGGTGACTTGGCAGGACTGACGATTGAAGGAGCGACGGCATTCGGAACGGATCAATCAAAAATTTTCTTCGCTGATGCAGGACTTGCTTCAACTTTCTTAGAAGAATATGCAGACCGGATTACTGAAGTGCATGTCGAATATGACCGCCGCAACAGTGCCGTGCCGATGCTTGATACACGTCATTTGAATGCCCGGATCGAACCGGGTTCATGGATTCGCGATCATGTCGTCATCGGCGATAACGCGGTCATCATGATGGGCGCAATCATTAATATCGGTGCATCAATCGGAGATGGTACAATGATTGATATGAACGCCGTTGTCGGAGCACGTGGCACAATCGGCAAAAACGTTCATGTCGGCGCCGGTGCCGTGGTCGCAGGGGTTCTTGAACCACCTTCAAAAACACCGGTCATCATTGAAGATGGTGTCTTAATCGGAGCGAATGCCGTCATCCTAGAAGGTGTCCGTGTCGGAAAAGATGCGGTCGTCGCAGCAGGCAGTGTCGTCACAGAAGACGTTCCTGCAGGCAGCGTAGTGGCTGGTACGCCAGCACGTGTCATCAAACAGAAAGATGCAAAAACAGCAGAGAAGACGCAACTGGTGGATGATTTACGTTCACTCTGATTGACGTCGAAGAGGAGGAAAACACATGGCAGTGGATACACAGTATGGAGAAGCAATTTGGTTAGACGGGGTTTTTCATGATCCAAAAGAGGCAAATACGAGCGTCATGTCCCATGCGATTCATTACGGAAGCGGATTTTTTGAAGGCATCCGTGCGTATGCGACACCGGATGGTCCGGCGATTTTCCAATTGACGGAACACATTGAACGTCTGTTCCGCAGTTGCGCGTTCTATCACGTGACGATTCCTTATACAGTGGAAGAACTTGTTCAAGCGACGATTGATCTTGTCGCCAAAAACGGCTTTGAGTCTTGTTACATCCGCCCGTTTGTTTTCCTCGGTACACCGTGGCAGGCACTGATGGCAAAAGATACGACGGTTCACGTCGGTATTTCTTGTTGGGAACTTGGTGAATACTTTGACAAAGGTACCGGTATCCGGGCGAAAGTCGCTTCTTACCGCCGTGTTTCGTCAACGATGATGCCGATGCAGGCAAAAGCTGCCGCCAACTACATGAACTCGCAACTCTTAAAAGGGGAAGCACTTCGCGATGGATTTGACGAGGCGATTGCTCTTGATATGAACGGAAATGTCAGTGAAGCGAGTGTTGCCAACTTGTTCATGTTGAAAAACGGCACGATCTACACGCCTTCACTCGATTGTTCAGTACTAGACGGAATCACACGTCAAGTCATCATGCGTCTCGCACAGGATCAGGGATATCCGGTCGTCGAGCGTCACATCGGCCGTGATGAGTTATACGTTGCAGATGAAATCTTCTTAACAGGTACGGCTGCAGAAATCACAAGTGTCGGTGAAATTGATCATATCGTCATCAACGGCGGAACACGGGCTGTCGCAGATGAGTTACTTGGTCTTTACCGTCAAGCGGTCTCGGGTCAACTGCCACAATATGCATCGTGGTTGACTTACGTGACACCAGCCATCGCAGAATAATGAGTTCACGAACTATCGTTACAATCGATCGGGAAGCGGTGCGGCATAATGTCGCATCGGTTTTCGCCCGGTCCAATAAGCAGATTTTTGCCGTCGTCAAAAACAATGCTTACAACTTAGGAATGATTGAGATGGTCGCCACATTGATGGAAGCCGGTGTCCGGCATTTCGCAGTGGCAGAAGTCTACGAAGCAATTGAAATCAAAACGAATTTTCCAGACAGTTATGTCCTGGCGATGAATCCGGCATCGGATTTTAAAGAGGTCCGCTTGCACGGAGTAGCGCTCGGAATTCCTTCGCTCGACTGGCTGCAACGCCATCAGGCGGATTTATCGGGAATTGAACTTCATCTAAAAATAAATGTCGGGATGAACCGTTTTGGTGTCAGTTCGCTGGAAGAAGCGTTAGCAGTGCTCGAAACCGTACAGGAGCAGGAACTGATCATGACGGGTCTCTATACGCATTTCCCGCTTGCCGATGAGCCGGGAGCCGATCATGACGGTCAAGTCGAACGATTCCTCAAAATCGGGAATCCGTTACAGGAGAAACACGCGTTCACATACATCCATGCCGAAAACAGTGCAACGATCGTCAAACATGATCCGCGCCTTGCCTGTTGCAATTACGTTCGGCCCGGCATCTTCCTGTTCGGTTACTCACCGATTGAAAAAATGGATTGGCTCGTGCCATCGCTCCGGATGACGACGGAAGTCGTTGAGATTCGTCAAGTGGAAGCAGGCGAACACGTCGGCTACGGTACGTCGTATACGGCACCGACAGCGATTCGTGTTGCGGTTCTGCCGGTCGGGTACGGGGACGGGGTCGTTCGCGGACGGTCCTCACTGCCCGTCATTATCAACGGGAAACGTTATCCGATCATCAGTAAGTTGTTTATGAGTCATACGTTCATTGCCGTGGATTCGACGGTTGAGATTGGTGATAAAGTGGTGTTATACGGCGATGGTATTGAAATCGATGATATCACCCGGACCGGGACAGCCAATAATTCGGAGCAGATGTGCGCCCGTTCGTGGCGTTTAACACATCGTTATTTATAAGGGGGAATTCAGATGTACGGAAGCCAATATTTGACGGAACAAAACAATGCACTACAGATTGACGGGGTGGAAGCAACAAAGCTCGCCGAACAATACGGGACACCACTCTATATCATGGCAGAACGTGAATTGACGGACCGTCTGGCGACCGTACGCGATGCCTTTTTAGAAAAATTTCCGAATACGTACGCCTCGTTTGCTTCTAAAGCCTTGACGATTGGTGCCGTATATCAGCAAGTTGTCCGACATGGTCTTGGCATTGACGTCGTGACAGGCGGTGAACTATTCATCGCCCGTAAAGCCGGTGTGCCGGCGGAACGGATTTATTTCCACGGCTCGAACAAATCGACTCAGGATTTACGGTATGCCGTCGAAGAGGCTGTCGGGAAAATCGTCATCGATCATTATGAAGAGATCGCCCAGCTGAATCAAATTGCCGCAGAAGCGTGTCAAACCGTTCAGGTATTGATTCGGATTGTGCCGCAAGTCATTGGCGGTGCGCACACGAAGATCCAAACCGGCGGTGTCGATACGAAGTTCGGTTTCTCGACGCATGATGATTCATATCTGGAAGCCGTCGAAGCGATTCTGGCAGCGGAGCACCTGGTACTGCTTGGTATTCATTGTCACGTCGGGTCACAGATTCAGGAGATTGAGCTGTTTGAACGGACGGCCCGGACGATGATGGGATTTGTCGAAACGATTCATGAACGGACATCCTTCATCGCAAGCGAAGTGAATCTCGGCGGTGGATTCGGGATTGCCTATACGCAAGACGATCAGCCGCTTGATTTTGAACAAACGATGGAGCGGGTGATGGCGATCATCGATGAAGAGACAACGCGTCTTGCGATTGACCGTCCACGAATCGGGATTGAACCGGGGCGTTGGGTCGTCGCGAATGCCGGGACGACGCTTTATACAGTTGGTGCCATCAAGGAAGTGCAGGGCGTCCGAACGTATCTGTCAGTCGACGGCGGAATGGCGGACAATATCCGTCCGGCACTGTATGGTGCTGTGTATGAAACCGTCATCGCCAATCGAATCAAGGGAGAAACACGTCATGTAACGGTTGTTGGTGCGGCGTGTGAATCAGGAGATTTAGTCGCTGAGTCAGCTGATCTAGCGGAACCTGTCAGTGGAGATACACTGGCTGTGTTCGGAACAGGTGCCTACAACTATTCGATGGCGAGCAATTACAATCAATTTTTACGACCGGCTGTCGTATTCGTCAACGAAGGTGAGTCTCGCGAAGCTGTTCGTCGCCAGACGTATGCCGATTTGATTCAGTGTGATTTGGGATTGGAAAACATTCCATCTTCTTAAAATGACCCAAAAACACCTTCGTCTTTAGCGGACGAAGGTGTTTTTTAGTTATTTCGGAATGACAAGGACTTGTCCCACCGAAATCAAATTGACATTGGTGATTTTGTTGGCACTGGCAAGAGCCGTGACAGTCACGCCATACTTCGTTGCAATGGAATATAACGTGTCACCGGCTTTGACAGTATAGGTGACGGTAGTGGTTGGAGGTGGGGTTGTCCCCGGGATGACAAGGACTTGCCCGACAGTGATCAGATTGTAGTTCGTGATGTTGTTAGCTTTAGCGAGAGCTGCAACTGTGACATTGTAGAGGCTCGCGATTTTATAAAGGGTATCGCCCGATTTAACCGTATACGTTTTACTGCCGCTTGGAGGCAATTTCAGTAATTCGGAGATCGTGACGAATTTATATCCTTTGGCTTTGAGTTGCGAAATCATCGAGGGAAGAGCGACAGGAGTACCCGGTGCTCCTACACCGGTGTGCATCAAGACGATGGAACCCGGTACGACGTTCGGCACGACACGCGCCAAGATGGCCGTTGAACTGATGCCTTTCCAGTCGGTCGTATCGATGTTCCATTGAATCGTTTTGGTATATCCGGCATTGCCGACGGCAGCAAGGACAGTGCTGTTACTGGCGCCAAACGGTGCGCGGAAAATCGGTTTAGTCGTCCGACCGGTCAATGATTTGATTAAGTTTTCGGTTTTTGATAGTTCACTCGTCATTTGGGTGGCGGTTAATTTCGTAAAATCAGGGTGCGTGTATGAGTGATTTCCAACCTGATGTGTCGGAGTCGCAGTAGCGATGTTTTTGATCAGTTGAGGATGATTGTTCGCCCCTGCACCGGTCAGGAAAAAGGTTGCTTTGACGTTGTTACTTTTCAAGATGCTGAGAATCTTCGTGATATTGCCACCATCTGAACCGTCATCAAATGTCAGTGCGACGACTTTACTGGTCGTCGATCCTTTTGTAACAAATGTCGAACTGGCTGCATCTGCTGTCAAACCGTAACTGAAGAAAGGAAAAAGCGATATTAACATGATCATGATGATCCGAATCCATTTCCCGTGCATGTGTACGTCGCCTCCTTTTTCTAGGATGACTACATCTCACTTGTCTCTACTTATCTATTACCCTTTTTGAGCAAAAAAACTAAAAAAGAGGGAAATAATTCCCGAATTATTATGAGTTTAAACGGAATAAACTCAAATAATTGTTTAGTCCGGAAATGAATAGGGAACATATGGTATATGGAAATAGTAAAAGGAGTGGAAATGGATGATTGAATTTAAAAACGTCGGGAAGCAATTTAAAGACAACGTTGTCTTAAAAGGCTTGACTCTCGAAATCAAAGAGGGCGAGCTGGTTGTATTCATCGGACCGAGTGGATGTGGAAAAACAACATCCTTAAAAATGATCAATCGTTTGATTGAACCCTCGTCAGGAACGATTTTAGTCAATGGAAAGGACATCATGAAGACGGATACGATTGAATTACGTCGTCATATGGGATACGTCATCCAACAGACCGGTCTCTTTCCGCACATGACTGTACGAGAGAATATTCAATTGATTGCCGGGCTTGAAGGAAAAGACCACGATCAGATGGATGCTCGAACGGAAGAGTTGCTGCAAATGGTCGGCCTTGATCCAAAACAATTCATTGACCGTTACCCGAGTGAACTCAGTGGTGGACAACAGCAACGCGTCGGTTTTGCCCGAGCCTTGATGAATGATCCGGACGTCATCCTAATGGATGAACCGTTCAGTGCGCTTGACCCCGTCACACGAAATGACCTCCAAGAAGAATTATTCAACCTCCAGGAAGAAGTCAAGAAAACGATTGTTTTCGTCACCCATGATATGGATGAAGCGATTAAACTAGCGGATCGAATTTGTATCATGCGCGATGGAGAAATCGTTCAGTTTGATACACCGGAAGAAATCTTACGGCATCCGAAAGATGAATACGTCGAATCCTTTATTGGGAAAAATAAAATTTGGAGCAGTCCGGCGTTCATTAAAGCAGAGGACATCATGATTGAAGATCCTGTTTCCATCAGTGGGAAACGGACCCTGCTGCAAGGGATTGAAATCATGCGGGGCCGAAAAGTCGACAGCCTGTTGATCACAGATCGTGATCGCATCCTCCAGGGAATCGTCAAACTGAAGAATATTCAAACGGCGCCTGACAAAGGGGTACGGATTGAAGACGTCATGGAAGGTGAACTCGTCGCCGTCGATGAACAAGACTCGTTGCTCGATGTACTTGAAGTCATGAACCATGAAGAAACAGGTTATTTACCCGTTACCAACAAATTGGGTCAATTACGTGGGTTAATTACAAGAAGTAGCTTACTTTCCGTCTTGAGTGAGCAGTTCATTCAGGAGGAGGAAGTACAATGAATGGATTTTTAGATTATGTGCAGAACAATACCGGTCAGATTTTTGACTTATTACTCGAACACTTACAGTTAACTGTGTTTGCCGTCGTCATTGCGGTCGTTCTCGGTATTCCAATCGGTATTCTGATTACACGGTATCAACGATTTGCAAAACCCGTACTCGCCTTGACGAGTGTCGTCCAAGCCGTCCCTAGCCTTGCTTTACTTGGATTCTTGATTCCATTTATCGGGATTGGATCAACACCAGCCATTATCATGGTTGTCTTGTATTCCTTACTCCCGATTGTCAAAAATACGTACACAGGTTTATCAAGTATTCCAGGAGATATGTTGGAAGCTGCAAAAGGGATTGGATTGACCGAACGACAAGTTTTAGGAAAGGTACAGATTCCGCTTGCGTTACCGATCATGATGGCTGGAATTCGGATTTCTGCCGTGACGGCTGTTGGTCTGATGACAATTTCCGCCTTCATCGGTGCCGGTGGACTTGGTTATCTCGTTTTCTCGGGTATCCAGACCGTCGATAATAACCAAATCCTTGCCGGAGCGATTCCTGCAGGTATCTTAGCCCTTGCGATCGATTTCATCGTCAGTCGAATTGAATATTCTGTCGCACCAAACGGAATTCAACTGGCAGACGGTCGGATTAAAAATAAAGCGCGTAAACGCCGAAAAGCGATGACGGCCGGAAAGAAAATTGCGATTGTGAGTATCATTTTCCTGTTGATTGGCGGAACTGTCGCGTACTCGTTCTTAAAAACGGATAAAATCGTCATCGGTTCAAAAAACTTTACGGAACAATTGATTTTAGGAAATATGTTAGCTGATTTAATTGAAGACAAAACCGATTTAGAAGTTGAACGTCAACTTAATCTCGGGGGAACGAAAGTTGCCTACGGCGCTTTAGAAACGGGTGAGATCGATGCCTACGTCGAGTATACAGGCACGTTATTGATCGATGTCTTGAAACAAGATGTCGAGACCGATCCGAAAGCCGTTTATGAAAAGGTCAGCAAAATGATTCCTGAGAAAAGTCAAGTCGATGTTCTCGATTCAATTGGTTTTAATAACACGTATGCCTTAGCAATGACAAAAGAAGATATTGAAAAGTACGACTTAAAAACGGTATCCGATATGGCAGCGGTCAGTAATCGTCTTATTCTCGGATCAACGATTGAATTCGCGAACCGCGAAGATGGATACCTCGGATTGAAAGAGAAATATCCTGATATGAAATTCAAAGATGTTCAGCCTGTCGATGGTGGACTTCGTTATACTGCATTGACAAATGGAAAAACGAATGTCATCGATAGTTTTTCGACAGACGGCTTGTTAAAGAAGTTTGATTTGACGGTCCTAGAGGATGATAAAGAGTTTTTCCCACCGTACTATGCAGTCCCGATTGTGCGTCAAGAAACACTGGAAGAACATCCGGAACTGAAGGAAGTCTTGAATCTGTTGAAGGATAAAA
This sequence comes from Exiguobacterium sp. 17-1, assembly GCF_023096305.1. Lineage (NCBI taxonomy): Bacteria > Bacillati > Bacillota > Bacilli > Caryophanales > Exiguobacterium > Exiguobacterium sp. 17-1. The sequence continues at coordinate 57,203 of NZ_JALIGJ010000006.1, forward strand.
TCACAGATGAAAAGATGCAAGAATTGAACTTTAAAGCGGATGTCGAAAAAGAACGTCCGGAAGATGTGGCACGTGACTTCTTGATTGAAGAAGGATTAATTAAAAAATAACAAAAGAGAGCCGAGGCGGGAATCCGCTTCGGCTCTTTATCATGCGCGCTGACGCGCTATATCGTTTTGGAAAATAGGTAATCCTGGTAGATCATTATTTTTTGATTCGACTAGCGAGCCAAGCGCGAACTGTATTTTGCTGAATCATACATGTTCTTCCTCTCTTGATTGAATTATTCCTAAACTCAAGGATTTTTGCTCGGCATCATTAACAATACGTGCTTGTACCTCTTTCGTCAACCCATCTGTTTCATATACGGGGAAAGTCGGTAAACCGTAACTCGGATTATTTGTGGATGAAAATAAATCAGCCATCAACCGTTCTTCGAACAATGGTGTCATTTTAAATCCTCCTCCGTCGTAATTCCTGCCTTACCTCTACAGTGTAAGGGAAAGATGTAAACAGGATAGAAGAGAATTGTTAAAAACAGGTGAACTTTGTAAACGTTTTCACATTGTCGTCAAATCTTCTTCGAGTGGCGTGCAATCGGCAGCATACTGTTGACCACGTTTGACATATTTCCGAATGGTCCGCTCCATGATGAACCGGTCATGATCATTGATCTCACGAACGACTTTTGCCGGAACGCCCATGACCATAGAGTTTGGAGGAATAACCATTTTAGGTGGGACGAGACTTCCAGCTGCGACAAATGCACCTTGTCCAATGTCGGCTTCATCAAGAATGGTCGCCGACATCCCGATCAAGGCGCCTTGGCGAATAATTCCCCCGTGAATCATCGCCATATGTCCAATCGTGACATCATCTTCAATGATGGTCGGATAACCTTCATACTGATGAATCATTGATCCATCCTGAATATTGACACGTTCGCCGATTTTAATCGGACCTTCGTCTCCGCGGATGACCGTGTTGAACCAGACGGTCGAATCCTTGCCGATTTCGACTTCCCCGATGACTTTGGCGCCGTCCGCAATATAGACGCTCGGATCCACTTTTGGAACCAATTGACCTACACGATATTTCATAACTGTTCCTCCCTTTTGCTTTCAAGTGTACGTTTTCATCTTGACCGTTGGAAAAATAAATTGCAACTGCTTACATACTAATTGTAAGATGGTAAAAATACCGTTCACACCAGGAGGAAACAGGATGAATCAGACAGTTCGGGCACGACTTATTACAATTGCCGCTAAAAAAGAAAAAGCAGCGGTCGTCTATCAAGGCATTCAGGTCATCGATGTGATGACACGCGAGACCTATCAGGCAGATGTCGCGGTGGATTCCGGCTATATTGCCGCCGTCGGGGACGGGTATGAAGGGATCGAAACGATTGATGGAACAGGTAAGTTCATCGCGCCAAGCTTCATCGATGGACACGTCCATATCGAGTCGTCGATGGTGACACCAAGTGAATACGAGCAGGCAATTTTACCGCTTGGTGTGACGACAGTCATCGCAGATCCGCATGAGATTGCGAACGTGAAGGGAGCGGAAGGGCTCCAATTCATGTTAGACGATGCAGAAGGACTAGCGCTCGACGTTCGGATGATGTTGCCAAGCTGTGTTCCGGCGACGTCGTTTGAGCATGCCGGGGCGTCGCTTGATGCAGTGGCACTCGAACCTTTCGTCCATCATCCGGGAGTGCATGGCTTAGGGGAAGTCATGGACTATCCGGCAGTCGAACGGGCTGATCGTGATATGCTGAAAAAAATCGAGCAGATCGAAGCTGCCGGAAAACTGGTCGATGGTCATGCGGCAGGACTTGGGACACGTGAATTGAACATCTACGGTGTGTCAGGTATTCGGACGGATCATGAAGCAGTCAGCAAGCAAGAAGCGATCGAACGGGCACGTCGCGGATTATACGTCGAAGTCCGGGAAGGGTCGGCCGCTCGGAATCTCAAGGAAGTGCTCGATGCGGTCACGGAAAGTAATGCCGGTCGATTCCTCTTCTGTACGGACGATAAGCACCTGGACGACACGTTACGTGAAGGAACGATTGACTACAATATCCGATATGCCATAAAGCATGGGATTAAGCGGGAAACAGCCTATGCGATGGCTTCTCTTCATGCAGCCAATGCGTATCAACTAAATGATCGTGGAGCGATCGTACCGGGACGTCGTGCGGACTTTGTTATCTTACAGGATGCCGATCAAGTGAAGATTACCGAAGTATTTGTCAGTGGTGAGCAAGTCGCCCGTGACGGTAAAACAATCATCTCGTCGCAAAAGATAGCAGTACCGTCGACACTGCGCGGCGAACTGAAAACGAAGCCGATTACGGATCAAGTTTTTGAATTAGTATTAGAGAAACCCAAAGCACACGTCATCGGAATCATCCCGAAAAGTATCGTCACGGAACATTTGATTTTGGATGTGCCTTTGCAAGATGGGAAATTTATCCCCGTTCCGGAGCAGGACTTATTAAAAATCGCCGTCATCGAGCGCCATAATGCGACTAACTTCTCAGCTGTCGGCATCGTTAAAGGATTTGGCATGAAGCGTGGTGCCATCGCGGCGACGGTCGCTCATGATTCACATAATCTTGTCATCGTCGGAACATCTGATGCCGAGATGAAACTTGCGGCAGAACGTCTGATCAAGGCTGGTGGAGGTGTCATTGCGGTCAACGGTACAGAAGTTTTGGCGGAGTTACCGCTTGAAATCGCTGGATTGATGACGAGTCGTCCTTTCCAGGAAGTCGGAGATACACTGGAAGCACTCAATGATGCGCTCGATGTACTTGAAGCCGACCGCTCTTTTAATCCGTACTTGACGATGTCTTTCCTCTGTTTGCCGGTCATCCCGAATTTGAAGTTGACGGACAGCGGATTGTTTGATGTCAAAACGTTCCAACATATTACAGTCCAAGCATAAGTGAAAAGGTAAAGTCCACGAAGCGTGATGACATGGACTTTACCTTTTCTTAATAGTTTTCCGGTTGAATCATTATTTGATCCTTGTTATAGTAGGTCTTATATCTTTGTGAAAAGTGTAGCTTGATGAAACTTTTTAGAAGGATATTCCGTAGAAAAGGATAGAACAATCAGAAAGGACAGATTCAATGGATAAGTCATATTTCGAAGGTCATGAAAAGTTGATTGCCGATGTGTACCGTTCGTTTATCGATCAGTTTTATGAGTTACCGAACAACCGACGTACAAAACGTCAGTTACGAAATCTTGCGTTTTCAGTGATTCGACAGGCTGGTCCGACCTACCAGGAACGAACCGTCTTGTACGCATTTTTTGCTGAATTTTTCCGTGCTGTCGAAGAAGGGCAACGGGAAGAAATCGAATTTTATAAACAAATCGCACAGTAAAGACCCCGCTCGGCTCCGGCAGAAGGGGTCTTTGTTGTATACAAAAACCGGTCACCAAGGGAAACTTGGTAACCGGTAGGAAGATACTTATTTAACTTCCATCCATTTGAAGCTCATGTCTGCTCCGAATGGGTGACGATATAGTTTGTCGATGTTCGCCCGTTGCAAGTACGCTTCACCTTTTTGGTAGATCGGAGCGATTGCATAGTCTTCTGCCAAGAGCATTTTTTCAGCTTCTTGAAGTGTTGACCAACGTTTTGCTTCATCCGGCTCCGCTTTTGCTTCTTTGATCATCTTATCGAACTCTTTGTTCGAGTATTCCATGCGGTTAAAGCTTCCGCCTGTTAACCACATATCGAGGAACGTCATTGGATCCTGGTAGTCAGGGCCCCAACCGGCAGCAGAGATGTCGTAATCACCTTTAGACTCGAGGTCCAAGAAGTTTTTGAACGGTTGCTGCTTGATGTTGACAGTAAGACCCGGTAAGTTTTTCTCGAGATCACCTTTTAAGAATTCAGAAACTTTCTTAAAGGCATCTTCGTCACGTGACAACATGTCAAGTTCTACTGTTTTGACTCCAAGTTCTTTTAGGCCGGCATCCCATGCTTTTTTCGCTTCTGTTGCATCAAAGCTTTGGAGATCCGGATATTTGGCACGGAAATCTTCGCCGTCCGGTGTGAACGTAAAGTCTTTTGCGACAATGAAGTTAGCCGGTTTTGAACCATCATTTAAGATGACATCTGTAATACCCTGTTTCTCAAACCCAAGTGCAAGGGCTTTACGAATGTTTTCGTTTTTAAGTGATTTATTTTTTTGGTTGAAACGGAGGAAGTTGATCCGTGCATCTGGACGGGTCTTATAATCTTCCGATTTTTCGTATTGTGATACGAACTCTGATGTGATTGGTGCGAAGTCGACGTCTTTAGACTCGAACAAGTTGACCCCAGTCGAAATTTCTTTAACGACTTTTACATCGATTTTTTCCATTTTGACGTTGGCTTTATCCCAGTAATCCGGGTTTTTCTTGTATGTCCAACCGGCATTGGATTGCCACTTATCTAAGATAAATGGTCCGTTGAAGAGCATCGAGTCGACGTTTGTCGCAAACTTATCACCTTTGTCTTCAACAAACGATTGCTTGAGTGGCAGGTAAGTAGGGAAACTTGTTAATCCAAGGAAATATGGAGCCGGAGCTTCCAATTGAACTTCAAGAGTTTGATCGTCCACTTTCTTGACACCGAGCGAATCGAGTTCTGCTTCACCGGCTAAGATTTTATTGGCATTTTTTAAATCCTGGAGGATGTACGCATACTCTGCTCCTGTTTTTGGATCGAGTGCACGTTTCCAAGAGTAGATGAAGTCGTCTGCCGTGACAGCTGAACCATCTGACCACTTGGCATCTTTGCGGAGTTTGAATGTGTATGTTTTCTTATCATCTGATACTTCCACACTTTCTGCGATCCCTGCAGTCGGTTTGTTGTCGCCGTCAAGACGGTACAGACCTTCAAAGACGTTGTTCGTAACGATGATGGATGTTGAGTCCGTTGTTTTTGTTGGATCAAGTTGTGGCACATCCGTAGTCGAAATGAGCGTCACCTCTTGCTTTTTTTCTTTTGATGAAGAAGAATTTCCATCTGACTCATTGCTTTGGCCGCAAGCTGCTACAGCGAGCAGCGCCATGCTGGATAATCCAGCAAAGGCAATTTTAGTTTGTTTCTTCATGTGAAAGATGACCCCCCGATTAGATTTAAATGATTTCAGAAAAGTGTGAACATAATGTAAATTTAAGTGAAAGCGAGTAAAAATGCAACACAAATTTTCTGACAATTTCTATTGGTCAAGGTCTATATGCTCAATTCCGAGTGTTTTCAAGTAGTCATAAAGTATGAATATTGTCAGTTTATGAGGCGAATACATCCGTAAAGTCAACTGTTGTGGATGACCGCGTAACCGAATGTTGGTAATGCGGACACCTTTATCTTCCAATGCTTTTTTGACCGTTTGGGCATCTGTTCCTGCTGCGAGAGTCAGGTGTGCAACGATGACATTGGCTTCGAATCGGCTGTTATTGAACTGTTTCATGACCCACGTCAGTCCTTCTAACGAAAAAAATAAAAAGAGAACTAAAAACGTCGCTTCTAAGATAAATCCGGCTCCAAGTGCAATTCCGATTCCACTGGCCGCCCAAATGATGGCAGCCGTCGTTAAGCCACTGACGATATCGTGCGGCCGTCGTAAAATCACACCGGCACCGATGAAACCGATTCCAGCTACGACTTGGGCGACAAGCCGCATCGGGTCCATTTGGACATTGGGGGCAATTGTGCTGTACAGTAAGACGGATTTAATGGAAACGATGGTTAACAGACAACTGATCAGGGTAATTACGAGGCTAGTACGTATACCAACAGGCTTATTTTTGATTTCGCGTTCGAATCCAATGATGATACCGAACAGTGCGGCTATCATCAATTTAAAAAAGTCCTCTAGTTGGAACGAATGGATCCAATTCATATTTATCAAATCCTTTCTTTACAACGGCTTTGATTTTGTTATAATGAATTTTGTGTCTTTCGAATGAATATACGTTTGATATGAATAGATATACAAGAAATAAAGGACGTGTTAGAGGATGAATCAACAAAAAATCGGCTTTTTTGCTTTAGCCGCAATGGTCATTGGATCGATGGTCGGTGGAGGTGCCTTTAATCTGCCGGGAGCAATGGCTCAAAAAGCGAGTGCGGGTCCGATTTTAATCGGATGGGGAATTACGGGTCTTGGTATGATCATGTTGGCCCTGGTTTTCCAACACTTGGCAAACAGTAAACCGGAACTCGAGGGGGGCATTTACGCGTATGCCCGTGAAGGATTCGGACGCTTTGTCGGTTTTAACAGCGCTTGGGGATATTGGGTCTCGGCTTGGATCGGGACAGTTGCCAACATCACGTTGGTCTTTAATGCACTCAGTTACTTTTTCCCGATTTTCTCATCAGAAAATCGTGTATTTTTGTTAGTGATGAGTATTATTGTCGTATGGGGACTGTTTTTCATCGTTTCGAGCGGGATTAAAGAAGCGACGCTCGTCAACTTAATTACAACAATTGCAAAACTCGTTCCGATTTTGATCTTTATTTTATTAGTAGCGATTGCTTTTAATGTGAAGACGTTTAACCTTAATTTTTGGGGAGAAGGAACAGAATTAGGCAGTATCTTTACGCAAGTCAAAGGGACGATGCTCGTGACGCTTTGGGCCTTCGTTGGGATAGAAGGGGCTGTCGTGTTATCAACACGTGCCAACAAACGGAGTGATGTCGGGAAAGCGACAGTCGTAGGACTTGTCGGGGTACTTGTCATCTACATCTTGATTTCCGTCTTATCTCTCGGTGTTTTGAATCAGGAACAATTGGCTGGATTACAAGAACCGACAATGGCTTATGTGCTCGAAGCTGCCATTGGTCCGTTTGGAGCAACATTGATTATGATCGGATTGATCATTTCGTTATCCGGAGCACTACTCGGATGGACGATTCTTGCATCTGAAATTTCCTACCTCGTCGCTAAAGACGGTGCGTTTCCGAAATTCTTTGCAAAGACGAACCGAAAAGGAGCGCCGGTCGGTGCATTGCTGATCACTCAAATTGCGACCCAATTCGTTGCGGGTATCGCTTTATTTTCGGCACAAACGTATCTGGTCTTATCCAGTATTGCCGGAATTTGTGCCTTGTTACCATATCTGTTGTCTGCCGTGTACAGTGTTCGTTTTTCACGAGCAGAACGTAATACGAAGATGTTGATTTTCTCGACGATTGCCGCTGCCTATTCACTTTGGCTCGTCTATGCTTCAGGTATTTGGTATATCGTCATCGCAGCCCTCGTGTATGCACCGGGTATCATTGCCTACCTGATGGCAGAGCGGGAACAGAAACGGGACGGCATGTCCCGTTACGAAATGATTGCGAGCGGAATTTTAATTTTATTAGCCGCCGTTGCCGTTTACGGGATGGTCGGTGGACAAATTCAATTGTAAGACGAATGAACGAAACAACAAGACGTTCAATGTCAGTCTTTATACGCGAAACAGGAGCCGGGTCAGAGTCCGGCTCCTGTTTTTTTAGTTACTGCTTATATTTCAGTCTTCGGGATTTGATGAACCAAAACGAAGTTCTACTTCATCAACAGACAACGGCTCTGAAAAAATAAATCCTTGCATTTGCTGGCAAGCGGTCGCTTCTAAATAATTAAGAGCAGTTGTCGTTTCGACACCTTCCGCGACAAGATTCAACTTCAAGTTTTGACCAAGTTGAATGATTGAATCGAGCAATCCGTTTTCGCCTAAATCGATTCCGTCAATGAAGACTTTATCAATCTTGAGTTCATCAATCGGAAAGGCACGCAAATACTGTAAGGAAGAATAACCTGTTCCGAAATCATCAATGGATAACCGGAAACCAAGGGCTTTGATCAGTTGCATCCGTTCAATCGTCCGTTGTGTCTGCAAAATCGCGATATTTTCCGTCAGTTCGAGTGTCACGAATTGAGGATTGATATTTTTTTGCGCTACGACATGTTGTAAGGTCCGGACAAACGAATCGCTTTGGAACTGGTGCGGTGAAATGTTGATAGCCATCGTCAAATCAGCCGCAATCTGTTTCTGCCAAAGTGCTAGTCGTTCGCAGGCTTCGATGACAACCCAGTTGTTGATCGGAGTAATCAAAGCGGCTTCTTCCGCGAGGGGAATGAATTCATCAGGAGGAATGCTCCCGAGTGCCGTATGATTCCACCGTAACAGCGCTTCGAATCCATCGATATGCTTCGACTTCAGATTGATGATCGGCTGATATACCAAATGAAGGGCCTGATCCTCTAAAGCCGTAAATAGCGATCGTTCGAGCTGTAATTTCCGGGTGAACTGTTCGTCCATTTCATGGGTCAAATATTGAATCGTTCCTGTTCCGATTGATTTTCCGGCATACAAAGCCATCTCCGAACGACGGTACAAATCTTCCAGTGATTTGGCTTCCGAAGGATAGACGGTAATTCCGAACGTACAGGAGATGATTAAGGAGTGTCCGTTAATATAATATGGACGTTGCAACACTTGTTGCAGTTTCCGGGCATACTGGAACAAGGCATTCCGGTCGGTGACTTCTAGCAATAAACCAAACAAGTCACTCGTCGGATGGAACGTTAACAGCTGTTTGGCATGTTGGGACAAACGTTTGGCAAGCGCCTGTAACAATTGATCCCCTACATGTGTCCCGAAAGAATCGTTGATGACTTTAAATCGGTCAATATCAAATAGGATGAGTGAAACGGGAATTTCGTCGGATGCTTTTGAAAATAATGTCTGACCTTCACGGAGAAACCCTCGTTTATTCAGCAAATGTGTCATTTCATTATGGTGGACTAAAAAATCAAGTTCCTGTTCGAGATGTTCGGTTTCCGTAATATCGGTACCGATGAAAATATGTTGGAAACGGACACCATTTACGTCATAAACCGGAATCAAAGTGGCATGAAACACTTTTTTAGACTCATCCTGGGTCGATATCGATAGCTTTCCGGACCAAGCTTTTTTCTTCTTGATTTGGGAGCGGATCATGGGGAGGACCTCTTCGGACGAATCTAATAATATCGTCCAAGGTTGACCGAGCAACAGGTGTGGACAAAATCCCGTGACATCCGTCAAATTGGTATTCGCATATTGAATCGTTCCCCGTGCATCAAATATTGCGACACAAGCGATTTGATCAAACGCATATCGTAAATCCATCAATCCTTGAAATAATGGTTTGCTTCCGTTCTGTTGACTGGAAGAGGGAAGCTGACAGAAAAAAGCACCTGCGGGATCATTTTTTTCGTCAAAGAGCGGTGAGATGAGCAACATGGATGTTGAACGGTCACCTGATTTATGCAGAAATGTTGTATTCGGTAATTGCATCGACTGTCGTTTTTCTAAAAATGAATGCCAGATTTGCCGACTAAACGCAGCGTCTTCCGGATTAAGGAGCGGAACCAGTTGTCCGGTAACTTCTTGTGCCGACCAGCCCCAGCAGGATTCGGCAGCCTCATTCCAAGAATGGACGGTTAAATCAACGTGTAAGATAAATGCAGGTAAAGGAAATCCTTGCATGACAGTTTCGTAGGAATTAATGGTCGAACGATCCATTACGGACGCACACTCCTTTTAAATTAACAGAGATGACGGTTCACTTGTCTTGTCTATTCCCAGTATATTCAATTTTCATGCGGATAAATCCTGTATTTCGTTTGAAGATTATCCGTAAGAATCTGTTATAATCATTATGAAAGCGTTTTCTAAGTGAAAAAGGGGGATTATTTATGAATCAGACAGAGAAAATCATCACACAGACAGAAAAATTTGGGGCACACAACTATCATCCACTTCCAATCGTCATCTCAGAGGCAGAAGGGGTTTTCGTTAAAGATCCAGAAGGACGCGAATATATGGATATGCTCAGTGCCTATTCAGCCGTGAACCAAGGACACCGTCATCCGAAAATCATCGAGGCACTGAAACGACAAGCGGATAAAATTACGCTGACATCCCGTGCATTTCATAATGACCAGTTGGGATTCTTTTATGAGAAAGTCGCACAATTGACAGGGAAAGACATGGTCTTGCCGATGAACACAGGGGCAGAAGCGGTCGAGACAGCAGTCAAGGCAGCGCGTCGTTGGGCTTACGAAGTTAAACAAATTCCAGGCGATGCCGAAATCATCGTTTGCGAAGGGAACTTCCATGGTCGGACAATGACAGCGGTCTCGATGTCGACAGAAGCCGAGTATCAACGTGGATTCGGACCACTCTTACCGGGGATTAAAACGATTCCGTACGGAGATCTGGAAGCACTTAAAGGAGCCATTACGGAAAATACGGCGGCCTTCATTGTTGAGCCGATTCAAGGGGAAGCGGGTATCCTGATTCCATATGAAGGTTTCTTGAAAGATGCCCAAGACGTCTGTAAAGAACAAAACGTATTACTCGTCTCAGATGAAATCCAATCAGGATTAGGCCGTTCGGGTAAATGGTTTGCTTCGGACTGGGACAACGTAACACCAGACATGTACATCTTAGGAAAAGCACTTGGTGGTGGCGTATTCCCGATTTCTTGTGTAGCTGCCAATCACGATATCCTGAGTGTCTTTAATCCGGGATCACATGGTTCGACATTTGGCGGGAATCCATTGGCCTGTGCCGTGTCAGTCGCTTCACTTGAAGTACTGGAAGAAGAGAAGTTACCGGAACGCTCACTAGAGCTCGGAACATACTTTATGAACCGTCTGAAAGAAATCGACAATCCGATGATTAAAGAAGTTCGTGGACGCGGATTATTCATTGGTGTTGAATTGACAGAAGCGGCTCGTCCGTATTGCGAAGCATTAAAGGAAAAAGGTTTACTCTGCAAAGAAACACACGAGACAGTCATCCGTTTTGCACCACCACTCGTCATTACAAAAGAAGAGTTAGATTGGGCATTCGAACGGATTGAACAAGTTCTCGGTGTTTCGGTCGCACAGTAACAGACCACTCCCTATCGGAAAGCGATAGGGAGTTTTTCGATTGATGGACCCCTAAGACTTGGAGCAAATGATAGTGGGGTGATGTTTGAATCTGTTTCAGGTGGGAACATACTACTATGCGTTAAAAAAATAGGGGGTAATGAACATGTCACACGATAGCGGATTAAGCAAAAAAACGGATGGTTTAGTTGATAAAGTTGCTGGAAAAGCGAAAGAAGCGCTCGGAAAAGCAACAGGAGATAAGTCAACAGAACGTGAAGGAAAAAAAGATCAGCTTAAAGGCGATGCTAAAAAAACGGTTGGGAATGTTCAACAGAATCTCGAAGATACAAATCGTCGTTAATCTGTACCCATTAAGGTCCCTTGTGTAGAGGGATCTTTTTTTATGAAAAAATATGTATAAAGGTCTAGTCATTTAGATGTGTATGTGGAATAATAATAAATGTTAAAGCGTTTTCATCGTCATGTCATTATTTGTTTTTTATTTAAGAAAGGATGAAGTATATGTTGCAGTTTCTTCAACGAATCGGTAAGGCTTTAATGCTACCGATCGCCGTTTTACCAGCCGCAGGAATTGTCCTTCGACTCGGTTCAGCCGACATGTTGGATGTTCCATTAATGGTGGCAGCAGGTGGTGCGATTTTTGATAACCTTCCACTGATTTTTGCGATTGGTGTCGCGATCGGATTATCCATTGATGCCAGTGGAGCTGCCGGTTTGGCAGGGGCAGTCGGATATTTGGTCCTAAAAACGGGCGTCGACTCTATGAACAAGGATTATTCAAACGCTCAAATTCAGGCCAAATATGATGCGATTGCCGCCATTATAAATGACTCCTCGACAAAAGTGGATGGAGCGACCTTAAGTTCCATTGCCAATCAGGCTACCTTGGGGTCAATGGTCAATATGGCTGTATTCGGTGGGATTATTGCCGGTATCGTCGCCGGCTTGTTATACAATCGATTTTACAATATTAAATTACCGGATTGGTTGGCGTTCTTCGGTGGACGTCGTTTCGTTCCAATCATTACTTCGGCTGCCATGCTGGTCCTGGCATTCGTCTTCGGTTACTTGTGGCCGTTCATTGAAGATGGTATCAATAATGCGGGAGAATGGATGGTCAGTCTCGGAGCAGGAGGAGCCGCACTGTTTGGATTCTTCAATCGTCTGTTGATTCCTGTTGGTCTTCACCATGTATTAAACAATATTTTCTGGTTTGTCTTCGGTTCATATGAAAAAGCAGATGGAACGATTGCGAATGGAGATATCGCACGGTTCTTCGCAGGAGATCCGACAGCCGGTATTTATCAAGCAGGATTTTTCCCGATCATGATGTTCGCTTTACCGGCAGCGGCCGCAGCGATGGTCATGGCAGCACGTAAAGAAAATCGGAAAGCAGTCGCAGGAGCGATGATTGGCCTTGGGTTAACGTCGTTCCTGACAGGAATCACGGAACCAATTGAGTTTTCGTTCATGTTCTTGTCTCCAGTACTATATGTCATCCATGCCGTGCTGACGGGTGTTTCGATGGCTGTCGTCAACTTACTCGGTATATTGCACGGATTCTCCTTCTCAGCCGGGTTCATCGATTATGTCTTGAACTTCGGAATCGCGACGAAACCATTACTTTTACTGGTCGTCGGTCTGGTATTCGCCGTCATCTATTACTTCCTGTTCTACTTCATGATCACGAAATTCGATTTGAAGACGCCTGGTCGTGAGGATGAAACACTTGTGACGGATGCAGGTCCTGTCACAGGAGTATCGGAAGATAAGTATGAGCAACAAGCAGCCCGGATTTTTGCGGGATTACAAGGAACGGAAAATGTCACATCAATTGATAACTGTGCGACACGTCTCCGTCTCCAGGTGAAAGATTCAACTATCATTGATGAAGCGGCGATTAAAGCCGCAGGCGCAAAAGGTGTCATGAAGTTGGGTGCCAAAAATGTCCAAATCATCATTGGGACGGATGTTGAATTCGTCGCTGATGCGATGAAACGTCAAAAATAATGTTAAAAAACGACCTTTCCTGATTGATCAGGAGAGGTCGTTTTGACGTGGGACAGAACTGGTCGACTGTTTCAGGCTGCTGACATAAATCGGATAGAAAATCCCGATCAGAATAATGATGATTCCAATCCATTGAGAACCGGTAAGATGTTCACCGAGTATGAGGACAGAACAGATGACTGCAGTCGGCAGTTCTGCTGCACCAAGCAGTGAGACACTGGCAGGACTTAGGTGTGGAGCTCCCGCTGCGAATAACAACGGCGGTAAAATTAAAGCAAACAGACCAAGTGGAAGGGCATACCAGATCAGTCCTTGTTCGAAATTGGCTGCAGTCAAGAATGTCGTAGGCGGATACATGATCATGACGAACAGAAGTCCACCCGTCATCATGTAAAAACTCTTTTTAATGACAGGTACATGATTTGCGACCCGACCACTGGCAAGCAGGAATATTGAGAAACTGACGGCTGCTCCAAGTCCAAACAAAGTACCACGCACATCAAGAGCGCTGGAGTAAGCCGCGCTGGCTAAAATGGCACCACCAATCAACAGGATGGCAGATAAGAAATGGGAGCGCGACGGCAGACGTCTTGCAAGGATCGAATCAATCACGACGCCAATCCATGTGAATTGGAAGAGGAGGATGATTGCGACTGAAGCTGAAACGGTTTGAAGGCTTTGATAATACAAGTAGCCGGTTGTTCCACTTGAAATTCCGATTGCCATCAAAGTAAAGGCCGTTTTAGGACGGAGACGAAGGTTCTTCGACAACAGAGCTAAGATAAAAATCATCAGCCATCCGAAGAAGAATTGACTTCCGGAAACAGCGGCCGAGTCGAAACCGGCACCGTAAGCCAGTTTGACGATCGTCGATAAGACACCGTAACTAATGGCGCCGATTAAGACAAAAAGTGTTGCTTTTGAACGGTTCATACAGATTCCTCCATGTTTTAGAACGCACAAAAAAGGTTGCAACGGGGCCTTGTCCAGGTTTTTTGGACAGGGTTTGGTTGCAACCTGTGTGAGTTATTTAATGTTGAGTCCAGCCTTTTTGTAAAAGGTTGGCTTTAATTCATTGTAGCGGACGGTCAATTGATTGAAGGTTTTAAGTGCCTCTGTCGCTTGACGGGAAGTCCGGTTTAAATCAGCTGTTGCTTCATCAATCTTAACGAAGTTCGGTTTTTCGGTCAAGTAGGAAAGCACTTTCTTTTCTGAGTCAATCGTAGCCGCATAACGTTTTAAAAACGTATCAAAAGCCTTCTCGCGCTCCTTGAAGACATCGAGAAGAACTTTCCCGTCCTTTTTTGCGGCAACAGGTAACGAAGATAAACTATTCGCTAATTTTTTAAGATCCAACTCATCAAAAGCACGGGTACGGATTGTTTGTTCCTGTTTTAACAATGCGACACGATCTTGATTCAACGCGGCTAATTCATCCCGTTCATTTTGTGCCCGTTTAATGTCATCGGCCCCAGCTTCGAGGACGGCTTGATAGGTATTGACGGAAATTTCATCTTGGCGCGTCCGTTGCTCAGCGACAGCGGCTGCTTTTTGTTCGGACTTCGCTTGTTCTTCTAGCTGATCGTACATCGAGGAGGCGGGATCACTCGAGCAGGCACTGAGAATCAAGAAGGTGAGACAGGTCAAACAACTGGTGAGGATCATCCGTTTTTTAATCATGAAAGGAACTCCTTATAAATTAGAGAATTTTGCGAAATTATACGGGATATGAAAATCTTCATCATAGATGGAAAATTGATAGCCCTTTTTCTTTAATCCAGCGACAATTGCAGGTAATGCCCGCAATGTTTGTGGTTGTTCATGCAACAGGATGATTTCGACCGGATCTTCCGCTCGGCTAATAACGGTTTTTGCGACTTCCTTGGCACTATCTTTGTAGTACCAGTCCATTGAATCAATCGACCAATCCCAAACCCGAAGATGAGCCTGTTCGATTTCTTTTGCAATGGACTTGGTAATGCCGGGTGTTGATCCGTAAGGAGGACGTGTCAACAACGGGCTGTGATTCGTCAGTTGCTTGATTTGTTTTTGAACCCGGAGCATTTCGGAAACATACTGCTTTTTCTTATACAACGTGTCGTAATCATGTGTTTCACTGTGGGACCCGATATAATGTCCATCCTTTGCCATCAGGCGGACGACATCCGGTTGCTCATCGATGTTACTTCCGATCAGGAAGAAGGTCGCCTTGACGTCTTGTTCTTGTAATGATTTCAAGATGTCCGGAGTCAATGCGGTTGGTCCATCTTCAAATGTCAGATAAGCTACTTTTTTAGTAATTCCATTCCATTTCTCGACGCGTGCCTTGTCTAAGTTCGGAGTCGGAACTTCCCGCAAAGATTGGACAGATTTTACACTGACTTGTTGTTGTGTCGAAGTAAGGTACTGATAAACGATATAACCGCCAATCGGAAGAAGAATCAGCGCCAGCGTAATAAAAAGCTTAGCGAAATACTTTCGTTTTGGTTTTCGGTACCTTGGTCCAAGGCCGATTGGATTACCTGAGTTGTATGGATCCATTGATGTCTGAGCTCCTTTACGGAAAATCTTATGAGTTAAATGTAACATTTTGTCTGTTTCGTTTGTAACAAAAATATTACAAAAAGATGACCAAGAGAGCTGTAATCTAAAAAAACGTTGTTAAAATAGAAATCAAAAAAGTTTTTTTAACAAAAAAAGAAGTCCATCCGTTATCGGAGACTTCTTTTTTCGGACAATTCTCGATCAGTGTTCTGTAACAGCACACTCATCACATTCTGTTTTATATGATTCGCACTGTTCATCCATTTCTTTTCCGCAATGAGAGCAGGTCTTGACCGGAAGTTGACGGTAAAACTCCGGAGAAGTTTCTTGGTAAAGGGGTTGTTCCATGATTTTGTTCCTCCTCTTAATATATGGATTTGGCAGCAAGAAACACTGAATTTCTTTTATTGTACTAGTACAGATAGAGTATGTCAATTATTGTTTTATAACAGATGGAACATCAGCGAGTCTTGTCATATGACAGGTAGCGGAGAGGATGATACGATAACAAAGTAAACAGATGTACTTAAAGGGGGATCATTATGAATCAAACACTATCCGATACACTATCACTTTTGACAGAACGCCGTTCAGTTCGTCATTACGATGAGACATTCATGCTTTCGCAGGAAGACGTACAAGAATTAATCGAATTGACGACAGCTGCGCCAAGTGCTTGGAACTTGCAACATTGGCATTTCGTC
Organism: Exiguobacterium sp. 17-1; assembly: GCF_023096305.1. Classification (NCBI taxonomy): domain Bacteria; kingdom Bacillati; phylum Bacillota; class Bacilli; order Caryophanales; genus Exiguobacterium; species Exiguobacterium sp. 17-1. The sequence continues at coordinate 73,409 of NZ_JALIGJ010000006.1, forward strand.
GCCTTCCATTCGGAAGAAGCGAAGCAGCAATTGGCTCCAATCGCTTACAATCAGCCTGCCATCAGTTCTTCTTCAGTCGTCATTGCCGTACTAGGGGATTTACAGGCAAACCGAAACTATAATCCGGTTTATGGTCCAGCCGTAGAAGCAGGAGGCATGACGGAAGACTTGTTCGACTCGATCAAAGGACAAGTGGAAGGAGCTTACCAAAGCGAGGCTTACGCGAGAGATGCAGCCATGTCAAACGCAAGTCTAGCAGCGATGCAACTCATGTTGGTCGCTGAAGCAAAAGGATTATCAACACTTGCGATGGGTGGATTCAATCATCAACTCTTCACGGAAACGTTTATTACAGATGAACGTTATGTTCCGGTCATGTTGATTGCCGTCGGGAAAGCAGTGGAAGATGCGAAAAAACGTCCGGCCCTTCGTCTGCCGGTCGATCAAGTCACGACAATTCTATAAGTAAATGTGAAGGGGCCGACTCGAAATCAAGTTTCGGTCCCGTTCATTTTTATTTTTAATTTTTTTAGAAAAGTACTTGTCAGATGGTTAGTTTCTTGCTATATTAATACATGTCCTAGCAAGTACATAACGTACTGCATCATGATTCTGTAGCTCAGCTGGGAGAGCGCTACCTTGACAGGGTAGAGGTCGCTGGTTCGAGCCCAGTCAGAATCATACTAAAAACCCGTTCATCCTTGGATGAGCGGGTTTTTTTGTTTTAATCGTTGGATTGAAGTTCATCTTCTGTCACCCATTTATGATTCTTAATCTTTTTTCCGCCAGTCGTCGGTTTAAAATCAACCATATACACGGTTGTTTCATCGGCTTGATCAATAGTCGCTTTAGCCCCATCCATGCCTTTCATGTGATCTGCCGCTAAAGTCACTTTGTCACCTGATTGTAACTGTGATTCCGGAACCGGTTTAAGTTCTTCCTGGATCACCCATTTATGATTGCTGACTTTTTTTCCTCCGTTTGTTGGTGTAAAGCTGACTGCATATACTGTCGTATCAAATGAATCGACGATGGTTGCTTCTGCCCCGTCCATGCCTTTCATATGGTCCGATGACAAAATGACGTTTGCACCGTCCTTAAATTTTGGATTTTCGGCTTGTTTTAGTCCGGCCGGAATTTTTCCGTCACTTGAATGCATCATTCCTGCATGGGAATCATTCATATTATCGTGCATGTCATTTGAATTAGAGGAATTTGAATCCGATCCGCAGGCAGCTAAACCTAGGACAGCAGAAAGAGCAAGTGATGTAACGAATAGTTGTTTTTTCATAAAAAAATACCTCCTGTAGTAATCTGGTTATGTCACTACTATACCCGTGTTTCGTGCAGAAACCATGCAGAAAGAGTGACAATTCAATTGCCTGACTGAACGAGTCTTTGAAAAAGTGTATCGTAATACTGAAGGGAAAGAAGGGGGCAGGACATGCGACATATTTCGTACTATATTGGTTTACTTTTTTTGACTGCGATTCTTGTCATCGGCGGTATTCTGTTCAGTACCCTCTATTTAAACCTCGTGAATCAAAGGACGGATGAAGTGGTCCTCGGTTTGCTGAACCGGGGGAATACACACCGCGATGTCCTTGAGAAATCATTTCATGCAGAAACGTTGGAACATGTCAGTTTGATGGAATCGGCATCTGAATTTACTGTCGTGATTACGGATCAAAAAGGAAAAATTTTAAAGTCTTCGCATCCTCTTACTCCAAAAATGACAGAAGAACTTGTCCATACGGAATTTCAAACGCAACGAAAAGATCGGATTTTACAATCTCAAGCGGAAGCGAACGGTTTTTTAATAACAGATAGTCCAATCACGATTTCAGGTGTTCATCGTGGACATGTCTTCATGTTTGCTCCGGAAACATTGATTCAACAAGTCGTCAATCCGTTAAGGCAACAATTCATTCAAGTCGGTATCATTGCTATTCTCCTGTCGCTTGCGACTGTTATGTTATGCACACGATTGATTTCAAGACCACTCATTGAGATGGAACGTGCGACCGCCCAGTTGAAAGAAGGAAACCTTGACGTGGATTTACCGGTGAACCGTTCAGATGAGCTTGGGGCACTGGCGCGGTCCATCACACAATTGGCAAAAGATCTCGATTTCTTGAATCGTGAACGGACGGATTTTTTAGCAAATATCTCCCACGAACTCCGAACCCCGCTGACCTACATGAAAGGATATGCTGACATATTACATCGCCCAGACTTGCCGGAATCTGAAAAAACAGCCTATTTGTCAATTATCAAAGAAGAAAGCGATCATTTGAGCACATTGATTGAACAGTTGATGTTACTGGCACGTTCCGATACGAATGCATTTTCAGTCGAACGGTTGCGACTTTCACTCGATGACTTGATTGTCTCGACGACAAAGAAAATGCGACCTGCGATTGAAGAAAAAGGACTGCATTTTCATGTATCGGGGGAACCAGTAGAGATAGTAGGAGATGAAATTCGGCTCAAGCAAGTGTTGGTGAATCTCTTGGATAATGCCAGGAAATATACAGTAACCGGCGACATCATCGTCCGATACGGCAGGAATGAAACAGGACCGTATTTTCAAGTACGGGATACCGGAATCGGTATCAGCGAAGAAAGTTTACCTCATGTGACAAAACGTTTGTACCGGAGTGAACCGTCACGATCGCGAAGTCGAGGCGGATCAGGACTTGGATTGACGATTGCGTCAGCAATCGTTCAAGCACACGATGCAACATTAGATATCAAGAGTCAAAAGAATATTGGGACGAGTGTGATGATTCAATGGAAGGAGTGAAGAGATGGCTCGAATTTTAATCGTTGATGATGAACAGCGGATGCTTCAATTGATGAAGTTATATCTGGAACCATATGGTCATACGTGTCATTTAGTCGATTCGGCCGAAAAAGCGCTCGAAATCGTCAAAACGGTTCCCATTGATTTGGCTTTACTTGATGTCATGATGCCCGATATGGATGGATGGACGTTATGTGAAAACATAAGACGAATGGTTGATTTTCCAATCATTATGGTGACAGCGCGGAACCAAATGGAAGATGTGTTACGGGGACGCAAAGTAGGGGCAGATGATTATGTGGCAAAACCAATTCATGAAGGCGAATTATTGGGACGAATCGAACTATTGATTGGTCGAGAAAAGCGGGAACAGTATACATTTCATGGACTGCAGTATGATGTCGCAGGGTATCACTGTACATTCAACGAACAAAAGATTTTACTGACGAAAACAGAGTTTCAACTTTTAGGAAAGCTCCTGGCGTCCGTGAATGGTATCTTATCAAGAGAACAATTGGTTCTGTCACTTTGGGGCGACGACCAATCGATTGAACCACGAACTATCGATTCTCATATGCGTCATCTTCGTGAAAAACTGCGCCGTTCTGGTTTTCCAATCGATGAGTACTTGGAAACTGTCCGAGGTGTGGGTTATCGTTTGCTGGAGCAGGCAAAAAATAGCTGAAAGGGGAGTTAATATGACAACGACGATTTATCTGGTTCGTCATGCACATTCGACCTATTCTACAGACGAACAAGCGCGTCCTCTATCGGAACAAGGTAGATACGATGCGGAACAATTGACGACGCTTTTTAAAGGGATTAAACCGGACCATATCTACGCGAGTCCGTACCGACGAGCTATTGAGACGGTCCAGCCTCTAGCGGCACAATACGGATTAGTCATTCAAGAAACAGCGGCTGTTCAAGAACGGTTATTGGCACCGGGAGAACTGTCGGACTTTCAACAGGCTGTCGGCTACGTCTGGGAACATCCGGATGAAAATCCGTATGGAGGTGAATCAAACGTTACGGCACAACAACGGATCGTTCATGAAATCAAACAATTGTTGAAAAAACATAAAAATCAAACCGTCGTCATCGGAACACATGGAAATATTATGGTGTTATTGATGCAACACTTTGATCCGACATACGGATATGATTTCTGGAAAACGTTAAAAATGCCGGCTGTCTATCGAATGATATTTAAAGACGGAGTCTTCCTTCATATTGAAGAAGTCTGTCAGCACAACTAAAAAAACAGGAGATCGTCCCTTCACTGAAGGGACAATCTCCTGTTTTGATTATGCCTTTACATTTTCATGTTTTTGGATTAAATCAGCTGTCAGCTGACCCGATAAAGTGACCATTGGGACACCACCACCCGGATGTGTGGAACCACCAACGAAGTAAAGACCTTCGTAAAGATCGCTCTTCGATGGAATCTTGAATCCACCGTTCTTTTTCCGATCGGCTGCCACGCCATAAATCGAGCCGCCGTTCGGACCGTATAGGGATTTCAAGTCTTCTGGTGTAAAGCGGTATTCAAATTCAATCGATTCGCGTAAATCAGTCAGTCCCATCCGTTCCAATTTATCGAGGACAACTTCACGGTACGCATCCCAATCAGTTTTGCTGTCTTGTTTCGTCAGTGGTGGCACGTGTGTCAAGACGAACAAATTATCTTTTCCTTCAGGAGCCTGTGAAGCGTCCGATTTAGAAGAGACACCGACATAAATCGTTGGATCTTCTGGTGGAACCCCATCCTTGAACATTTGGGCAAATTCCCGTTCCGGATCATCGGAGAAGAAGAAGTTATGGTGTTTCAAGTCTTTGTATTCGCGGTTAACTCCAAGTAACAGGACAAGACCGGAAACAGATGGCAAGAATGACTGATTTAATTTTTTAGCATGTTTTGGTCCTTTTTTCTCTGAAATGAGATGTTGATAGGTCGGAATGACCTCAAGGTTCGAGACGACGACATCAGCCGGATAAAATGTACCGTCTGTCGTTTCCACGCCGATTGCACGCTTGCCTTCTGTGACGACACGTTCGACAGGTGTGTTGACGTGAATGGTTACCCGGAGTTCGTCAAGCACCGTCTTCATGGCACGGGCGATATTGTACATACCACCTTTGACATAATAGATGCCGAGACCCATCTGAACGTAAATCATTTGATTGAAGACAGCAGGAGCTTCGTAAGGGTTGGAACCGACATACATGACCATATAGTTAAACAGTTGCTCCAGGTATTTGTTGTTCAAATGTTTTTTTGTACCGCTTGCTACTGTATTGAGAGGGTCCATCTTAAGTAATTCAGACATCGTATGGTATTTTTTTAAGTCCTTTAAATCTTCGAGACTGTATTTGTAGAAACTATCCAAACACAGGTCGTACATTTTTTTGGAATAACTGAACAGTTCGACGAAATCTGCTTGGTCGGAAACTTTTTTGAACTCTTCCAGCATGCCTGGAAGATCGCCTTTGACGTCAAGTTGTGTCCCATCTTCGAAGAAGGTCCGCCATTGCGGTTCGATGCGTTCGATTTCGAGATAGTCGTCGAGTCGACGGTGAACACTCGTAAACAATTGCTCGAGTACCCAAGGCATCGTCAAGATAGAAGGGCCGGTATCGAACGTAAATCCTTGACCACTGCGTTGGTTTAATTTACCGCCAACGTTTCCGTTTTGTTCTAGCATCGTGACTTCATAACCGTCTCCTGCGAGGCGGATTGCGGCTGACATACCTGCTAAACCTGCTCCAATGACGACTGCTTGTTTCTTCAAAAAAATCACATCTCCTTATGTCTTAGTAGATAAATGGAATCAAACGTTTTCTTCTGCGGGCCCAGGCAGTGTAAGTAGGACCAAATCCTTCCGTCAACATCCGTTCCTCGATTCGAATGCGGTGAAGCAAAGCGATGAACATCAGGACGCCGGCACATAACGTGACGAGTAAGTTCCCGAAGTATAACGGGAAGCCTAATGTGATAAAAAACAGACCGGTATAGAGGGGATGGCGTAGTGCCCGATAAGGACCCGTGCTGACAAGCTGATCGCCTGGATTGACAGTGACGTGGCGGGTGAACTGATGCTTGAGATGATAAATCCCCCAGTACCGCACAGCGACACCGGCAGTTAACAGAAACAATCCGATTTCGCGTGAAAAAGAAAGGGCGGTTGAATCACTGAATACAACGGAGAAGAGGATGGTGGCGATTAATGTAGCTAAAATCCAATAAAAACTTCGCCGTTCTTCGAGTGGAGAAGGTTCCTTCTTACGGTTTCGGAAAAGAAACAATTCCAGTAACCAAAGAAGAGAGATGGCGATGAACACTTTGTCTAAAATGGTCATAAGATTCGCCCCTGACTGATGCCAATCATTATTATTTAAAGAAAACGCATACAAGAAATGTTTACCCCAAAAAACAAAGATTCAATCCTCGTATCTGACGGGGGAAGCTCTTTTAAGAGTGGGAGAATTAATTCATTTTGATTACACCCTGTACAAAAAATGGTGACGTTTTGAAATGAATGTTATTCTAAAATCTAAGATTAATTACCCTGTTTTGGAAAAAAGGAGTTTTAAGAGATATGAAAAAATTAAAGAAAACGGTGATAGGGTTGCTGGCGATCCTCCTGTCACTTGTCAGTTTTTCACTGGCAGCAGAAGCATCCAGTTACCGTCAAGCGAAAACACCGCTCAATCTTCGAAGCGGGGCTTCGACAACTAAAGCAGTCGTCGCAGTCATTCCGACTACTGTCTACGTCAACGAGATCAGCCGACTTGGGACATGGTCAAAAGTCCGTTATGGAACACAGACAGGGTATGCGAGCACAAAATATTTGCTGACAGATCAACAAATCGGCGGATTACGCATCGGCAAGACACTAATCGTCAATCCCAATCTTCCGTTACGATCGACGTATGCACCTGGTGAAAGTACGGTCGCACGGGCAGCATTTGAAAAAATGAGACGGGCTGCCAAAGCTGAAAGCATTACGCTTGTCGCATTCAGTACATACCGTTCTTATGCGTATCAAAAGGCATTGTTTGAAAAGTATGTCGCACGGGATGGTTTTGAGAAAGCCAGTACGTACAGTGCACAACCGGGAAAAAGTGAACATCAGACAGGACTGGGCTTTGATATCGGAGGCGCCGATTCATCGAAATATGCAAAGTTCAGCTTTTCAACTACAAAAGAAGCGAAATGGCTAGCTGCCAATGCGCACCGTTACGGATTCCATCTTCGTTATCCGCTCGGAAAAGAATCATGGACAGGGTACACGTATGAAAGCTGGCATTTCCGTTATGTTGGGGCAACGCTTGCGGCGCAGCTGAAAATGACCGGATTGACAATGGAAGAATATTATCAATTAGAACCTGGTAAACCGGTCACACCGTAACAGGTTTCGTTTTAAGCTTTAAATGGTAAATAAATGGTGTATTCCTCATCGTCAGTGGTGGCAATCTGTCTTTTGCGAAAGAGGTGGGAAGTTGTGGCGAAAAAAGAAGAGAAGCACCATATCATAACCTTTACATTTGAAGAAGAAGCGACCTCGTATCAGGTATTTAGTGAATTAAAAAAATACCATGCGAATGGTCAAGTCGATTTTGAACAGATCGCTGTCATTAAACGAAGTGAGAGCGGAGCTTTTTCCTTTGAAGATGCCGTCGACTTGAGCGGTTCCAACAAAGCATTTAAAGGTTCGTTGATCGGTATGGCAGTCGGGATTCTCGGAGGACCTTTCGGCATTCTGCTAGGTTCGATGACCGGGATGCTGATTGGCGGTTCGAAAGACTTAAAAGAGAATCAAGCCGTTCAAGAAACATTCAAGCGGACACTTGGTGTGATTCCGCCCGGTAAGACGGGAATCATCGCAATTGGGGAAGAATTCGAACCCTCCGTACTGGACGGACTTGTCACTAAACACAATGGAACGATTGATCGGACAGATGAATTGCTTGAAAAATAATCAAAAAAAATCCTTCCCTCATGAAGAGGGGAGGATTTTTTAGGTTAAGATTGACGTTCTTTTTTGACCTTTTTGAAGAAGAAGAGCTCATAGACGACAGGGACGATGATGAGCGTCAAGAGTGTTGACGTCGTCAATCCGCCGATGACCGTCAAGGCGAGCCCTTTTGAAATCAGGGTACCGGATGACGTCGTCAGTGCGAGCGGAACAAGCGCCATGATCGTAGCGAATGCCGTCATCAGGATTGGACGAAGTCGTGTCTTACCGGCCTCAATCAACGATTCCCGAATCGGAAGTCCACGTGTGATGTTCTGACCAATCCGGTCAACAAGCACGATCGCGTTGGTCGTGACGATTCCGATCAGCATCAGGAATCCGATCATGACACTGACAGACAATGGTTCGTTAGCTAAGAACAGCGTAACGAGCGAGCCAATCGGAACGAAGATGAGCGATGAAAGAATAATGAACGGAATCCGTGCTTTTCCGAACGTGATTAACATCGTCAAGTAGACGAGACCGATTGCAACCACGATGGCGATCCCAAGAGATTGGAAGATTTCGACCGTGTCATCATTTCCACCGCCACTTGTTAAGGAAACACCGTCTGGCAAGTCGATTTTTTCGACAGCGGCTTTGACGTCACTGGAGACCGTTTGAACGTTATCGCCTTTGACTTGACCCGAAACGCGGGCGTACACTTTTCCATCCAGTTTCTGAATCGATGTGAACGTCTCAACTTCATTAACAGTCGCGACATCTTTTAAGGCGACAGGGCCAGCGGCAGAGAAGAGCTGGACGTTCTCAAGATCTGCTTTCGACGTCAAATCTTCTTTATAAGACAATTGAACGTCCTGATCTTTGTCATCGAGATTGAGCGTACCGACTGTGACAGGTTTCGTTTGGTCGTTGACCGTACCAAGAATCTGGAAGCCGGACAAACCACGATCACTGGCTTTTTCAGAATCAATTTCGACGAGGAATTGTTTTTGTTTCTCGCTGAAGTTATTCGTGACATATTTTAAATCGTTGTTTTTATTCATGTTGTCTTCGACCAGCTTGGCAGCTTTTTGGAGCGCTTCTAAATCAGTCGAGAACAAATCAACATCCACATTATTGTTGGATGGGGGACCACCTGTCGACAGCTCAGCAACGCTGATTTTAACGTCGACATCATCTTCTTTTGCGATATCATCCATTTTTGTTTCAAGGGATTTGATCGTTTTTTCGACATCAGCCCCGTCTTTTAAGTTCAAGAAGTAGCTGGCTTTGTTATCAAGGCGCAACCCGGTCGTGAAGTCACGTGCTCCAACGGATGTCGTGACATCAGCAATCGCTTTTTCCTGATCGAACATTTTTTCCATGTTGAGCGAAACCTCACTCGTTTTCTCAAGCGATGTCGCAGCAGGAAGTTCGAGTGAAGCGGTCAATGTTTTTGAAGCTTCATTCGGAATGAACGTAAAGCCGAGTTGCGGTACGATGGCAAGCGAACCACCGAGTAACAAGAAGGAAACGACTAAGATAATCGCTTTATGCGACAATGATTTTTCAATCAGTGTGCCGTACCAGCGCTGTAAGACGCCTTCTTTTTCTTCCGCTGGTACCTTTTTAAAGGCGAACTTCGCTAGGATCGGTACAATCGTAATCGCGACAAGCAGGGAAGCGAGTAACGAGAAGATGATGGTCAAGGCGAACGGTAAGAAGAATTTACCTGTGATACCGCCGACAAAGCCGATTGGCAAGAAGACAACGACGGTCGTAAGCGTCGAAGACGTGATAGCCTTTAAAATCTCTTTCGTTGATTGTTCGATGACTTCATTTGTCATACCACCATCTGATTTTCGGACCCGCCGGAAAATATTTTCAATGACGACGATACTGTCATCGACGACCCGGCCGACAGCGACTGCCATACCACCGAGTGTCATGATATTTAATGAAATATCCTGCCAGTTCAAGAAGATGGCCGCAATCAAGAGTGACAGTGGAATCGAGACGATTGCGATGATGGTCGCCCGGATATTCCGTAGGAACAGAAGGACAGCCAGTGAAGCGAATAAGGCACCGAGTAATCCTTCTTTTACAAGCGTAGCGACGGATTCTTCGATGTCTTTCGCAGAATCAATTCCAATCGTATAATCGATTTGGTCATCATATTTGTTTAAGATTTTTGTGACGCCGTCGGCAATTTCAACCGTATTGGCATCTTGTTTTTTTGTAATTGCCATTGATAGAGAATCTTTTAAATCATAACGTGTTTTTTCACTTTGCTTCGAGACTGCTTCGATGGTAGCGATGTCTGAAAGACGAACCGGTTCAGCCGGTTTCGTTTCTTCTGTTGGAGCACCGGTAGCACCTGTTGCACCAGCCGGAGGTCCTGATTGAGCAGGTTGACCCTGGCCGCCTGAAGCAGCACCAGAAGAGACACTTGACGTGAGTTGGAGATTTTTTAATTTATCCAAGTTTTCCAGTTTTTCTTCGACCCGGATCGGAATCTTCGAATCGCCTTCTGCGAGCTGACCAGACGGGAAGGAAACATACTTGGCATTGATTTGTTCTTTAATGCTTGATAAAGATAAACCGGCAGCTGTCGCCTTTTTATTGTCGACAGTAATCTGGACCAAATCATCTTTGTAGCCACCAACCGAAACACTGTTGATGCCCGGAATTTTATTAAGTTCCGGTTCGATTTCATTTTTTAGAAGCGACTCAATCTCTTTTCCATCTTTACTAAAGAAGGAAATATTGTAGATCGGGAACGATCCAAATGAGAAGCGGTTCAACTTCGTTGTCGCTTCTTCCGGAAGATTAGCATCCTGGATCGCAGCATCGATTTGTTGTTCGACCTTGTCCATATCGGTATCAAATGGGAATTCGATATTGATGATCCCGATACTTTCATAAGCAGAGCTCGTGATTTTTGTCGAGCCCTCGATTCCTTTCAGTGCTGTCTCGAGTTTTGAGACGACCTGTTTATCGACATCATCTGGAGATGCGCCTGGATACACAGCTTCTACTGAAATTTGAGGAAATTCAATTTCAGGAAACTGATCCACTTTAAGCTGAGAAAACGAATATACGCCGCCCAAAACTAATAAAATAGCAATAATAAATACAGCGACAGAGTTCTTTAAACTAAACCTTGTTAAAAAATTCAACAGTTACCCCTCCTTTATTTTATATGTGCTTATTTACATAGTAGAGGACGAAACGAAACCCTGCAACTTTGAACTGCAGAGCAAAAAGAAAAAATATAATGAAAAAAATCATAGAAAAGTCTTTACAGTTTTCAATATGTTGCTATAATAAACATATACCCAGAACACACGATCATGATTCTGTAGCTCAGCTGGGAGAGCGCTACCTTGACAGGGTAGAGGTCGCTGGTTCGAGCCCAGTCAGAATCATACCGAACTCCCGTTCATCACACGATGAACGGGAGTTTTTTCGTATAAAAAGCTGTTCCCTCATATAATGAAGGAACAGCAAGGTGATCACTTATTGAATTTCTAATCGAAGGTCACCCATTTTTGTCCAACCAGCCATCGTAGTCATGCGATAAAAGACGAGCGTCAAGATACCAGGAAGGACGACACCGGTTGCGAAAAAGATGAGGAATGCATTAAAACCTTGATTAACGAAGATATTGAGTGGGGCAATCATTGAATTTAATCCAAGACCCGCAAGTTCATAAGGAACTTCAAGTGAAAGAACAAGTGTTGCGATGGGTGCGGAAATCATCGCAGCCAGGAAAGGTGCGACGACAAGGCGCGGATTCTTCACGATATTCGGAAACTGAACCTTTGGTGTGACGAAAAACGAAGCGATCAAACCGCCGGGATCCGTTTGACGATATGCCATCAATGTAAATCCGACAAACTGAGCCGAACAACCGATTAAGGCGGCGGCACTGGCGACCGGGTCAAGTTGAAGTGCGATGGCGAGTGCAGCAGATGAAGCAGGTGACATCAATAAGACACTGAAGATAAGAGCAATAACAAGTGATGTCGCAATTGGTGAAGACTCGACGGACGCAGTGACCATAGCGCTGAATCGTGTGAGTAGAGGAGTTGTGACGGCAGCGGCAGCAAGACCAGTAAAACCGCCGGCAAGAACAGCACTAACCGGGATGGCCATCATGTCGAATTTTGTTTTCCCTGTCATTCGTTTTCCGACGAAGACGGCAACAGCAGCTGCGAGCAACGCACTGATTGGCTGCCCCGGTACGAGGACAAGGCCGGCATCCGTCGGCTGAAGTGCGGCTCCGCCAATTGTAGCGGCAATCATCGCACTGAATAAGACTAATGTGTTTCCGCCAAGCTGATAAGCAATACCGGCTCCAAGTGCTGGGGCGAGTAAGACTTTGGCGACGCCGCCGATTGTCAGTAACATTTCAATATGTAAAAGGTTGCCGAACGTCTCAATCAATAATCCTACCCCTAACGTTACTAACACCGCATTTGCCATCCCGGCAGATACCTTTACCATTCGATCCATCGCATATTCCTTCAACTCACTCATCCTCTCTCTATTTACTTTGCCATGAAAAAAACCTATCCGGTATCGGATAGGCGCCATCATTCCTGCGGGCGCCTCATTCGATGCATCGAAAGGAGGGCCCAAAATCAATTCCGAAAATCAGCGGAAAAGGTTTCAGTCCCTCGAGCATAGAATAATCAGTCGGCCAGCAATTTGTTGTGCATACATAAAGTGATTCCCCTCTCAACGAATTTTTCTAAGCCTAACACGAGTAAAATTAATAATCAATATTTTCTGACAATTTATTTTTGATGATTTTTGGACTTGAAATCAGGGGAAAGACAGGAATGGCATAAGATTAGCATTGGAGGCGTTTTCATGAAATTTGCAGTCATTACAGATATTCACGGCAATGCAACGGCATTAGAAGCAGTTTTAAAAAGAATAACGGAAGAAGCAGATGTCTCAGAAATTTTCTGTCTCGGAGATTTGATTGGTATCGGACCACAAACGAATGAAGTCATCGAAATTGTGCGGTCGACACCACGAATGACGACGATCAGCGGAAATCATGACGAGAATGTACTTGCGTTGATACATGGTCAAAAATATCCGGATAGTTACCGTCATGCGAAAAACCATCACCAATGGATTGCCGATCAGTTAACACCGGTCAATCAACGTTTTTTGGAGCAACTCCCAAGAACCGTCCGAAAGACATTTTCGAAAGAGGAAGCATTGTTTACACATTATGCGTATCTGGATGAACAGAAACCAATCGGAGAGGAACCATTGGCGGAAACGGTTGACGGAACAGTACAATCCTTGTCGAAGCTGTTTAAAGGACACCAGGCGAGCCTGATTTGTTTTGGCCACCATCATCCGAAACAAGTAATCCGGGCAAAGGGCGTGACTTATTTGAATCCGGGAGCACTCGGCTGTCAGCCGGAAGCTGTGGCACCATTCGCCTTAGTCGAGCAGAACAACGGAGAATGGAAAGTGGATGTCATTGAAGTGGCATATGATGATCGACCGTACTTAGAAGCGTTTAATGCGGCACCGATGCCGGAAAAAGAACTGTTGCGTAAACTGTTTTTAGGCGGTAGAACGTGATAAAACGATCCGCTTGAAAAAGCACGGATCGTTTCGTCAGGAACACTTGTATTATAAAAAGCGACTTACCAGAACAAGAATCAAAGGGATACCAATCAGTAAAATCCCAATGATCCGTTTCGTCCGGCTTCGTTTCCATTGAAAAGCGAGCGCAAGAAACGGAGATACAAGAAATCCGATAAATAAGGTGATCAATGTTAAAATAAAAAACAGAAAGTCTGTTTTTGAACTGGTGCGGGTATACGATTTCCACATATCGACGAGGGAAACAATGACGTAGACCAGTAAAGCTAACGTAAAGAGAAAATTGGACAGTAAAAGTTGAGACAAATAAAACACTCCATTCGAGTACGATTTAGAATCCATGACATAAAACAGCCTCTCGATATCACGAGAGGCTGTTTTATTATAACAATTTCAACATCGCTTGACTGATTGTTTTTAAATCAAGCGGTTCTCCAATCAAAGGCCATTCAGAAATCAAGGCAATGTACGTCTTGAACAGTAAGAAGGCAGTCACTGCGACCGGAACTTCAGGAGAACGTTTTTCGAGTTCTAACCGTGTTTTCAGTAGATTTTTGATATATTCGACGGTATGCTGCTCGATCCGAATCCGTAACTCAGACATCTCTTGGAGTTTCAACGTCTGGGTTTCTTGCGTGATTTGTAAGATAAACAGATGTTGCTGTTGATGATTGACGATTGCATCAATCATGGCCTGTTTGTTTTCTTCGACGGAAGCTGTTGTCGTGTAGGCATTTTCTGCCTCTGCTTTCATCTCTTGCAACACGCGTGTGACAAGAGATTCAAACAGATCGAGTTTACTTTCAAATAATTGATAGACGGTCGGTTTTCCGACATGAGCCCGTTTAGCAACCCGTTCAATGGTCGTTCCTTTATACCCGAGTTCAGAAAAACAGGCCATCGCAGCATCTAAGATTAGATGTTCTTTATCAGACAGTGTCATGGCGTTTTCTCGCTTTCGTCGAAAGAAGAATTCGTTTTCCGCCTAAAGCGCCAGCGAAGCTGATAGCGAGAGCAGAAAACAGAATTAAACCAAGAACCTGACTGTTTGCGATGAGTGTGTCAGTAACACCGATTCCTAGTGCTTCACGGAAACCTGTGACCGAGTACGTCATCGGTAAGAAACGGTGAATGGTTTGGAAGAAACTTGGTGTCATTTCGACCGGGAACGTACCGCCGCTACCACCAATTTGCAGTAACAAGAGTAAGAAGGCACTGAATTGTCCAACCCGGCCAAAGAGCATTGTTAACGTAAAGAGCAACGTGATGAACGTCATCCCTGTTAAGGCAGCGAAACCATACAGCGCAGGGGTGCTTGCAACATCAGCATCTAGAACATAGACGATGGCGACGGAAGCCGCAATCCCTTGTAAGGCACCAATCGGTAAGATGATGGACAGTTTTCCGACGAGGAACCGCCATGTTAATGTCTCACCATGTTCAGGACGGATTTGATAAACGGAAGAGAACATCAAGGCACCGGCAAATAAAGCGATGCTGAGGATGTAAGCCGCAAGACCTGATCCGTAGTTGTTAACGGTTGAATAATCATGTTCTTTTAGGACGACCGGCTCAGCGAGCATGTTGTCCCGGGCATTCGATGGTTTGACAGTCGCATCTTTCGCTCCTTTACCCAGTTCCGTTTTTAGCGTGTTGGCACCATCGGCAAGTTTCGAGTTTCCGTCTGCCAAGCGTGAAGCCCCATCCGTCAGTTGACCGGCACCGGAAGAAATGGCAACGGCACCGTCTGACAGCTGACCGAGACCAGAAGTCAATTGACCGGATGCTGTACTGGCATCGTTCGCACCAGAAGCCAGTTGCTGTGCACCAGCCGTTAATTGCGTACTGCCGACAGCTGCTTTATGGACGCCGTCTGTATAGGTTGTCAAGCCTTGATTGAGCGTATTTTGACCTTGTTCTAAGGTTTTTGCTCCGGCGAGCAGTTGTGTTTGACCTTGCTCCAAACGTTTTGAACCTGCGAGTAACTGGCCTAATCCACCATTAAGTTTCGAAACGGCAGATGCAATATCTTGTCCGGCGACAGCTAACTGATTGATTTTTGCTGTCGCATCATTGGCTTTCGCAAGACTAGCATCAAGTGCTGTCTCTTGTTGCGCTAAATTTTGAACATTTTGTTCCATCGTGGCAATCGACGCCAATAATGCTGCTTTTTCTTCTTCTGTTAATGTCTCAGACGAAGCGATGACTGCTTTGATGTTTGCCACGTTTGCTTCAAGTGCTTCACGACGCGTACTCAAGTCTTGTTTTAACGTGTCAGCAGCATCATTGACGGCTACTAGAGAAGCATTTGCTTCTTGAGCACGGGCATTCAGTTGATCAAGACCAGCCGTAAATTGTGGAAGGTTATTGTCGAGCTTCGATGCTCCGGCAGAGGCCGTCTCAAGACCTTGACGAAGTTCGGTCGTTCCAGCAGAAGCTGTCTCAAGACCTTGACGGAGTTTAGTGGAACCGGCCTGTAAGTCTGTTGATCCTTTAATCAGTTTTCCACTGTTAGCATCCAGTTCATTCAATCCACCTGATAACTGGCCGGACTTTTCTGCCAGTGTCTGCGCCCCTTCGCTCAGCGTATTAAGACCGGTTGAAATTTGTGCAGAACCGTCAGTCGCTTTCGTTAAATTCGTGGACAAATCGTTTGTACCACTCGTCAATTTTCCGAGGTTAGTCGTCAGTGTTTTAGCGCCGTCGGTCGTTTTTTTAGCGCCATCTTCGAGTTTGGCTGAACCTTCAGACGCATCTTCCAGTCCTTTGGCGATTTTTTTGAGTGATCCGAAAATCGCACTGCTATATTGTTTGGTTACGGATTTACGGATTTTTTCGTTTAATTGTTTAGCGGCAGCGCTGGAAATCTGCGTACCGGAATAGTTCTTGGCTGGGTTCAGATAATATTCCAGCTCGATTTTTTTCGGGTGATCGTCGAGTAAAGTGGTCGCATTATGCGAAAACTTCTTCGGAATGACGACGGTCATATAGATATCACCAGCACGCAGTTGTTTGGCTGCTTCTTTGCGTGATAGATACTGCCAGTCAAAGTCATCATTTTTTTTCAGTTTTTTGACGAACTGATTTCCGATATCGATTTTTTCTCCCTCGAACTTCGTCGTCTTGTCTTCATTGACGACTGCGACCTTAATGTTTTCTGTCTTACCGTACGGATCCCAGAAAGCAGATAAAAAGATCGAGTTGTAAAGAAACGGGACGAGGATAAGTGCAAGAATCACGATGATCATCATCGGGCTTTTTAGTTTTTTCCATTCTGAGCGAAACATAAATCAAATCTCCTTCTTGAAACTAAAAACTAATTTAAGTTTCTGGTTTTGATGAATTTTACTCTACGCTTTTTTATGAAGGAAAGCAACTACTTAAGTGGATGAATTGCTGAGAAAAAGAATTGTTTCTCTTTTGTAATCATTCCAGACGAAAAAAACACCCAACCAATGAAGGAAGGATGCTTTTCAGACTTAAGGAATCAATAAAATTTTTCCGGTACTCTGACGGCTTTCCAAATAATCATGGGCACGTTGTCCATCTGAAAGGGAGAACGTGGTAGGCGTTGCGATGTGTAATTGACCGGATTCCAACCAACTGAACAGTTCACCGGCTCGACGAACACGTTCCTCTCGTGTCGTCAGAACGTTCCATAAATCACCGCCGGTCAGTGTTTTCGAAGTATCCATCAGGAACCGTGGGTCGACAGAAACCGGATCACCACCGGCCATGCCGTAAAAGACGACTGTCCCGTGTGTTTTCGTCACTTGAAAACTGTTCATCAACGTCGAGCCGACCGATTCATAGACGACGTCGACGCCGCGCTGATCCGTCAATGTTAAAATCTGTTCTACCCAGTCGTCTGAATATAAGAAAACATGTTCAGATCCTGCTTGTTTGGCGATGTCTGCTTTTTGCGCCGATGACGTCAAGCCGATTGGAATGGCGCCGTGTAAGCGGACGATCTGTGTCAATAATTGACCGACACCGCCGGCTGCCGCATGAATCAAAACCAAATCTTTCGGGCGGATCGTATAGCTGTCCCGTGTCAAATAGTGGGCGGTTAAACCTTGTAGAAGGGCAGATGCTGCCGTTTCATACGAAACGAAATCCGGTAAGGGAATCACCTTATCGACGGGCGCGGCAACGAATTCGGCGTTGGCGTTCGGGACATCAGCAAAGGCGACCCGTTGTCCGACCTGGAGATCAGTCACAGCCTTTCCGAGTTGTGTGATGATACCGGAACCTTCATATCCCAAGAGATAAGGGGGAGTCCCTTCTAAATGATAATTGCCTTTCCGGCGGTAGATATCGGCAAAGTTCAATCCGATGGCTTTCATCTCAATCAGTACTTCATTCGGCTGAATGTCAGGAGTCGGATGTTCTCCGTAATTCAAGACACTGGAATCTCCGAAGGTACGAAATGTAAGAGCTTGCATAGTAAATACACGTCCTTTTTTGTAGTTGTCAAAGGTAGTATAATTCACTTAAACAGAAATTCCTTTCAATATGCGTTACAGTAGGAGAAAAGAAGGTGAGATTGCATGAAAAAAGTCCTACTCGGTGGCATTCATTTTTACCAAAAAGTGATTTCACCGATGAAACCGGCGACCTGCCGATTTTACCCGACGTGCTCGCATTACGGGAAAGAGGCGATTGAAAAACACGGTGCCTTTAAAGGCGGTTATTTGACGACCCGCCGGTTATTGAGGTGTCAGCCGTTTCATCCTGGAGGACTCGATTTTGTACCGGAGACATTTGACTGGCGAGCTCCGTTACAACGGGAAAACCCGACAGAACATCAAAAATAATTCAAAAAGAGTCTGAGCTCGTTAAATGAGTTCAGACTCTTTTTTTAGATGTTACAGGTCACCTGTTAAAAACTGCGCTTTCCCTAGTCCGAAACTCCAGTCTGCTGCATCATTCTCGACGATCGAGACCATTAAATCGTCCGGAGAGAGTCCGCATGCGGCTTCCAATCGTTCAGCCAGTAAACGATAAAGGGTCTGCTTTTTCTCTTCAGTCCGTGTTTTACTCGTTACACTGATGACGACGACCTGATTGGAGCGTGTCAATCCGAGTCCGGTATCCTCGATGATCATTTCATTTGCTTTATGCGTATGAACGATTTGGTAACGATCTCGTTTCGGCACGTCAAATGCTTCAAGCATTGCTTCATGTGCGGTATCGAGTAAAAGTTTCAGTTCTTCATCCGAGCGTCCTTCAATGACATCAAAACGTAGTAATGGCATATTCATCATCCTCTCTAATATGTAGAAGTACGGGAAGCCCCGTACTTCATGTCTAAGCTTATCTTATTCAAAGAATGGTTTGTATTGACGACGTTCGTGCATGACAGACAACCACTGGACTGTCGAGAACTCTTCAAGTACCCATTCGCCGTTGAAGCGACCTAGACCTGAGTCTTTTTCGCCACCGAACGGCATATGCGGCTCATCGTTGACTGATTGGTCATTGATGTGAATCATGCCTGTTTCAACCTGAAGTGCAAATTCTGTTGCTCGTTCAATAGAAGAACCGTGAACAGCACCGCTTAATCCGTAAGGAAGTGAGTTCGCTAGTTCGAGTGCTTCTGCGTCATCTTTGAACGGGATGATAACAGCGACTGGTCCGAAGATTTCGTTTTTAGCAAGCGGCATATCGTTTGTAACGCCTGTGACGACCGTAGGAGCAATGACGTTTCCATCTGCTTCACCGCCGACGCGGACTGTTGCACCCGCTGCTTTCGTTTTTTCAATCTCTTCCATGATACGATCGACTTGCGATTGGTTGATCAATGGACCGACTTGTGTACGTCCATTCGATGGATCACCAAATTGAAGTTCTTTAACACGTGCAACATATTTTTCAACGAATTCATCGTGAATCGATTGAGCAACCAAAATACGGTTTGTTGACATACAAATTTGACCTTGGTGGTAAAATTTGCTGTAAACGGCTGATTCAACGGCACGATCAAGATCAGCGTCATCAAGTACGACGAAGACGTTGTTTCCACCGAGTTCGAGTGCTGTTTTTTTCAAATGTTTCCCTGCGAGTTCACCGATGTGGCGACCGACTTCGGTAGAACCAGTAAATGAGATCAAACGTGGGACCGGGTGCTCGACGATCGAGTCGCCAATTTCTGATCCGCGACCGACGATGACGTTTAAGACACCTTTCGGTAAGCCGGCTTTTTCAAAGAGACTAGCAAAAATTAAACCGCCTGAGACCGGTGTGTCTGTTGCCGGTTTAACGACGACAGCGTTTCCGATTGCGATTGCTGTTGCGATGGAACGAACGGCAAGGTGGAACGGGAAGTTCCATGGGCTGATGACACCGATGACACCGAGTGCTTTCCGGTAAATCCGGTTTTCTTTGCCCGGTACGACAGACGGACGGATTTCACCGTGCATCCGTAGTGGGAAAGTCGCAGCTTCTTTAACGATTAAGACAGATGCAAGAAACTCACCTTCTGCTTTGATGCGTGTACTTCCTGATTCCTTAATCAGCCAATCGACAATTGTTTCTTTCTCTTCGTACATGACTTTCAAAAATTCTTCGATTAAGGCTTGGCGTTTAAGTGCCGGCACTTTTGCCCACTCTTTTTGTGCGACTTTGGCAGATTGGTAAGCATCATCCAAGTCATCGTTATTAGCTGCTGAAATTTCAAACAGCGTTTCGCCTGTAAAAGGATTCGTATTTGTCATGTTGCTGTCACTTGCGCCTTTGCGCCACTGACCGTTAATAAAAATTTTAGTGAAGTCTGTATTGAGTGTTGATTCTGTATGTTGTTGCATAGCTTTTCATCTCCAATTCGTTTTGATAACACTTAAGTTATTCACGTTATGTGAAGAAGTAAAACACAAACCGACACTTTCACAAAGTGAATTGACTCGGCGGATTTTAAAAAGATTAGGCGAAGACGTTTTACTAGATGAAGAAACAGGAATTAAAAAATATATCGATATATTAGAGTGGAGTGGATGAAATGTGCAGAAGCTGAAGTTGGTTTACCGGGAAACGAATTGGTGGTGGCCGCTCCTTTATGGAGTAGGGGGAGCAATATTGACAGCGATTGTTCTATTGATTGATCTGTATGCAAAAGAGCTGTTTCCGAGCGGTTGGAAAACCACACTTGGTTTAGCTCAAACCATTCATAGTGCGGTCTTCACTGGATTGTTGACGATGATGACATTTACGTTCTCGACCATTTTAGTCGTTCTGACAACCTATTCCTCACAATTTTCACCCCGCACCTTACCGAACTTTATTGAGAATCGGCAAGTCCAACACATTTTCGGGATTTTTATCGGCACGGTCACTTATTCCATCACGATGTTGTTTTTCATGCGACCGTCACTAAAAGACAGTGTAGTCGCTTCTGCCGTCGCAGTCGTCGTTGTCTTGATTGCAATCATTGCGTTTGTCGCATTCGTCCATATCGTCAGTCAATCGATTCGGGTCACGACCTTACTCGATCGTTTACATGAAGAAGGGCGTACATTGATTGACGAGCACGTTGAAGCGATAGAAGAAGGTCAATACCAATTGCTACCGGACAAGCAGACGAGTTATCCGTTTGATCTTACCGCTGCGCAAACCGGTTATTTACAAGCGATTGATTACGAATTATTGATGAAGTCAGGTGGACATGTCGCAATTGATGTGACAATCGGGAGCTACATCACGCAGGGGCAACGGATTGGAAGTGCCGAACGAGAAAACGTGGAGCAAGGAATCCTCATCGGACCGACGCGTTCAGCCGAACAAGACTTTCCGTTTGTGATTCAAAAGCTCTCAGAAGTCGCGCTTCGGGCGATTTCACCCGGAATCAATGATCCAAATACAGCGCGCCATGCGATGCGGCAAATCGGTGACTTATTCAGACGGTACACCATGCTTCCGGACGGCAATCTCCTGGTGAGGGGGGAAGGATCTGCCACGGTCAAGAGGCTTGCATTTTCTGAACTGTTGTATTTAACGTTTTATCAACTCCGGCATTATGGTGAAGAAGACATTTCAGTTTTGGCGACGATGCTGGAATCGCTTGAAATCATGAAACGCAATGCGTTACCAGAGCACAAAGCGAGCATTGATCGGTTCATTCCGTTTGTTTGTTCGGAAGTCGACTGGTCTGCGTTGAATGAATGGGATCGTCAATATTTGGAACAGGCTCAAAAGACGGCACTCTCGTGAAACCTCTTGGAACGTTTTAACGTAATCAAGAGAAGAAAGAACAGCAGAAAGTAGGAGATTGGCATGACCATCATATTATGGAGTTTGATTGCAGTTTGTTTTTTAGCTGCTTTCGCAGGACTGGTTTATCCTGTCATTCCAAGTGCACCGTTACTCGTCATCGGATTTTTAATTTATGGATTTGGATTCGGCTTTACTGAGTTGACCGTCAGTTTCTGGGTTATTCAAGCGATTTTCATCATCTTGTTATTTACACTGGATTATTTGGTCAGTTCTTATACCGTCGATCGGCGGGGAGGTTCACAGGCTGCGAAAATTGCGACGACCGTCGGCTTGATTGCAGGGCCCTTTATCTTGCCGGGCATCGGATTGTTGATTTTCCCGTTTGTTTTTGCCATTTTAACGGAAAAAATCATCAGTAAAAAAACGTGGTCAGATTCTGTTTCAATCGGAATCGGGACCGTTTTAGGAATCTTGTCGAGTGCCTTGTTAAAAGGAATCGCAATGTTATTAATGATTGTCGTATTCATCATGTATGTCGTGTAATCAAAAAGAAAGATTATCTGCAAGTACACATTTTCCGAGAGTTCCGTTATAGTATGAATATGAAAAAGTAGAGAAGCTTGTTCATTAAAAACAAGCTTCTTTTTGATGGAGAAGACCGATAAGAAGATTGTCGGCTTAATTTAAATGGAGGTGAATCCCCTTAGTTTGGGGAAACGATTGGACAGTACACACGCAGTGGAGACATTCGATACAACAACGATTATCATTCGGCTTTTGATTATTGCACTATTAATTGTGTTGACCGCTTTTTTTGTCGCAGCAGAATTTTCAGTTGTCAAAATGAGAATGTCCCGAATCGATCAATTGATCACAGAAGGCAGTAAAACCGCGAAGACGGCTAAGAAATTATTAGACAACCTGGATTATTATTTATCCGCCTGTCAGCTGGGAATTACCGTTACGGCTCTCGGATTAGGATGGTTAGGTGAGTCGACGGTCGGTGCGATTCTTGCAATGGTATTCAAGGAGATTGCGCTTCCGGAGTCGGTCTCGACAGTTGTTTCCTTCACATTAGCCTTTTCCGTCGTGACATTTTTACACGTCGTCCTTGGAGAACTTGCTCCTAAATCGCTCGCGATTCAAAAAACAGAAGCCATTACGATGTTGCTTGCCCCGCCGCTTTACTGGTTCGGGAAAGTCATGAAACCTGTCATTTGGTTACTGAATGGATCTGCCCGTGTCTTCTTGCGCTTGTTTGGAGTCGAACCGGTTGGTCATGAAGATGCCCACTCGGAAGAAGAAATCAAAATCATCATGACCCAAAGCTACAAGAGCGGTGAAATCAATCAAACAGAACTGTCGTATATGCAGAATATCTTTTCGTTTGATGAGCGGATTGCGAAAGATATCATGCTCCCACGAACAGACTTGATTACGATTTCGAACGATGCATCGATGAAAGATATCATCGCCCTCGTCGAAGAATACCAGTTCACCCGTTATCCGGTTGCAGAAGAAGGCGACAAAGATAAAATCTTAGGTTTTATCAACGCGAAGCAATTGTTTACGGATCATATGGCGAACAAAGGGAAATCTTTAAGCTATTATGTGCATAACCTTCCGATTGTCTCGGAATACTCTCCGTTGCAGGATGCGATGTTGAAAATGCAGGTAGAGCGGACACCGATGGCGCTTGTCATCGATGAATACGGTGGAACAGCCGGTGTCATCACGATGGAAGATATCCTGGAAGAAATCGTCGGTGAAATCCGGGACGAATTTGATAAAGATGAAAAAGCAGATATTGAACAGATTCATGAACGACTGTACCGGATTTCCGGTCGTGTTCTGATTGATGATTTGAACGAACGGTTTAACCTGGGCATCGAAGAAGAAGATATTGATACGATTGGTGGCTGGGTCATGGCACAGGATACGGAAGTATCGAGCGGTCAGGAATTCCGTTATAAAAACCATACGGTCAAAGTCATGGAAGTCGACAACCATCAAGTTAAATCGATTTACTTGCAGTTACCTGAAAAAGAACCCATTACAGAAGAAATCGTTTGAACGTAAGGAACAGGACTACACTTCGGTGTGGTCTTTTTTGTTGGAAAGAACACCTTTGATTGTTTATTCTTCTCAAGACAGTGGTAATACAGTTTATGTGGCCAAAACAAGCTACTAAAATTAGCGGATAAAGGGGTTCTTATTCATGACGAAAACAATTCTTACTTCACGTGCAACTGCAGTAGGGGGACGCGATGGAAAGGTCGCCTCTGACGATAACGTAATCAATTTAGATCTTGTCATGCCGGGTACGAAAGGCAAAGAAGGCATTCCTACTTCAAATCCAGAACAATTATTCGCAGCGGGATACGCTGCATGCTTTGATGGGGCATTCAATTTGATGGCCCGCCAAGATAAAAAACGTGTCGAGACACGTACAAATTCTGAAGTCAGCTTACTCGAAGACGAAGAAGCAGGCGGCGTCAAAATCGCTGCTAAGCTTGTTGTTGAAGTAGTTGGCGTAACAGAAGAAGAAGCACAAGAATTACTCGAAAAAACACACCAATTCTGCCCGTATTCAAAAGCAACACGCGGTAACATCGATGTTGATTTGTCAGTAAAAGTGGTCGAGTCCTTGGACAACTGATTTTATGCTGAAAAGGGAGGGAAGTAAGATGGCTCCAAAGGGAACAGATCAACCAAACGAAAAGTTTGAAGATGAACGAAAACGTTTGACGGACAAGGAACTTGAGCTTTCACCCGAACAGCAAAAAGAAGTATTAAAAGGCAAGGATCAAATGCCGGATGATCCGGTGTCCTCACGAGACCGAGGATTCGATAAGTAACGTTAACTTTGATTTGGGGGATGAATGAAATGGGTAAAAAAGTAGCAGTCGTGCTTGCCGATCATTTTGAAGATGTAGAGTTTACCGGACCTGTCGATGCGTTAAAAGAAGCGGGTCATGAAGTAACAGTCATCGGAACAGAACGAGGTGCAGAATTAGTCGGAAAACAAGAAGAAGCAAAAGTGACAGTCGATGTAACAATTGATGAAACTTCTTCTTCAGACTTTGATGCATTATTGATTCCTGGCGGTTTTTCACCGGACTTACTTCGTGAAGACGATCGTTTCGTCACATTTACGGAAGAGTTTGATTCATCTAAAAAACCGATCTTCTCCATCTGTCATGGTCCACAATTGATGATTAATGCGAAGATTGTCAAGGGGCGTAAAATGACAGGATATAAATCAATTCGAATTGATTTAGAGAATGCGGGAGTGACGTATGAAGACAATGAAGTAGTCGTCGATGACAACTTCGTGTCAAGTCGCCAACCGGACGACATCCCGGCATTCAATCGCGAAATGTTAGCAAAATTAGGATAATCGTTTTAAGTGAAAACGAGCGCACGTTGACTTTCAAGTCAATGTACGCTCGTTTTTTTTAGTTCTCCGGATAATCACAGAGTTCTGTGATGACGCCATGTGAATGCCTAGGATCCATATAGATCAATCGGCGGCCGAGCGGAGTTTGACGGTACGTATCTTCTAAAAATGTAATGCCCCGTTCTTTTGCTTCTAAAATGGCTTGATCTAAATCATCGACACGATAAGCAATATGGTGAACACCTTTTCCCCTTTGTTTTAAAAAACGGGCAATCGGACTTTCCGGGCTTGTTGGAGTCAACAATTCAATATGCGCATCTTCAAATTCGATGACAGCAATATTAGAAGCAACCCCGGGTGTCGGGTTACTATACTCGCGGATTAATGTTCCTCCCAAAATAGTCGTATAGAATGTGATCGCTTCCTGCATATCCCGAACAGCGATGCCAGTATGGTCCAAATGCATAAACAGTTCCTCCTTTACTTCGATAGTCATAGTGTGTCAAACTCTTTCCCAACAAGCAATGTAGAAGGTTCGATTGGAATGTCCGCATAGAGGCGAAAAGAGAACTTATCAAAAATGACATCTTCCTGAAATATAATAGAGGGAAAATGAATGCTATAATCAAAAACGTTCTTATAATTTTTAAAAAGTATTATTAAATTTAAATATCATCATTTAATTACTTAATATAAACCACACAGAAAAAGAGGGAATACTACATGAAAAAAACGTTCGCGTCGCTCATCGTTTCTGCACTTATTCTTTCATCGACTCCTCATTTCGTAGTAGCAGATGATTTAAGTGAACAAAAAGCTAAAAACGAACAAAAACAACAAGAAAATGCCAACACTCAAAAAAACTTAGAATCGTCTGTTAATCAAGAAGGACAAAAAATTTCGAAAACACAGCAAGAAGTGAATCGTCTAGACGAAGCATTAAACGAAAAAATGTTTGCAGTTGAAACAAAAGATCGTCAAATTAAAGCAACTGAAGCTGAAATCGTTGAGCTTGGGAAACAGATTGAAAAGTATAAAGCAAAATTAAAGCGTCAAGAAAAACTTCTCGGAGACCGCCTTCGTGTCATGCAAGAAAATGATGGGAACTCTATTAAATGGGAAGAAGTCATCTTTGGTTCAAAAGATGTCGGAGATCTTGTCAGCCGTGTGTTAGCCGGGAAATCAATCTCGCAACAAGATGATAAAATGATTACCGACTACCAAAATACACAAAAAAAATTAGCAGCTGCACAACAGGAATTAAAAGATAAAAAAGCAAAACTTGTGACGGAGAAACAAGAATTAAAACGTCAGCAAGCAGAACTTGAGCAACAACTGAAAGAACGAAACAAACGTTTAAAAGAACTCCGGAAACAAAAAAAGAAATTTGAAACACAATTGATGGATGCAAAAGAAGTACAACAGATTTTGATTGCACAAGAACGTGCGATTGCAGCCGAAAAGGCAGCACGCGAACGTGAAGCACGTATCGAAAAAGAGCGTCAAGCACAAGCGGCACGTGAAGCGAAAGCACGTGCAGAAGCACAAGCAGCACAAGCGGCAGCGGCGCAACAAGCAGCAGCTGAACAGCAGGCGGCAGAAGCGGCTGCAGCTAAAGCAGCAGCAAAAGCGGAACAAAAGTCGTCAGCACCTGCGACGTCAACGAAACAATCTACACCATCTGTGACTGTGCCAAAAGCAGCACCTGCACCAACACCGGAACCGGCAGCACCAACGCCTGCTCCATCATCTTCTTCTCTGTTTATTCACCCAACAAGTGGATCAATCACACAAGGATATGGTTCAGCAAGTGGCTCAAATGGTTACTCTTTCCACAATGGGATTGATTTCGGTGCTCCAGTCGGTACTCCGATTGTTGCAGCAGCAACAGGAACAGTGATTACTGCATCAAGCGGTGGTCCGTACGGTAATCATGTCATGATTGCACACCAATTAAATGGGAAAACATATACAACGGTTTACGCGCATATGAGTTCATTAAATGCACATGCTGGACAACGTGTCAGTCAAGGACAACAAATCGGTGCCCTTGGTAGCACAGGGAATTCAACAGGCCCGCACTTACACTTTGAAATTCATGTAGGTGGTTACAGCTACAGTGCTTCAGGACCAGCGAATTCTGTAAATCCAATGTCGATGTTATAATTACGGAAAAAGCGATTGCTGCGGCAATCGCTTTTTTGTGTGTCTTGATAAAAACAAAAAATGTTATATTACAAAAAAACGCTTTCACTTGAAACATAAATGAAATTTTACTGAAACTATTACGGTGCTATAATCAATCTCAGGCAGAAATACTTTGAATTAAATACTTTTCAAATAAGAAATCATACATAAGCGAGGAAACCAGACATGTTAAAAAAATTGCTTGCAACAGTATTGTTAGGGGTGTTACTTGTATCCACTGCACCGACTTCTAGTCATGCTGCAACGATTAAAGAAAAGAAATCTCAAAACGCGACAGAGCAGCGCCGGTTGGAAAAAGCCATCAAAAAACAAGAAGCTAAAATATCAGTGGAACAACGCGAAATCAATAAAATTGATGCGGCCATCAACGAAAATATTTTTCGGATTTCGGAAAAAAACAAACAAATTGAACAATTAAATCTTCAAATCAAAGATCTTGAAGCGGAAATCGCCCGTTATGAAATCATGCTTACCCGGCAAGAAGAGTTGCTCGGAGACCGCTTACGTGTCCTTCAAGAAAATGATGGGAATTCTATAAAATGGGAAGAAGTCATTTTTGGTTCAAAAAACTTGGGTGATTTATTTAGCCGTGTCATGGCCGGGAAAAAAATTGCCGAGCAAGACGATAAAATGATTTCTGCTTATTTGGAAACACAAGAAAAGCTAGCAGAAATGAAAAAAAATCTTATTGCTAAAAAAGAAGAGCGTGTTCAAGAAAAAGAATCATTGCTTGTCCAAAAGAAACAGTTAAAACAACAGATGAAAGAACGGAGTGCAACCCTGAAAAAATTACGTAAAGGGAAAACAAAGTTCACGACGAAACTGTTGAATGCAAAAGAATTACAAGCGACTTTAGAGGCTCAAGAAAGAGCGATTGCGGCAGCAAAAGCTGCAGCGAAAGCAGCGGCAGAAAAAGCGGCTGCCGAAAAAGCAGCGGCTGAGCGTGCGGCAAAAGAGGCGGCAAAATCAACGCGTGAATCAAGCGAAGCAACGGTTCTTCCGACTCCTGTCAGCAGTGTGCCGACAGGATCAGCGAAGTTCATTCGTCCAGCTTCAGGTGGTGTTTCACAAGGGTTTGGACCGGCGAGTGGGGCAAACGGATATACTTTCCATAATGGTGTCGACTTCAGTGGACCCGTCGGATCACCGATTCGAGCAGCGGCTTCCGGAACAGTCATTACGGCCGGGAGCGGCGGACCTTATGGAAATCACGTCATGATTTCGCATTTCCTTGAGGGTCAGGTGTACACAACAGTGTACGGTCATATGAATTCGTTATCGGTTTCTGCAGGTCAAACGGTAACTCAAGGTCAAACACTTGGTACTCTCGGCAGTACCGGAAATTCGACAGGACCGCACCTACATTTTGAACTGCATATCGGTGGATACCAATATAGTGCGACAGGACCAGCCAACACGGTCAATCCACTTGGATATCTTTAAAAACGAGCTTCGGCTCGTTTTTTTGATAGTGCTGTGATACAGTGAAAAAGAATTTAAATTACGAGCAACTAGGGGAGCTGGAGGAGTCCGGCTGAGAGGAAAACCATTCTGTTTTCGACCCTGTCACCTGAACTGGATAATACCAGCGTAGGAAAGTTGAGATCGAAGACATGAGTACTTCAATCAGTAGAACTGATTGTTCATGGCGTCGTCTGCTTTTTTACAGCGGACGGCGCTTTTTGTTGTCCGTTTTCTCCTTATTTGCTCACAGGAAAGTGAGGAAGTGGAATGAAACATGTATTGACGATTGCTGGATCCGACTCTGGAGGCGGAGCGGGAATTCAGGCAGATTTAAAGACGTTTTCAGCACTCGGTGTATACGGAATGAGTGTCATCACGGCGATTACGGCACAAAATACGTTAGGTGTTCAAGCGGTCGAAGATGTATCCCCAGAGCTCGTGGAAGCACAGTTGACATCCATCTTTTCAGATATCCGTGTCGATGCGATTAAGATCGGAATGGTTTCCAATCAAGACACGATCCAAGTGATTGCAAGACAACTGGAAAAACATCAGCTTCCGGTTGTTCTCGACCCCGTCATGGTCGCGAAAGGTGGTCACGGCTTGTTACAACCGAATGCAGAACATGCATTGCTCGAACAGCTTTTACCGCTTTCGACGCTTGTAACCCCTAATATTCCTGAAATCGAGCGGATGATTGGCCAAACGGTTCACTCCCTTGATGATATGAAACAAGCGACGGTAAAACTGGCTGAAAAACGAGCAGGAGCTATTTTGCTCAAGGGCGGACATTTGGAAGGACACGACGCCACCGATCTTTTATATGCGGACGGACGATATGTCGTCTTTGAACAAGAACGGATAGAGACCCGTCATACCCATGGAACAGGCTGTACGCTATCTGCTGCTATCGCAGCTCATCTTGCCCTCGGTCATTCACTGGAAGACAGCATCAGTCATGCAAAACGTTATGTGACGGAAGCCATTCGTCACGGTTTTGCGCTCGGACACGGTATTGGTCCGACACATCATTTTCATGAACTTTGGAGGGATACACATGCTACGACGCATCCATGATAAAAAACCGTTGATTCATCATTTAACGAATACCGTAACGATCAATGACTGTGCCAATATGACACTTGCCCTTGGCGGATCTCCTGTTATGGCAGATGACCTGTTGGAAGTGGAAGAGATGGTCGGGCATGCAGATGCTATCGTGATTAATACTGGGACGATTAATCCAGACATGCGCCAAGCTCAAATTTTAGCAGGGAAAACGGCTAATCGATTGGGTAAACCGGTCATTCTGGATCCGGTTGGCGCAGGAGCGACGGCATTAAGAACAGATTTTATGAAGCAATTGATGGAGGAAATCACCTTTACGGTCATCAAAGGAAATGCATCTGAAATCAAGACATTACTTGGACAGACCGCTCGAACGAAAGGAGTCGACGCTGCTGAAGGAGAATCCCTGGATTTTCAAAGTATCCATGATTTTGCATCCCAAACGAAACAAGTCATCGTCGTAACAGGACCGATTGATTTTGTGACGGATGGAGATCGTCAACATTATCTGGATGTTGGTACGAAACGTCTTGGTCAAGTGACGGGAACAGGATGTATGACCGCTTCTTTGATTGCGACGTTTTTAGGAGCCGGATACGATCGTTTTGAGGCGGCAGTATTTGGGACATATGCTATGGGGAAAGCAGGGGAGTCGGCTGAGGATTATCCTGGTATCGGGAGTTTTCGGACCGGGTTGTTCGATGCAGTGAGCTTGATGACGGAAGAAAATTTGCCGGAGGTGCAGACAAATGGACAGTGAATATTTGATTTACGCAGTGACCGATCGACGTTTGCATCCGCATCTTTCCTTGGCGGACGCCGTCGAAGCATCGATTAAAGGAGGCGCAACGATTGTTCAATTACGGGAAAAAGATAGTTCGGGCAAGGCTTTTCTGGAATCAGCCATTGCGTTGAAAGATATTACCGCACGTTACGACATTCCGCTCATTATTAATGATCGGATTGATATCGCTTTATTGGTCGATGCCGGTTTGCATATCGGTCAAGATGATATTCCTTTAACTGAAGCGCGTCGTTTGTTACCGGAAGCGACGATTGGTGTTTCCGTTTCAACAGTGGAACAAGCTGTTGCGGCAGAACGGGAAGGCGCAGATTATTTAGGGGTCGGTTCACTCTTTCCGACAGCGACGAAACAAGATGCAACATTCATGGCGCGAGCGACGTTAGAAGAGATTCGTAAAGCCGTTCACATCCCGTTGGTTGGAATCGGTGGGATTACCGAAACGAACATTTCAACACTTAGTTCACTAGTGGACGGATATGCTGTGGTTTCAGCTTTATTTGCAAGTGAAGACATTCAACGAACGACGAAAAAGTTTAAGCAGACCGTGAAACAAGTGCGTCAGAGCGTCTCCGACAGGGTATAGTTCACTTAGAGGTGATGGTCGTGAAATGGCAGTCTGTTCGATTTCGAGGACGTTGGATTCGGTATAAAATCGAACCACAAATCATTCGAGTCGATAATCGCGGGAAATATCATTTAGGTGCAGTGCTATTTCCTTTCCCGAATCGTTATTCGTATCAACTAGCTGTGTTATTAAAGAATAAATACCGACAACAGTATAAACGTTCCTTGCTCATTCAAACGAGCTCAATCGCAACTGAAATCTGGGGGCACACACATCTAGATATTTTTTACCGGATGATGCTGTTTCTTCCGCTACCCCATTTTTTACGGAAGCGCTATAAAGAGCGCTTGAAAAGTACGGGCATTATTGATATCGGTGTGCGTGCCGTCGATTCAAACCGTATCGTATGGGATATCGGAAACTTTTTAGGTGGCTGGTTCTTTTACGCAATCTCAAGACGAAACCGTGATAAATGAAAATGTGCTTCAAATAGGAATCGTCTAATGAAAAAGTCTGCTTCCCGGTCTGGACGACGGGAAACAGACTTTTTTGAACTGTTGCTTTTCAGTTAAAAAGTTCAGATCAGTCAGTCACCTGAGTCCTGAAGTGATTTCCTTGCAATTCATTTGAAACGATGGTGGAATGAAAGGGAAAGAGGTGATGACGGTGGATGCACCACGTTGTGAAACGATTGCCATTGATCAAGTACGTGCAGAAGAAATTGAACAAATCGTCGATACGATTCCGACGACAGACATTGGAAAGTTGTTCAAAGTCCTGTCAGATGCCACGCGTTTACGAATTGCTTACGCCTTGACGGTGGAAGAGGAGCTTTGTGTCTGTGATGTCTCGGCTTCGGTGGATTGTTCGATTGCAACAGCTTCTCACCATCTCCGTACCTTGTTGAAACAAGGACTGGTGAAATATAGAAAAGAAGGTAAGGTCGTCTATTATTCGCTGGACGATCATCACGTATCGTCGCTCGTTCATCTAGCAATGGAACATGTAAACGAAGGTAAGGCGTCCTCTTGAGTTTACTGAACAACAAAACAAACACGTAACGTCCTTACGGGCGATACGTGTTTGTTTTGTTTTCGGAAAGCGGTTTAGACCGGTGAAATAAGATGATGGTCGTTGCAATCAACAAAAAAGCTAAAATAGATAGGCTGAAGCACATTCGTTTATATTCTGCCGTCATTTCAGTGGCCAATTCTAGTTTTTGTTCAAGATCACGATATAATTTTTCTTTAATTTGTGAC
Source organism: Exiguobacterium sp. 17-1 (assembly GCF_023096305.1). Taxonomy (NCBI): domain Bacteria; kingdom Bacillati; phylum Bacillota; class Bacilli; order Caryophanales; genus Exiguobacterium; species Exiguobacterium sp. 17-1. Next base: position 105,790 of record NZ_JALIGJ010000006.1, read on the forward strand.
AAGTCTTCAAGAATCGTTTGGGTGGTTTGGGTCGTTTGTTTAGCTAATTTTTTAGCCCGTTGCGGATGATCTGTTTCATAGACGGTAAAAACTTCTTGAATCTCTTCCTCCCAGGCATTATTACGCAACAGTAAATCTTTAACCGCACCAGGTGTCTGATTGGAGGAATTTAATAAACGCCGTAAATCATGAACTTTAGAAGTAGAAAAGTAATATTGTTCAATGTAACGGTCATCTTCATATAACAACAGGCCGCGAACAGCATTCGCCCGGTCACGATTATGTTCGATCAATTGATCTACTTGTTTAATCATTGGAATATCTTGTCTATGCATCTCTTCAGTCAATTTGGAAATCGTTCGATACCCACTTAAAGCATACAGAAGTGGAATCGAGGCAAACAGACTGACGATCAGGATGAGGGTGATACGGTGCCGCCATAGTTGATTCATGCAATCCATCCTTTTTTACAAAACGTAATGTCATTAGCTTAACCACTATTTCCCAAAAAGTGAAGGATTCTTCAAAAAATGTGGAACATTTTCTTTGATTTTGCGTATTATACACAAAAAACCGCTACAACGAGTGCAGCGGTAACAACGTTTTAGACAGTTAAAAAGAATAGGAGTGTTCTTTGTAGTTCCCGAAGACCGTATGAATCTCAGAAAACGTGACAAAAGCGTTGGATTCGACGGAGGAAACAATTTCTTGGAGTTTAAGAATTTCATTATTCTGTACGACGACATAGACCATCTTTTTCGTCCGCTTCGAATAACCGCCGCGCGCATCGAGAATCGTTACACCGCGTCCTAATTCTTTTGTGATTACTTCATTGATTTCATCGGCTTTTTCACAAATGATGATACATTGTTTAGAAGCGGAATAAAAACTATACACGGTCTGAAGTGCTTTCGCCCGAACAAAACTCATGATCAACGCATACATGACATGTTTCAAATCAAATACGAACCAGACGAGTACATAGATGACTAAATCCTGCATTAAAAAAATACGTGGAAGCGGCCAGTTGTGGAAGCGGGCATAAAAGAATTTTCCAAGGATATCGAGACCGCCAGTCGAGGCACCGCCAAAGAAGATCAAAGCCATCGCCAAACCAGAGACAAGTCCGGCAAAAATGGAAGCGACGAGTGGATCATTTAAAGATTCAGGAACGATTTGGGTCGGAATCCAGTCAATTAAAAACGATGAAGCCAAGACGATGAGACCGGATAAAAACATAAAGTGTTTTCTTAAAAAACGAAATCCAAGTAAAAAAAGTGGAATGTTCAAGACCAGTTGTGTCAAACCGATTGGTGTGTGGAATAATTCTTGTGCGATAAGTGTGATTCCCATGATTCCGCCGGATCCGATATCATTCGGCGATAAGAGAAGACTGATGTACAACGAGTACAGCAATGTTCCAATCAAGAGGAAACCGATTTTCTCTGTACGTTTTTTCTTTGCGGGCTGTTTAGTTTTCATTGTGATTGATGAGTAATCTCATGCTCCTCCTCCATAAAGTATCTGCCTGCAAGAGTACGCTGATATGAGGATTAATTCAACCCCCGATTTGAAAAAAGAACAATAAAATCATCTGGTTTTGAGAAAGGAGAGCGTTTTTTGAAAAAAATCATACTGTTCATTTTGTGTATTGGAATCGGGCTGTCGGCAGGTTCGTGGGTCGTCTGGAACCAACAGCAACCGCCGGAAGAAGAGAGTTTTAAAGATGGTCATGTGATTGCACGTCATGTCGGGACATCGGTTGCCAATACGGCTGCGATTGAAGAGTTAGTCAAACAGTTGCCGTTTTCCGAGGCGTTGACTGGTGTATCAGTGGATGGTACGACGGTGAAGATGACATACGAACCTACTGAAAAAGGGCAGGCGGATTGGACGGGTAGTAATGGAAAGGCAATCCAATCCGGCAACGCCGCTTTTTTGGAAAGCCGTTTATCCAAGTTGATCATGCATCAGACACTAGCACTTTTTTTGAGTGTATCCGACTTATCCGAACTTCAAATTCATTACAGGGATTCGTTTTCTGAAGTCACGTTTGATATGGACAGACAACGGATTGAAGACTATACACCACGGGATATCGAACGTGCCAGTTCTTCCGCAAATCGGTTTAATCGCGTCGTTGTCGAAGACTATGTACTTGTAGATTCCAGGCGGACAGTATTTTTTGAAAAGTTCCAAGAATCGTTGCAAATCCTTCCTGGAAAGTAGTTGTATACACCAATAAAAAGCACTTTTCACAAACTTGACACATTGGTATCGTTTACATCCTGTTCTTTTAATAAAACGCTAAATAGTGTCTATTCATGACTTGAACATCTTATAAGATGGAAGTATGATAATAAATGAACAGACATTGTGAAGTGTTGAACAAAAGAAAGCGGGGTTTCTACAATGAATGAAGTAGAAGCATTAGAAGGATTACGAAAAAAAGCTGTCAAATCGACACAAATGCTACGGATGCGTCCGCTAGAATATTTGGTTCGAGCAATGTTAGCAGGAGTTTTTATTGGTTTTGCCATCATATTTACACTTAAAGCAATCAACGGTTTATATTTAAATGAATCACCGGTTACGACACTCGTCGGTGGATTGACGTTTGGTGTCGCGCTCGTCTTGATCGTGTACGGCGGTGCAGAATTATTTACCGGAAATACGATGTATTTCACGACGTCGACAATGCGTGGCTTCACTTCGAAGATGGATACGTTTAAAGTATGGACGCTGTGTTTCATCGGAAACGGTCTCGGCGGACTTGCCTTTGCCTTACTTTTCTCACAAACAGGGATTATCCAGGAACTCGGAATGGAAAACTGGTTGTTTGCTGTTTCTGAGACGAAAATCCATCATACGACATGGGAAATCTTTACACGAGCCATCTTCTGTAACTGGATGGTCTGTCTGGCGATTTTCATTCCGAAAAACATGAAAAATGAACTCGCACAAATCATGATGATGATGATTTTGGTCGCTGTGTTCTTTGCTTCTGGTTTTGACCACGTTATTGCCAACATGGCATTGTTCTCACTTGCTTTAGTCGTCCCGCATCCGGAAGCGATTTCCTTTGCCGGTGCGATCCATAACCTGGTTCCGGCATTGTTGGGGAACATTATCGGTGGAGCACTATTCATGGGAATGGTCTACACATGGCTCAATAAATCGAAGCTCGAAGTAGATCAATCGAACGAACAGGCAGCAACAATCAACATCGCTTCAAAACAAAAAGCTTAAAAAACGTTAAGTTCGACTGCTTGAAGATAGAAAAAGAAGGGTCCGGTTTTCAACGGATCCTTCTTTTTTTGATGTCTGCTATTATTTCATGTTGTCATTCGAGATGTTGAAAACGATCGACATCCGCGGCCAGTTCTTCATAAATGGCCTCGACGATTTGAGCATCATCGAACAGTCCTAAAATATTTTCATCAGGTAAAGCATCAACCGGAGACGTGAAGTAAAGAACAGCTGTCAATAAAAGTTGCTCCTGTTCCGGTTGCATTTCGAAACGTTTGTTGTACAAAGCGCGTAACATGTCGAGCAACTGTTTGAGTTGGAAATAAAGAACAAGTTCTGCTTCGCGTTCGATATCCGAGCCGTCCTCAGAGGCAAGATCTGTCGTTAATCGGGCTAATCCGAGTTCTCCTTGGATCAATAAGTCTTCTTGTGCTTTCGCATTTCCGACAGCGGTTAACGCTTGTCGGTGGAAATAGGTATAAGCGGATTTAAAATCTCCTGGTGTAAATTCCATCATCAACACTCCTTCTGTATCTCTAGTTTCGCCTTATTTCTTGCAAAATTGCAACTATTTCGTGAAAATAAGAGTAATAGTTGAAAGGGGATTACATAATGCCGACTCAAGAACAATTAAAAAAGTATGCTGCACTTGCCGTACGTACAGGAATCAACCTGCAAGCCGGTCAACAACTCGAAATTCGGGCAGGGATTGAAAATGCACCGTTAGTCCGTGAAATCACACGCGTTGCTTACGAAGTGGGAGCTTCGAATGTCTACGTTCAATGGTCGGATGACGAAATGACGAAAATCCGTTACTTCGACGCACCGGAAGATTCATTTGATGCGTTCCCAGAATGGTTAAAAGCCCGTTTTGATCAATTAGCAGAAGAAAAAACAGCTTTCTTGTCAGTTGTCAGTGAAGATCCTGATTTATTGAATGGTGTTGAATCAAGCCGGATTGCGCGAGCGAACAAAGCCGCTGGCGTTGCGTTGGCAAATTGGCGTAAGTTCGTCATGAGCGATAACGTCAGTTGGTGCGTCATTGCAGCGCCGTCAGATGCCTGGGCGGCAAAGGTATTCCCAGACTCGGAACGCGCTGTAGAAGACCTGTGGGAAGCCATATTAAAAGCAACACGTGTCGATCAAGACAATCCAGTCACAGCTTGGGAGCAACATGATGCAAACTTGCGGACCAAAGCGACTTTCCTGACAGAAAAAAAATACAATAAGTTACATTATTCGGCGCCAGGCACAGAACTGACGATTGAATTGCCAGAGCGTCACGTCTGGTTGGGTGGCGGAGGACCAAACGCGGATGGTGTCGACTTCATCGCCAATCTGCCGACGGAAGAAGTATTCACGTTACCGAAGAAAACAGGCGTCAATGGTCATGTTTCAAGTACAAAACCACTCAGCTACAGCGGGAATCTGATTGATGATTTCACGTTATGGTTTGAAGACGGAAAAATCGTCAAAGCTGAAGCGAAACAGGGACAAGCAGCGCTTGACGAACTCATCTCATTAGATGAAGGTGCTCGTTATCTCGGAGAAGTGGCTCTTGTGCCTCATCACTCACCGATTTCAGATTCCGGTATTTTGTTCTATAATACGTTGTTTGACGAGAACGCTTCATGCCACTTAGCGATTGGTCGCGCCTATTCGACTTGTCTTGAAAATGGACCAAGTTTGTCGAATGAAGAATTGGCAGCGCAAGGTGCAAACGATTCAATGACTCACGTCGATTTCATGATTGGTTCAGGTCAAATGTCAATTGACGGAGAGTTGCCTGACGGTACACGAGAGCCCTTGATGCGTGACGGAAACTGGGCAATCTAATCCAGAGTTTTTGAGGATAGAAAAAAGGAGCATCCGGACATGGTAATCATGTCGGGGTGCTCTCTTTGTTTGGTTTCATGTGATTAAAAACGATTAAGCTTCTTCCCCGATGATTTTCACTTCCGGCTCCAGTAAGATGCCGAACTTTTCTTGAACGGTTTCCTGCACGTGGCGGATGAGCGAAATGTAGTCGGTGGCCGTTGCGTCTTTGATGTTAACGATGAAACCGGCATGTTTTTGAGAAACTTCTGCACCACCGATTCGTGCCCCTTGTAACCCGCTATCTTGAATTAACTTACCAGCGAAATATCCTTCCGGTCGTTTAAAGACACTCCCGCAAGAAGGGTACTCAAGTGGTTGTTTCGTCTCACGTTTATGTGTCAAATCATCCATCATTTCTTTAATCAGGGCAGGATCGCCTTCTGTTAACGAAAAACGTCCTTCTAAAATGATGTACTCTTTTTTGGAAAAACAGCTCGTCCGGTATCCGAGCTCGAGTTCTTCATGTGAGATATTCAATAATTCACCTTTGCGTGTCAAGACGGTTGCACTGTGGAGACAGTCTTTTACTTCTCCGCCATATGCTCCGGCATTCATGATCAATGCTCCGCCAATCGTTCCGGGGATGCCGCAGGCAAACTCAAGACCACTTAAAGCATGGTCGTAAGCGATACGTGAAGCGTGGATGATGGCAGCACCGCTTTGAGCAATCAGTTCGTGACCTTCGACCGAAATATCCGTTAATTTTTCAAAAGATAAAACGATCCCGCGGATACCGCCGTCGCGGACGACAAGATTCGAGCCGTTTCCAAGCATCGTCAAGGGGAGGTCATTTTCATACGCGTATCGGACGGCGAATGCAGTTTCTTCATATGTCGACGGGATGAGGAAGAGATCTGCCAATCCACCCATCTTAGTATACGTATGGTTTTTTAAGGGTTCGTTAATCAATACAGCTTCTTTTGCAATACCTTCATATAATCCAGCTAATAATTGCTCAGTCATCATGTCTCAGTCCTTTTTCATAAATTCCATTCAGCCAAAAAAATGCTCAAAATATATTTTACACTAATTCCGTGATTGATGTTTAGCATACTGTTCCCAAAATACAGAGTTGACAGATAAAAAGCAAGCGGTTCCTGAAGAATGTAATCGAATCAACATGTAGATATCGTTTTCTTTTTGTGAAAATGAATGGATTATGAATGAATGAATGTAAAAAAGGGAAAATTAAAGAAAACAGCTTCTATTCGGAAAGAGGGGGATTGAAATGGAGAGTGAACGGCTGGAGATGCGACCGTTTGTGGAAGACGATTTTATTTTTTATAAAACCCTTGTTCAAAATGAACAGGTCATGCGTTATATCAACGGTGGTGTCATGTTGGAAGAAGAAGAGGCGCGAAACTGGTTCGAACGGCAATTCGATCGTTATGAGGATGAACGGCAAACAGGTTTTTTACTGTTGATCAAAAAAGAGACGAATGAACCTGTTGGTTTTGCCGGGCTGGTTTTACAAAAAGTTGATGGAATCGAGGAATTAGAAGTCGGGTACTGGTTGACGCCGATTCATTGGAAGGTCGGATACGGCCGGGAAGCGGCCAAACGATTAATGCGCGAAGCGTTCGAAAGAGGGCATGATCGTCTGATTTCCATCATTCACCCGGAAAATCATTCTTCGCAAAATGTCGCTCGTGCGAATGGGTTACAATGGGAGAAAGATACGATGTATAACGGGGTTCCGGTCGTCATCTATTCTTGCCGGTTATCCCGGCTGTTCAGAGGTTGATTTTTCGAAAGTACAGAGGAGCGGATCAGGTATGTATCAGACAAAGTGGATGGCATTTGATGAGTTGGACGGTGCAAGCTTATATCAATTATTGAAATTAAGAACGGATATATTTGTCGTTGAACAAAACTGTCCCTATCCAGAACTCGATAATCGTGACCAGGAGGCGCTGCATGGTCTCGCGTACGACGGTCAACATTTGATTGGTTGTCTGCGCATCTTGCCGAGAAAGCTGTCAGGCGCAGTCGCAATCGGTCGGGTGGCGGTACAAATCGGTTACCGGTCAAACGGTATCGCAAGAAAACTCTTAAACGAAGCGATTGTTCACATTCAAGGACAGGGTGTAGCATTGATTGACCTTCAGGCTCAGGCACACTTAAAACAATTTTACGGTTCATTTGGTTTTAAGGAAATGTCGGACGTATATTTAGAGGACGGGATTCCCCATTTGGACATGCAGATGAACTTGGAGGAAGTTTCAAAAAGACTTCAGGAATAGGACGGACGAACCGATGAAGAGAGCAGGAAGAACTTTGTCTGGAGGTGAGTCAGTCATTGAGAAAAGTACTGGTCATTCTCGCGTTAAGTTTGATTGGCGTATTGGCGTTTGCTGTAGGAATTTCTTACGCTGAACTTCAAAGTAGCCAACGCAGTGCAGAAGAACAGTTGGCGAAGATGTTACAAACGCAACACGACATCGATAAAACGTCACTACTCGAAGTAAAGGCCTCTTTTTCAATTCAACATCGTCAAGTGATTAAAGTACGTTTACGCGGTGAGCCGGCTATTACTTATGAATTCATTCAGCCTAAACAACAGATCGAATACAGCGGTTCAGTCGGAACCAGTGTTGAAAAAACCGGAAAACAGGATGAAGCATTTCGGAATTCCCATCTGCAGGTAAGTAAAAAATGAAAAATCTTGGGCGCTTCCTTTTCTTTAGAAGCCCCAAGATTTTTTTGAGTCTTTCAAGAAGATTCAATATTGCGTACACTACGAAGAGAGACATCATGCAGGAGGACACTAATTATGAAAAGATTTGTTAAAAACGAAGCAATCGCTCCAGCGCTGAATGCTTTTCTTACACTTGAGAGTGAGACCTTTCAGACATACAATCAACTACTGACAGGACAAGAGCGGCAAGCCTTGAATTTTATCGGACGAGCTGTTGCGCTGCAATCAGATAAACACCTGAATTTAGCCCTTGAGACGGAACAGCCGCTGATTGAGGTGGATCGCCTGTTGATGAAATTGACAGAAAGCGGCCAGGGAGCGTCACTATTTCAACAGTTACTTGCGAATGGACTGGATCTGAATCAAATCGTGACAGTGGAAGGTCACCGGTCACTTGTCAGGCAGCCGTTATCTTTCCCTGTAGGTCTATATACCGTCTATGATCCCGTCTTATTTCAACTTGCAGTCGATTCAGGGGTGGACCTGGATTACACAACGGTGTTGCAACGAAGTGACCGTTTTCTCGAAACGGATGAAATCAATACACTGGACATCGTGTTATTGTTGACGCACGAACAAGCACTGGATGAACAGAGTCTTTCTTTGTTTAGGCATCCTGCGACAGTCGGCTTGGCGGAACGTCTTCAACGTGCAAAGTTCGACAGTGTACGATCAATTGTTAATCATACCCGTTACGAAGTAGCATTTCGGTATGCCAAACATTTTCCGCTCTTTTATGCGATCGTCGGTCGCCAGATTGAACAATTCCCGAAAATGTTAGAAGATGTTTTGATGGAACCAAATCAGCAAGAAATCGTAAAAGATGCACTGTTGGCATTCCATAATCATCAGCCGGGTCTTGCGGCAAGCATGGGAACGGATTATTACGAAAGTTTATTTGTCATCGGCAACCAATTAAAACAGCAGGCAGGCGTTGATTTTAAGACGCTGGACAATCAGTATGTACTCAATGAATACTTGGAAATCGTTCAACGGTTACGTGACTAACGAAACCGGTTCACAAGAATAACGGTGCCAATTCGAAAAAATTTGAATATCACAAAAAGCAGTCGGTTGATAGAGACGAAGAGCTTCTTGATGTGTGGAACAACAATAGACTTCAAAAGATAAGATATTTTTCTTGTGTAACTTCATTTGGAAGGTATCTAAAATCCGGCGACCGTAGCCTTGGTTTTTTAATTGGGGCAAACATGCGATTTCCAAAAGGCGGACGACTTGTTTATGCTGTTCCATTAAAATTGTTCCGACAATCGTTTTCTTGTCGTAGACGAGATAAGGCAAGACACCTTGATCGATTAAATAGTCGAGATAGATAGTATCGTAAGGGAAAAGAAATTCAGAATAACGGATGGCTTCGTTACGGATCGTTAAGAACAGATGGCGATTACGTGAGGAGAGAGGTTTGAACTGGACGGAGGCAGGCCGATCGTGTGTCAGACCAATCAGTCGGAACTGTTCACTGGATAAACAGTAACCTAAAGCGTTCCAGGTCGTGACAAAACCAAAGTCGTAAGGCGGTATGATTTGGACGTCGATGTGACGGGGCGAAAACGAAAGTGCCTCGGAATGGACATAGTGTGCGAGGCGCTGGAATGCCTGTAAATCGGTATAGGAAGCATTTAAGAGCTGAACACAATGTTCAAAAACATGAAATCCGAGCGTAGCCTGCACACACTCTTCATTCCAAATCGTCCATTGACGGTGTTCGGTCGGCGGATAGGAAAATGACGAAGGGGGAGACGGATTGGTTCGGAGTAAACGATGGACCAAACGGCGTTGTGGGTGAGATAACTGATCATACGATAAAATGTTCAACACGTGCACGTCCTTTCAGAAAAATGAAAGCCAGTACGTGAATTATAACAAATTAATGGTATATAAATGGTTTTTATTGAAATTAAAGGTAAATAATTAGGCGGTGATGAGATGGCGAAACTGCTGATGGCGTTAGGTCTTTTTTGGATCTTGATCGGCATGAATCCTGTTCAAGCACAGGAAATCGAAAAAAAAGATGCAACAGTCCGGGAATCCACTACGTACGGCAGCTATGGGACGATGGATGAGATTATCACGGATCAAAAAGAGCCGACCTATGATGGGTTCGACTCACCGAATGACATGGCTTTTTTATTCGCCTGCATTGCTTTACTTGCAACAGTCGGATTAGGAATCGTGAATGCTACAGATTAAAGGAAAAAGACGATAGGTTCTCGGGGCTTGCCGAAGAACGTTTCGTCTTTTTTAATGGATTTTTTTTACTTTAAAAATGAATGTGTTTCCGTCGCCCGACCCGTTCGATTCGGTCATGTTCGTCATTTAATCCGGCTTGTTCAAGCAAATCCAGATAATACCGGAAGGGTGTCGAACGATGTGAAAAATAAGGGATATATTCCGTAAACAGCATTGCTTCAGCACGTTCGAGTTCGCGTAAGGCGATTAAGGCATGCAGTTCAGCAAAACGTATCTCTTGATATAACACGAGAACATCCGCGTCAATCCGGACTTTCATCTGGAGTTTCTTCGCATGTGTGTTCAGCAATGCGACATAGGATTCCCGTTCACTCACATTCGTGCAATGTGTGAGGACGGCGAGGAAGAGGTCACTTCGCTCCGTGTCGACATCGATGGGCACCTTGACGGCGGTATAGATGGCACGTTGCATCCAAGACTGGTCTGATGCATCAAGTTTGTAATAACCGACCAGTTCTTCGAACAATTCCACTTGCGTGACTTTAATCAGCCGGAAGGGATCATTACTTAAGAAAAGCGGTTCTTCTCCAGCAGCTGAGGAGAGTAAAAAAAAGAATTCCTCAAAAGCAACCCGTGTTCCATTTTTTCGACCGATATAATGCCGTAAGTGTTTTAGCAGGCGTTTCGCAGTCACATACCAGTTTTTTTGTTCGCGTATGGAGACGAGCTCATTTGGCTCCAAATAGTGTAAATCATAAGCAAGTTGGATGAATTGTTCCGTTTGCTCGATGGTTTGTTCAACGGTCGGTTGGTCGTGTTCTTTTTGTAGTCCTTTATACTTAGCAAACTGGGATAACATCAAATCAAGGTCTTTTTCTTCGATGACTTGTTTGGGAAGCTGGCGATAGATTTCTACGATGATGTCGCGAAGGGTCGTATCGCCATATTGTTCAAGTAAAAGACGGAGCTTACGAATTCTCATGATCGCCCTCCTTCGCCAAAAAGACACAACATTAGTTTTATCCTTTTCCCGATTTTTTTAAGAAGTAACCGACAGTGGGCGGAAATAACAGACGATTGTTTGTGAACATGGATATCTAACATTTGCACTTACTTAAATGTTTGCCTATCGTTAAGAGAATCATTAACCAAAAGGGAGCGATTATTCATGAATGAAACAATCGAACAGTTACTTAACCACCGGTCTATCCGTAAATTCAAGCCCCATCAATTAAATCAAGAGACAATTGAGACGCTCGTTCGTTCTGCGCAGTCGGCTTCTACATCTTCTTATCAGCAGGCCTATGCCATCATCGGCGTCGAAGACGAAGGGCTGAAACAACAGTTAGTAGACGTGGCGAGCGGTCAATCATATGTCGCGGAGAACAGTTACTTTTTCGTTTTTTGTATCGATTATCATAAACATATCCTGGCAGCAGAAATTGCATCCGGTTCCGTCGAGCGGACGGTCGAAACGACGGAAGCGTTGATTGTCGGCGCGGTCGATGCCGGTTTAGCTGCTCAAAACCTAGTCATTGCAGCAGAATCATTAGGATACGGGACCGTCTACATCGGTTCGCTACGAAATGATGCGGTCAAAGTGAGTGAACTGCTTGCGTTGCCGAACCACGTCGTTCCATTATTTGGAGTCGCAGTAGGAATTCCCGATCAACAGCCGGGGAAAAAACCCCGCCTTCCGATGGATGCGGTCTTCCACCGGAATACGTATACTAATGACGACACGATGCGCCAATTGTTGTCACAGTATGAGAATGAAACGTCTGCGTACTACGGAGAACGGACGGATGGACGCCGGACGGAAGGCTGGGTCTATCAGATGGCTGCTTCGATGAAGGAGCCGAAACGGACGTATATGCGTGACTTTTTACAGGAAAAACATTTAGCTCGAGATTGATACGGAGGTAACCTATGGAAGAATTTCATTCGGGACGTTCTCGTCTAGAACGCAGACGTCAGGAAGAGCTGCGTGAATCAGAAAAAATGGAGCAGGAAAAAGCCTCACGGGAATCCGTGGATCCACCTCATGAAAACGAACTGTCTGCCAGTCAGCGGTATTTAGACGAACCGTTGGGATGGTCACGCGCGCAGGAGGCTGCTCCTGAAAAAGCATCCAATACAAAACGCATGAAATCGGGCGCCGGAACCATCCTGCGTTCGGGAACGCGATTAGTCAGTTTAGCCTTGAATCGTTTTAGCCAACGCCGTGCGTCAAGAAGCAGCAGAACTAAAGAACCGGCGCGTGAGGCTGGATCTGATCAGCGGTTGAAAAAACAGCCGGTTCCAAAAAAGAAACGTCGATTCAAATCAAAGCTGATTGGTTTCTTATTACTTGTCGTGATTGCGGCCATCATCTTTGGATCACAACCGTTTACGTTTCTTCTGATCGGGAGTGACGCGCGACCGGGAGAATCACTGCGTGGTTCGAGGTCGGATTCACTGTCCGTCATGCAATTCGTACCGCTCTCGCGGACGATTCAATTGACGTCGATTCCTCGGGATACGTATACACCGATTGATTGTGAAAACGGGAAAAAAGATAAAATTACTCATGCGTTCGCTTACGGTGGCGAAGACTGTACGAGTAGTGCGGTCAGTGGACTTCTGGATCAAGACATCGACAGTAAGATTGTCATTTCGTTTGACAGCTTCATCGGATTGATTGATGAAATCGGAGGAGTCGATTTAGTCTCGACGGGAACATTCTCGGAACAAGATGCGAGTGGCAAAGCCAATCAGTATTCATTCCAAAAGGGAAAAGAATATCATATGGACGGGGCGATGGCATTAGCCTATTCCCGTCATCGTAAAACGGATACGGACGTAGCACGGGCGAATCGTCAATCGGAAGTCATTCAAGCAGTGGCGACGCATTTGATGAAACCGACGGGCTGGTCCAGTATTCCCGGAGCGAACCGTTATATGAAGGAAGAAATGAATTTAGATGTCAGTGTCCGTCAAATGATGGCAGCCGGTTTGTCACTTGCTTTGCTTTCGGAACGGGAACACCTTGAAGTGGAAGGTGTCAGTGAGCGGATGAATGGTATCTTCTACGATTTCCCGAAGGAAAAAGAACTGAAGGAATTACGTGCGAAGCTCGATACGACGTTTTACGGGACACTAAAAAACGATTAATTTTTCAAAACGGGTTTGTTCTTTCTCGAACAGTGGAAATTAGTAAAGGTGACTAATCTATCGAGGAGGGACCTATCATATGAAAGTATTAGTTGTAGGTGCATCAGGTACAATCGGAGCTCGTGTCGTCAAGTCGCTCGCAAAAGGTCATCAAGTTACGGTCATCGTCCGTCATCAACACCTGGTGGAACGATTTGAGAAACTTGGTGTCAAGGCGCACTATGTCGATATCGAAACAGAACTCGAAAAGGTCATCGAACAGGGTGTTGCCGGTCAAGATGCTGTCATTTGTGCAGCGACGGCTGGTGTTGACGGCGAACCGACTGAAGTCGAGTTACTCGACCGGACGGTTGCTTTAAAAACGATTGATGCTGCGAAAAAGGCGCGTGTTCGTCATTTTGTCCTCCTCAGTGCCTATGGTGCGGATCGTCCAAATCAGTTCAAAAAAGAAATGTATCCGTTTTATGCTGCTAAAAATGCAGCGGAAGAACAGATTGAACATAGCGGACTCACGTACACCATCATTTGTCCGGTTAACGTCGTTGACGGCGAAGGGCGCGGATTAATTGAAGCAGATGAAGACTTAAAGGATGTTAAGGAAGCGACGATTTCCGAAACGGATGTTGCGTCAATCCTGGTCGCTGCTCTTGACAATCGATCCGTCTTCAACCGCCGCCTGGAAGTTAAAGAAGGTAAAACATCGTTAAATGAAGCGCTTGGTGGAGATGAAGCCGTTGGAAGCGTCAAGGACAACCGCCAAGTGAAAAAACAATTACCGCGTTATAATTAATCGAACGATATAATAATGCATTGAATGTGTAGGATCTTAAAAAAAGACCGGACGGATTCGAAAGCCGGTCTTCATCAGGAGACAGGAGTTGGAGAATATCCAGCTCCTGTTTTTTTTTGTACGGGAAAACGATATGAGATCGGTCAGAGGTAACAATAAGACAGCGTCAGTCTACCTTTTTTGTCACAATTCAAGCGGACGATTCTGCTACACTGGATACATAGAGGAGTGACGAAATCAGTGAAAAAATATGTAATGTACCTGGTGGCGGCAATAATCATTTCAGGGATTGCCTATACGAGTTATAGCGCGTACCAGACCAAACAAAACCAACAACAAATCCAAGCGAAACAACAAGCAGAAGGTGGGCTCGAAACAGGAATGAAAGCGCCTGACCTCGAAATAGAACAAGACGGTCAATTGATTCAGTTGTCTGATTTGACGAATCAACTCATCGTCATCAATTTTTGGGCCACCTGGTGTCCTCCATGTCAGCAGGAAATACCGGAATTGAATGCTTTCGCCAAGTCAACATCGATTCCGGTGTATGGGATCAATGTGACGACTGCAGAAAGACGATTGAGTGACGTGGAGCAGTTTTTGAAAAAAACACCTATTACGTACTCAGTACTTTACGATACAAAAGGACAATCAGAGAAAACGTATCAACTAGTGGCGATGCCAGCTACTTATATTATTGACGAAAAAGGGACGATTGTCGGGAAGCATGTAGGACCAGTCACGGAAGAAATGTTGAAAGAGATGGTGCGGAAGATCGGAGGATAACCGGATGGAGTTATATTGTGCGGTGTGTACGTATCGCCAAGTCATCGAAATCGGCCAGCAAGAAGAATGGAAAGGATTTCCGTCCGTGTTGACATACGGCATGGAAAATTACGCATCAGCATTACCTTTTTTATTCGTTCCACCGTACCAAGAGCCGCTCGTCAGTCGTCAAAAAATTGATGACCGGATTCGGGCAGATTTGATTCGAACGTACCACGCCCACATCGATGAGATTGAGGACGGATGGGTACCGCATCAATATGATGTATTTCAGTGTCCGACATGTCAACAAATCTCAACACGATTTTGGTGTGCCTTGTTTTTGAGGTCGTCCATCATTGAACCAATCCATCGGTGTGAACAAGACAACTCGGTGTTGGTTCGACTTTCTCTAGATGAGATCACACGAACATCCTGTCCAAACTGTGCTGAACAGACGCTCCATATCCGTTGAACGTACAAAAGCCATCTGTCGCAAGAAACGACTATTCGAGACAATGTGTCTGTTAGTCATTTTAAGCGGTCAGATGGCTTTTTAAGAGTCAACCCATTTGCCGAAACGAAAACGTTTGAAAGGAAGACTGGGTAGAGCTTGTTGCATCAATTGAGTAATTTGATCCGTCGAATAATATTGTGTCACCAAGCCTTGCTTCAGTAGGCAAATAGCGACGGGGGATGAAACTTGAACCGTTCTCCCAGAGAAGAACAGCATATTTGCCATCAAGCCGTTCCAGTGTGCCACGTTTGATCATAATCGAACTCCTCCTACAAAATTACATCGAACGCATCCTCAGGGTCAGGTGCAAGTTTCTCTTTTTATAATTCGCTGTAATTTTTTAATCTTATGTTTGGTATATTCCCATTTCCTTTTGACTTTACACATATTTATTTGCAATTGCTGAATTCTGTACAATATTTGTCAAACAAAATGAACATGAATATATTTTTAAATCATTTCCCGATAAAAAAAGCAGAACTGAAAAATCAGTTCTGCCCGATGAAAGGTATGATTTAAGCCACCAGATTTTCGGCAACTTTTTTAGTGGGACGAGTAAATGCAAAAACAAAGGTGAAGAAAGGTGAAAGCAATAAGAAAAAGGCAAATGGCACATATGCGGTGACAGGAACACCGAGCGTTGATGCGAAGAAGGCACCGGACACTCCCCAGGGAATCAACGGATTCACAAGAGTTCCCCCGTCTTCCAGGGCTCGTGAGAGGAAGCGCAGATCAATCGAACGATCTTCAAAAATCTTTTTGAACGCTTGTCCGGGCAACAAAATCGACAAGTACTGTTCACCTGCCATGAAATTGACCCCAATCGAAGCGAGAGCAGCCGATGAGATAATGCTGCCATCTCGTTTTAATTTTGAAACCGTTTTTTCAATGATGACATCGATGACGCCAATTCCACGAAGGACGCCCCCGAAAGCCAGAGCAAGCATGACAAGCGAGACGGACCACATCATCGACTGGAGACCACCTTTGCTGACGATGCTCGCGACCGTATTATTGTCTGTTTCGATTTTCAGACCATTTTGAATGACGCTCATCCATTGTCCGATGTTCCAGTTGCCCTGTGTTAATCCCGTCAACAACAGACCGCTCATAACTCCGGCAATCAAAGTCGGAACGACAGGAGTTTTGCGTAATGCAAGGATCATC
The DNA here is from genome assembly GCF_023096305.1 of Exiguobacterium sp. 17-1. Lineage (NCBI taxonomy): Bacteria > Bacillati > Bacillota > Bacilli > Caryophanales > Exiguobacterium > Exiguobacterium sp. 17-1. The sequence continues at coordinate 122,218 of NZ_JALIGJ010000006.1, forward strand.
ACCAGTAAAGGTGACAATAGTGTCCATGGTGAAAGATTGAACAGACGCGCTAACTCTTGTTGCGTGGACCCGATGGTTTGCGAATCGATTGCACCATTTCCCTGTCCGAAGATGAAGAACAGAATGAAAGTAATCGTAATGGCGGGTACTGTCGTTCCCATCATAAAACGGATATGATCAAAGACAGAGACATTGACGATTCCGGGTGCGAAATTCGTTGTGTCTGATAACGGAGACATCTTATCTCCGAAACAGGCACCGCTGATGATGGCACCGGCGGCAAGAGCAGGATCAACGCCAAGCGCCACTGCAATTCCCATCAAAGCAACACCGACCGTACCGATTGTTGTAAACGAACTCCCTGTAAACGTAGAAACAATCATCGTAATGATTAAAGCACTTGGTGCAAACCATGTTGCAGAAAGTGTTTCAAGTCCGTAGTGGAGGAGTGTCGGAACAGCTCCGCTCATCATCCAGACAGCAATCGTCATACCGACAAGTAACATAATCAAGATCGGTTTGATCGCTTCACGAATTCCATTGATCATATGTTGTTCCAGTTGTTCGTACTCAAAACCACGAAAAGCGGCATAAGCTACGACAAAAATCAGACTGGATAATATAGCGAGATGCGGTTCGGCTTTGGCACCGAATATGACAGATAATAATACAATGATACTAACTCCTAGGACAGCTGCGGATTCACGAAAGGATATACGCATGCTTCCACCTCCTTAATTCTATGTTGCGTTTATGCTTGTTTGCTTTTACGTGCGAAAGTAAAGAACAGTTGTTATGTTAACGGATATGAATTCATTCGTCAACTATCTGAATTTGATCGGAATATATAAAAATGTGACGACTTTTTGTCGTAAACGCTTTCTTTTTTATCGGAAATCTTGCACAATAGGAAATAAGAGATGTCGATTTTGTGAACAGGAGGGAATACATATGTTTACTGCAATTTTTGTCGTGGTCGTTGCATTAATGGGAGCCAGTGTTTATGGAATTGATCACATGGTCGCTCAGAAAGCGGAAAAAAGATAACTTGATTTTTGATAAAAAAGGATTTGATCAGTCACATCTATTGAGATGTCATTGATCAAATCCTTTTTTTATATGCTAAAAATAAATAAAAATACATTTGACAGTATGAATATACATATGTTTAAATCGAGTTATCATTTAAGGGCAAAGGGGTTTCGACGATGAAATGTACGATTGTAGGTGCGACCGGATATGCTGCGATTGAGCTGATACGACTGATTGAATTACATCCTCATTTGGAAATCGTCTCATTGATCAGCGATTCGCAGACCGATCAGGAAATGAATCAGTTATACAGTTTTATGAATAAAAAACAGTTTCCGGTACTGACAGCTTTCTCATTGGAACAGATTGAAGCAGTTGAAACCGATCTTTTATTTTTGGCAACGCCAAGCGGAATTTCTACGAAATATCTAAAACAGTTACATGACTGGAAAGGAACAGTCATCGACTTGAGTGGAGACTTACGTCTTGAAAAAGCATTGTACGAAAAATGGTATCCCCATGAAGGAGTCGATTCGGACCTTCAAAAAAAAGCAACCTACGGACTGACGGAATGGAAGCGGGATCAGATTAAGGACAGTCGTTTGATTGCCAATCCGGGTTGTTATGCAACGGCCATCTTACTTGGCTTACTACCGTTATTAGAAGAACACGTAATTGATCCGTCGCAAATCATCATTCATGCAAGCTCTGGATTATCAGGTGCAGGAAAAACGTTGACGGAACAAACACACCATGTCCGGTCGAGTGAAAATGTCAGATTGTACAAAATGAATCAACATCAACATATTCCGGAAATTGAATCCATTGCTGAAGAGATTACCGGACACAAAATCACTGTGTCTCTCGCGACTTATCTAGTACCGCTCAATCGCGGGATCATGGCGACGATGACGTTACAACCCCTCGTCGAAAAAACGGAAACGCAGTGGCGAACATGGTTCAGTGAAAAATATAAAGAAGAACCATTTATCCGCGTCGGACAAGCCGATCCGGAAATCAAATCGGCAGCCGGAAGCAACTATTGTGATCTTTCGGTTTACCTGGATACACGTACAGGAAGACTGACGGTCGTATCCGTCCTTGATAACATGCAAAAAGGCGCAGCGGGACAAGCGGTCCAAAATGCCAATTTGATTAGTGGATATCCAGAAACACTAGGTCTGACACAACAGCCATTCTTTATATAGAGGGGATCATGACTATGTTAAATATACAACTGACATCACCATTAACCGTGACAACACCAAAAGGATTTAAGGCGACAGGAATACATGTCGGACTCAGACGCAAACGGAAAGATTTAGCGCTTTTGTTATGTGAAGCGGGTGCCGATGCCGCAGCGGTCTACACGACCAATCAGGTCCAGGCAGCACCGATTACGGTGACGAAACAGGCGATGGCAACATCAGGCGGAAAAGTCCATGCCGTTTTAGTCAACAGCGGGAATGCCAATGCCTGTACAGGGCAACTCGGACTCGAACATGCCTATGCTTCGCAACAAGCTGTTGCCGATCAGTTTCAATTGGCTCAGGAACACGTCGTCATCGCTTCGACCGGTATCATCGGACAGCCGCTCGCTATCGATACGTTACTTCAAGGGGTCGAACAGTTGCAGCCGGACAAAGGCGAAGAGAAAGCTGACGATTTTGCACTGGCTATTTTAACGACCGATACAGGTACGAAAACAGCCGGGCGCCAAGTCTGGTTAAATGGAGAACTGGTTTCGGTCTGCGGGGTTGCGAAGGGTTCGGGCATGATTCATCCGAATATGGCAACGATGCTTGGATTTTTAACGACCGATGCCTCAATTCCTTCTCCGTTATTACAGGATACCTTGAAATCTGCAGTCAACCGGACGTTTAACTGTATCACCGTCGATGGTGACAGCTCGACGAATGATATGGTGATGATTCTTGCGAGCGGGGCCGCACAATCACAGTCACTCCAACCGGGAACAGACGAACTGGCACAATTCCAACAAGCAGTTGAGGAAGTATGCCAAGACTTGGCGAAACAAATTGCACGTGACGGTGAAGGGGCGACGAAGCTGATTGAAGTCAACGTTCATGGTACGGCAAATGAATGGATTGCCCGGAAAATTGCCAAACAGATCGTAGGATCTTCACTCGTGAAAACAGCGATTTTTGGAGAAGATGCGAACTGGGGACGAATCATCGCAGCCGTCGGCAGTATCGATGAGCCGATTGATGTCGGACAAATTGATATCCGGATCGGCTCCCAGTGGGTCCTGCGTCACAGTATGCCGATTTTATTTGATGAATCGTTAGCGTCGCGAGAACTCGCACAAGAGGTTGTTGAAATCGAAGTACATTTAAATCAAGGACCTGCCAGTGGTTATGCTTTTGGTTGTGACTTGACGTATGACTATATCAAAATCAATGCGAGTTACCGGACATGACGAAACGTAAATTAATCAAACTGGGCGGAAGTGTCTTCGAACAATTGGATCCACGCTATTACGAAGAATGGAACCAATGGATTGCAGCAAAAAATGAATTGATCATCCTCCATGGTGGTGGTCCGGCCTTATCAGCCTACTGTCAGCAAATGAACATTAAAGCCGAATTCAAAAACGGTATCCGGATGACGACGGAACAGGTTCTGTTGGGAGCGGAACGGGTGCTTGGAGGAGAAGTACAATCAAAAATCGTCTATACCCTGAATGGAAATGGACTGCCGGCAATTGGTTTGACCGGAATTGACGGAGCCAGTATCCGTGGGGAGCATCAACCGGCGTTCGGAGCAGTCGGACAAGTGACACAGATTAATCCGAAGTTGTTTACTACATTGATGGGATCGGGATTCATCCCCGTCGTTACCTCATTGATTACAGGGACGAACGGAACATTGAATTGTAATGGAGACACGTGTGCGATTGCATTAGCTGAGGGACTCGCTGTTGATGAATTCGAATTGTTGACAGATGTATCCGGTGTCCGGCTGAATGGAACGTTTCAGGCAGAGGTGACGGTTGCAGAACTGGAAGCAGGAATCGAATCGACGGAAATCAATGGTGGAATGATTCCCAAGGTCGAAGCAGTCATCGAAGCGGTCCGACAAGGAATACATCAGGTCAAGATTCGTTCCGGACACGACGTGACGAACCAGGGGACATGGATCAAGGAGGAAACCAATGAGTGCTTTACTACCGACGTATTTACGTCATGATATCGAATTAGTCGAAGGAAATGGATCGTTCGTCCAGGATACGACGGGCAAAACCTACTTGGATTTCACGATGGGAATTGCCGTCTGTAACACCGGTCATCGTCATCCGCATGTGGAACAAGCATTACAAGAACAACTCCAAAAATTATGGCATACGTCCAATTTATTTATCAGCAGTAAACAGGAACGAGTAGCGGCGATGTTGACGGAAAATAGTCATTTGAGCCATGTCTTCTTTTGTAATAGTGGGGCAGAAGCAAATGAAGGGGCATTTAAGCTAATCCGGAAATGGACGCAAAAAAAAGAAATCCTGACGTTTAGTCAGTCCTTTCACGGGAGAACCTTCGCCATGATGGGAGCAACGGGTCAAGACAAGATTAAAACTGGGTTTGGAGAGATGGTTCCTGATTTTAAGCATCTGATTTTTAATGATTTCGACAGTCTTGAAATGATTACGGACCAAACTGCTGCCGTTTGGCTTGAAGTCATCCAAGGAGAAGGCGGAGTGATCGTAGCGGAGGATGTCTGGTTAGCGAAATTGATGGAACAGGCACGGAAGTTTGATGTCAAGGTAGTCATCGATGAAGTGCAGACAGGTATCGGACGCACCGGATCGCGGTTTGCTTTTGAACAGACGCCGTTAAAGCCGGACATCATTACCGTGGCAAAAGGTCTCGGAAGTGGCTTCCCGGTCGGAGCCATCATCACGACACCGGAAGCAACAGCGATTTTCACACCGGGTACGCACGGATCGACATTCGGAGGGAATCCATTGGCGATGGCGGCGGCGGAAGCGACACTGGATTTGTTGTTAGACAACGAACAAATGAAACAAGTTCAACTAAAAGGACTTTATTTGATACAACAACTGAATCAATTGCCGAAGACGATGGTTCGGGACATCCGCGGACGAGGACTGATGATTGGGATTGAATTTCATGAACCGGTTTCACCGCTCATCACGGCATTACAACAATCCGGAATGCTCGTCGTCAGCGCAGGACCGAACGTCATTCGATTGTTACCCTCTTTGTTCGTTACCGAACAGGAGCTCGATTTGGCTGTCGAAAAAATCAAGTCAGTATGTCAACAGGAGGTCATGATGTGAAAGGGTTAGGTGCATTAAAATTAGCGGATGGACAAGTATATCCCGGTGAGTTCATAGGGACTTCGTCCGTTCAAGGAGAAGTCGTATTTTTTACAGGAATGACCGGTTATCAAGAAGTGCTGACCGATCCTTCCTATCGGGGACAAATCATTGTTTTTACCTATCCGCTCATTGGACAATATGGAATTTCAGAGCAGGATTCAGAAAGTCGTCAGATTCAAGTATCCGGCGTAGTCGTTCAGACGTTGGCAAACAACGGATTACGGTCAGACTTGGCTGATTGGTTGGCAGCATCGGATGTACCGGTTTTGACTCAAGTCGATACGCGGGCACTGGTTCACCATTTGCGTAATCATGGTGATCAAATCGGTACTGTCACAAACGGTGCTTCACCTGTTCAGGAACAGTCGAACTTGATTGCGGCCGTCTCGACGAAAAAGCCGGTGACACACCAAACCAATCACGAAGCCGGACATATAGTCTGTCTCGACTACGGAGTTAAAAAATCGATGATTGAGGCGTTACAAGCACGTCGGATGAAAGTGACGGTCGTTCCTTTTGATACGCCGAAGTTGGTCATCGACGGATTGAAGCCCGATGGTTTACTTTTCTCGAATGGACCGGGAAATCCGAGTCAGCTCGATCATTTGATTCCTGAAATCAAGGAACTGGCGCTCACTTATCCGACGCTCGGCATCTGTATGGGGCATCAACTGATTGCTAAAGCATTTGGGTGTCAAATCGAAAAGCAACATCATGGTCACCGTGGAGCCAATCATCCTGTCCGTCAGGTAAAGACCGGACGTGTCTTCATGACATCACAAAACCATGGTTATGTCGTCCAAGCGGACAGTGTCCAAAAATCCGAATTGGATGTCGCGTATGAGCACATCAACGATGGTTCGATTGAAGGGCTGTTTCATCCGATACACCCTATTTTGACAGTTCAGTTTCATCCGGAAGCCCATCCCGGTCCACTGGAAGCGATGGTGATATTCGATCAATTCGTCACGAGCATCTTAGAGCAGGAGGTAGCATATGCAGGAACTTAAAAAAGTCCTGGTCATCGGATCAGGCCCAATCGTGATTGGTCAAGCAGCAGAATTTGATTACTCGGGTACACAGGCATGTCAAACACTTCGGGAAGCGGGATGCGAGGTCATGTTGATGAATTCGAATCCGGCTACAATCATGACGGATCCTTCAACAGCGGATCATATCTATATCGAAGCAATGACGCTTGAAAAAGCGACTGCCATTATCAAACGTGAGCGCCCGACCCATTTATTAGCGACGGTTGGCGGACAAACCGCTTTGAATCTTGCTTTATCGCTCGAAGAGGCGGGAGTACTCGAAGAGTATCACGTCGAACTGCTTGGGACATCACTTGAAACCATTCGGGACGGGGAAGACCGCGAACGCTTTAAACAACGGATGCTCGAACTGAATCAACCACTCCCGATCAGTCAAACAATCGAAACATTGGAAGAACTGGAAGGTTTCATGGAACAAGCAGGGGTCCCGCTGGTTGTCCGTCCAGCCTTTACCCTCGGAGGAACCGGAGGCGGCATTGCTCAAACGAAAGCAGATGCCCGCAAACTTGCAGCGAATGGACTCCAGGCCAGTCCGATTTCACAATGTCTCGTCGAAGCCAGCATCGCGGGTTATAAAGAAGTCGAGTACGAAGTGATGCGGGATGCTTTTGATACGACAATTATCGTCTGCAACATGGAAAATATCGACCCGGTCGGCGTGCACACGGGAGATTCTGTCGTCTTCGCACCGATCCAATCGATATCTGATCAAATGAATCAAATCTTACGGACGGCATCGCGGGAAATCGTCTCGGCGCTCGGTGTCATTGGTGGCTGTAATATCCAATTTGCAATCCATCCGACAGAACAGACCTACTATGTCATTGAGGTAAATCCTCGGGTCAGTCGGTCTTCGGCTTTAGCTTCAAAAGCAACGGGTTATCCGATTGCGAAATTAGCGACTCGTCTTGCACTCGGTGAGCGTCTTGATGACTGCATCAATCCGGTGACGAAAGAAACGATGGCCAGTTTCGAGCCGGTCCTGGATTATGTCACAGCTAAAGTTCCTTGTTTCCCGTTCGATCTTTTTCCAGGAAGTGACCGGACGCTTGGTACCCAAATGAAAGCAACTGGGGAGAGCATGGCAATGGGCAAGACACTCGAGGAAGCGTTACAAAAAGCATGGCGGGGTGCCGGAATCGAACAATCCCCTTTATATCCAAATTGGATGAAACAGGCTGGGACGGATGTATTATGGCAGGAAGTCAGCCAAATCACGGACCGTCGGTTGCTAGCGATGTTGGCATTACTCGACCGAAAAGCGACAACGCACCAGGAGTTAGCTGAAAAAACACAGATTCAGTCGTTGTTCATCACGACACTCGAGACGTTGGTCATGACGCAGGAAACGTTGGATCTGGAATCAAAAGAGTCGCTTCAACAAGCAAAACGTTTTGGGTTTACAGACCAGCAGATTGCGCAGATTGTCGGCGTCCCATTGGAAGTCGTGCAACAACAACGGAGTGCTTTTTTGATTCAGCCGAGTTTTCAAATGATCGATACCTGTGGAGCAGAATTTTCAAGTCTGACACCGTACTTTTACGGTAGTTGGTCCGGCCGGACGGAAGTGACTCCGTCCAGCCGGAAAAAAGTTGCCGTTCTCGGCGCCGGACCGATTCGGATCGGACAGGGAATCGAATTCGATTATTGTTCGGTTCATGCTGTTCGTGCTTTACAGAAAGCCGGTTATGAGACGATCATGATTAACAATAATCCGGAAACCGTCTCAACCGACTTTGAAGTCGCGGACCGTCTTTACGTCGAACCGCTGACGATTGAAGATGTTGTTCACGTACTAGAAGCAGAACAATGCCGGCAGGTGCTTGTCCAGTTTGGTGGACAGACAGCCATTACGCTGGCGGCGGAACTCGAACAATTAGGATATCAGCTGTTAGGAACGACGGCAGACACGATCGACGAGATGGAAGACCGTGATCGTTTTTATCAATTTTTGGATCGGTTACAGATTGACCGCATACCGGGCCAGGAAGTTTCAAATTTCGATGAATTGACGGCAATCGTCAAGGAACTGGGTTATCCATTGATGATCCGTCCGTCGTACGTCATTGGCGGAAAAGGGATGCATCGCTTAACAACGGCAACCGATTTAGAGAAATTATTGCCGGAAATAGCGTTTCCGATTTTGGTGGATGCGTACATCGAAGGACAAGAGTTCGAAGTCGATTGTATTTCAGATAAGACGACGACTTACGTGCCGATCATCATGGAACAAATTGAAGCAGCCGGTGTTCATTCTGGCGACTCCACAATGATTTTGCCACCTGTTTCAGCCCCGGCAATCTTACAGGATGAAATCGAACGGATTGCGCAAACCATTGGTCAACACCTGGATTACCAAGGTGCCTTTAACATCCAGTTCGTCGTAAAAAATCAAACCGTCTATGTTCTCGAGATTAATCCGCGGGCGTCACGTACGTTGCCGATCGTCTCGAAGGTGACGGGGCAACCGTTGCTTGAGTGGGCTGTTCAAGCAGCGATCGGGAAGCAGGTTGAGGCCTTGCCGACCACACGGTTGACATTACCGTTCCATGCAGTCAAGACTCCGGTTTTCTCGACACTGAAGTTGCGTGGGGTCGATCCGATGACAGGTCCTGTCATGCGTTCGACCGGGGAAACGTTACAGTGGACGGAAGCAGGATTTGCCAAAGAGCGGTTCGTCTTTGATCAGATGACCAAAGCCGTGATGTCGAAACGCACACATCGTATCTGTGGAGCGGGAACACACATGTGGTCAGACGGAGTTGAACTGGAGCCAGATACCGAGTTTGATATGTGTCTTGTATTCTTTTCAAAAGTAGAAACAGAACGGACACAACGGGAAAAAGCACTTGCTCAAGGGGCGATTGTCATTACTGAAGAACATCTTGCCAACTATTTTGAATCCGTCCAAGCGATACCGATGTGTACCGTGAAACCATTAGCCGAATGGACGACACAAAAGGAGCCGATCCAATGACGACAACACAACGATTAAAACATTTGCTGACACTGGAAGAATTGACAGCGGAAGGACTGACCGATCTGTTAGAACTGGCGAAGGCCGTCAAAGCATCTCCTGCGACTTATGATCAAACACTTGCAGGAAAAAAAGTCGCTTTGCTGTTTGAAAAAGCATCGACGCGTACGCGGATTTCTTTTGAAGTCGGTGTCGTCGAATTGGGTGGACACCCGGTCGTCTTAAATGGATCGGATATGCAAATCGGTCGCGGAGAGTCCCTCAGCGATACGATTCAAGTCATGAGCCGTTATGTCGACGCTTTGATGATCCGGACATTTGCACATGAAACGGTCGAGACATTAGCGGCACACGGGACGATTCCGATTATCAACGGATTGACAGATCTTCATCATCCTTGCCAGGTATTAGCAGATTTACTGACGATTGAAGAACATTTTGGTCAACGTCAAGGGAAGATACTCGCTTATGTCGGGGATGGAAATAACATGGCACACTCGCTGCTTTTAGGAGGGGCGTTAAGTGGAATGACAGTTCGGATTTGTAGTCCAGCGGCTTACGCACCGGATCAAACGATTATTGATCAAGCGAAAGTACTGGCACAAGAGTCAGGCGGCCGGATCGAACAATATACAGATCCTGTTCAAGCAGTTGCGGGAGCGGATGTCATTTACAGTGATGTATTTGCGAGTATGGGACAAGAAGAAGAGTCAGCAGATCGACTAAAAGCGTTCCAAGGATATCAAGTCGATCAAACGTTGTTGATGTCAGCCGCTGACGATGTGATTTTCCTGCACTGTCTTCCGGCGCACCGCGGGGAAGAAGTGACGGCAGAAGTCATTGACGGCAGTCACTCGCTTGTATTTGATCAGGCAGAAAATCGACTCCACGCGCAAAAGGCATTGATGATTGAATTAATCGGAGTAATGAACTGAAACAAAAAGACAGGCTGTGTTCCTTATCTGGAACGAACAGTCTGTCTTTTTGTTTTAATCGTATTGACGCCGGGCGAGTTGTTCGGTTTGCTCTTTTATAATCTGCCGTTTATTTTTTTCATGCAACCGCCCCATGAAGGACGTTCGTTGCCACGAGGGAGACCAGTCCGACTCCTTATGTGCACGTAAGGCCAAGATGTAGTCGTAACTCAAATGAAGGCGCTCAATCATTTCCGTGCGAACATCACAAATATGACCGTGTCCTGGAATAAGCAGCTTTACTTCATACTCATAAATGAACGACTCAAGTAATTCGAGTGTCGTTAAATATTCACCCGAGTCGTGTTCAATTAAAGGAATTTCGACGTCGGAGGCATAGTCCCCACAGACGAGGATATGGAGCGGCATCACCACAAACGATAAATGGGTGGATTCATGACCGGGAGTCAGGAAAAAAATCAATTTAGTTTTACCGATTGTCAACGTCGTTTCTGATTCTTCGATGACATGTGTAATATTCGGAAAAAGGACAGGGGACTCGATATAGTATTCGTCATTAAAATTTTGGACTTCTTCCAGTGCTGCCATCCGGTCCACATCCACAAAGCGGCGAGACGCAATCGCGATCGCATCTTTGAAGGCATAGGCACCTAATATATGATCAAAATGAGCATGGGTATAAACGATATAAAGAGGACGGTCGTGTCGGATGATTTCCACATCGCGGCGGACCGTTGCGATTTCATCCGGTAACCAACCCGGATCAACGACAATCAGACAGTCGGGTGTCTCAATCAAGGTCGAGGTCGTTTTCATTAATGTACTTTGGTAGACCGTGACACCGGGCATCTTCATTTGAATCATGACAGTCCTCCTCTTTTCTTGTTGTAACGTTTTATATCGAACTATACCCGAAAGCAGGCAAAATGTATCCTGGAGAAAACAAAAAGACGGCTTGCAAGCTGCAAGCCGTCCGCCCTCGAGGGCATAAAAGTCGTTGACCTATGTGTCGTTGACCTATGTTATGTCATAAATTGGAGCGGGTGAAGAGAATCGAACTCTCATCATCAGCTTGGAAGGCTGAGGTTTTACCACTAAACTACACCCGCAAAAGTTGCTACATGAAATATAGTAGCATAGCAAAGCGTTTATTTCCATAACTTTTATGAAAAAAGGTAATTCTTTAGATTTTATGTGTACAATAATAAGAGCTAAATCGTTTACATGAGCTTCCTGTAACGAGAGTGAGTGGCTGAGGATGGAAAGAGGAGCGAATGACTGGTGAACAAAGTTCGAGTTTGGAGCGAACAGCTGATGGGAAAAGGATGGATGGCGACATGTCACCATCAAATCGATCGTTATCGCTTCACGACAGGAGAGTGGTTTCTTAACGCAAGCTTACTTGCCTTTTCAATCGAACAGGATGCAGATATGCTACCGGACGTGCTTCCGAACGAATTGAGGATCCCATTAGTATCTGAACGGATGAAACAGATATTGGAGCGGCTGACACCGTTTTCCGTCCAATGTCTTCGTGTCCAACTGAAGACGCGAACGGGACTCATCAATTACTATCTCATCAATATTCTAGCGGTAAGACGGGTGGAACATCTACATAAGACGGAGATTTTCCGCACTCTTCGGAAAAAACAAGTCTACTTCATGACGGAGCGAATCATCAGTACATCGCTTGGTCCCCACCACATCTTGCGGGATGAACGTACGGAACGTATTTTCCTCTCGGATACGCTAGCGCGGTGTTTCCAACAACTAGCCGTGACAGGCATACATTTTGACGAGATAAATCGAATGGAGGAAATCATATGAAACAGTACACGGTCGATAATTGGATTACACTGCAATATCCAAAAACGTTTGAATATCAAGAAGAGGAAACATTCGTCAGTTTTTATTCGACGGAAGAAAACGCGATGGGAACGTTACAGTTATCCATCTACGAGTCGGACACAGAAGAACTGACACCTTTTGAAGCGGCAGAACAGGAAATCAACTTATTGGTGGAAGAATTTGGAATTGAGCTGACTGGACCACTTGAAGCACGTCGGAATTCTTCTAAAGAAGCACTTCTTGCTGTAGACGGAAAAGAAGAAGACGTCTTTATCCGGATTTATGCATACTCAGACGGAGAACGACTTGTTCTATTAACGTATTCTGCAGATCGTGAGTCATTGGAATTAGAAGAAATCGAAGCGATGATTTTATCGTTGAACTGGATTCATTGATTGAAAAGAGGCTGAGACATAATTCGGCTTTAGAAATGAAAAGGCCTTCGAAACGTTTTTCGTTTCGAAGGCCTTTTTCTATAAAATCATCCAGTTATGTCCCAGCCTCTTTTAATAATTATTGATGTCCTTGTTTACGCATGGAGGAAAGAGAATGTGATCCGACTTGCTTGTTCAGCCAACCCGCGATATCCGCAAAAACACGAATCCGCTCAAACTCGTGGAATAACTCATGCCGCAATCCGCGGTAGACCGTGAGTTGGACCCCTTCAACACGAACACGGTTATAGGCATCAAACAGGGTGTGGATTCCTTTGCCGTCAAAAGCAACCGGATCATCTTCTCCGGCTATCAGCAGCAAGGGTAAGTGACGCGGATGTTGGTACAGGTGAGCCAGTGAATTGACGGATTTGGTCGCCGCCAGTAACTCGTGAAAAAAGCCGAGTGTCACGGTTTGTCCTGACAAAGGATCTTCATCGTAACGTAAGACCGATTGAGGGTCGGAGGATAACCAGGCATTCGGTGAGAGTGCCGGGAAGAAACGTAAGTTATACCGACCAAAAATGAGCTTGCTGAGTGCTTCTGCCGGGTGCTCAGAAGAAGTTTGTTCAATGAGTCGTCCGACAATTTTTTGACTGACGGTTCCGAGTAATCCACTGTCCGTCGGAGGACCGCTTGCAATGACGCCTGCTAACTCATGTCCAAGCGTTTGGCCAAGGCGTCTTGAAATGAGTGAACCGAAGCTGTGACCAAACACGAAAACCGGTAAATCCGGATAACGGTCCTTGATATCGTAAACCAGTTCTTCAGCATCCTGCATCAACTGCGCAAAACCGTATTCCGGCTCCAGATGTCCGAGCGAGTCCAGTTGTTGCGCACGTGTACCGAAACAGCGTAAATCCGGAATGACCGTGTGGTAATGATGGGCATAAAGGAACTCGGCAAACTCTTGATAGCGCGCACCGTGCTCCATCATTCCATGAAAAACAATGACGATTCCTTTTGGAGCGTTAGCTTCTAGCAGATGCATCGTCGTCGTGTAGCCGTCTGATGCGATCCAGTGTGTATGGTCGATTGTCACATCTATCATCCTTCCCTGATTAAGAAAGTCCGTATATGGTTCCGTCTTCAGAAATTCCCATCTTATTGGCAGCCGGTGTTTTCGGTAAACCCGGCATGGTTAATACATTCCCGGTCAAGGCGACGATGAACCCCGCACCGATGGATGGTTTGATTTCGCGGACAGTAATCGTAAATCCTTCGACACGTCCGTATTTGCTTGGATCATCTGTTAACGAGAAAGGCGTTTTCGCCATACAAATCGGTAAATGGCCCAGTCCGTTCTCGGTGCAGCGCTCAAGCTCGCGTAATGCCTTTTCTTCAAAGTGGACATCTGCTGCGCCATAGACCCGTTTGGCAATCCGTTCGATTTTTTGTGTCAGCGGCAGTTCAGACGGATAAAGCGGAGTAAATTGACTTTCTTCTTTCAAAGCTTCAAATACCTGTTCGGCCAGTACTTCTCCACCGGCCCCGCCTTGGCTGAATACTTCACTTTCAGCGACACGGATATTACGTTCACGACACCATTCGAGCACCGTATCGCGCTCTGTATCGGTATCACTCGAGAAACGGTTCAAGGCGACAACGGCCGGCACGCCGAACAAATCCATTGTCTCGACGTGCTTCTCGAGCAAAGCCAATCCTTCGACCAAAGCGGATAAATTTTCTTCCGCCAACTGATTTTTTGCAACGCCACCGTGCATTTTTAACGCACGTACGGTCGCAACGATGACAACCGCATCCGGATGCAGATTACCGATCCGGGATTTAATGTTAAAGAATTTTTCAGCTCCGAGATCTGCTCCGAATCCGGCTTCCGTGACGACATAATCACTCAGCTTCAAGGCTGTACGTGTCGCAATCAGCGAGTTACAGCCGTGGGCAATATTGGCGAACGGTCCACCATGGATCAAAGCCGGCGTACCTTCGACCGTTTGGACGAGGTTTGGACGGAAGGCTTCTTTTAAAAGTAATGTCGCAGCACCAGAAGCTTCGATATCCTGAACTGTAATCGGTTGTTGATCGTACGAATACGCGAGAACAATCCGGCTGATCCGTTCTTCTAAATCGGTAATGGAATCGGCGAGACAGAGAACGGCCATGATTTCCGAAGCGACCGTAATATCAAATCCATCTTGACGCGGAACACCATGAGCCGGTCCACCGAGTCCAATTGTAATTTGTCGTAAGGCCCGGTCATTGAGGTCAAGGACACGTTTCCACGTAACGCGACGCGGATCGATCCGTAAGTCGTTCCCTTGATGGAGATGATTATCGAGCAGAGCACTGATTGTATTGTGAGCTGATGTGATGGCATGCATGTCGCCCGTAAAATGAAGATTAATCTCTTCCATCGGCAAGACTTGACTGTAACCACCACCGCACGCTCCGCCTTTTAATCCCATCGTCGGTCCGAGAGACGGTTCGCGTAAACAGATCATCGTTTTATGATTGAGGCGGTGCAGCGCTTGACCAAGTCCGACCGTTACTGTCGATTTTCCTTCTCCGGCAGCCGTCGGATTAATCGCCGTGACAAGAATCAGTTTCCCGTCCGTATTCGTCGCCAATCGTTCAGCTAGTCCGTCCGTCAACTTCGCTTTGTATTTTCCGTACGTATCATAATCCGCATCGGTCAATCCGATATGTTCAGCGATTTCGGAGATCGGTCGTAGAATTGTTTGTTGGGCAATTTCTAAATCAGAACGAATGGTTTTTTCCATGGCGTAATCTTCCTCTCAAGATGAATTTCTCTATATTTCCTTAATAGTAGCTCATCTGAAACAGACACGCCAAATAATCGTTCAATATATTCCACCCAATGTGTCAAATGGTTGCGTTTTCATTTTATGGAAAGTTGCGTAGGCTAGGGATAGAGGAGGGATGAGCAATGGCAGTAAGCAATAAGAAAAAAGTAAAGCGCGGACTTGAATTTTGGATGTTTGTCGGACCCGTCTTTTTGGTGTTCGCAGTGATTGTTCTCGTACCTTTTTTTAATGGTGTCATGTATTCATTCACGGACTGGAACGGGATTACCGGCGAATTAAATTGGATTGGATTTGACAACTATGTCCGTCTCTTTACAGTGGATGAACAGTTTCAGCAGTCCTTTTGGCTGACGACGAAATATACCGTCGTTGCCGTGATTTTAACGAATTTAGTCGGATTCATCTTAGCGTTTTTACTCACGCAAAATATTCGGACACGAAACTTCTTACGGACGATTTTCTTCATGCCAAACTTGATTGGTGGATTGATTCTCGGATTCGTTTGGCAGTTTATTTATGTTAAAGGATTTGCGTCGATTGGTGAACTGACAGGATGGAGTTTATTCGAACTCCCTTGGCTTGGTGATGCCCGAACCGGTTTTTGGGGCATTGTCATCGTCTCAATCTGGCAAGGCGGAGGATATATCATGGTTATTTACATCGCTGCCCTGCAAAATGTCCCGCAGGAGCTGATTGAAGCAGCAAAAATTGATGGGGCCAATCGATTATCCACGTTGCGGAATATTACGATTCCGCTGATTATGCCATCCGTCACGATTTGCCTGTTCTTGACGATTTCTTGGTCCTTTAAATTATTCGATACGAACTTATCGCTGACAAATGGTGGTCCGTTCAAATCGACAGAAATGCTTGCGCTGAACATCTATAAAGAATCGTTTACAAATAACAATCTGGGTCTCGGTTCTGCTAAAGCGATCATCTTCTTTGTCGTCGTTGCCGCGATCACGGTCACCCAAGTCTATTTGACGAAAAAACGGGAGGTGGAAGCATGAGTACCGCACAACCTTTACCGAAACCGGAACTGACGCCGGAGAAACCGGCACCGAAAAAGCGTGGTCGTTATTCCGTGCGTCTTGGAACCGTGGAGATTGCCGCACTATTAATGGGTTTACTGTACATGATTCCATTTTATTATGTGGTTTCAAATTCATTTAAGACACAGGGTGACATCTTTACGAATACATCGGGGCTTCCGAAAGAATGGATCACCTCGAACTATACAGATGCCTGGGAAGCGATGAATTTCGGAAAAGTTTTTCTGAACTCTGTCATCATTACCGTTGGTGCAAATGCGATTATTGTCATTTTTTGTTCGATGGCTGCATGGAAACTCGTTCGGACGAAAAGTCGGTTATCGACAATCATCTTTTTCTTATTTGTCGCGGCGATGATCATCCCGTTCCAATCGATTATGATTCCGTTATCGAAGTTGTCGGGTGACCTCGGTCTGCAAAACAGTTATTGGGGTCTGATTTTGATGTATCTTGGTTTTGGTTCCGGGTTATCAATTTTCTTGTATCACGGATTCATGAAGTCGATCCCGGAAGAGATTGAAGAGGCAGCCATCATTGACGGTTGTTCGCAGTGGGGAGTCTTTTGGCGGATCGTGTTCCCATTGCTTAAACCGATTACGGTGACGATTGTCATCTTGAACACACTGTGGATTTGGAATGATTTCTTGTTGCCATCACTCATGTTGCGTGATGTCGAACTGCGGACGATTCCGCTCGCGACGTTCTATTTCTTCGGTCAGTATACGAAGCAGTGGGACTTGGCACTGCCGGGGCTGATCCTCGGAATTATTCCGCTGTTACTCTTCTTCTTCGCGATGCAAAAACAAATTATTCAAGGAATTACGAGTGGTTCAATCAAATAAATTGTAAGCGCGTTCTCGCTTCTGCGGGAACGTTTTTCTTCGGATTAGCTAATCTGATTAGTCAGATTATTTTATTTTTTTTTGAAAAAAGGACTTTTCAAATGCTTGCCGGATGGTGTACGATGTTCTCAATTCAATTGTAACAACGACGTTGAAGGGAAGAGTAACATCTTGTAATACCGAATTAGCGAGCTGGGGACGGTGAGAGCCCAGTCGGAAACAAGTTGCGAAGAACATCCCGGAGTCGCTACCCGAACACTGAAGTCAGTAGGCGTAGCCGGAGTTGCCTGTCCGTTATCATATGGCCGAAGATTGAGATGATAATTGATCATCAGTCTTTTGAGTGAGCAGCTGAGCTGTTAACATGGGTGGTACCGCGGAACCGAGTCTTTCGTCCCATATTCTTGGGAGAGAAGGGCTCTTTTTTATGGCTTCTTTTTCAAACACACAATTGAGGAGGAAGATTACCATGACAACACTCGTATCGATGAAACAGACACAGGAAGCCATCACACTCGTAAAAAAACGCTTCGAGGAGCAATTCTCAGCACAACTTGGATTAACACGCGTCGAAGCGCCATTATTCGTCGAAAGCACACTCGGAGTCAACGATCATCTAAACGGAATCGAACGCGTCATCCGCTTTGATGCGATTGACCATCAGGCAGAACTCGAAATCGTTCAATCTCTTGCGAAGTGGAAACGCCAAGCACTCCACACGTACGGATTCTCAAAAGGCGAAGGCTTATACACATTAATGCATGCCATCCGTCGTGATGAAGTATTGGATGAAACCCATTCGATTCATGTCGATCAGTGGGACTGGGAACGGGTCATCACAAAAGAAGAGCGGACGATTGACTATCTGCAAACGACGGTTCGTGCGATTTATGAATCAATTCGTCAAGTGGAACGTGAAGTCGAAGAGAAGCTCGCGATCGAAGCGATTTTGCCGGAGACGATCCATTTCATGACGACACAAGATCTTGAAGATGCGTACCCGAGTCTTTCGACAAAAGAGCGGGAGACGGAAGTGACGAAAGAGTATGGTGCAGTCTTCTTGATGCAGATCGGCGGTGCGCTGGCATCCGGAGAAAAACATGATGGTCGAGCGGCTGACTATGATGACTGGACGCTCAACGGTGATATTTTAGTCCACCATCCGGAAATCGGGGCGTTCGAACTTTCGTCGATGGGTATCCGTGTTGATCGGGAGACGTTACTGGCACAGATCGAAACAACAGGCGAACATGCGAAACTTGATTTCCCGTTCCATCAGGGTGTATTGGAAGAGAAACTTCCGCTGACGATTGGTGGAGGAATCGGACAATCCCGGATGGCGATGTTCCTCTTGAAGAAACGTCATATCGGTGAAGTTCAAGCATCGGTCTGGTCGGAAGAAACACGCGTGTCGTACCGTGAGCAAGGTGTGCACCTGCTGTAAGAACGAGTGATGTACTGATAGATATAATTCAAAACGTCCTGCTGGCCATGAATTCATGGCCAGCAGGATGTTTTTTATGCGTTAAAATAAGTTCATCCGACCTCAGACTGAGGAAAGACGTGTGAAAACAAGTTATAATGGGCATATGAACTAATAAGAGAGAGGTGAAGACATGTCAGCGATACTCATTACAGGATTAGTGTTTGCCGTACTTTTCGTAGCTTTCCTTTGGTTTAACATTAAAGGATTACGGACGATGTGGCGCGATTACAAACGCACGGGATCAATGATGGCACTTGGCTTCTTTATCGTCGGAATCATCGGGATCTTTACAGGAGTCTGGACGACGCTCGTCGTCATCATTTATTATCTTCTTCGTCCTGCACGAGGCTGAATTAGAGGAGTGGTTGGATGTTAGAATGGTTGTTCTCAGCCGGAGAGTCGAATCTCTGGCTGTTTTTAGGAATTATGATTCTGGGGCTCGGGACGGAATTAATTCCGGCTGAAGTCGGTTTGCCGGTACTCGGTCTCTATGTTTCGAACGGAACGATTGGATGGACTGCAGCCGTCTTGATTGGTTTCCTCGGCAGTCTGATGGGGGCGACGTTATTTTATTTTCTCGGTCGTTATGCCGGACGTCCAATTTTGATTCGCTACGGAAAATGGTTAATGATTAAGGAACGGGAAATCGTTCAAGGAGAACGGATCGTATCGAAATACGGTTCCTGGTCAGCATTGTTTGGCCGATTTTTCCCGGTTGTTCGTTCTGTCGTTTCCATTCCGTGTGGTTTATTCAATTTGTCTTTCAAACGTTACTTACTGGCCTCAAGCATTGGGTTATTCCCGGTGTCATTCTTCTATGTGTGGTTGGGAGAAAAGTTTGGAGTGGAGCGGGCAGAGTCCATGTTGAAAGGACTCGAACAGGAGTTATGGTGGATTCTCGGTATTATCGTCGTCGGAATCATCGGATACATTTTGTATCGCCGCTTTAAATCAAAGCGTTAAGAGAAATGACAAAAAAGAGCTGACAGCGGTGTCAGCTCTTTTTTGTCATTTCTTTTTGCGGGAATAAAAAACGTTTAAGCGTTTTAATACGATGTTTTGGTGTTAATAGAAGCAATTGATCCCGGCCTTCAAAAATCGTATCGCCCCGTGGCGTCACGATTTGATCGTCCCGAATGATGGCCGTGATTAAAAATTCCTGCGGCAGATCAATGTCCGAGATGGCTTTCCCGACAAACGGATGAGAGTTAGGAATCGTCAATTCAATGATTTCAGCATTGGGTTTACCAATCGACATGAACTCAATGACCGTTTGAATCGTGGATGAACCTGTTTCGTTTAAATGAAGCCGGTCCGCCAGGAAGGTCAACATACTCCCTTGGATCAACGTGGATAAAAGAACAGTGAAAAAGACGATGTTGAAGATTATTCCGGCATTGTCGATTCCGGCAACGAGTGGATAGGTTGCGAGAATGATCGGAACGGCTCCTTTTAAACCGGCAAAAGAGACAAACACTTTTTCCTGCCAAGAATATTTAAAAGGAAGGAGACTGAGCCAGACCGAAACTGGACGAGCGATAAAGATTAAAATCAAAGCGAGGGCAATCGATGATAGGATCACCTGCGGATCAAGCAGCTGTTTCGGGAACACGAGTAATCCGAGCACAATGAACATTCCGATTTGCGCCAAGTGTGCCATGCTCATCGTGAAACGGACGAGCGTCTGGCGGTAGACCAACTCATGATTGCTAATATAAATAGCCGTCACGTAAACAGCTAAGAACCCACTGGCATGAACGGTGTCGGCAATACCAAATGAAAGAAAAGCAAAAGACATCAACAGAATCGGATAAAAACTGGATGAACTGAGGTCAATCCGATTGAGTAACGTCGAGGCAATCCAGCCGATGAACAGACCAAGCAATAATCCAATCATCATTTCCCAGACAAGAGACGTTAAACCGGAAACCAGTGAAGCGTCCTTTGGATTCGTAACGAATTCAAGGAAGAAAACGGTCAGAAAAACAGCCATCGGATCGTTTGTTCCGGATTCGAGTTCTAACGTCGACCCGACTTTTCGCCGGACGGATTGTCCGCTGAGCACTGAAAAAATCGCGGCAGCGTCCGTCGACCCGACGATGGCTCCTAATAAGAAGGCATTGGCCCAGCTGAAGCCGAGAATGTAGTGGGAGGCGACAGCGACGATCGTCGTTGCGATGAAGACACCAAACGTCGCAAGTGAAAGGGAAGGCGCAAGCTCCGTTTTGACTTCTTTCCAGGCGGTCTGAAGTCCCCCTTCGAATAAGATGACAATTAAAGCGACGGTACCAAGCAATTGTGCCAGCTCCGCATCATCGAATCGAATGAAACCGGTAATATCACTACCGGCAATCATACCAAGTGCGATGAAAATCAAGAGAGCGGGAATGTTAAGGCGACTGGATAATTTCGTCGTCCAGACTGCCGTGAATAACAATAAACCAATCAATAAAATCGTGAATTGTAGGGACATTGCATCAAACTCCTTCGTGAAGTAGTATCTACTTTCATCATACACTAATCCCGACTTTTTTAATCGGATAACGATTGTTCAATATTTTCCACCGCACCGGACAAAATTATCCGTTTTTATTGCAAGCGTTTTCATTTATTGTAAAAGCGTAGCACGATTATCAACTCGAAAATCAGGGAGGTATCCGAATGCGTAAACGTAAATGGGCAGCACTACCAGTTATGACGACCGCAATGGTCGTAGCACTTGCAGCATGTGGTGGCGGTGGAACACTCAATAGTGATGACTCAAAGGACAGTGGCTCTTCTAAGGACGGGAAGACCCTCAACGTATTCCAATTTAAAGCTGAAATCGCAAAAGACATGGAAAAGATGGCGAAGGCCTATGAAAAAGAAACGGGCGTAAAAGTCGTTGTTCAAACGGTCGGTGGCGGATCGGATTACGGCGCGGCCTTAAAATCACAGTTTGCTTCAGGGAATGAACCGGATGTCTTTAACAACGGTGGATTTACAGAAGCAAAAACGTGGCAAGACAAATTGGAAGATCTTTCAGATGAAAAATGGGTCAGTGATTTAACAGACCTCTCGAAAGAACCAATGACGATTGACGGGAAACTTTATGGTATGCCGATGAACCTGGAAGGTTATGGTTTTATCTACAATAAAGAAATCTTTAAGAAAGCCGGTATTACAGAGTTACCAAAAACCTTAACAGAATTAACGGAAGCATCTAAAAAACTGAAAGCGGATGGTGTCACGCCATTCTCAATCGGATACGGCGAGTGGTGGATCCTTGGAAACCACTTGATGAATATCCCGATGGCGCAACAGGATGATCCGGATCAGTTCATTGCCGATTTGAACTCTGGAAAAGGAAAGTTCGAAGACAACAAACAATTCAAAGAATTCATGAACTTGTTTGATTTGACGATCGAATACGGAAACAAAAATCCGTTGACGACGGATTACAATACACAAGTTTCTCAGTTTGCTGAAGGGAAAACAGCAATGATTCAACAAGGAAACTGGGCGCAACAATTGATTACAGATGTCAATCCGGATATCGAGATGGGCTTCATTCCGATGCCGATCAATGACGATAAAGAAAAAATGGACCGTCTTCCGGTTGGTGTACCGAACAACTGGGTTGTTAACAAAAATTCAAAAAACAAAGAAGAAGGTAAAAAATTCCTCGAGTGGATGGCGACATCTGATACAGGAAAAGATTACATGGTCAACAAATTTAAATTCATCCCGGCCTTCAAATCAATCGAAGCAGCCGATCTTGGACCACTTGCTGACGATATCATCAAGTACTCTAAAGAAGATAAAACCATCTCGTGGAACTGGTTTAAATACCCGGACGGTGCTGTCAATGAATTTGGTGCCATCATGCAGGCATACGTAGGAAAACAAAAAACATCGGAAGAGATGTTACAGGACTTTACGAAGACATGGGAAAAAATGAAGAAATAATAAAAAAGCGTGTTGCTTCCAACAAAAATTGGAAGCAACACGCTTTTTTTAATGAAGGAAAAACAATTGAATGAAAAATAGAACGGCAAACAGATAAATCAAAAAGTGAACACGTTGTTTTTGAACGGCCTTCATGATCGGGTAGATGATGAATCCAAACGCGATACCTGTTGCGATACTGCCGGATAGCGGCATGATGATGATCACCATGAACGCGGTAAAGGCTTCGCTGAAATTTTCCCACTCGATTTGTTTGATGTTTTGCAACATCAGGGCACCTACAAGAAGTAAGGCCGGTGCGGTAATAGCAGGAACACTCGAGATCGATTGAACGATTGGACCAAACACTGCTGACAGCGCAAACAAGATTCCGACCGTGACAGAGGTCAAGCCGGTTCGTCCACCCGCTGCGACACCGGAAGCCGATTCGACATAGGCCGTTGTCGGACTTGTTCCAAACATAGCTCCGGCAATCATCGCCGTTGAATCAGATAACAGGGCACGTTCACTGTTTTTAAGTGATCCGTCTTCTTCGATCAGTCCAGCCTGTTCGCCGACTGCGACCATCGTTCCGGTCGTATCAAACATCGTGACGAGCACAAACGAAAGAACACCACTGAAAAGTCCATATTGAATGACATCTTGAACGGCAGTGAGCGGATTCGCGACAACAATGCCTTCCGGTAAAGTCGGTAAAGCAATCAAAGTTTTCGAGAACGTCAACTCACCGGTCAAGAAAGCGAGCAATCCGGATAAAATCATAGCGTACAACAGTCCGCCCGGAACGCGCTTAACCGTCAGAATAGCAGCTGCCAGTAAGCCAACTAATGTGATTAGAGCTTCCGGTGACGTTAAAGAGCCGATTGTAATCAAGGTAGCCGGATCTGCCACAAGGATACCGGACATCTTCAAACCGAGGGAAGCGATGAACAAACCGATTCCTCCAGTGATTGCTAATTTAAGTGTAGTCGGAATGACTTCAATCAACTTAGTCCGCAAAGGGGACAGCGACAACAAAAGAAAAATGATACCGGCGACGAAGACAACTGATAAAGCCGTTTGGTATGGAATTTTTTCACCGATGACAAGTGTATACGTGAAATAAGCGTTTAATCCCATTCCTGGTGCTACGGCAATCGGTAGGTTGGCATAGAATCCCATTAATAACGTTCCGATCAGCGTAGCAATGATCGTTGCCGAGAAAGCTTGATCTTGTGGAATCCCTGCCTCGGACAAAATAGTTGGGTTGACGAAAAGAATATAAGCCATTGTGATGAACGTGATAAAACCAGCTTGAATTTCACGTTTGACCGTTGTATCGTGTGCTGAAAGTTTAAACATGAGTCAAAGACCACCTTAATCTCAAAAGTTTGTTAAAAACGAACATTAACGATGATATATCAATATTCATTCGGAATCAAGTGTTGTTTTTTTAGAAATATAATTTGAATGAAATCACAACGGATGTAAACAAATAAAAGTCACGCATGTAAGCGGATACAGCTATGCTATACTAATTATTAGAAGAAAAAGGATGGAGGAGACGGCGATGAAGAGCATCCGAACACGTTTGATCCGACTTGTCGTCTTAGCAATTCTGATTCCGACGACGCTTGCTACATCAGCTTCTTATCTCTATGTACGCAACCAAAACGTGGAGCAGGCGGAACGTTCAAGCTTGAACGCTTTGAAAAGAGGAAGTAACCAAATCAGTCATTATATGGAAGATGTAAGACGGTTACCGACGAGTTTGTATGCCAATCGCTCATTGCTCAATATTATGAACGTCGGAGCGGATGCCGAGCTCAGTGAATCGGAAGGTGTGATTTCACGGGCGCTGCTCGGACTCTTTTTATCCAGGCAAGACATTGAGCAACTTCACTTCGTTATCTTAAAAGGCAACTCAGAGTACTCGGTTTACAACATGAAGACATCAAGCCGGGGGAAATTTGATTGGCTGCAGGAGACCGATTACTTTCGTTTGATGAAGCAGGAAAACGGCTGGCTGATTGATCCGGCACATCCGATTGCTGCCTATAATACACATACGATGATTTTGGATGATAAACAGATTGTCAGCTTCCGTTACCGGATCAATCGTGTGGAAACGGATGAACCGCTCGGGTTTCTTTCTGTCGATATTCCGACGAGTGTCTTTGAACAACAATTAAAGCTGTTCGAAAATTTCCCCGGTGAATCGCTTTGGCTGTTGAATGGAAATCAACTGATTGCGAAAACGGGAAAAGAACTTCCGGTCACGAATGACCGATTGACAGGTAAAAGTGGAAGCATGCGTGTCGGTGACTCATTCATCGTCTATGCCAAAACGAAAACACAAGGTGTTCCCGTTACATTGGTCAAGACGACTCCATACGCTTCTGTCGTCAAAGGTGCTAATGAAACGGCCCTGATTTTAATTTTGATCGGGATTGTCTCGTTGGTCTTGATGATTATTGCAGCAAGTCTCGTAGCACTTGAAATCACAAAACCAATCAAACAACTGACAGCAAACGTATGGCGTGTCGAACAAGGTGATTTATCAGCCCAATTCGTTGCGACGACCAATGATGAAATAGGATTACTGAATCGACAGTTCCAACGAATGATTCAACGAATCGACCGGCTGATCAAACGGGAATACCGTTTGGCACTTGAAAATCGGACGAATGAATTGCGTGCCTTACAATCTCAATTGAATCCGCATTTTTTATTTAATGCCCTGCAATCCATCGGGACGACGACGTTACAAGGCGACCGGAAAATCGCATATCGTTCGATTACAGGACTTTCGCAGATGATGCGTTATTCCATGAACAATGAGCAGACGATCGTGACGTTGAAGCAGGAAGTGGATCATCTCCAATCCTACATGCGTCTTCAACAGCAACGTTTTCCGGATCGGTTCCGTTATATTGTCGATGTACCGTGGCATATGAATTCGATTGAAGTTCCAAAGATGATTTTACAACCTTTTGCTGAAAATTATTTTAAGCATGCGTTTAATCAGCAGGTGGATGCAACCGAAAATTATCTCGCTTATAAAGTCAGAAGCGATGGGGATCAACTGATCATCCAAGTGGAAAATAGCGGGGCAGTCATGGAATCAACAGAACTGGAAAGTATTGATCAAACCATGCGCATGCATCGCCGGCCGGAAGATCGTCAAACGTCCGGCATCGGTCTA
Source organism: Exiguobacterium sp. 17-1 (assembly GCF_023096305.1). Classification (NCBI taxonomy): domain Bacteria; kingdom Bacillati; phylum Bacillota; class Bacilli; order Caryophanales; genus Exiguobacterium; species Exiguobacterium sp. 17-1. The sequence goes on from NZ_JALIGJ010000006.1 coordinate 148,157, forward strand.
CACAATATCTACGAACGTCTATTGATCTTTTATGGAGAGGAAGCCAGCATGATCCTGCAGTCTCCAATTGAAGGTGGTTTTAGAATCGTCATTCGAATTCCCGTTGAACAGGAGGAACTGTGATGAATGTATTGATCGTAGACGACGAAAAACATGTACGTGATGCCGTGAAATTGCTCGGAGAGTGGGATACATGGCAGGTAGACAACATCTTTGAAGCGGATGATGGAGTCACTGCCAAACGTTTTTTGGAACAGGAAAAAATCGATTTGATGTTAACAGATGTTGAAATGCCCGGACTTGACGGGTTAAGTTTACTCGAATGGACAAAAAATCATCATCCAAAGGTCGTCACGATTGTATTGACAGGGTATGATGATTATACGTATATGCGTCGTGCAATTTTGCATCAATCGTTTGATTACTTACTCAAGCCGATCGATCCTGATATTTTAAATGATGCCGTCGCCCGTGCGATGGAATTGATAGGTCCTGCTCCAGAACAAGGAGAAGCGATTGATCAGATTGCAAAGTACATCGCGACACATTATGCGGAAGAACTAACGCTTCAACTCATGAGTGAACGCTTTTACTTAAGTCGGGAATATATTTCAAGACGATTTAAACAACGTTTTTCGGTTAATCTTTCGGATTACATTCAAACGATCCGTTTAAATCGGGCAAAGGAATTGTTGGGTGAGACGGATGCTCGCATCTACGAGATTGCGCTTGAAGTCGGATACCATGATGATAAATATTTTCGGAAAGTCTTTAAAAAGCAATTCGGAATGACTCCGAATGAGTTCCGAGAGTTGTTGTCGGTTTAGTCACTATTTAAGAGGAGGAATCGTACATGAGCGTACACATTAACGCAACAGAAGGTCAGATTGCAGAAACCGTATTACTTCCAGGAGATCCGCTTCGTGCAAAATATATTGCCGATACATTTTTAGAGGACGTCGTTTTGTATAACGAAGTTCGCGGAATGTATGGTTTTACAGGAACGTATAAAGGCAAAAAAGTTTCTGTTCAAGGAACAGGGATGGGTGTCCCGTCGATGTCGATTTATGCAAACGAATTGATCCAATCATACGGAGCTAAAAATCTGATTCGAGTCGGTACTGCCGGCGGGATCACGCCGGATGTCAAAGTCCGCGACGTCGTCATCGCGATGAGTGCGTCACATGATATGGCACAAAACCGAGTTCGGTTCAACGGACTGGATTATGCGCCGACAGCATCGTTTGACTTATTGCACAAAGCTTATATGACAGCGAAAGAGCACGGCATCGATGCAAAAGTCGGTCAAATCTTCACGACCGATCAATTTTATCAAGATGATTTCCATCACTTCAAAAAATGGGCGGACTTTGGTTGCCTGGCAATCGAGATGGAAGCGGCAGGCCTCTATACACTTGCTGCAAAACATAAAGTCAATGCGCTGACGATCTTGACGATTTCCGATCATTTGTTGACGGGCGAAGAGACGACATCGGAAGAACGTCAAACGACGTTTAACGATATGATGAAAGTAGCACTAGAGACAGCGATTCAGCTGTAAACGGAAGGCGGAGAAAACACTCTCCGCTTTTTTTATTTGCCCTGACAGCTATGGTAGAATGAGAAGTAAGAAATGAATGAGCTCACAAGGGGGATTTACGGATGGGATTGACGACAACGGGATTAGATGTAGCACGTCAGGTCGAGGTACAACGGACTTTTTACAAGACAGGCGCAACAAGAAGCATTGCTTTTCGTTTAAGTATGTTGACGTTCTTGAAACAAGCGATTGAAACGCATGAAGCAGCCATTTATGATGCATTGAAAGCAGACTTGAATAAAGGACGTCAAGACGCCTTTACGACAGAAATCGGTTTTGTCTACGGCGAAATCAATCGGATGGAAAAACAATTGCGCCGTCTTGCAAAGCCGCGCCGTGTCGGGACGCCATTGTTGCATTTCGGATCGAAAAGCGAAATCCGTTTCGAGCCGTACGGAAACGTGCTTGTCATTGCACCTTGGAATTATCCTTTCCAACTTGCCCTTGCACCTGTCGTAGGAGCGATTGCAGCAGGAAATACCGTCGTTTTAAAACCTTCGGAATTAACGCCAAACGTCTCGCGTGTGTTGCGTGAAGTTTTTGAGACAGCCTTCCATGAACGTTTTGGTGTAGTGATTGAAGGCGATGCGGAAGTGAGTGCAGCAGTGTTGGAAGAGAAGTTTGATTATATCTTCTTTACCGGCTCGACACGCGTTGGAAAAATCGTTCATCAAGCAGCAGCGAAACACCTGACACCGGTCACCCTTGAACTCGGGGGCAAGTCTCCGACGATTGTCCACAAGGATGCAGATTTAAGACTCGCAGCGAAGCGGATTGCCTGGGGGAAATGGTTAAACGCCGGACAGACATGTATCGCACCGGACTATGTTTTCGTTCATCGGGACGTCCAAGAAACATTCCTGCGTTATATCGAAGAAGAGGCATTTTCACAGTATGGGAACGGTGTAGGAGTTGGATCATACGTCAAAATTGTATCCGATAGTCACTTGGAACGCTTAACAGGCTATCTCGATCAGGGAGACATTGAATTCGGCGGACAAGTTGACCCGGAAACAAGAAAAATGGCTCCGACCGTCATGACGAACGTTCCACTTGATTCAAAATTGATGCAAGAAGAAATATTCGGTCCGATTTTGCCGGTTCTTGTATATGATGAAATCGAAGATGTCATCACATTTGTCACAGACCGTGACAAACCGCTTGCACTTTATTTGTTCACAGAGAACGATTTCGTCAAGGAACGTGTCCTGAACCGGATTTCCTTTGGCGGCGGTTGTGTGAATGATACACTCATGCATGTCGCACAGCATAATTTACCGTTTGGTGGCGTTGGCGCCAGTGGTATCGGCGGATATCATGGCAAATACAGCTTTGAAACGTTCAGCCATCGAAAAGGTCTTGTGCACAACACGACGAAGTTTGATTTACCTTTCCGTTATATGCGTTCAAATACTGATTCCAAATGGATGCGCTTTTTGTTATGATGGTTGAGGTTTGATTTATATGAAGTTCTATAAAAAGTAAATTTTTTGTTAAATTAAGGAGTACAATTTTGAAACGTCAATTACGTCAGTGGATCAAGAAAACCAAATTGATCGAAACGGGATTGCATCTTGTGATGCGGTTGTTTGCTTGTTTGCCGGTTCACCAAAATCGCTTCCTTTTTGAAAGCTTTTTAGGGAAACAATACAGTGACAATCCACGTGCTATTTATGAAACGCTAAAACAAGAACATCCGGAACTTGAGTTGATTTTCAGTAAAGATCGGCAAAGTGTATTACATGACCCGACGGTTCAGACAGTAGATCGAATGACCATTCGCTGGATTTATCTGCTCGCTACATCGCGTGTCTGGATTTCTAACAGCAGGCTTCCCTCTTGGTTGTTCAAACGAAAAGGAACCATCTATTTACAAACGTGGCATGGAACGCCGTTAAAGAAGTTAGCACTCGACATGGATGATGTGCAGATGGCTAATACGACGACAGAACGCTATAAACGTGACTTTGCGCGTGAAGCATCCAAGTGGGATGTATTGATTTCACCGAACGCCTATTCAAGTCGGATATTTCGGCGGGCCTTTGATTTTTCAGGTGAAATGCTTGAAATCGGTTATCCGCGTAATGATGTGTTTTACCAGACGGAACGCCATCCGGAAATTCTTGAACGGGTCTATTCCCGGTATCAGATCGATCGGACCAAAAAAATCATTCTATATGCGCCGACATGGCGAGACAATGAATATGTGGTACAGGGGTCTTATTCCTTTAAGTTGCCTTTTTCGTTGGAACAGTTTGAAAAACGGTTTGGTGCTGAATATACGTTACTCATCCGGATGCATTATTTAGTCGCAGATCAAGTGGATACGACGGCTTATCCCTCTATTCATAACGCTTCGGGTTACCCGGATATTTCAGATTTGTATATCGCGGCGGATGCCATGATTACGGATTATTCTTCCGTCATGTTTGACTATGCGCATTTGAAACGACCGATGATTTTTTATACGTATGATTTAGAACATTACCGGGACCAATTGCGCGGATTTTATTTTGACTTTGAACAGGAAGCACCCGGACCGTTCGTTTTACAACAATCACGGCTATTTGAAGAGATTGACCGATTGCACGAATGGAGCGATCGATATGGTCCGGCGTTTGCCGCATTTGAAAAGAAATTTTGTCAGTGGGATGACGGAACAGCGTCTTTAAAAGCCTATCAACGTATACTGCAACCCGCCAGCAATCAGCATAAAGGAGAATCATCATGAAAAAAGTCATCACGTACGGCACATTTGATTTACTACATTGGGGTCACATCAACATCCTCAAACGCGCAAAGGAAATGGGCGATTATTTAGTCGTTGCGATTTCGACGGACGAGTTCAATCGATTGAAACACAAAGAATCGTATCACAGCTTCGAAAACCGTAAATTGATTTTGGAATCGATTCGCTACGTTGACGAAGTTATCGCGGAAAACAATTGGGATCAGAAAGTCACGGATGTACAAGAACATCAAATTGATACATTTGTCATGGGGGATGACTGGGCCGGCGAATTCGATTTCTTGAAAGAATATTGTGAAGTCGTTTATCTCAGTCGGACGGAAGGTATTTCGACAAGCCAAATCAAAACGGAGTTAGGAAACGGTTCGTGAACAAACAAGACCACACCCTGCGTGCGGTCTTTCTTCATGGAAGGGGGGAATAACGTGAGAGAGAGTATCGTGCAAATCTATTTGCTGCTTTTTCGGATTTTCTATCGGATCTTCTGTTTGTTACCTGTGAGACCAGTAACGCTCTTTTGGGTCACTTACGGTGATAATGTGAAACCGATCAATGATGCGCTCCTGACGGAATTTCCGAACGAAAAACGGTATTTGATTTATGATAAAAAATTTGTAAAATATCCGGAAGCATGGTCGGCAGAATATGCCTTGCCCTATCGCAGACTGCGTTTTATCCGACTGGCGTATCTGCTCGCGACATCGAAGCATCATTTCATCGATAACTACATCGGCGAATATAGTGTCGCCCCGATTCGCAAAGGAACAAAACGGATCCAGTTATGGCATGCTGCAGGGACGTTAAAAAAATTCGGTTTGACGTCCTCGAAGAGTTTAATGGTCCCGAAACATGTCCTGCGACGTTTCAAACGGGTGTATCGACGTTATGGGGACTTCATCGTACCGGGAGATGCATGTGCAGGACAATTCATGGCGCCGCATGATCTTCCACGGACAGTCTTCAAAACATTTGGAATGCCCCGGACGGATTATTGGTTCGACGAACAACATCAACATATTAAAAAACAACTTTGCGCTGCCTACGTCAAAAAGGAGCGGCGTATAATATTATATGCACCGACTTACCGGGAATATAATGGAATGGAAGGACAGACCGTCCGCCAACTCGAACAATTGACCGAGCAAGGCTGGACGATTCTCGTCAAATTACATCCGACGGTCCGCTCCATGTTCACGCATCAAAAAACAGATGTGCACTTCGTTACGGACGAATATTCAATCAATGATTACTTACTCATCACTGATGTATTGATCACCGACTATTCCTCGATTCCTTTTGAAAGTTGTCTGCTCGACATTCCGACTCTTCTTTACACACCTGATATTGATACGTACCGGCAAATTCCGGGTATCATCGATTCCTATCCGAACCCGCTACCGGTTATCTACACGAATCAATTTGACGTGATGTTGAACTGGATTAATTCGGAAGCAGCTCTGGAAGAAAGTCGAACGGCGATGAAAAAATTCAAAACGGTCTGGTATACGGAACAACCAGGACAAGCGACACGTCGTATTGTTGATCATTACTACCGGAAAGTGCGTTGAGGTAAAAAAACAATCTAAGTTTTTAAATGAAACTAGGATTGTTTTTTATTTAAAATATTTTGTGAAAACATGAACAATGTTTGACAATCTTTTGAAAAAACGTTTTTTTGACGTGTGATGTTCTATACTAGGGTCAGAAGGAATCAAGGAAAGGAGAATGCGAAATGCTTGCTTGCGGAACAACAGAAGCAAATACGTTTGTCTTATCGGCAGAGACACGAATGATACTGGAAGACTTCATGACAGAGGTGACGTTTAAAAAGGAATCCATCGTTTGTTGGGAAGGTGAGTTAAACGATAAGTTGTTTTATGTGAAGCAAGGCGGTGTCAAACTGTCTAAACTGACGAAAAAAGGCAGTCCCCTGATGATGTTTTTATACTTTAAGGGTGATTTGTTCGGTGAGTTTGACGTCGGAGAAGCATTTCCAAGTTCTTATAGCGTTGAAACGATGGAAGACAGTGTACTTGGTGTCATTTCGAAAAGTAAGCTGGAAGAATTGATGAAGCAGGATGGTGTATTTGCCTTAGAAATTATGCGTTGGCAAGCCTTGATGCGCAAACAGTCCGAGACGAAACTGCGTGACCTGTTACTGTTTGGGAAACAAGGCGCGCTTGCTTCAACCTTACTGCGCTTGATTGCCATGCATGGGAAACAAGTCGGGCAAGACTACGTCATATCTAAACGACCATCCGACAGCGAACTCGGTCAGTTGATCGGAGCACCACGTGAAACAGTCAATCGCATGTTTTCCCAATGGAAAAAAGAGAAGGTCATTTCATCAACGACGACTAAAATCATTGTCCATGATGCTAACTATTTGAGAGATTTATGCCATTGTGAAGGATGTCCGGTAGGGGTCTGCCGAATCTAAAAGCGAAACGAATCCTCTTGTCCTTGAGACAAGGGGATTTTTTTGGCTTTCTTCCTAACATGTGAACTTTATGTGTGTTTTTAGAAGAGAAAGCGCGAAATCGTCACAAATGGTGTGACATTTATCACGGTCTCGAACAATCCGACTTTTCTAGAATAAAGACAGGGCATCAAGTTGAAATGAGAAGGGAGTCGAGCATCATGAGCAGTAAACCAGAGCCGAATTTATCAGGAACCATCGTCGCCGTCTTTATCGTCGCTTCCGTCATCATCGGGATGTGGGGATCGATTTTTCTATTATTTAGTTCCAGATAAGGAGGAAAGACAATGCACATTCATCGCTTGGAGAAAATTTGGTTGGGGTTTGGTTGTGTGATGTTAGCTGTTTTTTTAGTCATCATAGGTATCTCTGCTTTTGCATCCGGCAATCAACCGCCGTCTGACGCTACATTAATTGATCCGACACAAGTGGATCAGACCAAACCATTTGATAAACCTGGATTAAAAAAAATTGACGACAACCGCTATGAAGCAGTCATGGTGTCGCAAGCGTTTCAGTTCACTCCGCAAGATATGGTAATCAAAAAAGGGGCAACTGTGGATTTTCTCGTGACGTCAAAAGATGTCGTTCATGGTTTTGAAATCGTGAAGACGAACGTCAACATGATGGTCGTACCCGGTCATATCAATTCGATCGAATATACCTTTAAAAAAGCCGGAGAGTATTTGATTGTCTGTAATGAATATTGCGGAAGCGGGCACCATATGATGTCAACAAAAATTAAGGTGGTGGAGTAAATGAATGCCATTTCGAGAAAATTAAAAGAGTTTGAGATGGAGCGGGGAATGCCGGCGACGGCCATTGGACTAAAGGAAGCAAAACTGGCTTTTGCCCATGTCAGCTTTTCGCTCGTCGCCTTGTTGATTGGCGGGTTATGCGGGTTACTGCAGACACTCGTCCGGACAGGTGTGATTCCGGAAATTGCAGGCGTTGGTTATTATGAATTATTGACGGCCCACGGGTTGATGCTGGCGATTGTATTTACGACATTATTTATTTTTGGCTTACTATTTTCTTTTTTAGGACAATCGTTTGGCCGTTTCGAAGAATTTCCAAGACGGCTTGGTTGGGTCGGATTTTGGTTTATGATGCTTGGTGTCGTCCTCGTCACATGGATGGTCCTCGCAGGGGAAGCCTCTGTTTTATATACCTTTTATGCACCATTGAAAGCTCACCCGGTCTTCTATATCGGACTCGTCATCTTTGTTGTCGGGACGTGGATTTCTTCCGGTGCGATGTTCCGGATGTACGCGGATTATAAACGGGAACACAATGGCGTTCATCCACCGCTTCAAGCATACATGAGCATCATGACGGTATTGTTATGGGTCGTCGCGACACTCGGTGTCGCTGCTACGATTTTGTTTCAACTCTTACCGTTGTCACTCGGGTGGACGGATAAAGTCGGGATTGAGTTGTCACGGACGCTCTTTTGGTACTTTGGTCATCCGCTTGTGTATTTTTGGCTGTTACCGGCATATATCGTCTGGTACACTGTGATTCCGAAAATCGTCGGAGGGAAGATTTTTTCAGATGCATTAGCCCGGATGTCATTTTTATTATTCTTACTGTTTTCTTTCCCGGTCGGATTTCATCATCAATTGCTCGAACCGGGTATCTCAGCCTTTTGGAAATACATTCAGGTCGTCCTCACGTTTCTTGTCATCATTCCATCCTTGATGACAGCTTTCTCGATGTTTGCGACGTTTGAATTGGCAGGACGACGTCAAGGCGCAACCGGACTGTTCGGATGGATCAAGAAGATGCCTTACCGGGATGTCCGCTTTTTAGCACCGTTTGTCGGAATGTTATTTTTCATTCCGGCGGGAGCAGGTGGAGTCATCAATGCGTCGCATCAATTAAACATTGTTGTCCATAACACACTGTGGGTGACCGGTCATTTTCATATCACGGTCGGAGCTGCCGTTGCCTTAACGTTTTTTGGAACGGCTTACTGGCTGGTTCCGTTGCTCAGAGGGCGGACGTTGACGAAACAACTCAACCGGATCGGACTGGTTCAAACGATGTTATGGACGATTGGTATGCTGTTTATGTCGACAGCGATGCACATCTCAGGACTGCTCGGTAATCCGAGACGGACCGGCCCTGCGGCTTACTTCAAGGATTCTCTTGTCGCAGACTGGATTCCGTACCACGTGGCGATGGCAATCGGCGGAACGATTTTATTCCTTTCGATTCTGCTGTTCTTATTTGCGATGTTCCAGCTCGCTTTCCGGGCACCGAAAGGGATGGAAGAGTTCCCTGTTGCCGAAACAGAAGAAGCAGCGATGCAAACTCCACTGTTCTTCGAGAATTGGAAGCTTTGGATTTTCGTGACGTTTGCGTTAATTGCATTTGCCTATACAGTTCCAATTTGGCATATGATTGAGAATGCGCCGCCTGGAGCACCAGGCTGGAAATTGTGGTGACAGAACGAGACCGGGTTCCTCTGAGATACAGGAGGAACCCGGTCATTTTCATTGAGTATGAGAGCAATTGTAAGTATAGAAGAATACTGAAGATTACTTAACGATGTTGTGTTTAAACGCATAAACGACAGCTTGTGTACGGTCAACGACATCAAGCTTCGACAAGATGTTCGAAACGTGAGTTTTGACAGTCTTCAAAGAGATGAACAGCTCATCGGCAATTTCCTGGTTCGCCATTCCACGTGCCATCAGTTGCAAGACTTCCTGTTCACGTTCTGTCAAATCATCATGGAGATGGCTCGTTGGTTTTCTTAAACGTTCCATCATTTTACCGGTGACTTGCGCCGCCATGACGGATTGACCGCTTGCTGTTTTTCGAATCGCTTCCGCAATCTCAAAGGCACTTGCTGTTTTTAAGACGTAACTCATTGCACCGGCCTCGATGACAGGATAGACTTTTTCATCATCTAAAAAGCTGGTGACGACTAAAATCTTGGCATCTGGCCATTCTTTTCGAATCAAACGTGTTCCTTCAACCCCATCGACCGGCTCCATGACTAAATCCATTAAAACGACATCCGGACGATGTTTCAATGCAAGCTCAGCACCTGCTTGTCCATCTGATGCTTCTGCTACGACCTCGATATCTGCTTGAGTGGACAAAAAAGCAGAAACACCCGCACGGACCATTTCGTGATCATCGACTAATAACACACGTATCATACTTGCACCATCCGATCTTTTCTTAATTTTACTTCAATTTGCGTTCCTTGTCCCGGAACACTGACGAGACGAATCGTTCCACCCATCTCGGCTGTTCGTTCCCGCATCGAGTTGATGCCGTAAGAAGCGAGTTTTTTTTCATCGACGATAAAACCGACACCGTCATCATTCATGCTTAAGATGACTGTGTCATTGAATTGACGAAGTTCAATGTCCATATGTGAAGCTTTGGCATGACGCAAAGCATTGGTCAGCCCTTCTTGGACAATCCGGAACAATTCGTTTTCAATCGGGCGGGGTAATTCGATGGCTTCAAGCTTCCAACTCAACTCGGTTGACTGCTTTCTTGATAATTCTTCTAACAATTGAGTCAGACCTTGCTGAAGGGTCATACCTTCTAGTTCCACCGGTCGTAACTGTAACAAAAGGGAACGCATTTCTGACTGTGCCGTCTGGGCCATCGTTTCGACCAAATCAATTTGTTTGGCAGCTGTTTCCGGTTGCGTCAGAATCGTCTGTTTCGCTGCTGTCGTCATCATCGAGATGGCATACAGCTGCTGGGAAACAGAGTCGTGTAAATCACGGGCAAGCCGTTTTCGTTCCTCCGTGATGGCCTGGACACGGACTTGTTCGATATGTTGGGGACGGGTACTGATTTTTTGAACGGTTTCGACCTGTTCATCAATCCGTTTCCCGATACGGGACAGACGCGTCAGCGTATGGAAATAGGGACCGTTGACAATCGTCACTTCTTTTCCTTGTTCCAGTTCGATGATGGCCGTCGTAACTCTCTTGAAATCACGCCGTAAAAAGAAATAGTGGATACTGCCAACTGCTAACGGTAATAAAAGAGATAAACCGATGACAAGCAGAAAAACAGGAAAGTCCTGTTGACGGACGAAAAGTACATGCCAATTGACCTGGCGTGTACTTAAAAATAATAACGTCGTCATCACAGCCGTTAAAAAACCGGTCATGACCTGGAGTGCGATGACACCAAGCGGAAATTGATCACGTTTCATATCGAGGTCACCTCCACGTTCCCGATGCCGAGCATGACATGAATCCGGACTTTTCGGACAGCCTCGTCATATTCGGGGGCACGGTACTGGATTCGGCGGTTGAAGAAAGTAGGAATACGGCGGACATCTGTCTTGACGCTCCCGAAACCGATCGATGTGTCGAGTGTGTAGTCGTAACCGGACGGTAACAAGATCCGGACATCGCCGACGACACCACTGACAACGATCAGTGTCTCGCCTTCCGGAACATAGGCATGTGTCAAGTCGATTTCGAGATCACGAACGATGAATTGTTCACTCAAATCTTTTAAGACATAGGGCAGTTCTTGTTGTGTCGCAAACGAGTAGGCCGGTTGAATCTTAATGCCTTCCTCTTCGTAAAGACTCGGTGAAATTTTTGAGAAGAAAAATTCCCGGACAGAGTGACGTGTGACGAGAATGATTCCGAGATACAGCAAGATGCCGGCGATGACAAATCCAATCGCTGCTGAACTGAGGACGACACCGGCTAAGATGATTGTACCAACGATATAAAACAGGATAGCCAGTTTTTCATGATTTCTTTTTCGGAAATGAATCCCGACATAGTACAAGAGGAAAGGGAAAAGAACTCCGAATAACACGTTTCCCGCACCTGTCATCAAATCATAAAATAATCCGAGAGCAAACAGGATCGACACGTAGCCGACTAGTTGTTTTGTACTTAATCGTCGCACGGGCAATCTCCTTCCTGACATGACAAAGGGAGGCAAGAATGCCTCCTTCGTCCGAATACTTATTTTTGGAAACGACGTTCGAGATCGGCAATCCGGGCATCGATATCATCTTCTGCAATCGGAGCTTCCTCTTCCTTCGGTTCAGGTTCGTCTGTTGTAAATGGATGTTGTTCTTGTTTAATAGTAGCATTTGGTTCGCGTTCTAGCACCTGGTTCATCTTCGATTTTAAATTCGAGACGTTTTCGCGCATCATCCATTCATACCGTTTGTTTTGTAAATCTTCCAGCTTCAGTTTTAATTCCAGTGCTTCCCGTTCGAGCTGATTGAGCTCACGTTTCGTTTCGAAGATCAGTTCTTCAAAGAAACGGAACTGTTCCCCGTAATGTTTCGACTCGATCGCCGCCCGTTCCGCAAGTTCTTGTTCGTTCGCTTCTTTGGCGATTTCGACCTGCTTAAAGCGTTTGTCTGCCAACTCTTTTGCTTCATCTTGTTTATGCGTCAGTTCGACAAGCAACGTCCGCTGACGTTCAAGTAAACGATCAATTTCTTTTAAATCCGACTCAGTCGTCCGAATGTGGCGGACCAACTTCTTGGCAGGCGCTTCCCCTTGGTCGGCCGCTTTTTTAACTTCTGTCATCATTTGGTTCGCAAACTCGTTTAATTGATCAAATACATTTTTCATGAAAAATTCCTCCTTGGATGTTGGATCAGCAAAATGTTTGGCAGTGATGTACTGTCTGCGTATCAGCGTTTTTGATCGAGGTCTTTCCAATCGGCTTCAAAGTGGGTCGAAGTGGTTGGACGACGGCGGGCAAACAATTGATTTAAATCGACGCGTTGCATTTTCATGCGCATGTATCCGATGTAAAGTGCCAGTGCAGCAGCGATTCCGACGACAGCCCAAATGTTCGACAAGGCAAGACCGATTCCGAGTGCAGCGAGTAATCCGAATCCGATTTTCGCGAAAACTTTTGATGTTTGGACAAACTTACTGATGGCATAAAATGCGAGGAGCGCACCGAGCCCGAGTCCGATCATGTGCGGTAATGTACCGATGACGACAGCGAGAAGGGCGAGACCGGCAAGTGCCATCAAGACCTGTTTTCCTTTTGATTGCTTCATGATGAAGCCTCCTTTTTCTTGATACTCTTATCTTAAGGGAAGAAGCAGGGAGGCACGACGCCCTTCGGACCGTAATTGTCTCCGACTTGAGGCGGAGTATGAAGGTCTGACTTCCATAGCTTCGCTAGGTCCGGTCCGTATAATATGGTAAAATTCGACTAACAGAAACGAGAGGAGTGGTGTTTTTATGTATGCAATCAGCTACGTAACAGAAAACCATATCGGAACACAGGGAGGGGTTTCCCTCCCTTAAAATCAGAGGAGGAAACCAATTGAACGAATGGGGTAAAATACCGGCACATGAAGTCGGAATAAATGAACAGTTAGGTCGTATCACGGCAGCCTTTCAAAAGCAATTCCGTGTGATGACAGCTGACGGAGAAACATTAAGTGAGTTATCCGGAAAGTTGCGGTTTGAAGCCTTGACGAAAGCCGAACTGCCGGCAGTCGGGGACTGGGTGATTCAAACGGACCGTGAAGCAGGTAAGGGACGGATTGAACGTGTTTTGCCGCGGACTACGCAATTTTCCAGGAAAGCAGCCGGAACGGAAACTGAGGAACAAATCATCTGCGTGAATGTCGACGTCGCATTACTCGTCATGGCATTTGGACATGATTTTAACGTTCGCCGACTGGAGCGGTATTTGACGGTTGCCTGGGAAGCCGGGGTCACGCCACTTATCGTCTTGACGAAAAAAAGTTTAGCCGATTCGGTCGACGAGTTCCTGTCGGAGATAGAAGCAGTCGCCTTTGGGACACCGTATTTCGCTGTGGATTCATTGACGGGTGACGGGGTGGACGACTTAAAAGACGCTTTGCAACCAAATGAGACGATTGTGTTGGTCGGATCGTCCGGTGTCGGGAAATCAACACTCGTTAATGCTTTGGCAGGAGAACAGCTGATGGAAACGGGTGGCGTTCGGGAGGACGATGAGCGCGGACGGCATACGACGACACACCGGGAATTAAAACGGTTGTCGAGTGGCTTGTTACTCGTCGATACACCGGGTATGCGTGAACTCGGATTATGGGATGGAACCGAGGGATTGGCATCGACGTTTTCAGACATCGAGACGTTGGCAGAGTCCTGCCGTTTCCGTGACTGCCAGCACGGCGAAGAGCCAGGCTGTGCGGTTCAAGCCGCTTTGGCGAACGAAAGCTTGTCGCACGAACGGTGGGACAGCTTCCTGAAACTGAAACGTGAAGTCGCCTATGCGGAACGAAAACAAAATGTCGCCTTACAAGCAGCCGAAAAAGAGAAGTGGAAGAAGATCCACAAGCAGGCACAGGCCCGAACGAAACTGAAGTATCAAAAACGATGATTTAATTTAACATCACAAAACGAACGACGCCCTTCTGATTAAACAGAGAGGCGTCGTTCGTTTTGTTAAAAAAAGGTAAAGGATTTAATCCTGATCAAAATGAACAGTTCCCGTCAATTCATCGAGACGTCTTAAATCGTTCTGAATCGCTTGAATGTCACTTGGTTGTTGTTCCCGGAGTAGTTTCGTTCCGACAGGATGGACGACAGCTTCTTGATCTAACGCGATTGTCCGGTTCGAGAGTCGGTCATTGAAGTAACGATCGTGCGAAACGAACAACAGTTCACCCGGAAAGACATCGAGAGCCGCCTCGATTTGTTCGCGGGTCGTTAAATCCAAGTAGTTGGTCGGTTCATCCAAAATCAACAGACGGGCACCGGAAAAATAGAGGCGTAAGAAGGCGATCCGGCATCGCTCGCCCATGCTCGCTGCGTCAATTGGTTGATAGACCCGGTCACGCCGAAATAGAAAACAAGCGAGCAGCGTCCGCGCATCGGTCTCGGAAATCGTTGTCTCTTCCATCAAAGCGTCCAACAGAGAACCGGAAGTCGGTAAATTCGAAAGCGCCTGAGAAAAATAACCGGTCGTCAGGGACGGATGACGTATGATTGTTCCTTGAGTCGGATTCAGTTCACCTTGAATCAGACGGAGCAACGTCGTTTTTCCGGAACCGTTCCGACCGATGACGGCAATCCGGTCTCCTTGCTGGATGGAGAAGGTCAGCTGTTTCAATAGTGGGAGACTCGCGTAAGAAAAGGAAACGGCGTCCAATGAAAGCAACTGCTTTGCTGCAAAGGATGCGGCTTCAAACGCGACATGAACGGACGGTGCCGCTTCTGGTTTGGCAACCCGTTGATCCAGGACCTGTTCGAGCTGTTTTTCTTTTGCTTTGAACTTTTTCGCTTGTTTGGTTGCCTTTTTCTTGGCGTATGGATCGCGTTCGCTTGCATGGGCGACAGCTTGTTGATGCCAGTTTTGGTATTGATGGATCATCCGCTTCAGTTCTTTGCGTGTTTTTTCCTGTTTTTCATATTCGCGTTCTTGGGTCAGGCGTTCCTGTTCTTTTTGCTGGCGATACGTTTGATAGTTGCCTTTATAACGTGTTGCGAGACTCGGTGTCAGCTCAATGACGGCATCGGCCGTTGCATCGATGAAGGCACGTTCATGTGACACGTAAAGAATCGCGATGGGTGTCTGGTGCATCCATTCAATCAACCAATCCAATGTGTCGGCATCCAAGTGATTGGTCGGCTCGTCTAGCAGAATGAAATCTGGTTGTTGGACCAACAGACAGGCGAGTTGGATGCGGGTCTGTTCGCCTCCGCTGAGTGTGTCAAAGGGGTGAGACCAGACGTATTCAGGCAGTTGAACTTCTTTTAATGCACGTGCTGCGTCCGCTTCGAGTGAAAAAGCATCAACATCCAAAGCGACTTGGTACGCTTCGATGGATGGCGAGTGGAGTGTTTGTTCCCGTGCCTGATAACGAACTTGATCGGCTTGCTCGACCAGGCGAAGTGCCGGTTCATCAGAAGAGAGGTGTTGGGCGACATGACCGGCGTTTGTATAGGCACGGAAGATATCGCCGGACGTCGGCTTGATCTGTTGGAGGATGATTTGTAATAACGTGGTCTTCCCGACGCCATTGGCACCGACCAAGGCGACATGCTCACCCGGATGAACGGAAAACGAGATGTGTTGGAACAACGTCTGTTGCGGAAGCTCAACGTGTAAATCGTGAATCGATAAGATTTCAGTAGGCATATTCTCAGCTCCTTAGGAGTTCATTTCGATACAGATGAAATGAAAACACACCATCCGAAAGCGAGCGGATGGTGTGCAGGAGTGCAGATCAAAGAAGGTATCTTCCTGATGAGGGAAATACCGAAAATGAGCAGACTCGTAGCGTCAGTCATCCGCAACTCATTGCGAAAGTGATGAATTCTTTCATCATTAGACAGTAGCGAGTGAATGCTTCATTTCGGTATTGTACCTCCTATTCATAGACTATGTGTTCAGTGTAGCAACTTGTCGTCAGCAAGACAAGTAAGAATCGAGTAATGCTTGAGCAGTCGTTGCTTCTTCCGGACTCGGCGGCAGAACATCCGCCAATGGATAGTCGAGACCAAGCGCTTCCCATTTGTAGACGCCAAGCTGATGATAAGGAAGGACTTCGACCCGTTCGACATTCCCGAGTGTCCGGATGAATTCGCCCGTCTGTCGAAGGAACGTCTCCGTCATCGTCAAACCGGGCACGAGGACGTGGCGGATCCAGACGGGAATGTTTCGCTCCGCCAACCGTTTGGCAAAGGCAAGTGTATTGGCATTACTGCGTCCGGTCAGAATCCGGCAGGTGGCGTCATCGATATGTTTAATATCAAGTAAAACAAGATCCGTATAGTCGAGAATCCGGTCAATATTTTTCGGGACGACCGAACCGGCTGTATCGATGACGGTATGCAAGCCTTTTTGTTTTGCTTCCCGAAGTGCGGCTTCCAAAAATTCCGGTTGGGCAAGCGGTTCTCCGCCGGAAAATGTGATACCACCGCCTGTCGCTTCGAAAAATGATCGGTAACTTTCCGCTTCTTCAATGATTTCCGTTGCCGAGACGGAACGACCACATCCGAATTCCCACGTATCCGCATTGTGGCAGTATTGGCAACGTAAAGGACAGCCTTGCGTGAAGACGATGAAGCGAATACCCGGTCCGTCGACCGTGCCGCAGGATTCAACAGAATGAATCGTTCCGTATGTCATAGCCATTTCAGTCCTTTCTTTCAGTTAAAGTGCACCGTGGAACGTCCGGTTGATGACGTCGATTTGCTGTTCGCGGGTCAACTTGATGAAGTTGACGGCGTAACCGGAAACGCGGATCGTCAATTGTGGATAGAGTTCCGGATGTTCCATCGCATCGAGCAATGTTTCCCGGTCGAAGACATTGACGTTTAAGTGATGTCCTTTTGAAGTAGTTCCGCCCATATAGCCGTCAAGCAGTCCGACTGTATTTCGAATTCGTGTCGATTCATCTTTCCCCAGTGCTTTCGGGACGATGGAGAACGTGTAGGAAATGCCGTCAAGGGCATGTTCATACGGTAATTTCCCGACGGAAGTCAACGCAGCGACGGCCCCCTTCGTATCCCGACCATGCATCGGGTTGGCTCCCGGTGCGAATGGTTCACCAGCCCGTCGTCCATCTGGCGTATTGCCGGTTTTTTTGCCGTAGACGACATTTGAAGTAATCGTCAAGACGGATTGAGTCGGTAAAGCATCGCGGTACGTCGGATGTTTCCGGATTTTTTCCATAAACAGTTTGACGAGATCAACCGCCATCTGATCAACCCGTTGATCATTATTTCCGAATTTCGGGAAGTCACCTTCGATTTTAAAATCAACGGCGATTCCATCTGCATCACGAATCGGGGAAACTTTAGCATAACGAATGGCAGACAGACTGTCGGCGACGACGGACAGTCCGGCGATACCGCAAGCCATCGTCCGTAAGATTTCTGGATCATGCAACGCCATTTCAATCCGTTCGTAACTGTATTTATCATGCATGAAATGGATGACGTTCAACGTATTGACATAGAGTTCCGCCAACCAGTCGAGTTGACGGTCGTACGCGGCCATGACCGTTTCATAATCCAAGACGTCATCTAAAATCAAATCGGTTTTTGGAGCGACTTGAATTTTAAGTTTTTCATCCATGCCGCCGTTTAACGTATAGAGGAGTGCTTTTGCCAAGTTCGCCCGTGCTCCGAAAAATTGCATCTGTTTTCCGATTTTCATGGCGGAAACACAGCACGCGATGCCGTAGTCGTCGCCGTAAATCGGCAACATCAAATCATCATTTTCATACTGGATCGAACTGGACATAATCGACATCTTGGCACAAAATTCTTTAAAGCCGCGCGGTAGTTGTGTGGACCAAAGGACCGTCAGATTCGGTTCTGGAGCCGGACCGAGATTGACGAGTGTCTGCAGGAAGCGGAACGAACTTTTCGTGACGTTGGAGCGGCCGTCCTCACTCATCCCGCCGATGGATTCCGTGACCCAGGTCGGATCACCGGAGAATAAATCATTGTAGTCCGGGGTACGCAAGAATTTGACGATTCGCAGTTTCATGACAAAATGATCGACCAGTTCCTGTGCTGTTTGTTCCGTCAAATGTCCGGTCTGCAAATCACGTTCGATATAAATATCGAGGAACGTTGAGACGCGGCCAAGTGACATCGCAGCCCCATTTTGTTCTTTGATGGCAGCAAGATAAGCGAGGTAAACCCACTGGAACGCCTCTTGTGCGGTTTCAGCAGGACGGGATAGGTCACAATCATAACGATTGCCGAGTTCGGTCAGTTCCTGCAATGCACGAATTTGCTCATTCATTTCCTCACGGTCCCGGATCATCGATTCGGATAAAAAGCCGCCACGGTTCTGTAAGTCTTGTTTCCGTTGCTCAATCAAGTACGCTGTTCCGTATAACGCAACGCGACGGTAATCACCGATGATCCGACCACGTCCATATGCATCTGGAAGACCGGTGATGATACCTGCTTTTCGGGCGGCACGCATTTCGGGAGTATAGGCATCGAACACGCCTTGATTATGTGTTTTCCGGTATTCACTGAACGTCCGTGTCACAACAGGATCTGCCTTAAAACCATAGGCCTCGAGCGCATCGTTAACCATCCGGATTCCGCCGTTCGGATGAATCGAGCGTTTGAACGGTTCATCCGTTTGGAGACCGACGACTTTTTCTAAGTCACGATCGAGGTATCCGGGGCCGTGTGACAGGATCGTTGATGGTGTCGCAGCGTCAACGGCATATACACCACCGCGTGTCCGCTCTTCGCTTGTCAAACTCATGATTTGTTGCCACAGTGTTTCCGTAGCAACTGTTGGTCCTGCGAGAAACTGATCATCCCCTCGATATTCTGTCCGGTTTCGACGGATGAAATCTGCTACGTCAATCTGATCGTTCCACGTTCCTGTTTCGAATTGTTGCCATGCTGGTGTTTTTTCAAGTAACATTACGAACACTCCTTTGTTTGTAAGGTGAACAGTCCAAGATATATCCCTTATGTGAATAGTGTAACAAACATTAGAAGGGAAGAGTTTTACATCCCGGTGAAAGCGTAAGAGACTTGAAAAACGTTGGTATAGAAGGGATTCGTCAAATGTGTACCAGTGATTGGAACATGCTCAAAAAACAGAAAAAGGTTGAAATACAGCCATATTTTAAAATCTGTATCACTATTTTGATGCTCATCTGAACAAGACAGTTCGAATCGTGATAAAAGTCACACCGGGTTATCTTGTATTTTTATGACGTATCGTTGACAATGAAAAAGGGAATATAGACCGTGGAGGTGCATAAAATGGATTTTTTGCTGTTGGAAGACCGTGCCGATTATAGAACAGGTGATTGGGTGACGTTAAAAGTATCGACTGAAGGAACACCGAGAACAGGAATGATTACGGAGTTTGAGGAAGATGGATTTTGGATTCGTTTTGAAGATGACTTTGATTTTGAAGACTTCATCGGATATAAAGAAAAATACTTGGCGAAGCTGATTCGTCGCCCGAGTGATGTCCGATCCGATTACCCGGTGCTCAGTCAGTTTCCGAAACTGGCGGATGAACTTCAAGACCGGGTCATTCAAGGGTTTGATATTTTGACGGAAGAAATAAAGAATGACCAGGAAGTGGTATATCACATCCGGCTCATCGACGCAGGAAACGAATACACACAAACGTTACGTGGTCTGCGTGACGAAACGACCGATCAATTTGAATATGTCACAGAATGATGCAGAAGAGAGTAGGAGAATACACGTTATGGACTTTATGAAGCCTTTTATTACAGAAGCATGGGAGCGCGCCCGCTTCGAAAAAATGATGCCGGTTCAAGAACAGGCAATTCCATTATTACGCGAAAGAAAAGATGTTTTGGTCGAAGCACCGACCGGGACTGGGAAAACATTAGCATATGTCATCCCGGCATTAGAATTGATTGATGAAAATGAACCGCATATCCAAGTCGTGATTACAGCACCGACACGTGAGCTGGTCATGCAAATCCATCAAGTCATTCAACTGTTTTCGCAAGGAAGCGGCATTAAATCAGGTGCCTTCATTGGTGGCGTCGAACTCAAACGCCAGCATGAACGATTGAAGAAAAAACCGCAAATCATCGTCGGTACACCGGGACGACTCGTCGAACTGATTGATTCTAAAAAAATGAAGATGCATAAAGTAAAACTGATTGTTTTAGATGAAGCCGATCAAATTTATGAGAGCGGCATGAGCGCCTCGGCAACACGAATTGCCAACAGTGCACTTCGTGATCGTCAGCTGGCCTTCATCTCGGCGACATTGCCGGAACGAACGGCAGAGTGGGGAAAAACATTATTTGCGAACGAGCCTGCACGGATTAAAGTAGAACGTGTGATGAGTACACAAGTGAAATTCGGTTACATCGAAATGTCACGCCGTCTTAAACCGGAATACTTACGTCGCCTGGCGAACATGCAGGGAGCGAAAGTATTGACGTTCATCAATAACCGCTCATTCCTTGGACCATTAAACGGCGAACTCAGTAAGTTCTCATTAAAATACCGAATTCTTGACGCCGAAAAAGGAAAACGGGAACGGATGGAGACACTCCGTTCATATAAACGGGGCGAGTTCCCAT
This sequence comes from Exiguobacterium sp. 17-1, assembly GCF_023096305.1. Lineage (NCBI taxonomy): Bacteria > Bacillati > Bacillota > Bacilli > Caryophanales > Exiguobacterium > Exiguobacterium sp. 17-1. Next base: position 169,032 of record NZ_JALIGJ010000006.1, read on the forward strand.
TGCTCGTGACGACGGGCCTCGCAGCCCGTGGACTCGACATCGAAGCGGTCACCCATGTCGTCCATTATGATTTACCTGAGTCATTTGACGATTTCGTTCACCGTTCAGGACGGACAGGACGCGGGAATGCATCCGGTATGGTCCTTGCCCTCGTCACGGATCACGATTTGAAACACCTGAAGACACTGACTAAACAAATGGGTGTGGAAATGGAAGAGATGGAAATCTATCGTGGCGAAGTGATTCCGAAACGGGAACACACGGAACCCGAAACAATCAAACGACCGGCGAACCCACACCGGAAAGGACCGACACGATGAAAAGTGAGCGAAAGATAATCCCTTTTCCGACGACTGTATCGGAAGCAGAGATGAATACGGCACTTAAGACGATGTATCAAGAGGCCGCAACGGCTAGAAGTACAGACTGGGTGGCATTCATCGAAGAAATCGCAACAGAAGGACGTTGGTATTTGAAAGACGCCGAACTGTTCCGTGATTTATTCGTCGATTGGGCGATTTTCTATGAAACGGATGAACAAGGGAAAACGCCTCACGGCCGCTTTTTAGAACAGGTCAAGGAAGACATGTCACCAAGTCTGTATCGGGCGCTGAGAGGTTTGGCGGATCCGGTTCCCTCCCTGTTTGTTGTTGAGGAAGAGCGGGTCGTCGACATCATGTCAAAACAGACGTATCAGACGGATTTAGCAGAAATTGAAGTCGAGCCCGGTGATTTGTTGGTCGGTAAACTTCTTTATATCTCGGGGAAATGGCGTTTTGCGATTGCTTACATGAAAGTCGCCAAAGCATTAGTTCCAGAAGTCCGGATCCTTTTAGCTGATTTCGTGGACGAAGTGGGAGAAGATGCCTTGTTACGCCAATATCCCGAATTTTGTGCCGAGTTGATTGATTTATTACTCGATATCGAAGAAGGAAACATCGCACCACGTCCAGAATAATCAAAACCGGCCTTTCCGTAATCATTCGGAAGGGCCGTTTTTTTTGGACTGGTACACTCATTCAATCTCGGAACGATAAATCCCAATTCCATTTTTACCTTGATGTTTCACACGATACATTGCTAAATCAGCCTGTTTGAGCCATTGTTCTAAATCGGATTCCAGATCGTGGCGTGCGACGCCGACGCTGGCAGATACACGTAACCGTTGTCCGTGGTACTGATAAGGTTTCGACAGATCATTCAAGAAAACTTTACAGCGTCGTCTTAATGAAACTTCATCTTTCGCCGAAGTCAGTAAAGCAAATTCATCCCCGCCAAGCCGGTAAACCGATTCGTCAGCAGATAATTCGTTCGCAAGGCGTTGCGCTACTTCTATCAAGATATAGTCTCCAGCTTCATGACCGTAGGTATCATTAATTTGTTTGAAGCCGTCCAGGTCGATCAAAGCTAAATAATTCAAGGGCGGTATTTTTTCACTGAATGTTTTCTCTAAAGAACGACGATTGCCGATGTGCGTTAAACCGTCATGATAAGCGTGGTATTCGATTTGCTGTTGACGTGCCATGCGTTCGGTCACATCATGCAGGATTAAGAAGTGACCAACGGCAGTATCAGAAATCTTGATCGGAATCAGAATCAATTCAAATTGTTGATTCGCTTCATTTTGATAATGGTTCGTTCCTGTCTGCAAGACAGTCTGAACATGTTGCAATTCGTCAGTCAAATGGTTGATTGTCATGGCGGAGAGACCAAAAATTCGTTGAGCAGCCCGATTCGCAAAAATGGGTTCTTGATGCTGATTAAAACGAACGATGGGGTCAGGGTGTCCGAGGAACAATGGGATGACTTGCTGTTCGCTGGCTTTAATTTGTTCTGTTCGCCGCTCAACCCGTATTGCTAACTGTTCATTCCGGGTATCCAACTGATGGACGATGGATGTATGTTGCCGTGTGATGAAGATTTGACGGACAATCAATAACAACAAGATGACAAAAACGTCCCGTTTTTGTCCATCCTCGTCGACGAAATAATGAAGAAACAACGGCAAAGATAACAGTGGGAGCCAGGAGCGTTGGACGATAGACGACTTGTTAGTCCCTTCATAGATATGATCAATGTGCCAAAGGATGGCCGCACTTTGGGCCAGACGGATAAGAATCGGTGAGAAAATCAGATACTGCATCGTGAACGCCGGAAAGTAGACGGACGATATTTCATAAAGGCCACGAATGAAAATTGATAAAAAGAGCAGAAGTAAAGTTGTCCGTGATACCCAATGGGTGTCTTGGATAAAGAAAAAATAAAAGAAAACAAACAGACCGAGTGACGTATTGACGATGACAACAAGCGAATACGGGAACGGATTGACTGCGGGATCGATCAGTTCATTTAGAATATGATAAGCAATTAGTGCGAAAAAAATGACTAAAATGAGGGCATCCATAAAAGCTAAAAGGTGTTGACCAAAACTTTTTTTAGAAGCAATCCGGTAAAAAATAGCATATAAAAATAAGTAATGTGATAAGGAAAACAAGACCAGGCTGTAGAGTCCGGAAAAACTTTCGCTCGAGCTGAACAGATGAATGGTTTCTAAAATGGAACCGATGGCCGATAGACATAAAGAACCAAGAGCAAGCAGCCAAAAATTGCGTCTTGGAACGATGAGAAGCTGTTCTTGTTTATAGGCGACCAATATAAAAAAGGCAATCAACGCCAACGACAGATACAGTAGGACTTGCTCAACGATAAGATTCGGAATCGATTTGTTTGCAGAGGAAATTACCATCAATACTGTGGAAATAATCAGTAAGGGTGGAAACCATTTTATGAAATAGGGAGATCGTTGCATGAAATTGCCTCCTCACATGAGTTGTTTATCTTTTTCTCATCATACACTGCTTTTGTCCGGTTCATGTGATTCAAAAAAATAAACCGTATCCGTCCGTCGTGTTGACGAAAGGATACGATTCATAAGAAAACAAGATTACTTTTTATAGCTTTCGTACGCTTCAACTTTTTCGGACAGGTAAGTCCAGTATTCCATCAACTGATCGACTTTTGCTTTCGCTTGTCCGATTTGCTGGTAGAGGTCGTTAACCTGACCTAAATCGCTCCCGGAGGAAGCCAGCTTTTGTTCAAGAGATTCGGCCTGAAGTTCAGCTTCTTCAATTTGAGACTCAATCGTTTTCCAGTCGAGTTGTTCTTGATAACTTAATTTCTTAGGTGCTTCGGCAGGCGGTATCTCCACAGGGGCAGCGTCTTTGATGACAGGCGTAGTTTCGATAGTCGTAGACGGGAGTTCCCGTTGCTCCAAATAATCGGTATATTGACCATAATAAGACACGATATCGCCGTTTTCGAATGCCAATAACCGGTTCACGACACGGTCGAGGAAATAGCGATCATGACTGACCGTGATGACCGTTCCGGGGAACGAATCAAGGTAATCTTCTAAAACGGATAACGTTTCCGTATCCAGGTCGTTGGTCGGCTCGTCAAGGAAGAGGACATTTGGTTCATCCATCAGGATTGTGAGCAGTTTTAACCGTCGTTTTTCACCACCGGATAATTTACCAATCGGTTTATATTGTGCTTCTGGTTTAAACAGAAATTGTTCAAGCATCTGACCTGCTGTGATTTCTTGACCGTCTAACGTCGTGATGACTTGGGCGATCCGTTCGACTTCTTCAATGACGCGCCGGTTAGGGTGACTGAATTCTGCGAACTGACCGTAGAATCCGACTTTTACGGTTTCGCCGTGAATAATGTCACCGCCCGTCGGTTCTAGACGCTTGGCGAGGATGGATAATAAAGTGGACTTGCCGCTCCCGTTTCGGCCGACGATTCCGTATCGTTCCTTACGACCGAATAGCCAATTGAAGTCACTGAACAACGTCCGGTCGCCAAACTGATGCCGGACATCAACCGCCTCGATGACTTTTTTACCGAGTCGTGTTGAACCGACCTGAACTTCGAGTGATGCTTCGTCTTCTTCGTAAGAAAGTTCTTGCAAGGCATCGACGCGTTGAATCCGTGCTTTTTGTTTCGTTGTCCGTGCTTTCGCCCCGCGTCGTAACCAGGCGAGTTCCCGCCGCAGTATATTTTGACGTTTTTCCTCCATAGAGGCTGTCCGTTCCCGGCGTTCCGCACGCTTTTCCAAGAACGATTCATAATTACCGACATAAAAGTAGGCTGTTCCATTTGCGATCTCCATCATATGGTTCGTGACACGGTTCAAGAAGTAGCGATCATGGGTGATCAGTAAAATCGCCCCGCGATATTCTTTGATTTGTGATTCAAGCCAAGTAATCGTCTCGGCATCGAGTTCGTTTGTGGGCTCATCGAGTAGTAGAAGATCAGCTTCGTCGAGCAACGCTTCAGCTAGTCCGACACGTTTTCGTTGTCCGCCTGACAACGAACCGATAGTTGCTTCAAGATTCGTGATACCGAGTTTGTTTAAAATCATTTTGAGGCGGGATTCTGTATCCCAGGCATTGGCAGCATCAATTTCTGTTTGTGCACTGATGAACCGTGTCAATAACGTTTCATTGCTCGGGTCTTGCTCAAGCGCCAATCGTGCGACCTCGTAGTGACGAAGTGCGTTGATGGTTGGTGTATTACCGGACAACAAGACTTGCATGACCGTTTGATCTTCCGGATAATCCGTTGACTGGGACAGTAGACGGATTCGGTAGTCATTCGGATGTTGCAGCTCACCCGAGTCCGGCGTTTCTTGCCCGGCTAATATATGCAGTAACGTTGATTTTCCGGTACCATTGACACCGATGATTCCGATCCGGTCACCGGGACTGACGGAAAACGTCACGTCTTCGAATACGATTTTATCGGCAAATTCTTTTTTTAGTTGATCAACTTTAAGTAACATGTCAGACTCCTTCTACAATTTCCTTGATTTGTTGTTCGACGAGAACGACTAATTCCTTTTGCGACATTGATTTAGGATCAATCGGCTTTAGAATCGTGACGTCAACAGTCGCCGGGCGAATACGTCCGGTTTCCTCCATGACACGATAACTGCCCGAAATCGCAATCGGAACGACAAGTGCACCACTTGATGTGGCCAGCGTAAAACTCCCCGCCTTGAACTCGGCGACAGGACCGCCCTTAGAACGTGTACCTTCCGGGAAAATAATCATCGACTGCCCATCTTTAATCGTTTCGATTCCAGCCCGGATGGCCTTTAACGACTGCCGTCGATCTTTGCGGTCAATCATGACACATCCCATCAGATTCATCCAGACATTGACGATGGGAATCTTATTGACTTCAATTTTTGAGATGAAGGCCTTTGGTTTATCAATTTTTCCGAGAAGAATCGGAACATCAAAATTACCTTGATGATTGGCGATAAAGACAACCGGTTGATCGGCCGGAATGTGTTCCTGACCGGTCATCCGGACTTTGACTCCGGCAAGACGGAGTAATGAATTTGCCCAGGCGTAAGCAACTTTTTGTGTGTACGCGTACCGTGCGGCATGCGTTCGACGTTTTGCCCCGGGGAGAAACGGTAATGTAAGGGGTAGAACCAGTCCAAAAAAAATGAACCAGATGATTGTACGTAACATAGTGGCATCAGTCTCCTTTTCTTCTTTCGTTATTATTGTACAAAAAAAGACCGGGTATCGCACCCAGTCTTCGTCATCATTCCCAATAACGAGGTTCAGACTCTTCTTCGGTCTCTCCAAGTTCAAACGTCAAGCGACGGGTCGTCGGATCAATCGAGAAAGAAGCGTTAGTATTATCAATCTGTTTGATTTCCATCGATTCCTCGTCGAGGATTAATGTCAGTCGGACCTTATCTTCGTGATCGACAAGCAAGACGCCGTCTTCTTTTAACCACAGGTCGATGACAGGCGAGTAACGAAGGGTCCAACCGTTGGATAAGGGAATTTCATTCATAATGACTCAGTTCCTCCTAGTAATACGAAGTTAAATCGGTTCTTTATTTATCATGCTGTTCTGTCGCTGATAATGCAAGTGGTGGAATTGATTCCCGTTGATCGTAAGATAATTGATACGATTGTTCCCGCTTTTTCATACGTTCATACTGTTTTTTGACTCGACGGTGTTGCACGTATTCATGATAGGACTGGTGAGATGTCCGAATGAGCTGTCTGAAGGAAGAGAGCGATAAGCAAATGGCGAGTGTAAAAACAAATACACCGATTGAATCTGTATAATAGCCGGTCGTATAACTCAAATATGTACTGATGAGACCCGTAAACGTCGTGAAAAGATAAAACCACATGACATGCCCTCCTTGTTTAGATGATATACATCTTTTAAGGAATTCGTGACGAAACCATGATTTCCTGTATCGCCCTGTAAAACTTCGGGAAAAATAAAAAATCCACACGCTTGGTGTAGATTTTACGGAGTATCGATATGTTGGAGTGCAGGTGTCTTCGGAGACAGGTCTGTACTGTTCGAGCCTTCTGCAAAAACGATTCCGATCGTTGCGAGGAATGCGAAAAAAGCAAATACCAATGTTTTTGTGAAGCGTCTTGCGAAAGAACGCGATTGAATGTTATGAAACATGTTTTTCCCCCATATTTAACTAAACTAAACCTTCTTTTTCCTATTGTTTTATCATATCTCTTTTTTTCAAAAAAATCACTCAAATCAGAACCGTTCACAAAAATGTCATATTTGTTCACTTTTGCTTCATGTCAGAGAGGGGATGAAAAAGAGTATAGTATGATAGGTGATACGAACAAACCGGGAAAAATGATGGAAACAACAGAAGGGAGATGACCACTCATGGCATTACGCGCAGGACAGGTTGTCACATTAAAAGTAGAACGGGAAGCAGATTTTGGTGTTTTCTTGAGTAACGGGGAAGAAGACATCTTACTTCATAATAATGAACAAACGAAAAAACTGGAACTCGATGAAGAAGTAGAGGTCTTCCTTTACCAAGACAACGAAGGGCGACTCGCCTCTTCGATGACGATTCCAGAAGCGTCATTTGAAGATTACGTCAAAACAACGATCAACGGGACACGTTATAATACAGGAGTGTTCGCAAACATCGGCATTCAAAAAGACGTGTTAGTATCACTCGATGATTTGCCACAGCGCCGGACATTTTGGCCGGAAGAAGGAGATCAGCTTTACATCCGCCTGAAGCACGATCAAAAACTTCGTTTGCTTGGAGATCCGGCTCCCTATGCCTATTTCAACTTACAGGCAAAACCAGCACCGGAAGAGTGGAATAACATGGATGTTGAAGGGCTCGTCTTTGCTCAACGGGACCCTGGTGTAAACGTTTGGGTCAATGAACAAACGATTGGTTTTCTCCATGAACAAGAGATGGAACGGTGGCCCCGACTTGGAGAAGTTATGAAATTACGGGTGACAAATGTGAAGCCAGATGGTACAGTATTACTTTCAGCAAGACCACGTGCTCACGAGGCAATCGACATCGATGCGGATTTGATCATGAATCATCTGCTTGAACATGATGGTCAGATGACGTATGGTGATAAGACACCTCCTGAGACGATTGATGAGGTATTTGGCCTAAGTAAGGCTGCCTTCAAACGTGCTTTAGGTCGATTGTTGAAAGACAAAAAAATAGAAAAACATGAAACGGGTATTCGGTTAACGAAATAAGTTGACCAACTTAAGCCTACGTTTCGAATAAATAGTTAGGAATTCATCATTTTGGTGGTTGCGGCTGGTACTTACCGGCGACCATTTCCAAATAAAACCCCATCACTAGTGGGGGCAAGCGGCGCGAATTCGAGCGTTGTACGGTCCGGGCATCATGCCTTTCCCTCGCCCTTATGGCAACGATTATGATGGTGACTTCCCTAAACATTATTATATGCAGAAATAGCCCCTATCTTTAAGGAAGAGGTTCTGCTATAATAGGTAGTCGATTGTATTCGTTACGGTAGCGTCTGTTTAGTGGCAGACGCTTTTCATATGACAAAGGAGAGTATTTAGCATTGACAACATTTCGTGAATTAAATCTTAGTGAGGCACTTATCAAAGGTGTCCTAAAAATGGGCTTTGAAGAAGCAACTCCAATCCAGGCAGAAACAATTCCAGTCGGTCTTAGCGGCGTTGACTTAATCGGTCAAGCACAAACAGGAACAGGGAAAACAGCTGCATTCGGTATTCCAACGATCGAGCGTCTTGACGCAAAATCGCGCCATATCCAAGCATTGATCCTTGCACCAACTCGTGAGCTTGCGATTCAGGTTGCAGAAGAATTAAACCGCATTGGTGAAGTGAAACGTGTTCATGCCTTGCCAGTATACGGTGGTCAGCAAATCGACCGTCAGATTCGTGCGCTTCGTAAGAACCCGCAAATCGTCGTCGCGACACCTGGTCGTCTAATGGACCACATGAACCGTAAAACATTAAACCTCGACCACGTCCAAACAGTTATCTTGGATGAGGCAGATGAAATGTTGAACATGGGCTTCGTGGAAGATATCGAAAAAATCTTAGGTACACTTCCACCGACTCGTCAAACACTTTTATTCTCTGCGACAATGCCGCCGCAGATTCGTAAAATCGCAGATCGTTTCATGACGACTCCGACTCACATCAAAGTAAAAGCAAAAGAAATGACTGTCGAAAACATCGATCAATCATTCATCGAATTAAAAGAAAACCAAAAATTCGACGTGCTTTGCCGCTTGATTGATACGGATTCTCCGGAACTATCAATCATCTTCGGTCGTACGAAAAAACGTGTTGATGAGATGACAGAAGGACTTGTCCAACGTGGATACACGGCTGACGGTTTACACGGTGACTTAACACAAGCAAAACGTGACCAAGTTATCCGTCGTTTCAAAAAAGGAACAATCGATATCCTTGTAGCTACAGACGTAGCGGCACGTGGTCTTGATATTACAGGCGTTACACACGTTTATAACTTTGATGTCCCGCAAGACCCAGAAAGCTATGTTCACCGTATCGGCCGTACAGGTCGTGCTGGTAAAACAGGATCAGCGATTACTTTTGTTACACCACGTGAATTCGGTCAGATCAAAACGATTGAACGTGTTACAAACAAAAAAATGTCGCGTCGTCATGCACCAACACTTGATGAAATCCTAGAAGGTAACTTGAAACTTGCTGCACAAGAGTTAATCAAACGTGTAGAAGCGAAAAACTCACAAGAGTATACAACACTCGCTCAAGAACTTCTTGAAGAGTATGAAGCAGTTGAATTGATTTCAGCAGCGCTTAAAGGATTAACGAAAGAGCCGGATGCAACGCCAGTTCAAATTTCGTCAATCGAACCAATTCGTGTTAAACGTTTTGGTAGCGGTGGTGGTAACGGTGGCGGTAACCGTCGTCCTTACGGTAACAAAGGTGGATCAGGCTCTGGTTCTTCTTCTAACCGTAGCAGTGGCGGATACCGTGGCAGTAACCCACGTGGTGGGGAGCGCCGTGAAGGCGGTCGTCCTTCTGAAGGAAACCGTAGCAGCACATCTTCTTCTTCAGATCGTCGTGAAGGTGGATACGCTGGCCGTAACCGCAGTGAAAGTGATCGCAACCGTGGCGGACGTAAACCACGTTTTGAAAAGTAAGAAGTTTGAACCGATTTGTCACAGACAAGTCGGTTCTTTTTTATGAAATCTCGTGCTAAAATGAACAATATAGAGAGGGCGGAATTTTGTGTATACTATTTACGCTATAGCATTCATTTGTCTGATTGGACTAGTCGTCGCGACGAAACGAATTAGTGAACAGACGACAAAAGGGCATTTCCGTTATATTCCTTTGGCAACTTTGTTATTTGGCGGAATTATCTTTCTTGTCTTGGCGATTGGCAAGGGCGGAGCAACCGGTATTCAATACGGAGTCCTCAGCATCATTTATCTTACAGCGACATTTGGTGTTTATCTTTACATCGCAATCAGAAAAGATACGACCTTATTTTAAAGACGGGACCTCTCTGATTACAGAGAGGTTCTTTTTTTGATAAGATGGAACAAGAGAAAAGGGGGGCAGAAGAATGGATGCCTTAGATGTCATTGTTCATCCCGAACAAATTGAAGCTTGGTTTCAGCCGATTGTCGGAGCGGCACCTTTTAAAGTAGAAGGGTATGAAATTCAATCCCACTTCCGGGGAGAACCATTAAAACCATTTTTTCAAGAAGACGATGTACCCATTGAGTATCAACTCGAAGTGATGAGTCATGTCATTCGACATGCCTTTCAAAAAGTACCGATGGATGCACATTCGTTTGTTTTGATCCGCTGTCGACCGGCCTGGTTGTTTGAGAACGGCGGTGAAGATTTTTTAAGCATCTTGCGGGATGCACAAATCGATTTTCCGGAAGACCGGTTATACGTCACATTAACGGATGTTCAAGTCGACGATTTTGATCGACTCGGGAGAATCGTTGCCTATTATCAAAATTCCGGTTTGAAAGTTGCACTCGACCGGGCGGAAGCGACCAGTCTTGAACGAGTCTTTTCGATGTCGCCGGACATGTTGATTGTCGATTTGGCATCGATGATTGAGAAAAAAACAGTGTCGGCCAGCTACCCGCATTTATTGCAGACGATGGAACATCTCTGTGATCAACTCGGGGCACCGTTATTGTACAAAAATATCAGCCATCTTGGTCAGTTGCGTTATGCCTGGCAGCACGGCGGGCGTTACTATATGGGAAACCTGCTCGGTGAAACAACACCGGACTGGGTAACGACGTGTCCCGGAATGGAAATCCTGCTACATGAGGTCCCGATGTTTTATAAGTATGACCGGGAACAGATGAACCGGCTGTTTCAGCTCGAACAGGATTGGACCGTTCGATTCAATGAGTACTGTCAGTCAGTTCGACCGGAGGAAGACATCGACGAGTGGCTGTTGATGCTTGCGAAAAAAATGGAGCCGGAGTTCATCCGTTTTTATATCACGGATGCGAACGGCTTCCAGCAGTCATCAAATATCAGCAAAAAAAGCGGTGACTGGAAACGCTATTCGTTTTACAAGGGGTACAATTGGAGTTTCCGACCGTATTTCATCCGAACGACGGTCGCAATGGAACGACGGCATACCGGATACTTATCTGACCGTTACGTCGACTTCAGTTCAGGGGAACAGACGCGGACCTTCAGTATGCCGCTGAATAATGGGATGTTCTTATTTGCTGATATTTCAGCAGACTATTTATATCAAGAACGATTGAGTGAATGAGGAGGAAATGAATGATGTTAGATTATGATTACGATGCATTACGTGAAATCGGACGGATTGTCGCCATTGCACGCGATGAGATGGCAAATGCCGTTAAACCAGGGATTACGACGAAGGAACTAGACGATATCGGGGCACGTATCTTGAAAGAACAAGGGGCGGAATCCGCACCGATCGTCATGTATGATTTTCCGGGGGCAACTTGTATCAGTGTGAATGAAGTGGCCGCACACGGTATTCCCGGTGCCTATGTCATCCAAGAGGGAGATATCGTGAATGTCGACGTCTCGGCCGTGAAGAATGGTTACTACTCCGACACGGGTAAAACGGTCATCGCAGGACAAGCCCGTCGTCCGGAAGATGTCCGACTGGTTGAAGTCTCGTTGACTGCCCTTGAAAAAGGATTGGAAAAAGTTAAAGCCGGGACAAAGGTGAATCAAATCGGGAAAGCGATTTATGCGGAGACACGCAAGAGCGGGTTTACCGTCATCCGGAACTTAGCAGGACATGGTTTAGGAAAGACATTGCACGGCGAGCCGGAGTCGATTTCGAACTACTTCAGCCGTGAGGAGAACGACTTGTTAAAAGAAGGACAAGTCATTGCTGTTGAAACGTTCATCTCAACAGGCGACGAATTTTGTATGGAAGACGAGAAGGATGGTTGGACATTATACACACCAAATAAAAGTTTGGTTTCTCAATTTGAACATAGTGTCATCGTCTTAAAAGATGGATACGAAATCTTAACGAAAGTCGATTGATTCAGGCTTCGTAAATCGATTAAAACAAACAGGAGTATCAAGTCCCTGATTCTAGCGGGATTTGATACTCCTGTTTTCTTAGAGAATTTTTGTTGAGACGGTCAGCCTTTCGAGGCGTTCCCGGGAAACCGGATGTTCCGCATACCGGATGGATCCGTTTTCGACGATGTAGTCCTGTTCGAGTAGATCTTCAATGAAATACTGATCGGTTCCAGACATATCAATCGGATAAGCGAGATCCGGTAAAGTGGCGAATGCCAACGTTTGGCGCCGTCCAATTCCGCTCTCAAACATTCCGCCCAACCAGTACGATGGTTTCATGCTTCGCACATCGAGCGCTGCTGTCAAACCGCCGAGACGCGCTGGCTTGATGTTGATGATTTGACCAGCCTGCAGTGTTCGCATCAGTAAGGCATCCTGCGTCGTCTGGATGGATTCATCGAGACAAAGCGGTGTCTTGAGTAATGAGGCAGCATGCTGGTGACTTAACCAATCGTCAGCAGAAAATAGTTGTTCCATCATCAGCAGGGAAAAAGTATCCCACTCTTGAAGGAGTGGTAAATCAGACAAATCAAAACTTCCGTTGGCATCAAACATCAAAGGAGCGTCCGGAAAAGTCTTTCGAACCTGTTGGAGAATGGCTGTATCTGTTGGGGCGAGCTTTAGTTTAATCCGCTCGAATCCATCAGTCAACGCCCGACCTACAGCTTCAACCGTTTGGTCGGCCGAAGAGCGTCCGAGTGCTTTTCCGCATGGAATTGCCTGAGTCTCATCACCACCCAAATAGGCTGCGAGGGATTTATGCTCGGCTTGCGCAAATAATTCATGAACAGCTCCGTCGAACATCGCTTTTGCCATCTGATTGCCTTTGATCGGCTGAAAGCGTGTGTTGACGTCAGCCGGTGACGATAAAGGTTGTGCGGCAAGCAAACGGTACAGGAGCGGGGACAGGGCACGAAGTGAGTCTTGTGTTTCTGCCGTGTACCAAGGTGTCTCAAAAGCGACGCCTTCCCCATAGCCGATTCGACCTTCTTGATCGGTCAGTCGAAGAATCGTTGTCCGGCGTTTCGACAACGTCGAGATGGCGGTCTGCATCGGCTGACGAAACGTCAGATATACATCAAACAGTTCCGCGCTGCGAAGGGTGATTGCCGTCATAGTGACTCCTTCAGTTGACGCCGAATCAGTTTGCCGTTGGCGTTACGCGGTAACGTATCGCGGTAAAAATAGGTGACGGGACATTTGTACTTGGCCAGTAAACGTCCCATTTCTTCCCGGACAACGGTCTCTCCCAGCGTACTGACGATGAAAGCGACCGGTACTTGCCCCCAAATCGAGTCGAATCGTCCGACGACACCGGCTTCCGTGATACCTGAAATTGATAATAAGGCAGCTTCGACTTCGGCCGGATAAATATTTTCACCACCGGAAATAATCAAATCGCTTCTTCGATCCAACACATACAAATAACCATCGGCATCGATTCGTCCAAGATCCCCGGTCTTCAAATAGCCGTCCGCTGTAAAGGCAGCTGCAGTCGCCTCCGGATTGGCAAAATAACCGTTCATCACAGTCGGACCTTTGACTTCGATTTCCTGATACCGGTTGATGCGGATTTCTGTCGGAGCAATGGCTTTACCGGCAGAACCAATTTTTCGAATCGCTTCTTCCGGCAGGAGTGTCGCGACTTGGGAAGCGGTCTCGGTCATTCCATACGTTTGCATGACGGGGATATCGCGGTCTAACGCACGGGTCAGAATCGGTAAAGGGACAGGGCCGCCGCCGGTCAAGACGACACGCAAATCAAACCGGCGCAGTCCGGCTTCAAGCAAGCGATCCAACATGACTGAGACGAGAGAGATGTGTGTGATATGTTCTGTCTTGATCCATGTAATGGTCTTATTCGGTGAAAAATGAGGTTCGAGGATGAGTGGAACACCATAGATGACGGAACGGTAGACGACAGCTAAACCGCTCATATGAAACAACGGTGTAACGACAAGGAATCGGTCATCCGGATAGGAACCGGTATGACGGGCCGCATTCATGGCACTCGAAAAGTGATTGAGCATCGTCTGTTCCACCGCTTTTGGTCGTCCGGTCGTTCCGCTCGTAAATAACATCGACTGAATATAATGTTTCGGCATATGCCGAACGAGAACATCGGGCGCCGGATTGACCACTTGAAACGGAAGCCGTTTGACCGGTGCATCGATCGGACGATCCGAGATGACGAACCGGACATCTGCTTGTTTGAGTTGCATCTCCACTTCCGTTTGACTCAAACGGATATTGATCGGAACGATTGTCAGTTCAAGCAACTGAGCTGCGTGAACAGCGATGATATAACTGCTGCTGGAAGGACCATACAAAGCGACGCGGTCACCGCGGGAAAACAGCGGAGCCCACGAACTTGCCAGTTCATGTGCTTTTGTGTAGAGCACGGACCATGTCAAACGTTCGCTGTCCGTGATGAGAGCAAGATCATCCGGTTGTTCTTTAGCACGCGTGTAAATCCAAGGGTACACGGATTACCACTTCCTTTCGGGATGATGATAAGAAAAAGGTTCAAACGTCTTTCGACATTGAACCTTTTTTGTATTATGGGAAACGTGGAAACTGTCCGAAGTCAGGATCACGTTTTTCTTTAAACGCGTCGCGTCCTTCTTTTGCTTCGTCTGTCGTGTAATAGAGTAATGTTGCATCACCAGCAAGTTGCTGGATACCTGCAAGACCATCTGAATCGGCATTAAATGCAGCTTTTAAGAAACGAAGTGCTGTTGGTGAATGCTGAAGGATTTCAGAACACCATTGGATGGTTTCTTGCTCCAAGTCAGCCAGTGGCACGACCGTATTGACGAGACCCATGTCAAGCGCTTGTTGGGCATCGTATTGACGGCACAAGTACCAAATTTCGCGTGCTTTTTTATGACCGACGACGCGGGCGAGGTAACCAGAACCGTATCCAGCATCGAATGATCCGACTTTAGGACCTGTTTGCCCGAATTTCGCATTGTCCGCTGCAATCGTTAAATCACAGACTAGGTGAAGAACATGTCCGCCACCAATTGCATATCCTGCAACCATTGCGATGACCGGTTTTGGAATAACACGGATCAGGCGTTGTAAATCAAGAACGTTCAGGCGTGGAATTTCATCCTCACCGACATATCCACCGTGTCCGCGAACTTTTTGGTCGCCGCCTGAGCAGAAAGCAAGATCGCCTTCACCAGTCAAGACGATGACACCGACGTTTTGATCGTCACGTGCACGTGAAAAAGCGTCAATCAGTTCGTGGACGGTCTTCGGACGAAAAGCGTTGCGGACTTCGGGACGGTTAATCGTGATTTTAGCGATCCCATTCCATTTTTCATACTTGATGTCTTCGTAGTTACGGGCAGATGCCCATTCTGGAACGTATCTCATTTCAATTCCCCCATTTAATTAATTAAGAGTAGTTTCTCTACTATTGTAACAAACTTTTCCGGTTGGTCGATATGCGGGGCGTGTGATGCACCCTCAATTAAATGAATTTTTTCTGGTAGAGCCGCTTCGACAGCGATTTTTTTAAATTTACTGTCCTCGGTACCGACAATCCAGTCAATCGAAGACCGGTCGAGTAAGTGCCAGACCGGAGCCATATTGCCTGTTCCTTGAGCGATCAAAGAAGCGGCCAGTCCTTCCGGTGATTGGGCCAGTCGTCCACGGCGGATCGACTCCTTTACTTCAGCAGGCAGATGACGTTGACTTGCAAAAAGCGGAAGCGATTCCCAATAATCGATGAAATCTGTTAGACCATCCGTTAATAAGCGATTGGCGAGGCGGCGATCGGTCTGACGACGTAATCGTCGTTCATGTGCCGATCGGATACCCGGTGTCGTACTGACGGCAATCGTCTGTTTCACCTGTTTCGATGTCGCAGCGAGCAGAAGGGCAATCCGACCGCCCATGGAATAGCCTAAAACCGACCAGTCTTCATCGCGTGTCGCAAGTAAGGTCCGTAAATCCTTTACTTGTTCCGTCAGGCGCATCCGTTGGTAAGGAGCAGCAGCTGTCCGACCGTGTCCGAGCAAATCAATCCGATAGACGGTATAGTCTGACTGGACCCGACTTTTGAGCAGTTCCCATGTGGCACTGCTCCCGGTAAATCCGTGTAACAGTAATAAAGGCGGACCGTTTCCTGTAATCTCGACATGGTATTCCTGATGCCGCAGTTTCATCGGAACGTATCCTGCAAGGCTTGGTTCGTCTGTTCCCAGATCAAACGATGGAGGCGAACGTTCTCCGGACGATTGGTGACGATTTCTAAGACCCGTGTCACAGTTGCTTGTTGTTGCAGCGTCGACTTGAGTTGCGTAATCGATGAAATCCGCTCATATTCTACCCCGTAGCCGGCAGCCAAGTGGCTGAAATCAACGTCTTGCGCCGTTCCGAACAAGGGTTCAAACAAAGCGGGATCAAGATTTTGTTGCGGCAGAAAACTAAAGATACCGCCGCCCGTGTTATTTACTAAAAGAATCGTGATCGGGACGGTCCGCGCCATCATTAATCCATTGATATCATGTAAAAACGCAAGATCACCGACGAGCAGGTAACGATTGTCTGCTTCGTAGGTTGCGCCGAGGGCACTTGAAAGAATCCCGTCGATGCCGTTAGCACCCCGATTGGCAAGGATACGTAGCGGTGTACGCGTCGGTAAAAAAGTATCGAGATCGCGAATCGGCATACTGTTCGAAACAAACAGACTGCCTTCCGTTAAATCATTTAATGCCCGGACGACGTTGTATTCCGTCAGCTGGTCTGCATCCAAAGAAGAAAAGACGGTCTGGACGGTTTGCTCTGCCCGTTGAAGGGTCTCGAGATAAGATATGTCATGCGCGATGACGGGAACGGTCTTCAGTTGGCTCGGATGACCACTTAAAAAGTGGGCCTGCAACTGAGGATCACGCCAATTTCCAGGATGTCCAACAACTGTCGTCGGAATGCCTTTTGACCAAAGAAGATACGGTTTTGAGGTCGGCATCGCACCGAAACGTAAAATATGATCCGGTCGAATGTCATCGTGAATTGCCGTTTCTTTTAACCAGGTATCATAATAGCCGAAAACCGTATCGTTGGAAGAACGGCGGCCTTGACTCAATGGATCAGCTAAAACCGGAATCCGCGCGCGGTCTGCATAGTCAAGGATGATTTGTGTATCTGCAAGAGAAAGTTGAGGTCCGATGACAATCAAAAGACGCGGAATTGATAAAATTTCAATGAATTTTTGTGTATGTTTTTCTATTTCCGGTTGATGCGGTTGTCCGACCGGCTGACCCGTTTGCAATAAATCCAGTTCCGGAATCAATGGTTCCCGAAGTGGAATATTGATATGGACCGGACCAGCAGGTTCCACGAGCGCAAGAAGGACAGCACGTTCTGCTACGTGTTGTACATAGGGTAGGGCAGTTTCTTCCGGTAGTGGCAGGTCAAAGGCATGCCGTACCTGCTTCCCGTATAGACCGACCTGATCAATCGCTTGGGGGGCACCGACACCACGTAATTCATGGGGGCGATCCGCCGTCAATACGATTAAGGGCAGTTCGAAGATATTTGCTTCCGTAACGGCAGAATAATAATTCGTCGCTGCCGTTCCGCTTGTACAAATCAAGGCGACCGGACGCAAGGTATCTTCCGCCCGTGTTAAACCTAGCGCAAAAAAACTAGCCGACCGTTCGTCGACGAGGACGTGGGTACGGCTAAACGGGTGAAGGAAGGCAGCGATGGCAAGCGGTGTCGAACGAGATCCGGGACTGATGACGAAATCCCGGACTCCACCTTTCACTAAATTATCGATTAATGCATGCATCCATTTAGTCAACATAAATATCATCCTTTTCTATCGTACAAAGATGCGACAAGGCCTGTAACATCGGTGATAGTTTCGTATCGGTTTCTTCCAGTTCACTTTGGAGAACAGACCCCTCAACGATTCCGCATCCCGCATAAAGAACAGCCGAGCGGTCGGTAAACAAACCGGACCGGATGGCGACGATGAACTCACCATTTTCCTGTCCATCCATCCAACCAACGGGAGAACCGTACCATCCACGTTCGAACGTTTCAATTTCGCGGATGGCAGCGACGGCCGCCTCCTTGGGTTCTCCCCCTAGAGCAGGTGTAGGGTGAAGCTTCTCGATCAGCTGAAAAAGACTGACTTCAGGTGAAAGTGTAGCGTTGATCGGCGTATAGAGATGTTGGATATGGCGATTCTTCAGCAACATCGGTTCGTCCGGTTTGTGAATCGCTGTCGAGAGTCCTTGAAGTGTATTTTCAATCGAATCGACGACAATCGCATGTTCGACACGGTTCTTGTCATCTTGTAACAACGACTGTCCCAGTGCGGCATCTGTCGTCTCGATCGCGTGTCGAGGAGCAGATCCGGCAACGGCGGCTGTCTTGAGCTCAAGACCGGATTTTAAAATCAACCGTTCCGGCGTCGCACCAAGGAAAGCTTCATCGGTTGTCGGTTGAAAGAAGAAGATATAGCTGCCAGGCTGCGAAGACTCGAGTTCCTGGACAAGTCCGGCCAAGTCAATTGGCTGATCCAGCTCATAGACGACCTCACGGGCTAAGACGATTTTTTTGAGTGACGTTTTTAAGAGTTGTGTCGCTTGATGAAACGATGCTTCAAAAGCATCATTTCCGTCACGCGTCAGACGAATCCGTGTCACGAATTGAGTGGACTTCGGTGTATGCAATTCTGCATATTCAACAGCCAACTGGTTGAGAATCTTTTCTGCGTTAGATTGCGGTTCAACGAACGCAAAAACCGTTACCGTCATTCGTCCATCTTGTTCCAAGTAAAGATACTTGGGAATGGTCATCGATGCTTCTCCAAAAGAAGACCAACGATATTCAGTATGTTTCAGTTCAGAAAAAGAAAAGCCGCAAAAGGCAAATAAATCGGTGCCGACATGATCCCGATTCAAATTTGACCACATGGACTGCATCCGTAAGAAACGATCGTGTCCTGCCGTCTTTAGTTGTTGCGTAATGCCAAAACCGATGGCACGCATGGATCGATCAGGTGTCGTAAAATAAAAGCGTTCTTCTGTTCCGAATGACAGTGCGCTAACGTCTTGCGTCTCGACATTCCACGAGTACGCGGCGATGATAGACCGTTGATATGCATTTGCATGACCAACAGCACGTTCAATACATTGTTTAAGCTCATGTTGAGCGTAAGCCATACCGCTCATTGCCCCCTAGTCTATAGATACTGTGATACGTTTCACTTATTCTCAGTGTAAACTTTTTATCTGAAAAAAAGAAGGAATAAGCTATCTTGGATTGAGCATTGACAGTAAAAAACGAAACCCGATACACTTAGACAGGAAAGGGGTTTATTATATGAATAAATCAATCGCTGTATATTGGCGAATGACACGACCGCATACGTTGACGGCAAGTTTTGTGCCGGTCGTCGTAGGAACGGCTATCGTGGCACCACGGATCGAATCGTTACGGATGGATCTGTTTTTTGCCATGTTGATCGCATCGATGCTGATTCAGATTGCGACGAACTTATTTAATGAATATTATGATTACAAGCGGGGGCTCGATACGGAAGAATCGGTGGGCATCGGAGGATCGATTGTCCGCGACGGTTTTAAGCCGGGTACGATTTTGGCATTTGCCTTGACGCTGTATGGAATTTCGGCTTTACTCGGTATTTATTTATGCCTAGAGACAACCTGGTGGTTGCTGTTGATTGGAATCATTTCGATGTTTGTCGGTTATATCTATACAGGTGGACCGTTGCCGATTGCGTACACACCGTTCGGTGAAGTGGTGGCCGGCTTTTTCATGGGCTATGTCATCATTGCGATTTCCGCGTATCTGCAGATCGGTTATGTGCCGACAGAAGCGGTCGCGATTTCGATTCCGGTGGCGATTTTAATTGGATCGATTCTACTCGCAAATAATATTCGTGATCTCGACAATGACAAAGTCAATGGACGAAAGACAATCGCCTGTTTGGTCGGTCATCAAAAAGCAGTCTATGTGCTGATTGCCTTTTTTGCTGCTGCCGTCCTTTCGCTGTTGATTGCCGTACTAGCCTTTAACGTCACATGGTGGGCACTGCTTGCTCTTTTAAGCATTCCACTGATGATTAAAGCCGTGAAACTGTTCTGGCATGATTTGCCGCCGCAGGAATTGATGCCGGGTATGGCACAGACAGGGAAGGTCAATACGATCTTTGGATTATTGCTTGCAATCAGTTTGACAATCGCCAATCTGTGATGGAAAATGACAATGATTTTTTTGAACGGAATCCCGAATGATGGACAGATAAAACTGTCTTCGTCGGGATTTTTTTGTTGGAACAATGAAGGGTCTGATTGGTTGTAACAGTTTTGAAATTTTACTATAATAGAAGCAATGTGCCTAGAACGCGTATAACATCCTTCAGGTTCATGAAATTTTTTTAGAGGTGGAACAGGAATGAATAAAATTGCGGTAATCGGAAAAGTATTCGTCGACATAAAAGGAACTTCGTTTGCGCCCTTGCATAAGGATGCGAAAAACGTCGGGGATATCACCTTCTCGAATGGTGGTACAGGACGGAACGTAGCACAAAATCTCGCTGTTCTCGGAAATGATGTTCGTTTTATCTCGACGGTTACGAACGATCAGATTGGTGTCGGGGTACTCGAAGAGTTAAAATCCTACGGAGCCAACGTCGATCATGTAGAGATGCTCGAAGACCATGGAATGGGCATGTGGCTTGCAGTCATGGACAATGAAGGGGATCTACAGACGTCGATTTCTAAACAACCGGATGCTAAACTCCTCGAAGAAGCGATTCTTCGTCAATCCGTCTATGCGCTTGACGGGGTGGACGCAGTCGCAATCGATTTGGATTTGTCGGTGACAGTCCTCGAACGGTTGATTCATATCTGCCGCAAAATGGAGTTGCCGCTTTACGGTGTCTGTGGACATTTGAGTGTGATTGAGCGCAATCGCCATTTGTTGCAAGGGTTTACTGGATTCATCTGTAGCCGTGAAGAAGCTGAGATTTTATCGGACCTGTCCATCGTGACGGTAGAAGACGCCATTCATGTCGCCAACGAACTGGCGAAAAAAGGAGCACCCTTTACGGTTGTCACGATGAGTGAGTTAGGTGCTGTCTATGTGGACCGCCGGACAGCGACTTCAGGTCACGTCGGGACGAAGAAAGTGAAAGTAGTTGACTCAACAGGTGCCGGCGATTCCTTCTTTTCTGCTGTACTTTCCGAACTGACGGAATCCAAGCAGGCAGAAGAGGCACTTCAACTTGGGATGAAGGTTGCCGCACAAGTCATTGCATCCACGGAAAATGGACTGATTCCAGAAATGCTTGAGACCATTCGTTGAGTCCTCAGACTGTGAGGAGGAATGAAGATCAATGCCGATTCAAAGAAGTGCCATTATTTTAATCAATGAATCAGACGAAGTTGCCTTGATTCGTCGGGATAAGCCGGGCGAGACGTATTATGTGTTTCCTGGTGGTGGACGGGAAGTCGGGGCGACATTAGAAGAAACCGCAATTCGGGAAGCCCACGAAGAGCTTGGGGTGGATGTGGAACTCGAAGGAGTTGCCGCAAACGTTCACTTTAACGGATTGGAAAATCCTTATTACTGGGCAAAAATGACGGGTGGTATATTTGGAACAGGAACCGGAGAAGAGTTCGAAGATCAGTCATCGGGATATACACCGTTGTGGGTCAAACGCGAAGAATTGATGGATTTACCGGTTCGCCCGACAGCGCTTGTCCAGGAATTGACGAAGATGACGGAACGTTTCTATAATATCGAGCTAAAAGATAATTGAGGTTTTAGTTGGATTAAACAGGGAAAAAGTATAGTAAGACAGTGAGGTGGTCCTAGACTGCCTCTTTTTTGTGAAGGAGAGATGACGATGGCACATACACGTGACCCAAAAGGATTAGCCCTTAATCTAAAGCAACGGATGTCTGATCACAACATTACGGATTACGCAGGAACGTTAGCTTACTATTGGTTCTTATCGATTTTCCCAGGTATCATTTTTGTTATTTCAGTATTATCATTCTTTGACATCGATCAACAGACACTTGAATCTCAAATTCGTGATTTGGCACCGGGTGGATCGGTCAATACGTTTACGGATGTCATTTTCCAAGCCATCAAGGAACCGCAAGGAGGTCTCTTATCGATCGGGGCGATTTTAGCTATCTGGTCGGCTTCAAAAGGTGTCGATCGTCTGATTACGACAGCCAATCATGCCTATGGTGATTTTTCACCGCGCGGATTCGTTGCAGCGCGTGGAATCGCTTTGATTCTAACCGTTGTGCTCGGAATTGGGATGCTCTTGTTGATTGTCCTGAACGTTTTAGGTGGACCGATTATCAGTTACTTAGCCAACTTTGTCCTACCGATTGATATGGGGCAAAAAATTCTGTTGACGGTCTTGCGATATGTCATTTCAACTGTCTTGCTGATTCTGATTTTATCGATTTTCTACCGTGTTGCACCGAAACGACCGATTTCGTTTAAAGAAGCTATCCCGGGAGCCGTCTTTGGTGTCATCGTATGGCAATTATTATCGGTTGGATTTGGATTTTACGTCTCGAATTTCTCAAACTATAATCAAACATACGGTTCGCTTGGAAGTGTCGTCATCGTGTTATTATGGTTGTATTTTACAGGATTAATCATTTTACTTGGGTCTGAACTGAATGCGTCGTGGGAACGCTTCATGAAAAAAGCGGATCCGAAAAAAATGGAAGAAAAACGATTGAAAGAGCAAGCGGATTTAGACTCGATTCCAACCAATACGTTTGGTTGATTTCAAGTTCCGTCTCATTTGAATGAGCCACACTAAAAAGCATCTACTGTCGGTAGTCCGACGGTAGATGCTTTTTGATTGGATCAAGCTGCAGCTTGTTTTGAAAACGGAGCGGGAGTCTTGTAGGCTGAGGTATCTTTTTGTAGAAGGCGTAATCCGTTCAAAATGACAAGGATTGTAGAACCTTCATGACCGACTACTGCAAAAGGCATGATTAGGAACTGTGAGAAGTTCGAAATGATTAACAACAGGATAACACCGATTGCGAGCGTGATGTTTTGTTTGACGACACGATTCATTTTACGCGCTTTATTGACGGCGTAGGCCAGGCGTCCTAAATCATTTTTCATCAAGACGACATCGGCTGTTTCAAGGGCAGCATCTGTTCCTTCGCCCATTGCGATACCGACATGAGCCAACGCAAGGGCGGGAGCATCATTAATTCCGTCTCCGACCATGGCGACTGTTTTTCCTTCGGTTTGGTACTGCTTGATATGACGTACTTTGTCTTCAGGGAGACATTCGGCTACGTAGTCCGTCAGACCGGCTTCCTTGGAAATCGCAGCGGCAGTCACAGGGTTGTCTCCTGTCAACATGATCGTCGTGATACCAAGAGCATTTAACGATGCGATAGCTGTCTTAGCTTCAGGGCGAATCGTATCCCGTAATGCGTACAGAGCGATGATTGATTGACCGTTACTGACATAAACCATCGTATTTCCTTGTTCTTTTAAAGTTTGCTCCATCGATAGGAAAGGGTCGGTCAATCCTTCATGGAACGCATATTTTCCAATCCGGTACGTCTGACCGGAAACAGTGGCCTCGATTCCGTAGCCCGTCACATCCTTGAAAGTGGATGGTTCGATGATATCCGTTTTTAAGTGCGTGACAATCGCTTGTGCCAGCGGATGATTTGATTGTGCTTCAATTGATGCGACAGCTTGTTTGACGGCGAATGCATCAATTCCATCAGCATAATGGCTTTCCGTGACGATGGGTTTCCCGGTCGTTAATGTCCCGGTTTTATCAAAGACGATTGTATCGACTTGTCCAAGTGTCTCGATATGTGCTCCACCTTTAAATAAGACACCGTTTCGGGCAGAAGCGGCGATTGCTGCCAAAGCAGCTGGTGTGATCGAAGCGACCAAAGCACAAGGTGAAGCGACGACAAGCAAAATCATGGCCCGGTAGATACTCGTTTCAAATGTCCAACCAACTAAGTAATGGGGGACAACCATCATCAAGGCGACGACGAGTAAGACGATTTTAACGTAACGGCTTTCGAACCGCTCGATGAATTGTGCGGATGGTGATTGTTCGCTTTGAGCGTTCTGAACCATGTGAATGATTTTTTGGAACAGAGACTCGTCCGCGGCTTTTGTCATCTCGATCGTCAACACACCATTCATATTGACGGTTGAATTATATACGGTATCCCCGACATGTTTTTCGACGGGAATCGATTCGCCTGTAATCGAAGCTTCTTCAATAGCAGCTTGACCGCGGATGATGGTTCCGTCGACAGGAATACGTTCACCGGGGCGGACATAGACGAGTTCTCCGACGACCAATTGCTCAAGACCAACGACTTCAAGCTTGCCATCGGTATTTAATCGCGTGGCTTCTTCTGGCTGTAAGGACATTAAACTTTGTAATGCCCGTTCGTTTTTATTCATCGTGTAAGTTTCAAGGGCGCCGGATAAAGCAAAGATGAAAATCAAGATGGCACCTTCCATCCAGTAGCCGATAGCCGCTGCACCGATAGCTGCTAAAATCATCAATAATTCTACATTCAAGGTTTTGTCATGATACGTTTCCGTTAATCCTTCTTTTGCTTTCGCATAGCCTCCGATTAAATAAGCGGAGAGATAAAGCGTGACATAGCCTGTAGCGGGAATGTTGATCTTTTCGAGCGTGTAGGCAATTAAAATCAATATTCCGCTAAAGAGTGCTAAAATCAATTCGTGATGTTCCTCCCAAGCATGACGGAGAGCGGAACGCTGATGGACATCAGTAGTAGTAGAGGTAGTCATATGGAAAAGCTCCTTTCAAGTCTAAATGAGAAAAGAAATCATTATGTTAAAACAATGAGAATGTTAATTACCAACGTTTTCTCATCAATGATAATGAGTTTCATTGTCGCTAGATTATAATAATTATTATCTGTAAACCTACTATACCATGTCTATGTCAAAAGGAACAGGAAAGGAATTAGCAAAAATGAAAAAAATATTGACCGATCGATTTGGTATGGTTGTGCTCGCATTAGTGACGACCTTCCTTTGGGGAAGTGCGTTTCCCTTCATCAAAAAAAGTTATGCTTTACTTGCCATCACTTCAACGGAGTACGGGGAACAGCTGTTGTTTGCCAGTTACCGCTTTTTTATCGCCGGCGTCTTATTGCTGATTGTCAGCGTCCTGATTTTTAAACAACCGATTACGTTGAAGAAGCGAACACTCGCTTACAGCCGTCTCGGCTTCTTTTTGACGTTTCTTCAATACGTGTTCTTTTATATCGGACTTTCCTTATCAACGGGCGTCCAAGGGTCAATCATTGCTGGGTCGACTTCTTTCTTTCAAATGTTGCTCGCACATTTCCGTTATGAAGATGACCGGTTGAATCGTTTCAAAGGGCTCGCCTTGTTTTTAGGATTTACAGGCGTGATTTTAGCAAACTGGCCGCAAGGATCAGCCGGTGTATCGTTTGGGAGCGGTGAAGTCTTACTGATCCTCGCCATGATTTCCGGCGCATTCGGAAATTTAATCGCTAAGGAATATTCGGCAAGTTACCCGGTTGCACCGATGACCGGTTGGGCTATGGTCATTGGATCAATTGGCTTATTCATCGTCGGAGCAGTCTTGAATGGAGACTGGTTCCCGTTTACTTTCACGAGTACAACGGTCTGGATGCTCGTGTATTTAGCGTTTTTGTCAGCGACCGGATTTACGTTATGGAATCTTTTGATGAAATATAACCCGGTCAGCCGCGTGTCATTGTTCATGTTTTTTGTCCCGCTTTTCGGCGTAACGTTATCCGCGCTCATTCTCGGGGAATCCATTCCACCGCAAGCCTTTATCGGTCTGTTGTTTGTCGTCGCAGGGATTCTCGTTTCAACTTATCTTCCGATTTGGTTTCAAAAGCGGAGTTGACGAAGATTCTGAATCGTGCAAAAATAGTCTCAATCAATCTGTTATTTTTAATCGTTTGTTGCCGAGCCGACTAGTTCGGCTTTTTCTGTACGGTCATAAAACCACCGATTCGGCCTTGCTATAAAGGCTAGTGCAACTAAAAAACGAAAGGAGATGAGAGAAGTGGAACGGAATGAGATCGTTCGAAAGATCATTGCCAACCGTCGTCCGCGGGATGAGTTTGCTCGGTTTGTCGTCACCTGTGTCAGTCAACAACTTAAGGAGACACATGGAGATGTCGGGGTGGAAATCATTGAGGCAGAAAGAGGATACGACTCCGTCTGGTCAATCAACGGTCAAGAGGTCGTCGTCTTGCTGGAGACGGAAGAATTGAAACGGGCAAAAGAACAACCGTATGCAATCGACGATAAGCTCTGGCACAGTTTTCGGCAAGAAGGAATCGTGAAATAAAAAGACGGTCGTTCCAATGGGACGACCGTCTTTGCTTGTTTACAGCGACCGGGATACAGGTTTTGACCGAAAAAGCAGATAAGCGAGTGTCGCGAGAACCAG
Organism: Exiguobacterium sp. 17-1; assembly: GCF_023096305.1. Classification (NCBI taxonomy): domain Bacteria; kingdom Bacillati; phylum Bacillota; class Bacilli; order Caryophanales; genus Exiguobacterium; species Exiguobacterium sp. 17-1. Next base: position 195,502 of record NZ_JALIGJ010000006.1, read on the forward strand.
TACGAATAAAATAAAGTAGAATCCTGGCGGCAATATAACGAACAAACTACCGGAGATCGGGCCGAGAATCGAACCGAGACTAAACGAAATCCCAGCAAGCAGGTTCCCGGTCGGCAACAGATGATTTGGCAACTGTTCGGTCATATAAGCGACGCCTAAGGAATACGTCGAACCGAGAGCCATACCGCTGATTGCAAAAATCGTAAACAATGCGCCATAGCTTTGGAACAAAAAACAGGCCGTCAAAAACGAAAAAGCTCCGATGCTGAGGACAGTGATCAGCGTCCGCCGTTTTCCAAAATGATCGGCGAGACGTCCGAGGGGTAACTGCATCAATAAAGAGCTGACGACGAATGTCGTGATCAAACTGCTCGTTTGAGATAGTTCGTAGCCGTTTCGTGTCGCGAATACTGGAAAGCTGGCATTCAATGTTGCTTCTAAAAAGCCATAGGTGAAGCCGGGTAACAATGTAAACCAGGCGCTCGTCAAGACAAGCCGGTAACGGGAAGCCGCAGATTGAAGCTCTTCCGGCATGACATCAGACGGTTTTTCGTTTGGTACCCGTCTTAAGGCGATTAAGACGAGGACAGTCAGTGTCCCAGTCAAGACGAAGGGCAACCAGCTGATCCAGTCAACGAGTGGTGCCGCGAGTGGACCAAGGGCAAAACCAAGACCGAATGCCATGCCATACAGTGACATCGTCCGGCCAAGTTTATGGTTCGGTGTAATGGAGGTGACCCAAACTTGAGAACCGTAATGGAGGGTCTGGTCCCCAAAGCCGACGACGAATCGCAGTACCATCCAAGCAAGAACGCTTGGGATAAGCGGAAAAGCAAAGACGGCAACAGCTACTAAGGCAAGACCAAACGAGATGACAGGCACATAGCCATGACGCCGCAACGGTTTTTCCATCAAGGGTGCTGCGACGATGACACCGATATAAAGCACGGCAGCACTTAGTCCATTTATGTAAGCGGGTGTTCCTTGACGTTCGAGCAAGATCGAAAGCAGTGGGATGAGTAATCCTTGGGTGAAACCCGAAATGAATACAATCGAAAGAATTAAAGCAAAGCGACGCGACAAAACAAACAACTGCCTTTCCTTTTTTATATAAGCATAACATGCCCCGGGTGCACGTCTGTACATCCGGGGCATGTTATGCTTATTGTTCTTTTTGTTGAGTTGGTTCGAACCGTGTTGGACGTGGCATATGCAAAAGATGTTCGTCCCAATCCGTTTGGTCGAACACTTCATCGTGTTCGATACTATGAGACGCCCGAATGCCAATCATCATGATTCCAAGTACCATACTGAACATGCCGATAATCGCGACAATCCCGACGAGCCATTCCATTTTTGAAACCCCCTTCGAACAAGGAAAGTGTGTCAACTTTGTGACAGACTTTTCCCGTTTTGAAAGAGACTCAAACCTGGTCAGAGACGGCTGGATTGCTTTAGGAAATCTACTTCCGGATAATAGGCATTTTTGACGAGCGCATTTGGACCGAGGCATTGAACGGCGGGGCAGTGACAGGACAAACTTTGATTAAGTTCTGTTTTTTGCCACATCGTATACGCATCATTAAAGGAAGTGTCATGAATCGTCCCGAGTGAGGCCAATTCATCCCCGAAATCCGTCACGATGATCTCACCGTCAAAGATGTTGACATTTAGGCGTGACCGGCCGTCAGGGTCATTGCGGACGGAAACATTTGGTTCCTGGCGCAGACGGCGATGGAGCGCTAAATCTGCCTCTTTCATCGAGCAGGCATAAAACGGCAAGGTACCGAATAACATCCAAACATTTGGATCCCGGACATCAAGCAGACGATGGATCCCATCGCGAATCTCGTCGAGGCTTGCCGCCTCAATCATCGAGGCGAAATCTGCTGGGTACATGGGATGAACTTCATGTCGGACACAGCCCATCTCAACGATTTCCTGATGGATGGCCTCTAGATGTGGCAGTGTTCGTTTGTTAATCATCGTTTCTGCTGAAACGAGGACGCCGCGTGCGTTCAAAATCCGGGCGTTTTCCTTCATCTGTTCAAACAGTTTCGTCCGTGCTTCACGTGACGGTTTACGTTCCATCATTGCGAAGCCACCATCAATGAAGTCGTCCGCTGTTCCCCAGTTGTGAGAAATATGTAAGACATCAAGATAAGGGATGATCAGCTCATACCGGGAAAGGGGAAGTGTTAAATTTGAGTTGATTTGGGTTTTAGCTCCCCGTTCGTGGGCATACTTAAGTAAAGGCACGACATATTCCCGGACCGACTTCATCGACAGCATCGGTTCTCCGCCAGTAATGGAGAAGGCACGCAGGTGTTCGATTTCGTCCAATCGTTTGATGAGCAGTTCGACGGGGATGGTAGGTGTTTCGCTGCTCGACAACATATAGCCGACGGCGCAGTGTTCACAACGCATGTTGCAAAGCGTCGTCGTAGTAACTTCGACATTCGTCAGTCGGGCTTTCCCGTACTGTTCGATATCTCGATAGGCTTCCCACGGATCATTTTGGATGGTGATAGATGATTTTAGTGACATGGTGCATGTTCCTCCTTTTTAAAGTTCCACTACGTATCGTATGCTAAATGGACGATAGAATAAAGAAGAAGAAAGGAAGTCAGAATAATGGGAAAAGCAAGAACTGATAAACTTGGACAGATGAATGTGCTAAAATCAAGAATGCAGCTTTTATGCCATACGATTGATTCATTGGATGAAACATCAGATATTGAGGATTTGGAACGTTTAGCCGTCTCCTTGGATCAGTTGAAAGCCAAGGTGCTTCGTTACGCAAAAGATATGAAGGAACATGAGGAATCAGAGAGCGGTTCGAAATGACCGCTTTTTGATTTGGATCATGGAAAGGATGGATCAGATGACAACTAAAATTAAACTACAGGTAGGCGAGGTTCGTTCTGTAACCTGCTTACGCATGGGGATCAACGGAGAAGGAATCGCGACACTCGAACGACAAATCGTATTCATTCCAGGTCTGCTTGTCGGAGAAACCGCTCAGATCGAGATTACGGAAATCCATAACAATTTTGCGAATGCAAAAATCTTGAAGCGCGATGTCCGTTCACCGGACCGTGTGACACCATTATGTCCGATTTACAGTCAGTGCGGCGGATGCCAGCTCCAACATATGAGTTACGAAGGACAGCTTCGTTATAAAGAAGATATGGTCCGAAACGCCTTTACGAAATCGACGAAGTTGAACGTCGAGAAATCGGACATCCGTCCGACAATCGGTACAGCAGAATGGGAGTACCGGAATAAGTCACAGTTTGCCGTCGGAAAAGAAGGCACGCAAATCGTCAGTGGATTATATTCAGCAAACTCGAATCGTCTCGTTGCGATCGACGAGTGTATCGTTCAAAACAAAGAGACGTTACGTGTCAACAAAGCCGTTACGAAAATTTTAAATGACTACAACGTTCCGGTCTATAATTCAGCTAAACAAGATGGCGTCATTCGAAACATCGTCGTTCGGACCGGCATCAAAACAGGTGAAATTCAAGTCGTGTTAGTCGCGTTCAAAGACGGTTTTAAGGATCTTGAAGGCTTATCCCGAGATATTTATGATATTCCAGGTGTGATTTCAGTCGCCTTGAACATTAATGATAAAATGACGTCGCGTGTCTTTGGGGAACAGACGGAAGTTTTACGTGGGGTGGAACGCATCGAGGAACAGATGGGTGAGTTTACGTATCAACTGTCACCACGTGCCTTCTTCCAGTTGAATCCGGAACAAGCGGAGCGGATGTACAGCGAGATCGTCAAAGCGGCAGCCTTGACGGGTGAAGAACGTGTCGTTGATGCTTATGCAGGCGTCGGCTCAATTGGTCTTTGGATCGCAAGCGGTGCAAAAGAAGTCCGAGGAATGGAAATCGTCGAGGAAGCAGTCGAAGATGCAACGGCACACATGAAGCAATACGGATTTAACCACGCGCAATACGTAGTCGGAAAAGCAGAAACTTGGATTCCGCGCTGGGTGAAAGAGGGATGGATTCCAGACGTCTTCATCGTCGATCCGCCTCGTTCAGGTTGTGATACGCAATTATTGAACGCAATGATTTCGTCAAAAGCAAAAAAAATCATTTATGTTTCCTGTAACCCACAAACGTTGGCACGTGACTGCGATCATTTGATGAAAGCCGGCTACAAAGTCAGTTACATCCAACCGTACGACATGTTCCCGCAAACGGCACATGTCGAAGCCATCGTTGTACTAGAGAAAAAGAAAAAGAAAAAGTTTTAAACAGATCGAACGGATATAAGAAACGATTTCTATATGAAAAAGAGGAAAGTGGCTATAGCCGTTTTCCTCTTTTGTTTCGTCCGAATTTCTTTTTTTAAGTTTGTTGCAACCAGTTTTGATCCTGTTCCTGAAAACGTCGTTTGAGATCAGCGACACGTTCTGTTGGTAAAGGTCCTTGTTCCAGCAAGCGGATATTTTGTACCAAATGATCCGGATTGGCTGTCCCGATGATGGCACTCGTGACGCCGGGCTCAAAGACTGTAAACCGGAGTGCGGTTTCAAGCCAAGAGGCTTCTTCAAGCGGGAATTCGAGCTGTTGTGCCCGTTCCCAGTAAGGTTCGACGTATTGACCGGTTGGCCGTGACGCGAACCGCCAAGGGGCATTCGCAATCGGACGTTTGGCGATGATGCCTTTTTGTTGCTGATGAATCAGCCGGATGGCATCGCTCAATGCCCGTTGATCATACAAATTAACGGACGTTTGAAAACTGTCGAACCGTCCCGTTGTGATGGCGTAGTCAAGGTCTTCCCGGTCACCTGAATAAGCAATCAGCCGGACTTTTCCAGCCTGCTTCGCACGCTCGAGTGCCTCGATGACATCATCTTGAGCCAGTATCTCTTTACTGCAGGAATGTAAATGGACGATATCGATAAAGTCTGTTTGCATCGTCAAAAGGGCCTGATCAATTCCGCCGGCAACAGCTTGGAACGTCCAGTCTTGCGTGCGTGGTACATCATACCCGACCTTCGTCGACAATACGACATCATGGCGGTGCTGTTTTAAAAAGTTGCCGAGCCGTTGTTCAGATAAGCCGTAGCCGCGGGCAGTATCAAATAAACGGATGCCTGCATCTAACGCTTGATGGAGGACATAGCTTGCTTCCTGATCGGATAAATCATCGGAACCGATGTGACCGGCACCAAATCCGAGAGGGGAGACTTGGATGTCAGTGTTGCCAAATGAACGTAATTCCATACTGTTTTCCTCCTTTGTTTACTTCTCTACACTATACGAAGAAAACGGTTGCATCAATCGATATCCCTCGATGGATGCAACCGTTTTTTATAAAGGTAAATCAAATAAAACACCAAAAACAGTCCAGCAATCAACCACGGGATTATCGAATCCCGTTCAATCAATTCATTGACGGCAAAAGCTTCAATGACCAGTGCGGGAACTTTCCCAATCGTACTGGCCGTTAAAAAGACGAGTGTCGAGACACCACTGGTCGCACTTAAGAACGTGACGAGACCGGAAGGGGCGAACGGCAACAGCCGTAAAAAAAGAATCGTCCAAAAAGCATCCCAACCAGTTTGCTTCGTTAACCTACCGAGCCACTTCAAGACGAACGGGGACTGAATCAGCGGTTCGATACGCCGGAAACCATAACGGTAGATATAAAAGGAAACTCCAGCACCTAAGACTTCGCCAAGAAAGGATAAAAACAGCCCGTCCCAAAATCCGAAATAAAGTAAATTGGCTGCCGTGACGAAGGCGCTTGGCACAACACCGAACAAACTGATGACTAGACTGACTAAAAGACTGATTGGTACAGCAAACGTATCCGCTTGCTGTAACCAATCAAGGAGTGTTGCTTCGATAATAAAACGTCCTTTCAAGCTTAAACCAATCAATGCTGTTAACGGATCGAAATAACGGTCAAAAGAAATGACATCAAGAGAATCCGTCCTCATCGTCCGGTAACAACGGTAACGTAATCAAGACGGTTGTTCCTTGACCGAGAACAGATTCGAAGGAAATTGTTCCGTCGTGTCGGTCGATGATGTGTTTCGTGATGGCAAGTCCAAGACCTGTTCCACCATCTTTTCGTGTCCGTGATTTATCAACACGGTAAAAGCGTTTCGTCAAACGTTCCAAGTGTTCCGGCGGAATGCCTTCTCCTTCGTCCCGGATTGAACAAATCGTCAGTTCACCGTCTGTTTTCGTCGATAAATAAATATGTTTCGAGGCGGGAGTGTAGCGTAACGCATTATCCAACAGGTTTCCGATGACCTGCTCCAGGCGATCATTGTCACCAAGAACGATTTGACTTGGATCAAAGTCGGTGACGATGGATACTCCTTTGGCTTTTGCGATGGGTTCCATCCGGTAAACAACATCTTCCAGCACTTGGCTGAAAACAAGCGGTTGCTTCGTCATCGGATACGAATCCCGCTCCAGTTGGGCGAGATCAAGCAAGTCATTTACGAGGCGTTGCAATCGTTCTGTCTCCCGCTCGATGATTTGATAATATTGATCCCGTGTTTTTTCATCGAGTGCCTTGTCTTGCATCATTTCCGTATAACCCCTGATATAGGACAAGGGTGTACGTAATTCATGACTGACATTCGCCAAAAATTCCTTGCGCTGTTCATCCACTTCACCGAGGGATTCCGCCATCTTGTTTAAGGTTTCTGCCAGTTCACCGATTTCATCATCGGATTGAATCGGAATCCGGTAAGCAAAATCCCCTTGAGCATAGACGGTGGAAGCCCGTTTCATATCGATCAGCGGACGAATGATTGTATCGATGATTTGACGGCCAAAAATGACAAGGTTCAACACGATCAGACCAATCATAAAGAAAATCATTAGTCGAAGCGGGCGGAATGGTTCACTGATTTGACCGAGTTCCAAATACAGAATCAGTGTGCCGACAAGCCGATTGTTCTCAATAATCGGGAAACCGGTCATTAAGATATCTGTCCCTTCAATCGGGTGGGTCCGGCTTGAAACGACGGTTTCACCATTGCGTAATTGTTCGATATCCGCATTCGTCAAGAACCGGAGACCAGCTGGATTTTTTTTCAGGAAGTCGATGAAAAAAACCTTGGATTCGGTCAGTTCATTCGTATACGTCATTCCATCGTAAAAGGCACCGGAAAGTCCCTCGGATTCATAAATGTTAATCAGTTTTTCACCCCGGTTGAGCAACAAGTCTTCCTGCGTTTGCAGGTAAAACCGGTCGTACAGATAAAATGTCAATAAGACGAATAAGACGGCCGAAAAAACGCTTGTGAACCAAATCGTAATCCAAATCCGGCGGCGGATGGTATACCGCTTAATCATACTTCCTCGAATTTATATCCGATGCCCCAGACCGTCTGGATTGAGCCGCCGGCTTCACCGAGCTTCAGGCGAAGTGTTTTGATGTGGGTATCGACTGTCCGTAGGTTTCCGATGTAGTCCGCTCCCCAAATCTGATCAAGCAATTGTTCGCGAGAAAAGACTTTGTCGTTGTTTTGAACGAACAAATGAAGTAAGTCGAATTCCTTGCGTGTCAGACTGATTGGTTTTCCGCTGACATGGACACTGCGACTTTCCGTATCAAGTTCCAGTTTACCGATTGTCAGTGTCGCCGACTGATCTACTGTAAAACGATGGGAACGGCGTAGCGTCGCTTCGATGCGGGCCAACAGTTCACGTGGACTGAACGGCTTTGTGATATAGTCATCGGCACCGATTTTCAGACCGTGGATTCGGTCGAGTTCGTCGGAACGAGCCGTCAACATGATGATCGGGACGTTCGAGAATTCACGAATCCGCATGCAAGCCGTTAAACCGTCCATTTCCGGCATCATGACATCAAGCAGGACGAGATGGAATGTATCACGCTGCATTTGATCAAGCGCTTCTTGACCGTTCGAGGCTGTCATCGTCTGGTAATTTTCTTTTTGAAGATTGGAGACAAGCAGATCACGCATTTGTGCTTCGTCATCTACGACAAGTATTTTAAAGGATTGTTCTGGCATCAGTAATCACTCCATTTCATATAGGAAGAGGTGATGGCTTCTTCCGACAGGTGAATTTTCCTTATTATCATACCATTTGAAGCTTTCGATCCGCATCAAAAGTACGAACAAAAAAGCACAAGAGGCAGGCGCCTCTTATGCTTCGAGTTGTTGTTCGTAGACCGTTTCGAATTCGCGGCCATGGATATACATTTGAAAACTTGATTTTGAGACTTCGTACAACGTGAATTGAGTTTCCCCGGTGTTCAGCTGTTCGAGTAACGCTGGTCGTAATTCATCGGCACAAAAAGCATAAGGCAGTTTTTCCGCTGCTTTTTGTGAACGGATGTTAGTCTTACGAATTTTCATGAAGACACTTTCAAACTCGAGGTCAAAAAATAGTTCTGCAAAGAATGCTTCCTTTGCAAGATTGTTGTAACCTTTCCCATGATACGGTTTACCTAACCATGTACCGAGAAACCCATACTGTCCTTCGATATCGAGTAAACTGATTGTACCGATTGGTTGGTCAAATTCGTCTAGGATTGTGCGCGAGACAAGCTCACCGCGCTCTTCCTCTTCGATTGCCTGCTTTGTAGTAAACAGAAATTCATCAAAGTACCGTGTTTTTTGGCGGACGTACGGATATACGTCTTGATGCTGCATCAGTTCGAACAAATCAGCGCAGTCGCTCAGCTCCCGTTGCTTGAGCATACTTCCATTCCTCCTTCTTAAGACCGCTAGAATGATTGTCGAAAGCTACCTGTCTGACTCGTTTGAACCGCGCATGGTATGCCTTCTTCAGTTGTCGGATAAGATAATATTACCTTCTTTTTTTAAAAAAGCAAGAAAATAATTTTTGTGAAAAAACATACGAAAATAAGACATTTCCTGCAAACGAAAAAGCCTCATTTTCATAAAGAAAAAAGCCTATGATTTTCAACGGATTTCCGTTAAAATCATAGGCTTTTTTTAAGACATCGATGTCAGATGGGTATGTTCAAAAACTACTTTTCCGTCAATCATCGTCATCAAAGGCTTTGCGAGGTAGTCAAGCGGGAAGTGGCTCCAAAGGACAAGATCGGCATCTTTTCCGACTTCGATGGAACCGACACGATCCGCAACGCCAATCGAACGGGCGGGATTAATCGTGATGGCACGAAGCGCGATATCGACAGGCAGTCCTTCACGAGCGGCAAGACCGGCACATAAATTTAAATATTGAACCGGTGTATATGGATGATCCGTTGTGATTGATACTTCAAGATCATGTTCATGCAGAACACGGTATGTTTCCCACGTTTTGTTTTTAAGTTCGATTTTTGACTTTCGTGTAAATGTCGGACCAACTGTGACATGTTCGATCGGTAATTGTTGCAGTTCTTTGGCAACGAGATGACCTTCTGTACAATGTTCGATTCGGACATCGAGATCAAACTCTTCGGCAAAACGAATCGCTGATAAAATATCGTCGGCCCGGTGGGCGTGGACACGGAGCGGCATTTCTTTTTTGAGCACCCGTTCAATCATCCGGTGCGCAAATGTATCTGCTGTCCGTTGCATCTTCACTTCAAGGAAGGCTTCCCGCAACATGCCCATGATTCCCATTCGTGTCAATTCACCGGCACGACCGGCACTATGGACACGCTTTGGATTTTCTCCAAGCGCAATTTTTAATCCGGCATATTTCCGTAAAATCATATCATCGATGAACCGGCCGTGTGTCTTGATGACACTCGTGACACCACCGATGATATTCATGCTGCCCGGCATGACTTGCACCGTCGTGACACCATGTTCGATCGCTTCTTTGAATCCTTCATCGAGCGGATACACACCGTCAATTGCCCGCAAGTGGGGCGTCATCGCGAAAATGGTTTCGTTGGCATCGTTTCCGACTGTACCAGTTCCTTCATCATACAAACCGAGATGGGTGTGGGCATCGATGAAACCGGGAAGCAAGAAACGACCTTCCGCTTCGATGACACGTTCGTTGTCTTCTGCATCCAGCAATTCATTGATTTCATGAATCTTTCCATCTTTGATTCGGATATCACCATAAAAATTATCTGATGTGATGGGAAAGATATGTGCATTACGTATTAAAACATCCAACATTGTTCAACCCCTGTATTAGTTTGTGTGCTCGAGATTCTGCAGTGCATCTTTTAGTTCAGCATACCGAAATTTGTAGCCGTTTTCGAGAGCTTTTTTTGGAATGACACGGGCACCTTCGAGAACGATGACACTTTTTTCTCCGAGAGCGAGCTCGAGTGCGAAGCGTGGAGCCGGCAACCAGTGCGGACGGCGCAACACTTTTCCGATCGTTTGACCAAACCGGCGCATCGTTTCCGGATGAGGGGCTGTAATGTTGAGCGGACCGTTGACAGACGGTGTCGTCAGTGCGAACAGGAACAGTTCGACAAGATCGTCGATATGGACCCAGGAAACCCATTGTTTCCCGTCGCCCATCGTGCCGCCGCCGAATAATGTATACGGCAGGCGCATCAATGGATAAGCACCGCCTTCTGTACTGAGGACGACGCCAATCCGTGGGTGGACCAGACGCACACCGCTGTCGGCAATCGGTTGAGCGAGATTTTCCCATGCGACGCAGACATGACTGAGAAAGTCAGCAGTCGGGGGGATAGTCGTTTCTTCCGTAAACGTTTGATGGCGGTCCTGACCGTAAATTCCGACGGCAGAAGCCGATAAGACGACATCCGGTTTTGAATCGAGGGCCTGAATAATCCGGACGAGTTCTTTCGTCGAATCAATCCGGCTTTCAAGAATCACTCGTTTCCGTTCTTCCGTCCAACGCCCTTCATTGATGGAAGCACCTGCTAAATGGATGAAGGCATTCACATCATTCAATTCCTGTTCGGGTGTCGCTGTATCCGTCAACCATTCGACGTAGGAGACAGCACCTTCTGTTGCCTTCGGTGAACGGGTTAAAATGACAATCTGATGGCCTTCATTAAGTAATCGTTTCGTTAGTGCCTGTCCAATCATTCCGGTTCCGCCTGTAATCGCGATTTTCATACATAAGTCATCCTCTCTATATTAATACTTGTACATATGTTCCCGTTTGTCCATTTCACTCAAACCTCATTCAACATGTTATCGTTGCAAGAGAAGATGAAAAAGGAGGAACCGACTTGAAAATCACACGGATTTCAACCCAAAAAAAAAATACGGAACGCTTTAATATCTACATTGAGCGTGAAGGTAAGGAAGAATATGCGTTTGCCGTCGATGCCGATATCCTAATCAAATACAATCTGCAACGGGATAAAGAGCTGGATGATGATTTCGTCAAGGAAGTGCTGACGGCGGAAGAACAACAAAAAGCGTACCGCTTATCACTCAATCATCTGTCATACCGGATGCGTGCGACGAGCGAAGTGGAATCGTATTTGATCGAAAAAGAGACGCCGGAACATGCCGTCAAGCATGCCATCAAACGATTGACCGACCAAAAGTATTTGAATGATCAACAGTTCGCATTGGCCTACACAGCAACAAAAAAGGCGACGACACCGCAAGGACCTGGTAAAATCCGCCGGGACTTAGAAGCGCTGAAGATTTCGAAAAAGTACATCGACGAAGCCCTTGAAGAATTCACAGAAGAAGAAGAGCTTGAAAAAGTGTTGAAGTTTCTCCGGCAAAAACAAAAAGAACTGGCCCGCCGATCGGTTCGGGAACTAAAGCAGAAACTGCAACAAACACTGATGCAACGCGGATTTTCACCGGAGGTCTCGAAGCTCGGGATTCAACAAGTGTTCGAAGAGGTCGAAGCGGACACAGAAGAATCTGCCGCTTTGTACCAGGCACGAAAATATTATCCGAAGTATCGGAATCTCGAACCGTTCGCCCGGGTTCAAAAAACACAACAAGCATTGGTTCGAAAAGGATTTCCGTATGCACTCGTTTCGGAAGTGATCGAACAGGTCAAGCAGGAGGAAGCGGACGGGATATAAGTTTTCGCTTCATTTTAAAAGATTAGACACAAAATTGACAATTGTTCGATAATTATGCTATCCTACGCACAGATTAAGAAAAGGAGGAACCGTCACATGAAACAGCCAATTGTAAACGCACTTATTAAACAGCTGAATATGGCGGAGACTCTCGAACTCGTATAAACACTACATTCAGTGTGCGATTGACAGGGAATCCGTTCCCCGAGCACGCAGACCATATCGTCGATTCAAATCGTCTTTAGAAAGGCAGATTGATTCTCGGACTGCTCCGGAAATCCGTCTGCCTTTTTTGCGTGCTTGGAAACGTGTAACACCATTATGAACGACAAAGGGGGGAACCATCGTGCGATTATTTCGCCAACTCAGTTGGTTTCTGAAGGAACATAAAAAATCGTATTTGATTGCCGTGTTACTGCTGATTGTGACCGGCTTCATCGACTTGACACCACCATGGTTGATCGGAAAAGTGATTGACGGACTGCGTTCCGGATCCATGGACCGGACGACTTTGATTCAGTATGTGGTAGGTCTGACCGTTATTTCCATTACGTCCTTTATTCTGACGTACTTGTGGCTTGCGAAATTATTCGGAACGGCCTTTTTACTCGAACGGACGTTGCGCAGCCAATTCTTTACGCATTTATTAAAGTTGACGCCAACTTTTTACCAACGCAATCGGACCGGGGATTTGATGGCGCTTGCGACCAATGACTTGAAGGCAGTGGAACGGACAGCCGGTTTTGGTGTCTTGACACTCGTCGACTCGTTAAACATGACGGCCATTACACTCGTTGTCATGGGAGTAGCAATCGATTGGAAACTGACACTTGCGGCATTGTTGCCGATGCCGATTCTTGCTTACGCAATGAATAAACTCGGCAGTCAGATTCATGGACGGTTCATGACGGCACAGGATGCGTTTGGCACGATGAATGACCAAGTCGTGGAATCGATTTCCGGACTGCGGGTCATTCGCTCATTCGTTCAGGAAGACATCGATGTCAAAAAATTTGATGCTGTGACGAGCGATGTGTTTGATAAAAACATGCATGTCGCCAAAATTGATGTCTTATTCGAGCCGATTATCAAATTACTCGTCGGAATCAGTTATTTGATCGGCTTATCGTTTGGGACCTATCTCGTCTTCACGAACGACATCACGCTTGGACAACTCGTCGCCTTCAACATTTATCTCGGGATGTTGATTTGGCCGATGTATGCCTTCGGGGAATTGATCAACGTCATCCAGCGCGGAACAGCGAGTCTTGATCGTCTACAAGCGACGATGCGGGTCAAACCGTTGATTACGTCGACACCGGTCGCAGATGTTGCTATTCCAGAAACGATTGTCCTATCTGATTTGACGTTTACGTATCCGGGAACGAAACAGCCCGCCTTACGCGATATTAACGTGACAATCGAACAAGGCAAGACAATCGGGATCGTCGGTCCGACCGGCGCCGGCAAAACGACGTTGTTACGACAGTTTTTACGCGAATATCCGCTTGGGCGCGAGATGCTGCAAGTCAACGGGATTCCGTATGAAGATGTCGCCCTGGAGACGGTCCGTGGCTGGACCGGTTATGTCTCACAAGAACATCTCTTATTCTCGAAAACAGTGCGGGACAACATCCTTTTCGGAGCCGGAACGGCAACGGAAGACGAACTGCAAGAAGCGATTCGTCTCGCTTCGTTCACGACAGATATCACGATGCTCGATCAAGGTCTTGAGACGTTGGTCGGCGAACGTGGTGTCACGTTATCCGGTGGACAAAAACAACGGCTCTCGATCGCCCGGGCAATGTTGAAAAAACCAAAATTATTATTGCTCGACGATTCGTTATCCGCGGTCGATGCGAAAACCGAGTCGCACATCATTGAAGCGATTCGAACCAATCGCGAGCAAGCTACGACATTGATTGTCGCGCACCGTCTGTCTGCTGTTGCCCATGCGGACGAAATCCTTGTCCTGCAGGACGGTCAAGTAACGGAACGGGGCACGCACGAACAGTTGATGGACTATAAAGGATGGTATGCCGAACAGTTCGAACGGCAAAGTGAAGAAACGTAAGGTAGGAGGTGTCGAACGTGAAGGAAGAAGAATTATATGTATTAGATCCTGTTCGTCGGAAAACGACGATTCGATCACTTGTCCGTTATGCGATGTATGAAAAACAAGCGATTTTCCTAGGATTGTTTCTATTGATTTTGGCAGTCGGAGCGGAGTTGACCGGACCTTATATTGCGAAAGTCATCATCGATGAGCATATTGTCGCGATTGAAAAGGACTGGGTTGAAGTGAAAGATGGAGGACGGGTCGAGTATGACGGGCGTCAGTTTGCGAAGAAGCAGGACGTTCCGTCTTCTGCTATCATTCAATCCATTTCGATTGTCCAGTCAAAAGAGGGTTATTATTTTGTACCGAAACAAGTCGTGAGCGGTGGCGAACGCAGTGTGACCGATGGAACGTTGACCGTCACGCGTGGCGATGAGACGTTTCGTTATCCGGGCGTCGCAAAGCTGACGCAAGGACAAGTGTATGATTTTTATGCTTCTGACTTAAAAGCAGTCGGCTGGCTGTCGTTGATGTATATCATCTTGCTGTTAATCGCAGCCGGTCTAAACTGGGTCCAACAAATCCTGCTTCAGCGATCGGCACATAAAATCGTCAAACGGATGCGGCTCGATGTCTTTACACATTTACAACGGTTGCCGGTCCGCTATTTTGATCAGACACCGATCGGGAAGATTGTCAGTCGTGTGACGAACGATACAGAAACGATCCGTGATTTGTATTTGGGTGTGTTGGCACGGGTCTTTTCAGGACTGATTACGATGGCAGGAATTTTAGTAGCAATGTTTTTCCTCGATGTCCGTTTGGGATTAGTTTCGTTGCTGATTATCCCGATCGTCTACTTTTGGATTCAGTTGTTCCAGAAGCTCGCGACGGAAAATAACTTCAAAGTCCGGTCGCTTGTCGCTGATATGAATGGTCAATTGAACGAGAATATCCAAACGATGCCGATCATTCAAGCGTATGCGCGGGAAAAAGAAGTATTGGCGGAATTTGAGCAGAAAAATGAAGAGAACTATCAAACCCGTTCCAAGTTATTACGGCTCGATGCTTTAATGTCGCATAACTTATCGTATTTCTTAAAAAACCTGACACTTGCTTTGTTAATTTGGGTCGTTGCCGGAAAAAGTCTGACCGACGGGACGTTTTTGTCGCTCGGTATCTTATATGCCTACATCGATTATGTCTCCCGTCTCTTTGAACCGGTGACGCAAATCATGAATCAACTGTCGCCGCTGCAACAAGCACTCGTTTCGGCAGACCGGATGTTCCAACTGCTAGACGAAAAAGGAGAAGATGTCGGAAAAGGACGGTTACCGCGTTTCGCCGGTCGCGTGGAATTCAAGAAGGTCGGCTTCAGTTATGACCCGGGTCACCCTGTCCTGCAAGAAATCGAAATTGATGCCCGTCCCGGGGCGACAATCGCCCTCGTCGGACATACGGGCAGCGGGAAAAGTTCAATCATGAATCTGCTGATGCGTTTTTATGATCCGTCATCCGGTCAATTATTGATTGATGGAACAGACGTCACATCGCTTCCGAAACAGGCAGTTCGTGACCACATGGGCATCGTCCTGCAGGATCCGTTTTTATTCACCGGAACGATTCGATCGAACATTACGCTCGGTAATCCAATGATTTCCGAAGAACGGATTCGGGAAGCGATTGTCGCTGTAGGAGCAGACCGATTCATTGACCGCCTTCCTAAGGGGCTGGACGAACCGGTCATCGAAAAAGGAGCGACCTTATCTGCCGGTGAACGGCAGTTGATCAGCTTTGCCCGGGCGCTGGCGTTTGATCCGGCCATTTTAGTCCTCGATGAGGCGACAGCGAGTGTCGATTCTGAGACGGAAGCCATGATTCAGGACGCGTTATTGACGTTGACGAAAGGACGAACGACATTCATTATCGCCCATCGCTTGTCAACAATCAAAGACGCCGACGAAATCATCGTTCTCGACCGGGGACGGATTGCCGAACGCGGTACGCATGATGAGTTACTCAAAAAACAAAAAATCTATTCCAAAATGTATGCGTTGCAAAGTAAACGCAATCTCGAGCTGAAATCAAGCTAACTCCATCATTTTTCTTCCTCTTTTCGTATATACTAATGACGAAGAGGGGGAGTTTTTTTATGGAGACACGTATGAGTCAGTTATCAAAATATGAGTTAGAGATGCTCGTGACGAAATTGAATGAGCAGAAACGTAAAGCGGAGCAACACGGCAACATGAGTGAAGTCGAGGTCATTATCCGCAAGATTGCAATCGCCCAAAGTTACTTAGTTGACGCTAGCCGGTTTGAGACGGGTCGTTTTTACCGGATTGCCGGGGAAGAGGCACGATTCGAACTTCATTTCGTCAACGGTGTGATGGGCTGGGGGCATTTTGAGGGGACTGTCAACGAAGTGGCGATTCCGCTCGCTTTAATTCAGGAAGAGGAGATATGACAATGGATCAAAATCGTTCAGAAGCATTAAAAGGATTAGCGGAAGAATTGCAGGGAGTCAACGAAACGCTGACGCCGCTTGAGGCCTTGACGTGGGTCGAAGTCTTATGGGAAGATTTCGAAGCAACACTGGCAAGAGCGGGAGAAAAATACCAAGGAGAAGCAGTTGCTGTTCGTTTTGTTCAGCAACAAATCAAGCAACATGGACCGATGCTTCACCGTTTCAATACAACAAATGAGAAGTTCAAGCATTTGATGATTGGGCGCGACGACCAGTCAGTCAATTAAAAAAGGACTCGCGGTTCGGAAGGGTGTCTTCCGAGCATGGCGAGTCCTTTCTTTATAAAGCCGGTACGACCAATTTTTTTTGTAACGTCCGTTCACTGAAGACCCATCCTGTATAGGAGCTGACGATTTGACGCGACGTCGCATTAATCCGGACGACAGCAACGAACGGATAAACTTCTTTCGTGAAGTAACGTAAATTCGTGAAACGGTATTCAACGATTCCGTCTTTTCGGGAAACGGTGTACGTATGAATTTTCGAGAACTCAAGAAAAGCTTGTAGATCAGCGTTCTCTTTAACGATGTCATACAGTTCATCACCATGCGGTTCATTTTTGATCCGGAAATTGCCGCATTCCACGACGGTACCGGAATTGATTTTAACAACCGCATATTCATTCCGGAGACGTGCTGCGACATGCCATTCATCCCATTTCATGCCGGGTGAGATGAACAGTTTGTGAGCACCGCCATAATAACGGGCTGCCGTTGCCAGGGCATCGTTTCGCAATTTGAACTGCACCGCGTAATAAATGATGACGATCGCAATCAAAATCGGGAAGATTACAATTGTTGCACGGGTCAATAACCAAATGCCGAACGCGCCGTAATACATCGTAAACAGATAGGGATCAAACGTATTGATGACACCCCAACCAATCCAGGTTTTCTTAAAGGGGTGGAGCGCCTGCGTGCCGTAAGCATTAAACAGATCGACGAAGACATGAAGGGCGACAGCAATCTGTGCCATCAGCCATAATGAAGTAGGCGGAACGCCAAACAGGGCGCCGATGACGATCGACAGCAGTAATGGCCAGGCAATTAAAGCGATTAAGCCGTGGGATTTACCACGGTGTTGTCTCAGGTAGGCACTGTTACCTTTAAATTTAAATACAGTATCAAAGTCTGGAGCATGGGAACCGACCAACGCCGTCGTCGTAACAGCCGCAAACAGCGTAGCGCTTGCAGCGACATCCGGTTCAAGTGTGGAAATGGCGGCGAGGCAAAGTCCCATTCCGATATGCGTTCCAGTATCCAATGCGAATTCGCTCCTTATCAAAGTATTCGGGATCATAAAAAACGTAAATTGATTTTAAGGTTAATTGAACTTACTATAACGTATCAAATAGAAAAGAGGTAATATTTTGACTCTTGTTACAGAATATTTCACAAACTTTAATAAACGGCATTTTACAACGGAATTGGTCGAGTGGTTTTTACGTGAACAACGACAGTTGCCGTGGCGTGAAACGAAAAATCCCTATCATATTTGGATCAGTGAGATCATGTTGCAACAAACGCGGGTCGATACGGTAATTCCTTATTACCACCGCTTCACGGAACGTTTTCCGACCCCTCAGGATTTAGCAGCAGCCGAACAAAGTGAAGTTTTAAAATATTGGGAAGGCTTAGGGTACTATTCCCGGGTTAAGAACCTTCAAATCGCAGTTCAGGAAGTTGTTGAAAAATATGATGGAATCGTACCGGACGAAAAAGAACGGTTTGAAAGTTTAAGGGGGGTCGGTCCCTATACGACCGGTGCTGTTCTTTCGATTGCTTACGGTCATCCGGAACCGGCTGTTGACGGGAATGTCATGCGTGTACTGTCGCGGGTCCTCGGAATTTATGACGACATTGCGGCACCAAAAACACGAAAAGTCTTTGAAGCGGCTGTTCACGAACTGATTGATCATGCGGATCCGTCAAGTTTTAATCAAGGATTGATGGAACTCGGCGCGATGGTCTGTACACCCAAATCACCGATGTGCGGACTGTGCCCGGTCAATGATATCTGCTTTGCTTACGACCGGTCCGTTCAAGCAGAACTTCCCGTCAAAACTAAAAAAGGTAAAACTCAGACGATTCAGTATGACGCCCTTGTCTATGAAGAAAATGGACAAGTCGCAGTCATGCAACGCCCGGATACAGGACTTTTAGCCGGTATGTGGCAATATCCTTTGGTCGAATCGACGGAAGAACAGCTGGGAATCCGTGTCGGCAGTATCAAACATATCTTTTCACACCGGATTTGGGACATTACGGTGTATCGTGTTGCGACACAACCGGAAGGAACTGTTCTGATGGATGAACAGACATATGAAAAACAGCCGATTTCCGTTGCCCAGATGAAAATTGATCGTTTATTAAAGGAGGAACTTTAATGGATCATTTTTATACAGAAACGAAAGTGCCAGCGACGAAGGAACAAGCTTGGTCCTTTTTAAGTGATGCAAAAGCCTTAACCGGAATGACGACGTTCCCGAAAGTGCAGACGACGGGAGATACACGGACATATGCCGGCAATACGATTCAGCTGAAGGTCGGTCTTCCGCCGATTTTTGTGAAGTGGGATTCGATCATTCCGATGGTCGGAAGCGATTTGTTTGTGGATGTCGGTATCAAAGTTCCGTTTCCCTTTACGGCCTGGTGTCATGTTCACCGTGTGGAAGAACGGTCGGACGGCATCTACATGATTGATGACTTGGTTTATAAGTCGTATTTACCAAAATGGGTGGTGGATGGATTTATTCTGAAACCGATGTTTCAGCAACGGAAACAGGCGATTTTACATCATTTTTCAAGTTAAATACCAGTCATTTTCCTGAAAAAGTAGCCTTTCGTTTTTCATGTGTTCTGAAAATGGGTATAATAAGCACGAGAGTATAGAAAAAACTGAATAAAAAGCTTCAGAAAGGAGTAGCACATGAGTCGATTCCCAAAAGAAAGTAGCAAGATTGAGATTCAAAGTTTCAAACATAACGGCAGCTTACACAGAGTTTGGGAAGAAACGCTCGTGCTTAAATCGACGGAAGAAGAATTGATTGGATTCAATGACCGGATCATGGTCAGTGAATCGGATGGTCGTCAGTGGCGGACACGAGAACCCGCAATTTGTTATTTTTCGACAGAACTCTGGTTTAATGTAATTTGTATGATCCGTGAAGACGGAATCTACTATTACTGCAACTTAGGGTCACCTTCGACGTTTGATGAAAAGGATCGAGCAGTCAAGTACATTGATTATGATTTAGATATCAAAGTCTATCCGGACATGTCTTACATGATTTTGGATGAGGACGAGTACGAGAAACATCGCCGGGAGATGAACTATCCGAAAGCGATTGATCGTATTCTGAAGGACAACGTTCAGATTTTGATTCAATGGATCCGCAGTCGCAAGGGTCCATTCAATCCAGCTTTCGTGGAAACGTGGTATCGTGAATACGAAACAAGATATCGGAGATGATGGTTCGCCATCGTCTTTTTTTAGTGGAAAGAAGGGAAACACATGGGTAAAACGAAACAAAAGCAATTAAAAAAGAAGGGCTCCATCCGGCGGTACATGGAATTCGTCAAACCGTATAAAAAACAAATTCTCTTAACGGTGTTCGTCGGAATCATCAAATTCTCGATTCCGTTAGGATTGCCGCTTCTTTACAAGTACATTATTGACAATCTTCTTGACGAGTCGACCACTGTTCCTTTGGCGGAACGCAGTAAAGAGTTGGCGTATTTGATCGGAGCCGGATTCTTCGTCTTTCTTGTCGTCAAACCACCGCTTGAGTATATCCGGCAATACCTTGCCCAGTGGTCCGCTTCGAAAATTTTATTTGATGTCCGGAATCGACTGTTTGATCATGTTCAGAAATTATCACTTCGGTTTTATTCGAATTCTAAAACAGGTGAGGTCATCTCACGGATCATTAATGATGTCGAACAAACAAAAGACTTTGTCGTGACCGGTTTAATGAACTTGTGGCTCGATATGATTACGATTTTGATTGCGATTGCCATCATGTGGACGATTGATCCAAAGCTGACACTCGTCGCCATCATTCCGTTGCCGTTTTATGCGCTTGCCGTGAAATTTTTCTATGGTCGGCTTCGCAGTCTGACGCGTGACCGGTCCGCGGCACTGGCTGAACTGCAAGGTCACTTGACGGAACGGGTCAACGGAATGGCAGTCATCCGCAGCTTTGCGCTTGAGCCCCATGAAAATAAGGCGTTTAAGAAACAAAACGATGGTTTCTTGACGGCAGCATTACGCCAAACGAACTGGAATGCCCGGACGTACGTCGTCGTTTCGACGATTACCGATTTTGCACCGATTTTGATTTTCGGAGCAGCGGCCTTCCTTGTCTTGAACGGTCAAGAATCACTTGGGACGATGGTGGCCTTCATCGCTTACATCGATCGTCTGTACGCACCGCTCGGTCGTCTCGTGAACTCTTCGACGACACTGACTCAGTCGATTGCCTCGATGGACCGGATGTTTGAATTCCTGGATGAGCCGTATGACATTACGGAAAAAGCCAATGCGAAAAATCCGGTTACTGTCAAAGGGAACGTCCAGTTTGAAAATATCAGCTTCTCCTACGAAGAAGGCGGTGAACGGGCGATTGACCGGTTGACGCTTGATGTTCAGGCCGGAGAACGGATTGCCTTCGTTGGGATGTCGGGCGGCGGGAAATCAACGCTGGTCAGTCTGATTCCTCGTTTTTACGACGTGTCATCAGGGCGAATCACGCTTGACGGCGTCGACATTCGTGATTTGAAGTTACGTGGTCTTCGCGATCAAATCGGTATGGTCATGCAAGAATCGATTCTGTTCAGTGAATCGGTCGAAATGAACATTAAGATGGGAAATCCCGAGGCGACGGATGAAGAGGTGGTCGCGGCAGCGAAAGCGGCCAATGCCCATGAGTTCATCGAACGTTTGGCGGACGGCTATAAAACACCGGTCGGCGAACGGGGTGTCAAATTATCTGGCGGACAAAAACAACGTCTGGCAATTGCCCGGGTATTCCTCAAAAATCCACCGATTTTGATTTTGGATGAAGCGACGAGTGCACTTGATTTGGAAAGTGAATCGATGATTCAAGATTCGCTTGCCCGTCTCGCGAAAGGACGGACGACGTTTACTGTCGCCCACCGTCTCTCGACCATCACCGATGCTGATAAAATCGTCGTCATTGAAAACGGTCAGATCACGGAAATGGGACGTCATGAAGAATTGATGCGAAAACGTGGCGCCTATTTTGAACTGTATGCGATTCAAAACCTAGAGCTCGTTGAATGATAAAAGGCTGTTCCGAAAAAACGGAACAGCCTTTTATATAGAGAGAGTAATTGTTTACAGTTGGGCGAAAGCACGGTTGACAGCAACAATCGTTTCGTCAATGTCTGTTTCTGTGTGGGCCGTCGTCAAGAACCAAGCTTCATATTTAGAAGGAGCGAGGTTGATGCCTTGCTCGAGCATTAATTTGAAGAAACGACCGAACATTTCACTGTCTGCACGTTCGGCACCTAAATAGTCGATGACTGTTTCGTCCGTGAAGTAGACCGTCAATGCACCTTTAAGACGGTTGATGGTAATCGTGATGTCATGAGTGTCAGCGGCTTTTAGGATCCCTTGTTCGAGTTTTGCACCGAGACGGTCGAATTCTTCGTACACACCAGGCTGTTCCAACAACTCGAGGCAGGCGATTCCAGC
Source organism: Exiguobacterium sp. 17-1 (assembly GCF_023096305.1). Taxonomy (NCBI): domain Bacteria; kingdom Bacillati; phylum Bacillota; class Bacilli; order Caryophanales; genus Exiguobacterium; species Exiguobacterium sp. 17-1. The sequence goes on from NZ_JALIGJ010000006.1 coordinate 217,788, forward strand.
TGCCATCGAAGCTGGATTTCCGGCCATCGTACCTGCTTGATAAGCAGGACCAAGTGGTGCAACATGTTCCATGATTTCTTGGCGACCGCCATATGCACCAATCGGCAGACCTCCACCAATGATTTTCCCAAGCGCTGTCATGTCCGGGCGGATGTTCAGAAGTTCTTGTGCACTACCGTACATGAAACGGAAAGCAGTGATGACCTCATCGTAGATGACGAGCGCACCATGTTCGTGGGTGATTTCATTGATCGCTTCGAGGAAACCGGGTTGCGGTTCGACGATTCCGAAGTTCCCGACAATCGGTTCGACGAGAACACAGGCAACTTGATCGCCCCATTCTGCCATGATTTGACGGTAAGACTCGATATCGTTGAACGGTGTCGTAATGACTTCTTTGGCTGTCGCTTTTGTGACACCAGCCGAATCAGGTGAACCGAGTGTTGCAGGACCGCTACCGGCTGCAATCAGCATTAGGTCTGAGTGACCATGGTAGCAACCGCTGAATTTAACGACAAGTTCACGTCCTGTATAGGCACGGGCAACGCGGATCGTCGTCATGACGGCCTCCGTTCCGGAGTTTGTGAAACGAACCTTTTCTAAAGAAGGAATCGCTTGTTGGAGTTTGTGGGCAAAATCGATTTCCAGACGATGGGGTGTCCCGTACAGTAAGCCGTTTTTTGAAGCGTTCGTGATCGCCTCCGTAATATGTGGATGACCGTGACCGGTGATGATCGGACCGTAAGCTGCTAAGTAATCGATGTAACGATTGCCGTCGACATCATAGAAGTAAGCTCCTTCTCCACGCTCCATATAAACGGGAGCACCGCCTCCTACTGCTTTATAAGAGCGGGATGGGCTGTTCACACCTCCGACGATACATTGTTGTGCTACTTCATATAATGCTTCGGAAGTTGGGCGATTTGCATGAGTTGACATGATGATTCCTCCAATCATTGATACGTGAAAAATATCACGATATGATTGTATCATGTCCGTCAAACGTGGAGCAGAGCCGTTGACGGACAGAGAGAATGTAGGTAGACTAATTATAAAGATTACAATCTAATAATCAATGAAAGATAGAAATGAGGGGATGACGTGGCGAACGAAATGCTAGATGATGCAGTACGCTCTTTACGTGAATCAGGCGTTCGGATGACACCACAACGTCATGCGATTTTGGAATATTTAACGACGGGACATACCCATCCGACGGCAGATGAAATTTATCGTGCGCTCGAACATCGTTTTCCAAATATGAGTGTGGCGACAGTTTATAATAATCTACGGGTTTTCCGGGAAAAAGGAATCGTAGAAGAGATGAATTATGGAGATGCTTCAAGTCGTTTTGATTTCGTTACGACACGTCATTACCATATGATTTGCGAAGGATGCGGGAAAATCGTTGACTTCAATTATCCTGTCTTAGATGACGTCGAGACAGTTGCGGCGCATTTAACAGGATTTAAAGTAGACCGTCATCGTCTTGAGGTTTATGGGACTTGTCCCGAATGTCAATCAAACGTGCATTAAAAAAACGAGCTTCCTTTTAGCGGGGAGCTCGTTTACTGTGTTTATTGTATTTTTCATCAAATTCTTTTCCTTCAAGGTTACGATCCATCGTCAAAGGCTCGTCACAGTGCATACATAAATCAACTCGCCCGAGGACTTTCGTTTCTTTGCCGCAGTTTGGGCAGGTGACGACGGCCGCTTTCGTCGAAGTGAGTCCGATCAAGAAATAAAGCGCCGTACTGGCGAGGACCATGACAAACCCGACGAGCATTAGGATGACCATGATGATTTCGAATTGTTTTAACAAAAGACCGCCGTACATGACAAGCATTCCACCAAACACAAGGAACATTGCCAAGTTACGGGCACGGTTTATTTTATTCTTACGTTGTTTTTTCACATGAATTCCCCCTGTAGTCAGTCTAGCATATTGTTGGATCGAGTCAGAAGCAGGAACGATTGATTTTTTGTCGAAAATGGTAACGGACGAATGATCAGAGTAACGAGTATGGAGTAGAGAAGGGTGAGAAGGAAATGGAACAAGCAACACGAACGATCTATTCAGAATATGCAGCTTATCCGGAGACGCAAGGAATCATCTCCGTTGAGAAAAGGCAACCGAGAGACTCTTTGACCGATCAATTTGATGTTTTACTTTTAGTGATTACCCGAGACTCTTCTATCGAATGGACAGTGAAACACTATCGTTTGGATACATTGCGGGTTTCATTACATCTTGTGCATGAACAAGTTCTTTCCCGCTGGTTGATTTTAAATGCGAATCGCCGTGCTGTCCATTGGGTGTCGGAAGGGACCATCATTTTTGAGCGAAATGACTATTTAACGGATTTGAAAAAACAACTTCTCAATTTCCCGGAAACGGAACGATGTTTACAAATGTCGCTGTCATTCGCAAAATTATTGCGTCGTTTTCAGGACGGAAGGAATCTGTTCAGTCGCGGAAATTATTATGATGCCTATACGCACGTTCATCATGCGCTACATCATTTGGCCCGGTTGTCCGTATTGGAAAAGGGAGCGCATCCGGAAGTTGTCGTTTGGGAACAGGCACGACTGGACGATCCGGATGTCTATAAATTATATGAACAACTCTTGTTAAGTGAAGAAACATTAGAACAACGGATTCATTTAGCGCTGATCGGACTAGAACATTTATTGCAATCGAAAGTGTTGTCCGGTGGCAGATACTTATTCGAAGTCATGCGAGAACACAATTATCCTTGGACGATGCAAGAGTTGATGGAAGAAAGCCGTTTGGCAGAATTGAAGGTTGATTTAGGCAGTTTGATTGATTTCTTCATTCGGAAAGGGTTGGTCAGGATTTCGTACCAACGCACAAAAGGACTTGGTGTTGAACTCGTGACATATGAACCGGTCGTTTGATAGACCGGTTTTTTTTGTTTTAAAAATAAAAATAGAACTAGCATATATAGAAGGAAAAAATAATAACAAGAAAAATGATGAAAAAGCATTGACGTTATTATCTCGAGATAGTATATTAATACATGTCGACAGGCACACGCCATTGACGCGATGAAAAAAACAAGAAAAAAAACGGTTGACGAATAAGTTATTCCGTGATATCTTATTAAAGTCGCTGAAAACGACACGACGAACTTTGAAAACTGAACGATGAGGCAAAAAACGTATCTTCGGATACAAACAATGAATGAAGCGCAAGCTTCGTCAACGTGACTTCGGTCACAAAAACGAGCAAGTCAAACACTTTATGGAGAGTTTGATCCTGGCTCAGGACGAACGCTGGCGGCGTGCCTAATACATGCAAGTCGAGCGCAGGAAGCTCACGGAACTCTTCGGAGGGAAGTGAAGGGAAT
>NZ_JALIGJ010000007.1:0-54626 GCF_023096305.1 Exiguobacterium sp. 17-1
GCCAGCGTTCGTCCTGAGCCAGGATCAAACTCTCCATAAAGTGTTTGACTTGCTCGTTGTTGTGACCGGAGTCACGTTGACGAAGCTTGCGCTTCATTCATTGTTTGTATCCGAAGATACGTTTTTTTGCCTCATCGTTCAGTTTTCAAAGTCCGATATGTCGTTTGACGACTTTTAAATCTTACAGTAAAGTATTAACTGGTGTCAATAACTTTTTTCATAAGTTTTTTTCGTTTTCGACGTGTCTGTGTGGCGTGTGCCTCAGCGACATGTATTAATATATCAACTCTTGTTTTTTTCGTCAACTGTTTTTCTAAAAAAATATTAAAAAAAGACGGACGCCGCTCTGACCGGATAAAACGGTAGAACGGCGCCCTTTCTTTTACGCTCTTTTGCCAGACGCAGCATTCGCTGAATTTGGTTTTTCCTGCAGTCGATGCAACATCAGAATTTGATACGCATTACAAACGAGTAATGTGGCAAGCGCTGCCCATAACATCCGTTTGTCTTGTGTCGCCTGAAGAGCCGGCACCCATTCAATCAATGTGATGACTGTCATCAAAAAGAGTGTCGGCACGAATGCCGTGAAGTTTGTCTCGCGCGCTTTCGTCCGAGCGACAAAAAACGCGATGAGCAGTAAGACAACCATCTCTCCAATGTACAGGTTCGTTTTTTCAAATCCGAAAGCAAGTCCCCGAAGGTAGATCCCGTCGAATAACGCAAATGCGATTAAGACGATTTGGACCCGATCCCATAGCTTAGCCCCCCGGAAAATATCGAGTCCGACCCGGTGAAGGATCAGATATGAAAAGAATCCCATCAAACTGATGGCTGTCCATGTACTGCTGTAAGCCAAGGCCGTAACATATCCGCTGATCGATTGGTTACGGACATAACCTGGTTCAGCGACAAGGTTAAACACGAAGCCGGCGAGCGTCCCGATCAGGAGCGTCATCCAAAACAGCTTCAAAAATCCTCTAGTCTTCATTCATTATCCCTCTACTTTTTCGATGACACGCGCTGCGAGTTCATTATAGTGTGTTTCAAATGGATGGTCGTCACGGTAAATCGACGGTGCAAAGTCCGTTTCATTTGCATACGGCTGTCCAAGTGGAATCTTAGCTAGAATATCTGTTTTTAACGCTTCTGACAACTTCTCTCCGCCGCCTGAACCAAACACATACTCTTTTTCGCCAGTCGTCTTGCTTTCGAAATACGCCATATTCTCGATGATTCCGAGCAAACGGTGGTTTGTTTTGATCGCCATCGCCCCTGCACGTGCAGCAACGAATGCCGCAGTTGCGTGCGGTGTCGTGACAATCAGTTCCTGACAGCTTGGCAACATCGAATGAATATCGAGTGCCACGTCGCCTGTACCCGGTGGTAAATCAAGCAGTAAGTAATCGAGGTCGCCCCACTCGACGTCAGAGAAGAAGTTGTTTAACATCTTTCCGAGCATCGGGCCACGCCAGATGACAGGTGCATTGTCTTCGACGAAGAAGCCCATCGAGATGACTTTAACGCCAAATCGTTCAGGTGGAATAATACGGTCGTTGACGACCGTCGGACGGGTTTCGATTCCCATCATGTCCGGTACACTGAATCCGTAGATATCCGCGTCGATCAAGCCAACTTTTTTTCCTGCCCGTGCGAGGGCAACTGCCAAGTTGACGGAAACCGTCGATTTTCCGACACCGCCTTTACCGGAAGCTACCGCAATGAATGTCGTGCCTGATTCCGGTTTGAGGATTGATGGTGTCGTCGCGGCTTGAATACCGTGATCGCCGAGTGCCTCAAAACGTAAGCCGACCGTCTTGAATCCTTTTCCCTTCAACTCTTTGACGATCTGTTGCTGTAACGCGAGCTGTTCGCCCGATCCTGCTTGTGCCAGTGCGATTTTGAGACTGACATAGTCTCCTTTGATGCGGACATCGCGAATCCCGTTCGTATCTGTAAGCGAGCGTTCAATCGTCGGATCGATCAATTGCCCGACCACCTCGCGAATTTCTTGTTCATTCAACATAGTGTCTTCCCCCTGAGAACGTTCGATTTAATCCATTTCAGTATAACAAAAATAAGATAGCGCTTGCACATTTCGACTCGGAAAGCATGACATTTCCTTGAAGACTCGTAAGGAAGTTACCTGAAAGATGAAAAAAGAGAGATCCCCCTCTTCACAATTGTAAAAAGGGGATCTCTACGTTTAAAACATCCGGTTCCATGTCGCAGGTCCGACGACACCATCAACCGCTAATCCTTGCCGGTCTTGATAGGCACGTACTTTATCGGCGGTCTCCGCATCAAAACGTTTCGTGACAGTCGCCTTGACCGCTCGCTGAATCCGTTCGATGTCCCTGCTGTTCATGTTTATGGCTCCTTTATAGAGAGGTTGCCCCGGATAAGGCACTAAGACATCCGTCGTCGTTTTGTTCAGCTCAAAGTGCGGATAGTCTTTAAACCCACCCCAGTCTCCGCCCCAGGAAAAACCTTGCCGCTTCATCGCCTGGACGATTTGCTGAAAGTTGGCATCGGTATTAAAAATTGCTTCTGTCCCGTCCACGGAATATTGAAACAGATCCACGGCAATCCCTCGGTTATGATTTGATTGTCCCCCACGCGCATTCGTGACGACTGCGCCCGGCATCGTCCGTCCTTGCGCATACAGCTTCTCCTGCTCGGCGTAGGACCGGAATCCTTGGGCCACCCCGACATAAATCCCTTTGACATGAAGCTCCCGGATGACTTGACGTGTCTTTCGCGCAACTTCCGGCGACAGTCCCGGAACATTCAGTTTTCGGTTGGCCCGTTCTAATAACCAACTGACTGATACGGTCATCGTTCACCACACTCCTTTGTAGACTGTTCCCGAAAACAGAATTCGGTATACTTATCGATGGACATGTCCTCACAAATCATTCGGAAAAAGGAGTTTTTTGATGAAAAAGATGGTTGCCTTCTCAGGTATCTTGACTGTTCTCTTACATACTGGTTATGCAATTTACTTTAATACGGTGCATGAGGCGAACGCGGCTTATCAGCCCACTCTCCCCGAGAACAGCACGGTATTAAGTCAGGACACGTCTTTTGTTGGTAAAGTTGGTTCACAAACGACGTACGATCCTATTTCTTTTTTAAAGGATCTTTTCCTGTGGAGCATTCCACTGACATTCATTGGTTTGATGGCACTTTTATTCCTCATCCGAACCATCCGACGTCGTACATTCTGAACAACAGACCGCTTTTTGACCGCTACCGGTCAGAAAGCGGTTTTTTTTGCATAAAAAAATCTCCCACCCGTAAGGATGAGAGATAAAACGATTAACGTTTTGAGAACTGAGGTGCACGACGTGCTGCTTTGAGACCGTATTTTTTACGTTCTTTCATACGAGCATCGCGTGTGAGGAAACCTTTAGCTTTAAGTGTGCCACGGAAGTCTGGATCCGCTTGAAGAAGAGCACGTGAGATACCGTGACGGATTGCGCCTGCTTGACCAGTGAAGCCGCCGCCTTTGACCGTTACCATGATATCGTATTTGCCTTCTGTTTCTGTGAGTACAAGTGGTTCTTTTGCAGTCATGATTAATGTTTCATAACCGAAGTATTCGCTGATATCGCGCCCGTTAACTGTGACTTTACCGTCTCCAGCAACGAGGAAAACGCGAGCTGCCGCGCTTTTACGGCGACCAGTGCCGTAGTAACGTACATCTGCCATCGTGTAGTTCCTCCTAAATTCGTATTAACCGCGAAGTTCGTAAACTTCTGGTTGTTGTGCTTCTTGCTTATGAGTATCTCCAGCGTAAACGTGGAGTTTGTTGAACATTTGACGACCGAGGCTACCTTTTGGAAGCATCCCTTTGATCGCGAGTTCAAGCATACGCTCAGGTTTGTTAGCGAGTAAGTCGCGTGCGACAGTCTGCTTCAAGCCGCCTGGATGACCAGAGTGACGGTAGTAGACCTTTTTGTCGAGTTTGTTACCAGTTAATACGATTTTCTCAACGTTGATGAGGATAACGTGATCCCCACAGTCAACGTGTGGTGTGAACGTAGGTTTGTGCTTACCGCGGAGAAGTGAAGCCACTTCGCTCGAAAGACGACCGAGTGTTTTGCCTTCTGCGTCGATAAGGAGCCATTTGCGTTCTACATCAGTAGCTTTCGCCATGAAAGTTGTGCGCATGTAAAATACCTCCTAAGGAATTTAAAAATTTCTTTTTTGATTTTTCATTTATTCACTGTTTGAATCTATCAGAATCTTAGGTGTACGGGGCTAAGATTGTGGTTTCATAATAAATGAAATGCCAATAAACATTGTATGTTTTTTAGCGGCTAATGTCAAATGCCTTTTTTAGACTCTGGGTAGAAAACTTCCCAAAGGTATAACCCGTGCGGTGGTGCCGTCACACCAGCGACGTTTCGATCCTTCGCTTCGAGCATTCGTTTGATGTCTTCCGGAGTAAATCGACCGCGTCCGACATCAAGCAACGTGCCGACCATGATCCGAATCTGATTGTAGAGAAAACCGCTTCCCTGAAAACGAAAAATCAGTTCTTCTCCTTGTTCAATCAGTTCCGCTTCATAAATCGTCCGAACACGATTGTCCGTCTCTGTCTTCGCGACACAGAACGAACTGAAGTCATGAGTCCCGACTAAATGCGCTAATCCCAGACGAATTTGCGCAACATCGAGCGAATACGGAATCAGGACGGAGTGATGACGTCGAAACGCATCTTCCGTCCGGCGCACGAAGTACCGATACTCTTTCCCTACTACATCATACCTTGCTTCGAAGTCAGAAGCGACCTCTTTACAGTCACGAACGCGAATATCGTCCGGTAATAACGTATTTAGGGCCTTCACCATGCTTGCAGGTGCAATCGCCAGTTCCGTATCAAAATGAATGACTTGTCCCTGTGCGTGCACACGCGCATCCGTACGCCCGGAACCAATCACCTTGACCGGGTGCTTATGCATCCGCTCAAGCGTCTTCTCGAGGACTTCCTGAATCGTCAGACCGTTCGGTTGTACTTGGTACCCGGAATAGTCCGTCCCGTCATACTGAATCGTACATTTAAAGCGTCGCATCAAAAGCCTCCCCGTAAATAGACTAGAAGCAGTCCGAGGACGATCAGAAGGACAATCAGCCCCGTGTCGCGACCTGTCCATTTGGACTCACGGAGTCGTGTCCGTCCTTCGCCCCCCCGGTATCCCCGGGCTTCCATCGCTGTCGCAAGATCTTCTGCCCGTTTAAACGCCGAGATGAAAAGTGGAATCAGCAAAGGAATAATGGCCCGCAAACGTTCTTTGATCGGACCCGCCGATAAATCGACACCGCGTGCCTGCTGTGCCTTCATGATTTTTTCCGTCTCCTCTGCCAAGGTCGGCAGGAAACGAAGGGAAATCGACAACATCAAGGCAATCTCGTGCGTCGGGACACGGACGACTTTAAATGGTTTGAGTAACAACTCAATCGCATCCGTCAGTTCGATTGGTGACGTCGTCAACGTGACGAGTGTCGTAATCGATACGAGGTAAAAGAACCGGAGCGAAACGATGATGGCAAGACGCAATCCTTCTTCATAAATCTTGAACCAGCCAAATTCAAACAGAATGGCCCCTTCACGCGTAAACAACAGCTGAATGATAAACGTAAAGACGATTAAGAATAAAATCGGTCGCAGCCCTTTTAAGACGTAACGGATTGGTAATTTACTACTCGCTAAAGCAAAAAACGTAAACAGCAATAAAAAAATATTCGTTGCTGCATTATTGGCTAAAAACACAAGAGGAATAAAACAAAAGGCAAAAATGATTTTCGCGACGGCCGACGAACGATGTAAATACGACGACCCTGGTATATGTTGTCCTACGATCATCGTCCGTCCCCCCGTACATGCAAAATCCATTCAATCAATTCCGCTTCCGTCTGAAGCGACGGGCGTGGCTGTTTCAATTGATCGGCCATCCTCCAAGCAAACGCCAAAACGTGGGGTAAATCGAGATGGAATTGACGCAGTAACGTTTCTTGACGGAATAGACCCATTGGTTCTCCGTCATACGCGACTTGTCCCTCTTCCATGACGACGACCCGGTTCGTATACTCAAGGACTTGATCCATATCGTGTGTAATCAACAGCAAGGTCATTCCTGATTGCGCATGCAGCTCAGCGAAAAGAGACAGCATCTGCTTTCGTCCTTGCGGATCAAGTCCTGCTGTTGGTTCATCGACGATCAACACGTCTGGTTGACTAGCGAGTACGCCCGCAATCGCAACACGCCTCATTTGCCCACCAGACAGGTCAAACGGAGAACGTGACCAGAAGACTTCATCGAGTCCCACGGTACGTAAGGCATCTTTCGCTAACCGTTCTGCCTCTGCCGGTGTATGACCAAAGTTCATTGGACCAAACATGACATCTTTCAAGACGGTTTCTTCGAACAATTGATATTCCGGATACTGAAAGACAAGACCCACCCGTTTACGGAGCGCCTTTAAATCTTGTTTTCGTTTTGGTTCGATGATGATGTCATCAACCTGTACCTTACCGGCAGTTGGTTTCAACAAGCCGTTGATATGTTGGACGAGCGTGGATTTTCCGGAACCGGTATGCCCCACAAACGCAACAAGCGCCCCTGACGGAATCTCAAGATTCACATCACGCAGCGCGACTCGTTCAAACGGACTATTGAGTTGGTACGTATAATTCAATTCCTGGATTAAGATTGGCATAAGCGGTTCACCAAGTCTCTTTCATCTAGTATCGTGTCCTCATAAGTAAGACCACGTGCCGAAAGTTGCTCCTGCACCCGGACGACGAATGGAACATCTAGTCCAATCTGCTCAAGAAACGCGGATTGTGCAAACACCTCTTGCGGTGTGCCTTCTAAAACGATTTGCCCCGCATCCATGACAATGACACGACTGGCCCTTAAGACTTCATCGAGTTCATGTGTAATGGCAACGACGGCCATCGGGTGTTGCTCATATAATTCCTGGACGGTCGACATAACCTCAGTTCGTGCAATCGGATCAAGCATCGATGTCGCTTCATCGAGCACGAGAACATCAGGGCGCATCGCAAGCGCCGAGGCGATTGCGACACGCTGCTTCTGTCCGCCGGATAGTTGATGGGGTTCCCGATCAACAAAATCCGTAAGGCCAACGCGCGCTAGACTGTCGTCGATACGACGAACCATTTCCTCGCGTGGCACACCCCAGTTTTCAAGGGCAAATGCCACGTCGTCGCGCACGGTCGTGCCAACGAACTGATTATCCGGATTTTGAAAGACGATACCGATTGCGCGGCGCATCTCCCATAGTTGCTCCGGTACTGCACTCGAGAATGTCTCGTTGACAGTAACCGTTCCTTCTTCAGGAAGCAACAATCCGTTAAACAGCTTCGTCAGCGTTGATTTTCCAGAGCCGTTGTGTCCAACGATCGCGACCCATTCCTGCGAATGAATCGAAAGAGAGACATTCCGTAAGGCTGGTTGTTCTTGTTCCGGGTAACGGTACGTCACCTGTTCCAACTCAATCAGCTTTGTCATGTCTGCTCCTCCTTCATCAAATCAAAATAATTTCATTTGTAACAAAAGGGCAGAAGCGAGTTACGCACTGCCCTTTTATTCGAATCATTTAAAAATTAAACGAGTTCGATGATGACCATTTCTGCGCCGTCACCACGACGTGGTCCCATTTTCATGATACGTGTGTAACCACCTTGACGCTCAGCAAAACGTGGAGCAACATCAGCAAACAATTTTTGGATTGCATCTTGTGTTTTACCAGCTTCGTTTTGACCAGCAGCTTCGCGACGAACGAACGATGCAACTTGACGACGAGCGTGGAGATCACCGCGTTTACCTAAAGTGATGAGTTTCTCAACGACTGGACGAAGTTCCTTCGCTTTTTGTTCTGTAGTTTGGATACGCTCATTGATGATGAGATCAGTCGCAAGGTCACGCAAAAGTGCCTTACGTTGTGAGCTTGTACGGCCTAATTTCGAGTATGCCATGGATGGATTCCCTCCTTCGTGCAATTAATAGTTTTAGTCTTCTTTACGTAGGCCCAGTCCGAGTTCATCGAGCTTCGCTTGAACTTCTTCGAGTGATTTACGTCCGAGGTTACGAACTTTCATCATCTCGTCTTCGCTCTTGTTCGCGAGTTCTTGAACCGTATTGATGCCGGCACGTTTCAAACAGTTGTACGAACGAACTGAAAGATCGAGTTCTTCGATCGTCATTTCAAGTACTTTTTCTTTCTGATCTTCTTCCTTTTCGACCATGATTTCGGCATGGAGCGCTTCGTCTGTAAGACCAACAAAGATGTTTAAGTGTTCTGTCATGATTTTTGCACCGAGTGACACTGCTTCTTCCGGGCGGATTGAACCGTCCGTCCAAACATCAAGCGTCAACTTATCGAAGCTCGCATCTTGACCAACACGTGTTTTTTCAACTTGATAGTTTACACGTTGAATTGGCGTGTAAATCGAATCAATTGGAATGACGCCGATTGGCATATCGTCCCGTTTGTTATCTTCAGCCTGAACGTAACCACGGCCACGACGAGCTGTCAGACGCATATGAAGTGATGCACCTTCTGCAAGTGTTGCGATGTGGAGTTCTGGGTTGAGGATTTCGACGTCGCTGTCATGCGTAATGTTCGCAGCAGTAACAACGCCGGCGCCTTGAATATCGATCTCAAGTGTTTTCTCTTCTTCCGAGTAAACTTTGAGGGCGAGTTTCTTAAGGTTCAAGATGATTTGGGTAACGTCTTCTACAACGCCATCAATCGTCGAGAACTCATGAAGAACGCCATCGATTTGGACTGCAGTAACTGCAGCACCCGGAAGTGAAGATAATAGGATACGACGCAATGAGTTGCCAAGCGTTGTACCGAATCCACGTTCAAGCGGTTCTACCACGAATTTACCAAACGTAGCGTTATCGCTTAATTCGACCGTTTCAATCTTCGGCTTTTCGATTTCGATCATCTGAACCCCTCCTTGAATATCGTCATGTTGGCCATCGCGTTCAATCGCCAACCGTCTTGTGTACGTTTCTACTGCCTTGCTTGGTCAAACGATCAACGAAAGTCTACTCGAATTCCCGCTTTGCAGTACAAGACGGGTTACACGCGACGACGTTTTGGAGGGCGGCAACCGTTGTGTGGAACTGGAGTTACGTCACGGATCGCTGTTACTTCAAGACCGATTGCTTGGAGCGCACGGATTGCAGCTTCACGACCTGCACCAGGACCTTTAACGTTAACTTCTACAGTACGCATACCGTTATCCATTGCTGTTTTCGCAGCAGTTTCAGAAGCGAGTTGCGCAGCAAATGGAGTTGATTTACGTGAGCCTTTGAAGCCCATGTTACCTGCAGTTGCCCAAGAGATTGCATTCCCTTGCATGTCAGTGATCGTAACGATTGTGTTGTTGAATGTTGAACGGATATGCACGATACCAGATTCAATATTCTTTTTGACTTTACGTTTACTACGAACATTCTGTTTACGTTTTGCCATCTTAGTTTACCCTCCCTTACTTCTTCTTGTTCGCTACTGTACGGCGTGGGCCTTTACGAGTACGCGAGTTGTTTTTAGTGTTTTGACCACGAACTGGAAGACCACGACGGTGACGAACACCACGGTAGCAACCGATTTCGATCAAACGTTTGATGTTGAGTGAGATTTCACGACGAAGGTCACCCTCAACTTTTACTTTATCTAATCCATCACGGAGTTGGTTGAGTTGTTCTTCAGTCAATTCACGAGTACGAGTATCTTCAGAGATACCAGCTTCTTTCAAGACTTTCTGAGCAGTCGTTTTACCAACACCATAGATGTAAGTGAGTGAGATAACGATGCGTTTCTCACGTGGAATATCTACACCAGCAATACGTGCCATGTGTGCACCTCCTTGTTTATTACCCTTGTTTTTGTTTATGCTTAGGGTTTTCGCAAATAACCATTACTTTGCCTTTACGGCGGATAACTTTACATTTTTCACAGATCGGTTTAACCGAAGGTCTTACTTTCATTGTGAATACCTCCTCCTGAAAAAATCGGAGTTTTTATTTGAAACGGTATGTGATCCGTCCGCGAGTCAAGTCGTATGGTGACAACTCAACCGTTACTTTATCTCCTGGTAGGATCCGAATGAAGTGCATCCGAATTTTTCCTGAGACGTGCGCGAGGACCGTGTGGCCGTTTTCTAACTCCACCTTAAACATCGCGTTTGGAAGCGGTTCGATAACCGTACCTTCCACTTCGATTACATCTTGTTTCGCCATCAATTATACCCCTTTCTCTATAAAGTTGATTGGGAGCCCAGACGATTTGTAGCGCTTAGGGGCTTTCTACAGTAGCCGTGAGAGAATCATCGGTCACAAACACGAGTGGATAGCGGCTTATAGAAAGGTGACACCAATAACGCGCACAGCTCACTCTGCATCGACCGTTAAGATCTCGTAGCCTTCGTCTGTGATGGCGATGGTGTGCTCAAAGTGGGCGCACATGCTACCGTCCACTGTCACTACCGTCCAATTGTCGGATAGCGTGCGAACATAGCGTTTTCCGACATTAACCATTGGCTCAATCGCCAAGGTCATGCCAGTTTTCAGGCGCGGCCCTTTCCCCGGTGGTCCATAATGTGGAATTTGCGGATCTTCATGCAAATTTTGTCCCACGCCGTGGCCCACATATTCGCGGACTACAGAAAAATTCGCTGCTTCAACATGTGACTGAATCGCATGCGAAATATCTGTCAGGTGCACGCCAGCTTTGGCGCGCTCCAATCCTTTATACAGAGATTCTTCAGTTACGTCAAGTAACCGCTTCGTCTCTTCAGAGATTGTACCTACCGGATATGTCCAGGCTGAATCTCCGTGATATCCGTTATACTCCGCCCCGATATCAATCGAGATGATGTCTCCATCGTGGAGTACGCGGTCACCCGGAATACCATGGACAAGTTCTTCATTTACTGAAGCACAGATGCTGCCAGTAAACCCATTATAACCTTTAAACGATGGTGTTGCCCCTTGACTTCGAATATAGCGTTCAGCAATCGCATCGAGTTGCCCCGTTGTGATCCCTGGACGAATATGAGCTTTCAGCTCCTTATGCGTCCGGGCGACGATTTGTCCCGCCTGACGCATGATGTCGATTTCACGCGGCGCTTTCGTAATGATCATTACTGATCACCAAGAAGTGCTTGAACATCGGAATAAACTTCATTAATCGGACGATCACCGTCCAAATTACGAAGATACCCTTTTTCAGCGTAAAAGTCAATCAAAGGTTGCGCTTGAGCGACGTTGACTTCAAGACGACGGCGAACCGTTTCTTCTTGATCATCTTCACGTTGAACAAGTGCTGATCCGTCGATATCACAGACACCCTCCACTTTTGGCGGGTTATAGATGACATGATACGTTGCTCCACATGTCGGGCAAATCCGGCGGCCTGTCAAACGAGGGACAAGTTTCTCCGGGTTCACACCGATGTGAACGACGTGATCGATTTGTTTATTTAGATCCGCAAGCAATACTTCAAGAGCATCTGCTTGTTTCACTGTGCGTGGGAAACCGTCAAGAAGAAAACCATTTGCACAGTCTTCTTTGGCGAGACGTTCACGTACGATGCCGATTGTGACTTCATCCGGAACGAGTTCCCCTTTATCCATGTACGATTTCGCTTCCTGCCCGAGCGGTGTTTGATCTTTGATCGCCGCACGGAACATGTCGCCTGTCGAGATGTGTGGAATGGCGTAGTCTTCGATAATTTTCGCAGCCTGCGTCCCTTTTCCAGCACCCGGCAAGCCCATCAATACAAGATTCATGTCGGTAGCCTCCACTTCTATAGACTCTATAGACACAACAGAAAGGAAAGGGATGGTCCCCTTCCTCCCGCCTTATCGGATAAAGCCTTTGTAGTGTCGTTTAACCAGTTGACTTTCAATCTGTTTCATCGTCTCAAGACCTACACCGATGACGATCAACAGGCTTGTTCCACCAATCTGCACCGAGTTCGGTAAACCAGCGAACTTAATAAAGAACGTTGGCGTCACCGCGATGACAGCGAGGAAGAGTGAGCCGAAGAATGTCAGACGGTACAGGATCTTCGTGATGTACTGTTCCGTTTGCTTACCAGGACGAATACCAGGAATGTATCCGCCTTGCTTTTGAAGGTTCTCTGCCATTTGTTCCGGGTTAACCTGAACGAATGTATAGAAGTAAGAAAATGCAATGATCAGTGCCACATAGATCGACATACCGATTGGACTCGTATAGTCGAAAATGTCACGGATCTTCGTCGCATTTTCCGGACTTGCAAAGAAACTTGCAACCGTTGGTGGCGTCACCATGAACGATACAGCGAAGATAACTGGGATAACACCAGCAGCATTCAGTTTAATCGGCAAGTGTGTCGATTGACCGCCTACTGGTGCACGGTTCACCGTACGCTTAGCGTACTGGATCGGAATCTTACGGGCAGCTTGCTGCACATAGATGACTCCGACGATGACCGCGATGATGATTAAAAGCAACAGTACGATATAAAGCACATTGACAAACAAAGCATCCCCTGCATTTTGGAGCTTTGTTTCATAGATCTGACGGAACGCGTTCGGGAAGCCTGCGACAATCCCAGCGAAGATGATCATTGATATCCCGTTACCAATGCCCTTCTCCGTGATGAGTTCACCGAGGAACATCAAGAATGCGGTACCCGCCGTCAAAACAAGTGCAATCATAACGTACGTCCAGGTGCCGTATTGCTCATCGACAAGACCTGGGTAGATACGGTTAAATCCAAGCGCGATTCCAAACGCTTGGACTAAGCCGAGTACGATCGTTCCATAGCGCGTTACCGTTGCTAACTTCTTACGGCCCGCCTCTCCTTGTTTTGCCCATTCGGCAAACTTTGGAACAACGTCCATCTGTAAGAGTTGGACAACGATCGAGGCCGTGATATACGGCATGATTCCCATCGCAAAGAGTGAGAAATTCTGCAAAGCATTCCCGCCGAAGGAATTCAAGAAACCAAGAATACCATTCTGGTCAATCTTGAATACTTCAGTGTTTACCATTGGGACTGGGATATGTGCACCGATACGGAACACGATAATCAGAGCCAAGGTAAAGAGAATGCGCCGACGAATGTCGGCTACGCGCCACATATTGGAGATCGCTTGAAACATTAGATCACCTCAACCGTACCGCCGGCAGCTTCGATCGCTTGCTTCGCAGCTTCGGAGAACTTGTGAGCTTTTACTGTCAGTTTCTTTTCAATCTTACCGTTAGAAAGGATCTTCACGCCATCTTTCATACCTTTGACTGCGCGAGTCTCGATAAGAAGTTCTGGTGTTACTTCCGTTCCATCTTCAAAACGGTTAAGTGTGTCAAGGTTGATAACCGCGAACTCTTTACGAGTCGGGTTGTTGAAGCCGCGTTTTGGTAAACGACGGAAAAGTGGGTTTTGTCCACCTTCGAAACCTGGACGAACACCACCGCCTGAACGAGCTTTTTGACCTTTGTGACCACGGCCAGAAGTCTTACCGTTACCAGAAGACATACCGCGACCTACACGGTTGCGTTCTGAACGTGAACCAGCAGCTGGTTTCAATTCATGGAGTTTCATAGTGGGGCACCTCCTCATAAAATTATATCAAACGTATTACTCTTGAATTTCTTTAACTGTCAATAAGTGTGACACGTGGTTAATCATCCCACGCATAGCAGCGTTGTCAGGTACGACAACAGTTTGGTGCATCTTACGGAGACCAAGCGTACGAGTAGTAACGCGTTGGTTCTCCGGACGACCGATCATGCTGCGTGTGAGGGTAACTGCGAGTTTCGCCATCTGTATTCCCTCCCTTTCTTAACCGCGAAGTTCTTCGACGGTTTTACCGCGGAGTTTCGCAACGTCTTCAGCACGTTTAAGTGAAGTGAGACCTTTAACAGTCGCACGAACCATGTTGATTGGAGTGCTTGATCCAAGTGATTTCGAAAGAATGTCGTTGATTCCCGCTAATTCGAGAACCGCACGAACTGGGCCACCAGCGATGACTCCAGTACCTTCAGAAGCAGGTTTCAAGAAGACGTGACCTGCACCGAAAATTCCGTTGATTTCGTGTGGAATTGTAGTGTTAACGATTGGAACGTTAACCATGTTTTTCTTTGCATCTTCGATTGCTTTACGGATCGCTTCAGGCACTTCCTGAGCTTTACCCGTACCGAAACCTACGTGACCATTCTTGTCACCTACGACGACGAGTGCAGCAAAACGGAAGCGACGGCCACCTTTTACTACTTTCGCGACGCGGTTTACAGTAACAACGCGTTCTTCGAGTTGATCCATGTTAATTTCTAACTGGCGCATGTAGAGGTTCCCTCCTTTTCTATTAGAATTTGAGACCAGCTTCACGAGCTGCTTCAGCTACTGCTTTGATACGTCCATGATAGAGATATCCTCCACGGTCGAAAACGACTGTTTCAATACCTTTTTCAAGAGCGCGTTCAGCTGCAAGCTTACCAACTGCTGATGCAGCGTCAGTCGTGTTGCCTTTTTCAAGGTCGAGTGATGATGCAGATGCGAGTGTTGCATGTGTTGCATCGTCAATGACTTGTACGTAAATGTTCTTGTTCGAACGGAATACATTCAAGCGTGGACGAGCTGCAGTCCCGATGATTGTACGACGTACACGACCATGACGCTTTTTACGCGTAGCATTTTTGTTTGCCTTTGAGATCATTTATGCCACTCCTTTCCGGTCAATTCGTATCAACGAATTACTTACCTGTTTTACCTTCTTTACGACGAACGACTTCATCACTGTAACGAATTCCTTTACCTTTGTACGGTTCAGGCTGGCGGTACGAACGGATCAATGCAGCAACGTGTCCAACACGCTCTTTGTTGATTCCGCGGACGATGATTTGCGTATTCGTAGGAACTTCGACTTCAATGCCTTGTTCCGGAGTGTACTCGATTGGGTGTGAATAACCGAGGTTGAGTACGATTTTGTTACCTTGCTTTTGTGCACGGTAACCAACACCTTGGATATCGAGTGTCTTAGCGAAACCGTTGTTTACACCTTCGACCATGTTCGCGATAAGCGCACGAGTCGTTCCGTGGATTGTACGGTTAGCTTTCTCGTCGTTTGGACGAGTGACAGTCAATTCATTACCTTCTACGTTGATAGCCATAGTCGGGTTGAACTCACGTGTGAGTTCACCTTTAGGACCTTTTACTGTAACTGTGCTGTTTTCAACTGTTACTGTAACGCCTGCTGGGATAACGACTGGCTTTTTACCAATACGTGACATTTAAGACACCTCCGTTCTTTTTATGCGTGAATTACCAGATGTATGCGATCACTTCGCCGCCGACTTTTTGTTGGCGAGCTTCTTTGTCTGTCATAACACCTTTAGATGTTGAAACGATAGCGATTCCGAGACCACCGAGTACTTTCGGGATTTCATCAGCTTTCGCGTAAACGCGAAGACCTGGTTTCGAGATACGTTTGAGTCCAGTGATGACGCGTTCGTTGCTTGCGCCGTACTTAAGGAATACGCGG
Organism: Exiguobacterium sp. 17-1; assembly: GCF_023096305.1. Classification (NCBI taxonomy): domain Bacteria; kingdom Bacillati; phylum Bacillota; class Bacilli; order Caryophanales; genus Exiguobacterium; species Exiguobacterium sp. 17-1. The sequence goes on from NZ_JALIGJ010000007.1 coordinate 15,578, forward strand.
AGCGTACCTTGTTTGCTGTCCTCGAGATATTCAACATCGCGGATGAAACCTTCACGTTTGAGGATTTCAGCGACTTCACGTTTGATTGTAGAAGCTGGCATTTCCAACTTCTCATGGCGAACCATGTTTGCATTACGAATGCGTGTAAGCATATCTGCAATCGGATCTGTCATAACCATGCGATGTACCTCCTTTCACAACTTTAATGAATTACCAGCTTGCTTTTTTAACACCAGGGATTTGACCTTTATGAGCAAGATCACGGAACTTAATACGGCTGATACCGAATTTACCAATGTAACCGTGTGGACGGCCAGTGATACTGCAACGGTTGTGTAAACGAACCGCTGAAGAGTTACGTGGGAGTTTGCTCATGCCGATGTAGTCGCCTTGTGCTTTCAATTCTGCGCGTTGTTCAGCGTAGCGCTCTACGAGTGCTTGGCGTTTTACTTCACGTGCGATCATTGATTTCTTAGCCATGTGTGCGGCCTCCCTTATTTTTGGAATGGCATGCCGAGTGCTGTGAGAAGCTCACGTGACTCTTCATCCGTATTAGCAGTTGTAACGATAACGATGTCCATACCACGGACTTTAGATACGCGATCGTAGTCGATCTCTGGGAAGATCAATTGTTCCTTCACGCCTAGCGTGTAGTTACCACGGCCATCGAATGATTTCTTCGATACACCACGGAAGTCACGTACACGTGGAAGTGACACGTTGATCAACTTGTCGAGGAACTCATACATGCGCTCTCCACGAAGTGTTACCTTCGCGCCGATTGGCATACCTTCACGAAGTTTGAAACCAGCGATTGATTTCTTAGCTTTCGTGATGAGTGGCTTCTGACCAGTGAGGAGCTGAAGCTCTTCAACTGCCATGTCAAGTGCTTTCGTGTTCGTAACAGCGTCACCAACACCCATGTTGATTACGATTTTATCGACTTTCGGCGCTTGCATTACAGAAGTATAGTTGAATTTCTCCATCATTACTTTGACGATTTCGTCTTGGTATTTAGCTTTTAAACGGTTCATCAGAAAGTGGACCTCCTTTCTTTAAATCTTCTTATTTATCTAAAGCTTCGCCCGATTTTTTAGCGATACGTACTTTCTTGCCGTCAACCACAGTGAAACCAACGCGTGTTGGGTTTCCTGTCTTAGGGTCGATGAGCATAACGTTCGATACGTGAATCGGTGCTTCTTTCTCGACAATTCCGCCTTGCGGGTTGAGTTGAGAAGGTTTTGAGTGTTTTTTGATCATGTTAACGCCTTCGACGATAATGCGATCTTTTTTAGGCATAGCAGTAAGGACAACACCTTGTTTGCCTTTATCTTTACCAGTCATAACCTGAACTTTATCACCTTTTTTGACATGCATCGTTAGAGCACCTCCTTGTAGGAATTCTTTGGAATTAAAGTACTTCCGGTGCCAACGAGACGATCTTCATGAAGTCTTTTTCACGAAGTTCGCGTGCGACTGGTCCGAAGATACGTGTGCCACGTGGGCTTTTATCATCTTTGATGATGACTGCTGCATTTTCGTCAAAACGGATGTACGAACCGTCTTTACGACGAACGCCACGTTTAGTACGAACGACTACTGCGCGTACAACTTCACCTTTTTTGACAACGCCACCTGGTGTTGCTTGTTTAACTGTGCAAACAATTACATCACCGATGTTAGCAGTTTTGCGACCAGATCCACCGAGGACTTTGATCGTCAAGACTTCACGAGCTCCTGAGTTGTCTGCTACTTTCAAGCGAGATTCTTGTTGAATCATACGATTGTACCTCCCTCCGGATGTTTATTCATCCGAACTAATTAGAGTTTAGATGATTACTGCTTTTTCGACGACTTCTACGAGACGGAAACGTTTGTCTTTAGAAAGTGGACGTGTTTCTTGAATGCGTACGACGTCACCGACTTTAGCTGTGTTGTTTTCATCATGCGTTTTGTACTTCTTAGAGTAGTTTACGCGTTTGCCGTAGAGCTTATGCTTTACTTTAGTCTCAACTGTAACTACGATCGTTTTATCCATTTTGTCAGATACGACGCGTCCAGTTAACACTTTGCGGTTGTTAGTGCGTTCCATTGAGTGTTCCTCCTCTCAGAATCCGAGTGAATTATGCGTTGTTGATGCCGAGTTCGCGTTCACGAAGAACGGTTTTCGCGCGTGCAATCGACTTGCGCACTTCACGGATACGAGCAGGGTTCTCAAGCTGACCAGTCGCAAGTTGGAAACGAAGGTTGAACAACTCTTCTTTCCACGAACCGACTTTACCGTTGAGCTCTTCTGTAGTTTGCTGACGGAGATCAGTTGCTTTCATTCGTATCACCACCATTTTCTTCACGTTTTACGAACTTACATTTTACTGGAAGTTTGTGTGATGCAAGACGGAGAGCTTCGCGTGCGATCTCTTCCGATACTCCTGCGATTTCAAACATTACTTTCCCCGGTTTGACGACTGCAACCCAGCCCTCCGGAGCACCTTTACCTGAACCCATTCGGACTTCAAGAGGTTTTTTAGTGTATGGTTTATGTGGGAAAATCTTGATCCACACTTTACCACCACGTTTCATATAACGAGTCATCGCGATACGCGCTGATTCGATTTGACGGCTTGTGATCCAGCTAGCTTCTTGAGCTTGGATACCGAACTCGCCGAAGTGTACTGTAGTACCACGTTTCGCTTTACCACGCATGTTGCCGCGGTGAACACGACGATATTTTACACGTTTTGGTAACAACATGTTGTGTTGCCTCCTTCCCTAGACGGATGTGGATTATTGTTCGTTAGATGCTGCTTTTTTCGTAGGAAGCACTTCACCGTGGTGGAGCCATACTTTTACGCCAATTTTGCCGTAAGTTGTATCAGCTTCTGCAGTACCGTAATCGATGTCTGCACGGAGTGTATGAAGTGGAACTGTTCCTTCTGAATACTTCTCTGAACGAGCGATATCAGCGCCGCCAAGACGACCAGAAACTTCAGTCTTGATTCCTTTGATACCTGAACGCATAGAGCGTTGGATTGATTGCTTCATTGCACGACGGAACGATACACGGCCTTCAAGTTGGCGTGCGATGTTCTCAGCGACAAGTTTAGCAACTGCATCCGGGTTTTTCACTTCAACGACGTTAACGTGAACGCGTTTGCCTTTTGCAAGGTTAGTGATGTCTGTACGAAGTGTTTCGATTTCAGAACCGCCTTTACCGATAACCATACCAGGTTTAGCAGTGTGAAGTGAAATGTTCAAGCGGTTTGCTGCGCGCTCGATTTCAACTTTAGAGACACTAGCGTCTTTAAGACGTTTTTCGATATATTCACGAACTACGTAGTCTTCATGAAGGAGATCAGCATAGTCTTTATCTGCGAACCAACGTGATTCCCAGTCTTTGATGATACCTACGCGAAGACCAGTTGGGTTAATCTTCTGACCCACGGTAATCCCTCCTTATTTTTCAGATACCACGATGTGAACGTGGCTCGTACGTTTGTTGATGCGGCTTGCGCGACCCATTGCACGTGGGCGGAAACGTTTGAGCGTTGGACCTTCGTTGACGTAAGCCTCTGTTACTACGAGGTTTTCGATGTTCATGTCGAAGTTGTGCTCAGCGTTCGCGATTGCCGATTTCAATACTTTCTCAACGATTGGCGTTGCTGCCTTGTTCGTGTAAGCAAGAATCGAAAGTGCTTCACCGATTTGCTTCCCGCGGATTAAGTCTACTACTAGACGTGCCTTACGAGGAGCAATGCGAACCATATTAGCCGATGCTTTTGATTGCATAATGAGTACCTCCCCTCAGATTAACGTTTAGTCTTCTTATCGTTTCCAGCATGTCCTTTATAAGAACGTGTTGGCGCGAATTCACCAAGTTTGTGACCGACCATATCTTCTGTCACGTAAACCGGTACGTGTTTACGACCATCGTAGACAGCGATCGTGTGACCGATGAACTCTGGGAAGATTGTAGAACGGCGTGACCAAGTTTTGATAACATGCTTGTCACCAGCTTCGTTGGCTTTATCAACCTTAGCGAGCAAATGGTGATCTGCAAATGGACCTTTTTTCAAGCTGCGACCCATAGTTGTACCTCCCTTTGGCATGATTCAGGAACGGTTCCTGCGAACCGTTCAGAAATCACGTAATTATTTTTTAGAACGACGGACGATATATTTATCGCTCGCTTTGTTTTTCTTACGAGTTTTGTATCCGAGTGCCGGTTTACCCCAAGGAGTAAGTGGGCCCGAACGACCGATTGGAGCACGTCCTTCACCACCACCGTGTGGGTGATCAACTGGGTTCATTACAGAACCACGAACTGTAGGACGTTTTCCGAGCCAGCGTGAACGACCAGCTTTACCGATATTGACGAGCTCGTGCTCTTCATTACCGACAGCGCCGACTGTTGCACGGCAAGTAGCAAGGATCATACGTGTTTCGCCTGATTGGAGACGAACGATCGCGTATTTACCATCTTTACCGAGAAGCTGAGCAGAAGTACCAGCTGAACGAACGAGCTGACCACCTTTACCTGGCTTAAGTTCGATGTTGTGGATCAATGTACCAACTGGGATGTTTGAAAGTGGAAGAGCGTTACCGACTTTAATGTCAGCCTCAACTCCTGACATGACTTGCATGTCAACTTTCAATCCTTTAGGTGCGAGGATGTAGCGTTTTTCACCATCGATGTAGTGGACAAGAGCGATGTTTGCAGAGCGGTTCGGATCGTACTCGATTGTAGCGATACGGCCAGCGATGCCATCCTTGTTCCGTTTGAAGTCGATGATACGGTATTTACGTTTGTGTCCGCCACCTTGGTGACGTACTGTCAAGCGACCTTGGTTGTTACGTCCGCCCTTTTTCGAAAGCTTTTCAGTTAACGATTTTTCAGGACGTGAAGCCGTAATCTCAGCAAAGTCAAGCGCAGTCATATTACGACGACCGTTAGTGGTCGGTTTAAACTTTTTAATTCCCATCGAGAGTTCCCTCCTTTTCTACAGAGTACCGATTAACCGAGGTAATCGAGTTCTTTGCTATCTGCAGTAAGCGTGACGACCGCTTTTTTGCGGCGTGCTGTGTAACCAGCGTGACGACCTACGCGTTTTGCTTTTGGTTTTGAGATAAGTGTGTTGATTTTTTCAACTTTAACGCCGAAGATCGCTTCAACTGCATCTTTGATTTGTGGCTTAGATGCCTTTACGTCTACTTCGAACGTGTACTTTTTCTCAGCCATTTGGTTCACTGAGCGTTCAGTAATTACAGGACGTTTGATAATGTCGTGTGCGTTTGCCATTATGCAAGCACCTCCTCTACTCTCGCAACAGCATCCTTCGTGAAGATGACTTTGTCGTGTGCGACAAGATCAAGGACGTTTACTCCAGCAGCGTCAACGACTGTGACACCAGGAATGTTGCGTGTTGAAAGAACGACTGTCTCGTTGTAATCAGCAGTAACGACGAGGACTTTACGTTCGATTGAAAGAGCAGCGAAGACCGAAATCATATCTTTCGTTTTCGGAGCATCGATTGTCAATCCTTCAAGAACGATGAACTCGTTGTTAGCGACTTTCGAAGAAAGTGCTGAACGTAATGCGAGACGACGAACCTTTTTAGGAAGTTTATAAGCGTACGAACGTGGTGTTGGACCGAAGACTGTTCCACCGCCAACCCATTGTGGCGAACGGATCGAACCTTGGCGTGCACGACCAGTACCTTTTTGTTTCCATGGTTTACGGCCGCCACCGCGAACTTCCGAGCGACCTTTTGTATCATGTGTACCTTGGCGACGTGAAGCTTGTTGCATGACGATTGCATCGTATACGACTGCTTCGTTTGGCTCGATTCCGAAAACGGCATCTGCCAACTCGATGTCTCCAACTTGTGTACCTGTTTGGTTAAGCAAAGCTACTTTAGGCATTCGTTATTCCTCCTTTCCTTGCAAACAAATTAGTTGCCTTTTACCGCAGTTTTGACGACAACTTGGCTCTTACGTGCGCCTGGGATAGCACCCTTGACGAGGAGTAAGCCGCGTTCTACATCAACTTTTACGATTTCAAGGTTTTGAACAGTGACTTGCTCTCCACCCATGCGTCCTGGGAGCAATTTCCCTTTGAATACACGGTTTGGAGCGACAGGACCCATTGAACCTGGGCGACGGTGGTAACGCGAACCGTGAGCCATTGGACCACGTGATTGGTTGTGACGCTTGATTGCTCCAGCGAAACCTTTACCTTTCGACGTACCTGTTACATCAACCATTTCGCCTGCAGCGAAAGTATCTGCTTTAATCTCTTGACCGATTTCGAAATCTGTTACAGATGTACGGATTTCTTTAATGAAGCGCTTAGGTGTCGCACTAGCTTTCGCTGCGTGACCTTTTTGCGGTTTGTTTTGACGACCTTCTTTGATATCACCAAAGCCGAGTTGGACTGCTTCGTAACCGTCCACTTCCATTGTCTTCAATTGAAGAACAACGTTACCCTCTACTGAAACAACAGTAACTGGTACTACTTCGCCTGACTCGTTGAAGATTTGTGTCATACCGAGTTTAGTTCCTAAGATTCCTTTAGCCATGAGATACACCTCCTAATATTGAATGATTTTGATCTTCTGGCTAGTATCAACTATTTATAGAAGAAAAATTAAAGTTTGATTTCGATGTCAACGCCCGATGGAAGTTCAAGACGCATAAGCGCATCAACTGTTTTCGGTGTTGGGTTAACGATGTCGATCAAACGTTTGTGTGTACGCATTTCGAACTGCTCACGAGCATCTTTATACTTGTGAACGGCACGAAGTACTGTGTAGATCGCTCTCTCTGTTGGGAGTGGGATCGGACCAGATACAGTAGCACCAGAACGTTTTGCTGTTTCGACAATTTTCTCAGCCGATTGATCAAGCACGCGGTGATCGTATGCTTTCAAACGGATCCGAATTTTTTCATTTGCCATGTTGTTTCCCTCCTTTTCGCCTATTTTATAAATAGACATTCTCCGCGGAAATTTCCACACTAGCCATGGCAATGCCGCCTGGTGTGTCATAACCTCCCGCTTCATCGCGTTGTGTTTGTGACCAACATATTCTAGTGTACTTAATTCCACGCAGGAAAGCAAGTAAAATAAAATAGAATATGTTTTCAAGTCTCTCACCACTCGCACAAACACTTTCCTCAGTATATAAGATGTCCGACCATGTTGCAAGACTGTTTTCAAAGAAATGAAAAAAGGTCTTCCGTCACGGGAGACGGAAGACCTTTTTGTCTTAAAAATTACTCAACGATTTCTGTAACTGATCCAGCGCCTACTGTACGGCCACCTTCACGGATTGAGAAACGAGTTTCTTTTTCAAGAGCGATTGGCGCGATGAGTTCAACAGTCAATTCGATGTTGTCCCCAGGCATTACCATTTCAGTTCCTTCAGGAAGTTGGCACATACCAGTTACGTCAGTTGTACGGAAGTAGAACTGTGGACGGTAGTTACCGAAGAATGGCGTGTGACGGCCACCCTCTTCTTTTGAAAGGATGTAAACTTGCGCTTTGAAAGTTTTGTGCGGTGTGATTGTGTTTGGTTTCGCGAGAACTTGTCCACGCTCGATATCGTCACGTGATACACCACGGAGAAGTGCTCCGATGTTGTCGCCAGCTTCAGCATAGTCAAGAAGCTTACGGAACATCTCTACACCAGTACATACTGATTTTTTAGTTTCTTCGTGAAGACCAACGATTTCAACTTCGTCGTTGACTTTAAGAACTCCACGCTCAACGCGGCCAGTAGCTACTGTACCACGACCAGTGATTGAGAAAACATCCTCAACTGGCATCATGAAGTCTTTTTCAGTGTCACGAGTTGGCTCAGGGATGTACTCATCAACAGCTGTCATGAGTTCCATGATTTTTTCTTCCCATTTAGCTTCGCCGTTAAGCGCGCCGAGAGCAGATCCTTGGATAACTGGGAGGTCATCGCCTGGGAAGTCATACTCAGAAAGAAGTTCGCGGATTTCCATTTCAACGAGTTCAAGAAGCTCTTCGTCGTCAACCATGTCGACTTTGTTCATGAATACTACGATGAAAGGAACACCTACTTGACGTGAAAGCAAGATGTGCTCACGTGTTTGTGGCATTGGACCATCAGTTGCAGAAACAACGAGGATCGCGCCGTCCATTTGTGCAGCACCAGTGATCATGTTTTTAACATAGTCAGCGTGACCTGGGCAGTCAACGTGTGCATAGTGGCGTTTTTCTGTTTCGTACTCGATGTGAGCTGTTGCGATAGTGATACCGCGCTCGCGCTCTTCTGGAGCACCATCGATTTGGTCAAACTTAGTAGCAGTTTTACCTTGTGATTTTGCAAGTACAGCTGAGATAGCTGCTGTTAAAGTTGTTTTACCGTGGTCGACGTGGCCAATTGTACCAACGTTAACGTGCGGTTTAGAACGGTCGAATTTTTCTTTACCCATTCTGAATTCCTCCTCTATGTGTCTAATAATATTTTATAACTAGGAAGGTGAATCGTCGAATAACGTACACCTTCCTTAGCTTACACTAATCATAAAAGCGTGACAACCTGTGAAGGATTAGCCGTTTGCTTTTTTGATGATTTCTTCAGCAACTGATTTCGGTACTTCTTCGTAGTGATCGAAGTGCATCGAGTACGTTCCGCGACCTTGTGTGCGTGAACGAAGACCAGTAGCGTAACCGAACATCTCTGAAAGTGGAATCATCGAACGAACGACTTGAGCGTTCCCGCGAGCTTCCATACCTTCAACGCGTCCACGGCGTGATGTAACATCACCCATGATGTCTCCCATGTATTCATCTGGGATGACGATTTCAACTTTCATCATTGGCTCAAGGATAACAGCGCCGCTCTTATCTTTAAGTTGTTTGACGGCCATTGAAGCCGCGATTTTAAATGCCATCTCGTTTGAGTCGACATCGTGGTACGATCCGAAAACGAGTGCCGCTTTAACGTCAACTACTGGATAACCAGCAAGGATACCGTTTTGAAGCGCTTCTTCGATTCCGTGTTCAACCGCTGGGATGTATTCACGTGGAACAACACCACCGACGATTTTGTTGTTGAACTCAAAGCCAGCACCTTCTTCGTTTGGCTCGAATTCTACGACGACGTGACCATACTGACCACGACCACCTGATTGACGAGCAAACTTAGAATCGATTTTCGCCGCTTGGCGAATCGTTTCACGGTAAGCTACTTGTGGAGCACCAACATTTGCTTCGACTTTGAATTCGCGACGCATACGGTCAACGATGATGTCGAGGTGAAGCTCACCCATACCTGAGATGATCGTTTGACCAGTCTCTGGGTTTGTTTCAGTGCGGAATGTTGGATCCTCTTCAGCAAGCTTAGCGAGTGCTTGACCCATTTTATCTTGGTCAGCCTTCGTTTTTGGTTCGATTGCGACCGAGATAACTGGTTCTGGGAATGTCATTGATTCGAGAACGACGTTGTCTTTCTCTGCACAAAGCGTATCTCCAGTAGTAGTATCTTTAAGACCTACAGCTGCTGCGATGTCACCAGCGAAGACCATTGGGATCTCCTCACGGCTGTTCGCGTGCATTTGAAGGATACGTCCAAGACGCTCACGTTTCCCTTTAGTTGAGTTCTTGACGTAAGATCCTGCCGAAGCTGTACCAGAGTACACACGGAAGAACGTCAATTTACCAACATACGGGTCAGTCATAACTTTGAATGCAAGTGCAGAGAATGGCGCTTCGTCAGTTGACTCACGAATGATCTCTTCATCTGTATCCATGTTAATTCCTGTGATTGCTTTTACGTCGACTGGTGATGGGAGGTAGTCAAGGACTGCGTCAAGCATAAGCTGAACACCTTTGTTCTTGAATGCCGAACCAACGAGAACTGGGTAGAAATCAACTGTAAGAGTCGCTTTACGGATACCCGCTTTAAGCTCTTCAATTGTGATTTCCTCGCCCTCGAGGTATTTCATCATCATTTCTTCTTCGTAATCTGCAACTGCTTCGATTAATGATGCACGAAGTTCTTCAGCTTCTTCTGCGAATTCTGCAGGGAAACCTTCAGTTTCTTCGATATCAGTACCGAGGTCGTTACCGTACATGTATGTTTTCTTTTCAACGAGGTCGATGATTCCTTTGAATTCATCTTCTGCGCCGATTGGGATTTGGATTGCGTGTGCGTTCGCTTGAAGGCGGTCGCGAAGCGTTCCAACCGAGTACAGGAAGTCTGCACCGATTTTATCCATTTTGTTAACGAAAACGATACGTGGTACGCCGTAAGTTGTAGCTTGGCGCCATACTGTCTCAGTTTGTGGCTCAACACCAGACTGAGCATCAAGTACTGCTACCGCACCATCAAGTACACGGAGTGAACGTTCAACTTCAACAGTGAAGTCTACGTGTCCAGGTGTATCGATGATGTTTACGCGGTTACCTTTCCATTGTGCAGTTGTTGCTGCAGATGTAATCGTGATTCCACGCTCTTGCTCTTGCTCCATCCAGTCCATCTGTGAAGCACCTTCGTGCGTTTCACCAATCTTGTGGATACGACCCGTGTAATAGAGGATACGCTCAGTCGTTGTTGTTTTACCAGCATCGATGTGGGCCATGATCCCGATATTACGGGTGTTCTTAAGGGAGAATTCTCTTGCCATCTTTAAACATTCTCCTTTCGCATTTTAGTTTAGTGTCCGTGTGTTGCCACACGTCATGACTATACCCGAAAGCCACCTCATATTTCCATACAAAATGGCATAGATGAGGTGGTTGATTCCGGATTTACCAGCGGTAGTGAGCAAACGCTTTGTTCGCTTCCGCCATTTTGTGCATATCTTCGCGCTTCTTAACTGAAGCACCAGTGTTGTTTGCAGCGTCCATGATTTCATTAGCAAGACGAGCATCCATTGTTTTTTCGTTACGGAGACGTGAGTAGTTCACGAGGTAACGAAGTGCAAGTGTCGTACGGCGCTCAGGGCGGACTTCGACAGGAACTTGATAGTTAGCTCCACCTACACGGCGTGCTTTAACTTCAAGAACTGGCATGATGTTGTTCATCGCCTCTTCAAAAACTTCCATTGCATCGCGACCTGAACGTTCAGCGACAGCTTCAAAAGCTTTGTATAAGATTTGTTGAGCAGTACCTTTTTTACCATCTAACATAAGACGGTTGATAAGGCGGGTAACGAGTTTAGAGTTGTAGATCGGATCAGCCATTACATCACGGCGTTCTACTTGACCTTTACGTGGCATTCCGAGTCCCTCCTTTCATATAGTGAGGTGATATCTTCTGATATCTAGATTATTTTTTTGCTGCTTTTGGACGTTTAGTACCATATTTCGAACGACCTTGCATACGGCCGTCAACTCCAGCTGTATCGAGTGCACCACGAACGATGTGGTAACGTACCCCTGGTAAGTCTTTTACGCGACCGCCGCGAATAAGAACAACACTGTGCTCTTGCAAGTTGTGGCCGATACCTGGGATGTAAGCTGTTACTTCCATTGTGTTCGTTAAACGTACACGTGCGTACTTACGAAGAGCCGAGTTCGGTTTCTTCGGAGTCATTGTACCTACACGAGTACAAACACCACGTTTTTGTGGTGAGCTGATGTCAGTACGAGCTTTGATAAAGCTGTTGTACCCTTTGTTCAGCGCTGGCGAATCTGATTTCACAACTTTTGATTGACGTCCTTTACGGACTAATTGGTTGATAGTAGGCATCTTTGAGATCCTCCCTTCCTGAATTCATGACAAGTTTCAAAACCACCGAGCCGGGTGGTTCATCGAAAGTCATAATGAAACGTTTTGCGTGGCTCAGGCATTCCATCGCCACACAAAACGTATTATCAAACTTTCTTAATAGCAACAGCAGTTGCTGCAACGTCGATTCCACAAGCCTTACCAAGCTCAAGCTTAGAAGGAACGTTCACGACTGGAACGTTTGCTTGTTTCGCCGCATCGAGCAATGCTTGCTTTACGTGTTCATCTGCGTCATCTGCGATGATCACTTCCGACGCCTTGCCAGATCGCAATGCTTTGAGCGTTTGCTTTTGACCGACAAACTTCAAATCTGCGCCGACTACTTTTTTGTAAGACATGAAGATATCCTCCAAAATAACACAGCCGGTTGGCAACACTATATCATAGTAGCACCGCCATACCGGCGTGTCAAGGCGTTTTATTCTACAGGAGAATCTGCTTCTACAGGTGCTTCGCCTGCGATCTCGAGACCGATTTGGCGGTAACGTGTCATTCCTGTACCAGCTGGAACAAGTTTACCGATAATAACGTTCTCTTTCAAGCCGCGAAGGTAGTCGCTCTTCCCTTTAATCGCCGCATCCGTAAGGACACGAGTAGTTTCCTGGAACGAAGCAGCTGATAGGAACGAATCCGTCTCAAGCGACGCTTTTGTGATACCGAGGAGAACTGGTTTAGCCGAAGCGAGTGCTTTACCGGCACGGAGCGCTTCTTTACATGCTTCTTTGAATGTGCTGATATCGACTAGCGAACCTGGTAAGAGTGATGTCTCACCAGACTCGATGACGCGGACGCGACGGATCATCTGACGTACCATGACCTCGACGTGCTTGTCACCGATCTCAACCCCTTGCATCCGGTATACTTTTTGAACTTCTTGAAGAAGATAGTTCTGTACGCCTGATACACCTTTGACGTTCAAGAGTTCTTTCGGGTCGATTGAACCCTCTGTGAACACTTGTCCGGCAATGACTTCTTCACCGAGTTGAACACGAAGACGTGATCCGAAAGGAATCGTGTATGTCCGTGTTTCGCTCAGACCTTGAATCGTCAACTCACGCTTATCACGCGACTCCGTAAAGTCGATGACTTGTCCGTCGATTTCCGAGATGACCGCTTGACCTTTCGGGTTACGGGCCTCGAACAACTCCTGGATACGCGGGAGACCTTGTGTGATATCGTCTCCGGCAACCCCACCTGTGTGGAAGGTACGCATTGTAAGCTGCGTTCCTGGCTCACCGATTGATTGTGCCGCGATGATTCCGACTGCTTCGCCGACTTCGACGTCATTACCAGTCGCAAGGTTACGTCCATAACATTTCTTACAGACACCATGACTTGTGTTACAAGTGAAGGCTGTACGAATCTCAACGTTGTCGATGCCTGCGTCCGTGATAGCACGCGCGATATCTTCGTCGATAAGTTCGTTTGTTGAAACAAGGACTGCTCCTGTTTCCGGGTGAACGACTTTTTCGAACGCCGTACGGCCAACGAGTCGGTCGTAGAGGTTTTCGATTTCTTCCGTTCCTTCGCGGAGTGCTGTAACACGGATACCACGATCCGTTCCACAATCATCTTCGCGAATGATAACATCTTGCGCGACGTCAACGAGACGACGAGTCAGGTAACCTGAATCGGCAGTCTTCAAGGCTGTATCGGCAAGACCTTTACGTGCACCGTGCGTCGAGATGAAGTATTCCTGAACCGTCAGACCCTCACGGAACGAAGATTTGATCGGGAGCTCGATGATCCGTCCACTTGGAGCGGCCATGAGTCCACGCATCCCTGCAAGCTGCGTAAAGTTTGACGCGTTACCACGGGCACCAGAGTCACTCATCATGAAGATCGGGTTCAAACGGTTGAGGGATTTCATCAGACGAGACTGAATTTCATCCTTCGCGTCATTCCACGATTTAACGACACGCTCATAGCGCTCTTCTTCTGTGATGAGACCACGGCGATACGATTTCATAACGCGGTCAACATTATCTTGTGCTTCGACCAGGATTTCCTGTTTATCCGGAAGTACGATGATATCCGCGATACCAACCGTAATACCCGCACGTGTCGAGTGTTTGAAACCAAGGTTTTTCATTCGGTCAAGCATGCGGCTCGTCTCAGTCGTTTCAAAACGCTTGAAGACTTCTGCGATGACATTTCCGAGGAATCCTTTTTTGAATGGTTCGATGATCGGACGGCTCTTGATTTCAGCCGCGATATCTGTTCCTTTTTCAAGGAAGTACTGATCAGGCGTTGCTTCCTGCAGATTGTTCATCGATGGTTCATTCAAGTATGGGAACGTCGTTGGGAGGATCTCGTTGAAGATCAACTTACCGACCGTCGTAACCAATAATTTCTCGTTTTGCGCTTCCGTGAATGTCGGGTTCTTCAGAACGCCGGCTGGAATCGCAACACGTGTGTGGAAGTGGACATACCCGTTTTGGTAGGCAATCAACGCTTCGTTCACCGTCGAGAAAGTTTTCCCTTCGCCGATTGCGTTTTCACGCTCAAGCGTCAGGTAGTAGTTACCGAGGACCATATCCTGCGATGGTGTAACAACAGGCTTACCGTCTTTCGGGTTCAAGATGTTTTGTGCAGCGAGCATGAGAAGACGGGCTTCTGCTTGTGCTTCTGCTGAAAGTGGTACGTGAACCGCCATTTGGTCACCATCGAAATCGGCATTGTATGCCGTACATACGAGTGGGTGAAGGCGAATCGCGCGACCTTCGACGAGTGTCGGTTCGAACGCCTGGATACCGAGACGGTGAAGAGTCGGGGCACGGTTCAAGAGAACCGGGTGCTCACGGATGACTTCTTCTAACACATCCCAAATTTCAGGTTGAACACGTTCGATTTTCCGTTTTGCACTCTTGATGTTTGGTGCGATGCCACGTGAGACGAGCTCTTTCATGACAAACGGTTTGAAGAGTTCAAGGGCCATTTCTTTCGGAAGACCACATTGATACATCTTCAGGTTTGGACCAACGACGATAACCGAACGACCAGAATAGTCGACTCGTTTACCGAGTAAGTTTTGACGGAAACGTCCTTGTTTCCCTTTCAGCATGTGTGAAAGAGATTTTAATGGACGGTTACCCGGTCCAGTAACCGGACGACCACGACGACCGTTATCGATCAAGGCATCGACCGCTTCTTGCAACATCCGTTTTTCATTCTGAACGATGATGTTCGGAGCGCCAAGGTCAAGAAGACGCTTGAGACGGTTGTTACGGTTGATGACACGACGGTATAAGTCGTTTAAGTCAGATGTCGCGAAACGTCCACCATCAAGCTGGACCATCGGACGGAGTTCCGGTGGGATGACAGGAAGTACTTCAAGAACCATCCACTCCGGATTGTTGCCTGAGTTGCGGAAGGCATCGAGGACTTCAAGACGTTTGATCGCACGTGTACGACGTTGTCCTTGAATCATTCGAAGATCTTCACGTAAGCCAGCTACTTCTTTTTCGAGTTCAACGTCACGGAGCAATTTGCGAACTGCTTCCGCACCCATTTCAGCGGTAAACGAACTACCGAATTTCTCGCGATATGCGCGGTACTCTTTTTCTGAAAGAAGTTGTTTTTTCTCGAGTGTCGATTCGCCTGGATCTGTGACGACGTACGACGCGAAGTAAATGATCTCTTCGAGTGCACGTGGTGACATATCAAGGACGAGACCCATACGACTTGGGATTCCTTTAAAGTACCAGATGTGCGAAACCGGTGCTGCAAGTTCAATATGACCCATGCGTTCACGACGGACTTTCGACTTGGTTACTTCAACACCACAACGGTCACAAATGATTCCTTTATAACGGATTCGTTTGTATTTCCCGCAGTAACATTCCCAGTCTTTTGTTGGACCAAAAATCCGTTCACAGAACAAGCCGTCTTTCTCTGGCTTGAGCGTACGATAGTTGATCGTTTCCGGCTTCTTCACTTCCCCGAAAGACCACGAACGGATCTTTTCAGGGGAAGCGAGGCCGATTTTCATATATTCAAATCTATTAACATCTACCAAGGGGTGGACCTCCCTTTCGCTTATTCCTCTTCAGTAACAACTGGTGCGACAGGCGCTTGAACTTCTTCGAGTGCTGGAGTCGCGTTCGGGATGTTGTCGTCGTCGTCGTCTTTCATTTCGATCTCTTCATCTTCGGCAGACATCATCTTAACATCCATACCCAGGGATTGAAGCTCTTTAATGAGGACTCGGAACGATTCCGGCACGCCCGGTTGTGGTACATTTTCGCCTTTAACGATCGCTTCATATGCTTTAACACGACCGATTGTATCATCGGACTTGATTGTCAGGATCTCTTGGAGCGTATAAGCGGCACCATATGCTTCAAGTGCCCATACTTCCATCTCACCGAAACGCTGTCCACCGAACTGGGCTTTACCACCGAGCGGCTGCTGCGTAACGAGCGAGTAAGGACCCGTCGAACGTGCGTGAAGTTTATCATCGACCATGTGGGCGAGTTTGATCATATACATGACACCAACCGAGATGCGGTTATCGAAGGCTTCACCAGAACGTCCATCATACAGGATCGTCTTAGCGTCGCGGTCCATACCGGCCTCTTCAATCGTTGCCCAAACATCTTCCTCACGTGCACCATCGAATACCGGCGATGCAACTTTGATTCCGAGTTGGCGTGCAGCCATACCAAGGTGAAGCTCGAGCAACTGCCCGATGTTCATCCGTGATGGTACACCAAGTGGATTCAACATGATGTCGATTGGTGTGCCGTCTGGCATGTACGGCATGTCTTCTTCTGGCAGGATACGTGAGATAACACCTTTGTTACCGTGACGTCCCGCCATTTTATCTCCTTCGTGAATCTTACGCTTCTGAACGATGTACGCACGGATCAACTGGTTGACACCAGGTGACAGTTCGTCGCCGTTATCACGATCGAAGATTTTCACGTCAAGGATGAT
This sequence comes from Exiguobacterium sp. 17-1, assembly GCF_023096305.1. Classification (NCBI taxonomy): domain Bacteria; kingdom Bacillati; phylum Bacillota; class Bacilli; order Caryophanales; genus Exiguobacterium; species Exiguobacterium sp. 17-1. The sequence goes on from NZ_JALIGJ010000007.1 coordinate 32,275, forward strand.
TCCGTCGCCGCCGTGTGGAACACGAAGTGACGTATCACGAACTTCACGTGCTTTTTCACCGAAGATTGCATGAAGCAGACGTTCTTCAGCTGTCAATTCCGTTACGCCCTTAGGTGTAACTTTACCGACTAAGATATCCCCGTCTTTAACTTCAGCACCGACACGGATGATTCCGCGGTCGTCGAGGTTTTTCAGGGCGTCGTCGCCGACGTTTGGAATGTCACGAGTGATCTCTTCCGGTCCGAGTTTTGTATCACGTGATTCACACTCATATTCTTCAATGTGAATCGATGTGTAGACGTCGTCTTTCACGAGACGTTCGCTCATGATGACAGCATCCTCGTAGTTGTAACCATCCCATGTCATGAAACCGACGAGTACGTTACGACCAAGCGCAAGTTCCCCACCGTCCATCGATGGACCATCTGCAAGAATCTCGCCTTTATCGACAGGATCTCCTACTTTGATGATTGGTTTTTGGTTATAGCACGTTCCTTGGTTAGAACGAATGAATTTTTGGATCTTGTAACGGTCAAGCTCACCTTGAACGATGTTGCCATCGACTTCCGTCGTACGACGGACAAGGATTTCACGTGCCGTTACACGCTCAGCGATACCTGAATGTTTTGCAACAACAGCAGCACCTGAGTCTTTCGCAGACACGTACTCCATCCCAGTACCGACAATCGGTGATTCCGGGTCAAGAAGAGGTACGGCCTGACGTTGCATGTTCGCTCCCATGAGGGCACGGTTCGAGTCATCGTTCTCTAAGAACGGGATACATGCCGTCGCTGCCGAAACAACCTGTTTCGGTGAAACGTCCATGTAATCGACACGAGGTGGTTCGACAGATAAGTTTTGTCCACGGAAACGTGACAAGACGTGTGTATCTTGGAACGTCTTCTCTTCCGTCAACAACATGTTTGCCTGTGCGACGACGTAGAGATCCTCTTCGTCGGCCGTCATGTAGTGAATTTCATTCGTGACGACACCCGTTTCCGGATCGACACGACGGTATGGTGCTTCGATGAAACCATACTCATTGACTTTCGCGAACGAAGACAGTGAGTTGATCAGCCCGATGTTCGGACCCTCAGGCGTTTCAATCGGACACATACGGGAATAATGCGAATAGTGAACATCTCGGACTTCAAAGCCAGCGCGCTCACGTGTGAGACCACCGGGTCCAAGTGCAGATAGACGACGTTTGTGCGTCAACTCAGCAAGCGGGTTCGTTTGGTCCATGAACTGTGATAACTGCGAGCTACCGAAGAACTCTTTAATCGATGCGATAACAGGACGAATGTTGATCAATGCCTGTGGCGTGATCGCATTCTGGTCTTGAATCGACATCCGCTCCTTGACGACACGTTCCATACGAGAAAGCCCGATCCGGAACTGGTTTTGGAGCAATTCACCGACTGAACGGAGACGACGGTTACCGAGGTGGTCGATATCGTCTGTCGTTCCTACTTCATGCAACAAGTTGAAGAAATAGTTGATGGCAGCAATCATGTCAGCAGGCGTGATGTGCTTGATGTCACGATCGATGTTACCGTTACCGATGATATTGATGATGCGTTCACCTTCAGCATCGTCCGGTGCGAACACCTTGATCGATTGTAAGTTGAAGGCTTCGCCTTGCGTTACGCCGCCAGTTGGCGTCGCTTCGATGTAACCGACAGATCCTTCAAGGAATGGCAAGACTTTGTCGAGCATACGACGGTCAAGAACCGTTCCTTCTTCTGCGATTACTTCTCCTGTTTCCGGATCCACAAGCGTTTCCGCGAGTTTCTGCCCGAACAGACGATTCTTCAGATGAAGCTTCTTATTGATTTTATAACGACCAACGTTTGCCAAATCATAACGTTTCGGGTCAAAGAACCGTGACACGAGAAGTGCTTTCGCATTTTCGACAGTCGGTGGCTCTCCCGGACGTAGACGCTCATAAATCTCGATGAGGGCTTTTTCCGTTGTTTCTGTATTATCTTTTTCAAGGGAGTTACGGAGGTACTCATCATCTCCAAGGAGATCGATGATTTCCTGATCCGTACCGAAACCAAGAGCACGTAAAAGAACCGTTACTGGAATCTTACGCGTGCGGTCGATTCGGACGTATACGATATCTTTCGCATCTGTCTCAAGTTCGAGCCATGCTCCACGGTTCGGGATGACCGTTGCCGAAAATCCACGTTTACCGTTTTTATCTAACTTATTGTTGTAATACACACTTGGCGAACGAACAAGCTGAGAAACGATAACTCGTTCCGCACCATTAATAATGAATGTTCCCGACTCCGTCATAAGCGGGAAGTCACCCATAAAGACTTCTTGTTCCTTCAATTCACCCGTCTCTTTGTTTTGAAGACGGACTTTTACGCGTAGTGGTGCCGAATAGGTCACATCGCGTTCTTTTGATTCATCAATCGAATACTTCGGCTCTCCGAGCGAGTAGTCGATGAATTCTAATACGAGATTTCCCGTAAAGTCGGAAATCGGCGAGATATCATGAAACATCTCACGAAGACCTTCCCGTAGGAACCATTCGTATGAATTCGTTTGAATCTCAATTAGGTTTGGAAGTTCTAAAACTTCGCTGATACGTGCATAGCTTCTTCTCTGACGGTGACGACCGTACTGAACAAGTTGACCAGTCAACTGATTCACCTCTCAGACCCAGTTCTTCTTCTTGAGAAGGACGGGTGTAATATCGAACATTGAAGCCATTTTTTGACCGATAAGCGCAAAAAAGCGACGTCTTGTCTACTCAATCATCTGTAGTCGAGAACGCCAGCTGCTTCAAACTGCTTATCCAAAAATCACTCCAATGGCATTTTATAATACTATCATAGACATTAGACAAGGTCAACGACAAATCACTCGATTTGTCAAGACCGAATTGATTTAAATATCGAATACCCTTTATCGCGGGTAACCGTCTCACATGAACCAAATACTTCTTCCATCAACTTCTTCGCTGATGGGCCACCTTGTTTCTTTTGAATGACGACCCATAAGGCACCGCCAACTTCCAAATGGTCATACGCTTCCCGTAAAATCCGGTGAACGACCGTCTTTCCCGCCCGAATCGGTGGATTCGTCACGATCGCTGCAAACGTCTGTCCAACCACGCCAGCATATCCGTCACTTACACCGGTCGTCACGGAAACACCATTCGCACGTGCATTGTCAGCCGCAAGCTCAAGCGCCCGCTCGTTTACATCTACTAAAACTGCTTCCCGTTCGGTCGTTTTCGCAAGCGAAATGCCCATCGGACCATATCCGCACCCGACATCCAAGATTGCCCCTGGTACATCCGGCTCCACGAAGGCTTCAATTAGTAAACGCGAACCGAAATCAACGCCGCCTTTTGAAAACACTCCATGATCCGAAGTGAAGCGGAACGTTTCACCACGTAAGACGAATTCCCACGACTTTGGATCCCGTTTCGAGGAGGGATCATTTGTGTAATAATGATCTGCCATGTTTCCTTCCCCTCTCTATATTAAAGTTGAAAACAAAAGAAGCCCGCAAAGCGAGCTTCTTTTGTTTTACGTGAAGAAGAAAATTACTTAACTTCTACGCTTGCGCCAGCTTCTTCAAGCTTAGCTTTGATTGCGTCAGCGTCTTCTTTCGAAACGCCTTCTTTAACTGGAGCTGGAGTTCCGTCAACGAGTGCTTTCGCTTCTTTAAGACCGAGGCCTGTCAATTCGCGAACTGCTTTGATGACGTTGATTTTACCAGAACCTGCGCTAGTAAGGATTACGTCGAATTCAGTTTGCTCTTCAGCTGCTGCTGCGCCTGCACCTGCTGCTGCTACTGGAGCTGCTGCTGATACGCCGAATTCTTCTTCGATTGTTTTTACGAGTTCGTTAAGTTCAAGAACAGTCATGCCCTTGAGGTCTTCGATAAATTGCTCTTTGTTGAAAGCCATTATGGTTTTCCTCCTTTGATTTAACCCGCGTTGGGGTGTGAAAAATTGTGTGTTTGCCTATCCCGCTAAGCGGACATTAAGCAGATTGTTCTTCTTTTTGCTCTGCAATTGCGTTCGTTGCCACCGCAAGACCACGGATTGGCGCTTGAAGCACGCTGAGAAGCATCGAAAGGAGACCTTCGCGTGATGGAAGTTCCGCAAGGGCTTTGACATCTTCTACTGAAGTGACTTTGCCTTCGATGATACCACCTTTAAGCTCAAGAGCTTTGTGGTCTTTCGAGAAGTTGTTTAAGATCTTAGCTGGAGCGATAACGTCTTCATTGCTGAAGGCGATCGCAGTAGGACCTGTAAAGACTTCGTCAAGACCCTCAAGATTGCTTTGAACTGCAGCACGGCGGAGGAGACCGTTTTTGTAAACTTTGAATTCAACACCCGCTTCGCGGAGTTGTTTACGAAGTTCTGTTACTTCGTCTACTGTGAGACCACGGTAGTCGACGACGATTGTTCCAGCGCTCGCTTGCATTTTCTCAGCGATCTCAGATACGAGATCCGCTTTGACAGCGATAACTTTTTCGTTTGCCATTTCTGTTGCACCTCCTGGTAAATGGAATGTACCGGCGCGAGGGGCTGCTCGATTTCAAATAAAAAGCCTCCGTCTGCAAGGCAGAGGAGGCGTAATCGTCAAAAAGGATACCTGAACAAACAGGCTCTCTGAGCAAGAACACCTCGGAAGGGTTTATGCTCAATCAATGAGCACCTTCTGTCTACGGTATGTCGAATATATCAACGTTTTATACTGTAACAGCGTTCTTAGAACGTTGTCAAGTTCGTTTTAGACGAAATTATTTCGCAAAGTCAGCTGAAGATACTTTTACACCAGGACCCATTGTTGAAGCGATCGCGATGTTCTTAAGGTAGATACCTTTAGCAGTAGCAGGCTTAACTTTAACGAGAGTTTCGATGACTGTGTTGATGTTCTCAACCAATTTAGCGTCATCAAATGATTTTTTACCGACTGGAACGTGGATGTTACCAGATTTGTCGACACGGTACTCAACTTTACCAGCTTTGATATCGTTGATTGCTTTCGTGACGTCAAATGTAACTGTTCCTGTTTTCGGGTTAGGCATGAGGCCTTTAGGTCCGAGAACACGGCCGAGTTTACCAACTTCACCCATCATGTCAGGTGTCGCAACGATAACATCGAAGTCGAACCATCCTTGTTGGATTTTAGTGATGTACTCAGAATCACCAGCGAAGTCTGCTCCAGCAGCTTCCGCTTCTTTTAATTTCTCACCTTTAGCAAAGACGAGAACTTTTTGTGTTTTACCAGTACCGTGTGGCAATACGACTGCTCCACGGATTTGTTGATCTGCTTTCTTCGGATCGACTCCGAGACGAACAGCAAGTTCGATTGTTTCATCGAATTTCGCAGTTGCAGACTTTTTAGTCAAGTCTACCGCTTCAGCGAGTTCGTATGAAACCGTACGATCGATAAGTTTAGCAGCTTCTTTATACTTCTTACCCATTTTAGGTTCCTCCTTTGTGGTTGTGCGGAAAATCCTCCCACATAATGAAAGGGTAGCAAGGCTTCAAGTAACTATCCGCCTGCGACCCTCATCGTTGTTCATTGCAATCAAAAGACTCAGTCTTCGATTACGATACCCATAGAACGTGCAGTACCTTCAACCATCAACATCGCTGTTTCAACAGATGCTGCGTTGAGGTCTGGCATTTTCGTTTCAGCGATTTCGCGAACTTTGTCACGTTTGACAGTCGCTACTTTCTTACGGTTAGGCTCGCCTGAACCGCTCTCGATTCCAGCTGCTTTCTTCAAGAGAACTGCTGCTGGTGGAGTTTTAGTAATAAACGTAAATGAACGATCTTCAAAAACCGTGATGACTACAGGAATAATCAAGCCGGCTTGGTCTTGTGTACGAGCGTTGAACTCTTTACAGAAGCCCATGATGTTCACACCTGCTTGACCGAGTGCCGGTCCAACTGGTGGAGCTGGGTTTGCTTTGCCCGCAGGAATTTGAAGTTTAACTAGTTTCATAACCTTCTTCGCCACGAGACACACCTCCTTAATTCTTTAATGTGGTTTAATTGGACGTTGCGCGTCCTCCCACTCATTCTATTCGACGAGTAATTTACCGAAATAAGCACAACATCAAACAGGAAAAATTGTACCATTAAAATAAAAGTTTCGCAATAGGAAACTTAATCTATTTTCTCAACTTGTGAGAAATCAAGCTCTACTTTCGTTTCACGACCGAACATATCGACAGAAACCTTCATTTTTTCTGTTTCTGTTTCAAGTTCTTCGATCGTACCTTCCAGGTTCGCAAAGACACCTTCTTTGATCCGTACGATTTGTCCCATTGTAAAGTCATAACGACTCTTCATGTCGACAAGTCCCATTGATCCAAGGATGTTTTCTGCTTCTTCAGGAAGAAGTGGTGTCGGTTTCGAACCGCCGCCGACCGAACCGAGGAATCCCGTGACGTTCGGTGTGTTACGGACGACATACCAAGAATCATCCGTCATGACCATTTCCACGAGGACATACCCCGGGAAGATCTTGATTTCACGTTCTTTGATTTTCGTTTCACCTTTTTTGTTTGTTACTTCTTCCTGTACCGTTTCGATTGGAACGAGTACACGGAAGATTTTCTCGTCCATGTTCATGGATTCAATCCGACGTTCAAGATTTGCCTTGACGTTATTTTCGAATCCAGAGTACGTTTGGACAACAAACCACTGCTTATCCATGGTACGTCACCTCTTCTTTTTACTTAATCAACCAACTCATGAATGCGCTGAGCCCTGAATCGATACCGAAGATGAAGACACCCATAAAAATGACCATACCGATTACAGTCAGTGTATACTTCGTCAGTTCTTTTCGTTTCGGCCAGCTCGTCTTTTTCAGTTCATTCCATACGTCACGCAAAAATTTCATCGTACTTTCCCTCCAGGATGTAGTAAATGGGGATAGATGAAGCCTTATTTCGCTTCTTTATGAATCGTATGCGCGTTACAGCGGCGACAGAACTTCTTCAGTTCCAAGCGGATGCTGACATCCTCTTTTTTCATCGTCGTGTAGTCGCGGGCACCGCAAATATCACAAGCAAGGCCTACTTTCTTCGCCATCTCAAACGACCTCCTTCTTTGCCACTCCTTCTCTTCAAGAAGAGAATCCTCTCTCCAAAAAAGAGCGTAAAAAAAAACGCCTATGAGCGGCGTCTCGCTAGTAAGGCGCTATTTATACAGTAGCACACCCGGATACCGGGGTCAATCCACCTCTCAATCAGACGGTCAGTTTTCGTGCTTCGAGATACCGTTCCAGCTTTTTCTTCACACGTTGAAGGGCATTGTCGATTGACTTGACATGACGATCGAGATCATCCGAAATTTCCTGATAGGTTCTTCCGTCGAGATATAGTGCCAGCACCTTTCGTTCCAGATCACTGAGGATTTCATCCATCTTATTTTCAATATCCGCATACTCTTCCCGGTTGACGATCAAGATTTGTGGATCTGACGGAGCAGTCGATGTGATGATATCGAGTAACGTCCGTTCCGATTCATCATCGTAAATCGGTTTATCGAGCGAAATGTATGAATTAAGCGGAATATGTTTTTGACGTGTCGCAGTTTTGATCGCCGTAATCATTTGTCGGGTAATACAGAGCTCAGCAAATCCTTTGAAGGAAGCCAGCTTATCCGTCCGGTAATCCCGGACTGCCTTATACAGACCGATCATCCCTTCCTGGATGATATCTTCCCGGTCCGCTCCGATTAAGAAGTAAGACCGTGCTTTTGCGCGCACGAAGTTGCGATACCGCTCGATCAGAAATTCGAGCGCATCACTGTTGTCAAACACCTTCGCTTGTTCCACAAGCGCCTCATCGGTCATGCACTCAAACTGGTCGAACGAAACCAAACTCATCCGTCATCCCTCCAAGCTTCTCTAACAAACTAATCGATTGTTTCTAATTATACAATAATTTCCTGTCCTGCGACAATGAAAATTGGCATGACCTCTTTTTTTACGCTGTTGGTCTTGTGACGAGTCGACACCTGAAGGTCAAAAAAAAGCGGATTCCACGATTGAATCGTGAATCCGCTTTTCCTTTTTTCATGAATCTGAATTTTTACGACGCCGGATTTCTTCGAGGCGTTCAATGACGTCAGTCGGCAGATCGATTGTCGAACGTGGTTTTTTACTGGTCTTCGACGTAATCGTCTGACCGCGGATGACGGCGACTGCCGCTTTCCAGTCCCGGCGTAATTCCTGCGCCGAGACGCGGAGGGCACCGAGTGTAAAGATGACCCACTGTTCGGTGAAATCGTTTGTCGCAACCGTCAGCTTGACCCGGATATCCTGTAACCAGTCCGCCGCTGTTTTCTCAATCCATTCATCCGCCGTTTCGTTTTCCCGTGTATAAATGACTTCGATGCCGCTTTTCTTAATCCGGGATTCTCTTCCCGGTTGGAGATAGGCATCAAAGACAATCGTCACACTGATTCCTGTCACGGCTTGGTACTCGGCCATCGCATCGACCAATCGTTCCCGTGCTAATTCAAAATCCTGCTCCCGCAATGTCCGGAACTCCGGCCATGCGCCAATGATATTGTAGCCATCAACGATCAGACGGTCGTATTTCATCGCGAATACGGCTTTCTTGTCCGGTAGACCTCATATAACAACAACGAGGCGGCAACTGATGCGTTGAGTGACGTGACATGTCCTGCCATCGGGAGATGGACAAGGAAATCACATTTTTCGCGGACGAGCCGGCTCATACCTTTTCCTTCGCTACCGATGACGATTCCAAGCGGCATCGTTCCGTCGAGCGTCCGGTAGTCGTCGCTCTCGCGGGCATCCGTTCCAACGAACCAGATCCCTTTTTTCTTTAAGTCTTCCATCGTCCGTGTCAGATTCGTCACACGAACGACCGGGATATGTTCGATTGCACCGGTCGAAGCTTTCGCGACGACCTGTGTCAATCCGACAGATCGGCGTTTCGGAATGATGATCCCGTGGGCACCGACGGCGTCCGCCGTCCGGAGAATCGATCCGAGATTATGCGGGTCTTCAAGTTCATCGAGTAAAATCATCAACGGTGTCTCGTCTTTCTTTTCTGCCAGTGCAAAAATATCGTCGAGTTCCGCATACTCGTATGCCGCGACGGCAGCCACGACACCCTGGTGATTGTCACTTCCCGTCAGACCGTGTAATTTCGAGCGCGGAACGATTTGCGTCTGGACACCTGCTTCTTTTGCCATCGCATGAATGACGGCAAGCGGTCCTTTCTGCTGCCCTTCCTGGATAAAGAGCTTGTTCATCTCACGCCCTGTCCGTAAGGCTTCGAGAACGGGATTCCGTCCGTATAAGAAATCCTGTCCTTCCTCAAGCGGCTCGATCACGATGGTCTCTTCTTGTTTTGCTTCAACTTTCTTCTGTCTCGTTTTTTCGCCATGTGACTTATCTTTTGGTTTACGCGCCGGTTGGAACGGTTTATTTTCCGTCCGTTGCTTCGGCTTCGAGTAATTCGAACGCTTGTCCGATGAGTTCTTCAAGACGATCCCCTCCTTCTGCAAGATAGATATATCCGAGCAATGCTTCAAACGCCGTTGCATAACGGTACGTATGAACATCCGTACTTTTCGGGACAGAACCGGATTTCGCGTTCTTCCCGCGCCGGACGACGGCTTGTTCTTCTTCTGTTAACGTATTTTCATTTAACCAGTGTGTCACGACGAAGGCTTGCGCCTGAGCGCGGACATACCGGATGGCCGCTTGATGCAACTCACCCGGTTTGACATATCCCTTTTCAAGCAACCGTTCCCGGACGTGCATTTCGTAGACGACATCGCCCATATAAGCGAGTGCCAGTGCATTTAATTGTTTGTAGTTCTTCATCCGCGCTTCCACCGCATCCCTTGCGCTGTATCCTCAAGCAGGATGCCTTGGTCACGCAGTTGATCACGGATCGCGTCTGCCCGGGCGAAGTCCCGTTCTTTTCGTGCTGTGTCACGATCGCGAATCAGCTGTTCGACTTCTTCATCGAGCAACCCTTTTTCAATCGTCAACGTGACACCGAGGACCGTCGACAGTTCATGGAACACTGCCAAGAATCGTTCCAGCACTTCTGTTGCGACCTGGTCTTCTCCAAGGTAGAGGTTCGCTTCCTTCGACAGATCAAACAAATCGGTCACAGCGTTCGCCGTATTGAAATCATCATCCATCGATGTGATGAAGTGCTGTTTGATTTCTTCGATCCGGTTCAACCATTTGTCAGTTGCTGTTCCAAGATTAGCCGTCATCGTCAAACGATGTTCGACGTTTGCGACCGATTCACGGATTCGTGCCAACCCGTTTGCTGCCTGATCAATCAGGTCACGGCTGTAGTTGATCGGATGACGGTACTGGACCGACAGCATGAAGAAACGTAAGACCATCGGATCGACGGCTTGAATCGCTTCGTGGACCGTTAAGAAGTTGCCCAGTGATTTTGACATCTTTTCATTTTCGATGTTAAGGAACCCGTTATGCATCCAGTAGTTCGCAAACTTCTGTGAGTTGCAAGCTTCCGATTGGGCAATCTCATTTTCATGGTGCGGGAATTTAAGGTCTTGTCCGCCCGCATGAATATCAATCGTATCCCCGAGATACTTTTTCGCCATCGCTGAGCACTCGATGTGCCAGCCGGGACGGCCTTCTCCCCATGGACTCGTCCATGCCGGTTCACCCGGTTTCGCTGCTTTCCATAGGACGAAATCGAGCGGATCTTCTTTTTTCTCGCCGACTTCGATCCGCGCACCCGAGCGGAGTTCATCAATCGACTGTTGACTTAGCTGACCGTAATCTTTAAAGCTGCGTGTCCGGAAGTAGACATCTCCGCTTGACGCATAGGCATTCCCTTTTTCGACGAGCACTTCGATGAAAGCGATGATATCGTCCATCGTTTCCGTGACGAGCGGATGAATATCCGCTTTTTGGACATTCAACGCACCTGTATCCGCGTGATAGGCTTCGATGAATCGTTTCGTCAGTGCATGGTAATCTTCTCCGAGCTCATTCGCTGTCCGGATGATTTTATCGTCGACATCCGTGAAGTTCGAGACATATTTAACGTCATAGCCCCGGTACGTAAAGTAGCGGCGGACCGTATCAAAGACGATGGCCGGACGGGCATTCCCGATATGGATGTAGTTATAGACGGTTGGTCCACAAACATACATCTTGACCTTTCCTTCTTCGAGCGGTTTAAACGGTTCCTTTTTTCCGGTCATGCTGTTGTAAAGTTGTATCATGGCGGTGTCCTCCTTTTATTCGTTCAATCTCACGTTTTAATTGTTCAAGTTCCAGTTCAACCCGTTCCTGGCATTCACGAACCGGATCGGGTAATTGATGATCAAGCGGTGCATCGACTTTTATTCCGTCTTGTATCACGACACGTCCGGGAATTCCGACAACTGTCGCATTTGACGGTACATTTTTTAGAACAACGGAGCTTGCGCCAATCTTCGATGAATCACCAATCGTGATATCACCGAGTACGCGTGCTCCGGCTGATACGAGGACACCATTTCCGAGTGTCGGATGCCGTTTGCCCGTTTCTTTCCCTGTTCCCCCCAGTGTCACACCTTGGAACAGGGTGACATCGTCGCCGATAATCGCCGTTTCCCCAATGACGACTCCCATACCATGGTCGATGAAGAGACGCCGGCCGATTGTCGCACCGGGATGAATCTCAATTCCCGTCAGGAACCGGCTGAATTGCGACAACAGCCGTGCGGCAAGATGCAAATTCATCTTCCACATACGATGAGCCAACCGGTGCATCCAGACGGCATGTAATCCCGGATAGGTCAAGACGACTTCCATCGTACTCCGGGCTGCCGGATCCTGTTTAAATACATTGCGGATATCTTCACGCATCCGTGTCATGTTCGTTCTCCTCTCCATAAGAAAAAGCGCCCCCGTGCATCGCTGCACAGAGACGCCAATCAGCGCGGTCCCACTCTGTTTGGATGAACTGAATCATCCCTCTCCGGTCCGTTAACGCCGGAGATACGTCTACGCCTACTCTCACTGATTTCGGGTAGCACTCAGAGGGGCATTTCGAAAGCGCGTCCGTTCAAGCTTTCTCACCACTCAAGCTTGTCTCTGTACAACGGACATCGTTCCTACTTTCCTCATCTACGCTTTATTTTATGCGTCTAGACGCGCAAGTACGCGGTCTTTTCCTAATAATTGAATCGTGTTCGGAAGCTCTGGTCCGTGTGTTTGTCCGGTCGTTGCGACACGGATTGGCATGAACAGATTTTTCCCTTTTTGTCCGGTTGCTTTTTGGGTTGCTTTGATTGCCCCTTTAATGGCTTCCGGTGTCCATTCTTCAAGTGTCCGCAACTGGTTCGCGAATTCACTCAAGACTGCAGGAACGGTTTCTCCTGCCAAGACAGTGTTTGCCTCTTCATCATACACCAGTTCATCCTCAAAGAACATCTCTGAAAGCTCGACGATTTCTGCGCCATGTGTCATCTGTTCCCGGTATAATCCGACCAGGTTTTGTGCCCAGACAAGTTCTTCTTCCGTCGGTTCGCTTGACACACGTCCCGCGTCTTGCAGGAATGGCAGGCTTGCTTCGAATACTTCTTCGAACGATTGGTGTTTCATGTATTGACCGTTAATCCAAGCCAGTTTTTGTTGGTCAAAGACAGCTGGACTTTTTGAAAGACGGGACGCATCGAAAATTTCGATGAACTCTTCTTTTGTGAAGATTTCCTGTTCACCGACCGGCGACCACCCAAGTAACGTCACGAAGTTAAGTAACGCTTCCGGCAAGTAACCGAGATCTTTATACTGCTCGATGTATTGGATGATCGACTGATCACGTTTCGAGAGTTTTTTGTGTTCTTCGTTGACAATCAATGTCATGTGACCGAATGTCGGATAGTCCCAACCGAACGCATCATAAATCATCATCTGCTTCGGTGTGTTCGAGATATGGTCGTCTCCACGCAGGACGTGGCTGATTTCCATCAAGTGATCATCAACGACGACAGCAAAGTTGTACGTCGGAATCCCGTCTTTTTTAACGATGACCCAATCGCCGAAGTCTTTTGATTCGAACGAGACGTCTTCTTTGACGATATCGTTCCATGTGTAGGTGACGCTTTCCGGAACACGGATCCGAATCGACGGTGTCCGGCCTTCTGCAACGAACGCCTCTTCTTGTTCTTGCGTCAGGTTGCGGTGTGCACCTGAATAACGTGGTGCTTCCCCACGGGCGATTTGCGCTTCCCGTTCTGCTTCGAGCTCTTCCGATGTCATATAACAGCGGTAAGCCAGTCCTTTTTCAAGTAACTCGTCTGTGTATTTTTTGTACAGATCGAGTCGCTCCATTTGGAAGTAAGGACCATAGTCGCCACCGCGACCCGGACCTTCATCCCAGTCGATGCCGAGCCATTCTAGATACTTCATCTGACTTTCCACACCACCATCGATGTTTCGTTTCTGATCCGTATCCTCAATCCGTAAAATCATCTTGCCGCCTGCGTGTCGTGCAAACAGGTAGTTAAACAATGCTGTTCGTGCGTTTCCAATATGAAGGTGTCCCGTTGGACTTGGTGCATAACGTACACGTACTTCTGCCATTACCGATCCACTCCTTTAGTCTAAAATTCGCTTACCTAGTATACCTTATTCTTCGATTCGTTTCAGCAAAATCACAGCCTGACATGCGATTCCTTCTTCACGTCCCGTAAAGCCGAGCCATTCCGTCGTCGTCGCCTTGACGTTGATCTGTTCGATATCCGCGTCAAGAAGTTCCGCGATCCGTGCCCGCATCGTATCGATGTATGGACGTAACTTTGGAGCTTGTGCAATGACGGTCGCGTCTAAATTGCCCAGTTCATAACCTTGTACTTTGACGAGTGCATAAACGTGTTGCAACAATTTTGCTGAGTCGGCGTCTTTAAATTCCGGGTCCGTATCGGGGAAGTGTTTCCCGATATCGCCCGCTGCGATCGCACCAAGAGCCGCGTCAGCAATCGTATGTAACAGGACGTCAGCATCCGAATGACCGAGTAACCCTTTCGTATGCGGAATCTCGATTCCACCTAAAATCAGTTTGCGATCCTCTGCAAAGGCATGTACATCAAATCCTTGTCCAATTCGAATCATCATCATTTCCCTCGTTTCGTTAGAATGGCTTCTCCAAACAATAAATCGTCCGGTGTCGTCACTTTAATGTTCTCATATTGTCCGGTGACCCAAGTCACCGTTCCTCCGTCCCATTCTATCAAACTTGCGTCATCCGTACCTAAAAATTCCGTCGCCGCTTTGGCATGAATGCTTCGAATCTTCTCTAAATCAAAGGCTTGCGGTGTTTGGGCTGCCATCAGCTGATCGCGGGGGACCGTCTCGACAATCACGTCGCCGTCAATCCGTTTGACGGTATCCTTAATCGGCACCCCTAAAATCGCAGCTCCGGTCTGTTCAGCTGCTTCGACGACCTGCTGAATCGATTCGACAGTCACGAACGGTCGTGCTCCGTCATGAATCAAAACGATACCCGGTTCTGTCACCGCCTCTAGTCCACGCTGCACACTTTCCTGGCGTTCCCGCCCGCCCGGGACGAGACGGATCGATGTCTTGTATTGTGCCGTGATACGTTCGAACCACGATTGCTCCGCTGGATTAATCGCAAGAATAATTTCAAGACAAGCCGGATCCTGCTCAAAGACATCCAGTGTCCATTCGATGATGGAACGGTTTCTTAACGTCAGCATCAACTTGTTTCGATCGGCCCCCATCCGTTTCCCTGCTCCGGCGGCCGGAATGACAATCCGATATGTGTGCTCTTTCATCTAATTCCCTCTTTTCCCATAAGTAAAGACTGCCAAAATAGATTTGGCAGTCCGCTGTTTATTTTTCCTGGGGTTTCGCGAAAATCATTCGTCCTGCAGACGTCTGCAGCACACTTGTCACGACAACACCAATCGTTTTCGAAATCAAATGTTTTCCCTCTTCAACGACGACCATCGTTCCATCCTCGAGGTACGCAATTCCCTGTTTTTGCTCTTTTCCTTCTTTGATGACAAGAACCGTCATCTCTTCACCGGGAATCACCACCTGTTTGACGGCATTCGCCAAATCGTTAATGTTCAAGACCGGTACGTTCCGCACTTCACAGACCTTATTTAAGTTGTAGTCGTTCGTGACGACGATTCCTTTGATCAGTTCTGCCAGTTTAATCAACTTGATGTCAACTTCCGGAACATCCTCAAAATCACCGTCATAAATTTCAACTTCCATCCCGGGAATCGATTGCAATTCCTTCAGCACATCGAGTCCACGACGTCCGCGGTTTCGCTTCAGTGTATCTGATGAATCCGCAATATACTGCAACTCACCGATGACGAATTGCGGAACAATCAGTTTACCTTCCACAAATCCGGTTTTCGCGATATCGGTAATCCGGCCGTCGATGATGACACTCGTATCGAGAACTTTACTGTTCGATTTTGCCACAACAACAGGCTCAGCTGCTTTTTTCTCCGTCTGATTGTTACTGTTACGCAAGAAGACTTTCGTCAATTCGTGACGCTTCCGGTAACCGACCGTAAATCCGAGGTAACCGAACAAAACTGCGACAATCACGGTTAACACATTACTGAGTAATGGAATACCGACTAGTTCAATCAGCATGCTGACAAGAAATGCCATGACAAGACCAACCAATAAGCCGAATGTGCCGAAAAATAAATCGGCGACCGGTGCTTTCACTAACTTTTCTTCTAAAAACCGGAGAAGTCGAATCACAGAATCCGTAATGAATAATCCAATTAATAAAAATATGAGTGCACCAATCGTTCCTGTTACATATGTGGTCATCAACCATTCCGGGAAAGCCATCTTCGTCGCCGCTTCAATCAACTGAAATAATTGAGGAAGCAACAAGATACCAAGCGCAAGACCTAGTAATGCAAAAAAGATCCTGATGACGATTTTCAATCTTCCCACCTCCTTTTATTATTTTAAGTTCATTGTAACATGTATTTATTTGAATCACCTACGCCTTAAGATGGGGAAACTGTTTACAGGTCTGTTACACCTTCCCCATCTTTTGCCGTAGTTGAAACCGCTTAAAACGGAATCGTTTCCCGTAATGCTTCATCCACGCTCTCGACTCCGATTACCGTGATACCGGGCGGATACGTCCAGCCACCCAGATTGTTTTTCGGAATGATCGCCCGGGTGAAACCAAGCTTCGCCGCTTCCGCGACCCGTTGTTCGATCCGTGATACGCGTCTGACTTCTCCGGTCAATCCGACTTCTCCGATGACGACATCTGTCGGTCGGGTCGGCTTATCGCGGAAACTGGATGCGACTGCGACACAAATTGCTAAATCGATCGCCGGTTCATCGAGTTTGACGCCACCTGCCGCCTTGAGATACGCATCTTGCGTCTGGAGCAACAAGCCCGACCGTTTTTCTAAAACAGCCATCAGCAAAGCGACTTTATTCTGATCGATTCCGGTCGCCATACGGCGTGGATTACCGAACGATGTCGGAGAAATCAAAGCTTGTAGTTCCACAAGAACTGTCCGCGTTCCTTCCATTGAGGCGACGATGGTCGAACCGGACACACCGGATGTCCGTTCTTCCAGGAAAATCTCAGATGGATTCAAGACTTCTTCAAGACCTGATTCCCGCATTTCAAAAATGCCGATTTCATTCGTCGAACCAAAGCGGTTTTTGACGGCACGTAAAATCCGGAACGTATGGTGGCGTTCCCCTTCAAAGTACAGCACGGCATCGACCATATGCTCAAGCAGACGCGGTCCGGCAATCGATCCCTGTTTGGTCACATGACCGACGATGAAGATCGCAATACCACGACTCTTGGCAATTTTCATCAGCATCGCTGTACATTCCCGGACTTGCGTGACACTGCCTGGAGCCGACTGAATCTCATCAATATAGACGGTCTGAATCGAGTCGATAATCAGGAAGGCCGGGTTTTCTTCATCGACGACCCGTTCGATCATATTCATGTCCGTCTCGCTCAAGACAAACAGGTCCTGTGTCGGTAAGCCGAGTCGTTCCGCCCGTAATTTTGTTTGTTTAAGCGATTCTTCCCCTGAAATATACAAGACTTTCTCTCCACGCGCGGCGAGTCGTGCACTTGTCTGAAGTAAAATCGTCGACTTCCCGATTCCGGGATCTCCACCAACAAGAACCATCGAGCCCGGTACAATCCCACCGCCGAGAACCCGGTCAAATTCACCGCTGCCCGTAAAGACGCGGCTTTCTTCCTGTGACAAGATATTCGATAACCGTTCCGGTTTTAATTGTTTTGTCGTCGTGTGCACGAAGGCAGAACCCCGCCGTGCCTTTTTCTCTTCTATGACTTCTTCGACCATCGTGTTCCATTCCCCACAGCCGGAGCAACGGCCCATCCATTTCGGAGATTCCGTTCCACAACTTTGGCAAACAAACTTCGTCTTTAGTTTAGCCAATTGATTCATCCTTTCTTTTTATCAAGAAAAAAATCCAGCTTTCGCCTCATACTTGCGAAAGCTGGACCCTGTTGATCAATTATTCGGTCGTTGCTGGTTCAGCTTGATGACGGCGGACGATAAATTCACCATCTTCGACATCAAGTGCCACCCGCTCACCTTTTTGAATATCACCAGCAAGCAAGGCTTCTGACAAACGATCCTCTGCTTCCCGTTGAAGAGCACGACGGATTGGACGGGCTCCGTATTCCGGATCATATCCGATATCCGCGATTTTCGAGAGCGCGGCCGGCGTCAACTCGAAATGCACTTGTTGTTCCGCCAGACGTTTTTCAAGTGTTTTTGCCATTAATTTGACGATTTCCTCGATGTGTTTTTTCTCAAGTGAGTGGAAGACGATCGTTTCGTCAATCCGGTTCAAGAATTCAGGACGGAAGGCTTTTTTCAGCTCATCCATGACTTTCCCCTTCATATCTTTGTACTCACGATCCGTATCATCCGAGACTGCAAAGCCAACGTATTTGTTGCGTTTGAGTGCACTTGCTCCGACATTTGACGTCATGACGATGATCGTATTTCGGAAGTCGACTGTCCGACCTTTTGAATCCGTCAAGCGACCGTCGTCTAGCACTTGAAGCAAAATGTTGAAGACTTCAGGGTGTGCTTTCTCAATTTCATCAAGCAAGATGACAGAGTATGGTTTCCGGCGTACTTTCTCCGTTAACTGACCGCCTTCTTCATATCCGACATATCCCGGAGGAGAACCGACAAGGCGACTTGTCGCATGTTTCTCCATGTACTCGGACATATCGATTCGGATGATGGCATCTTCGTCACCGAACATCGCTTCCGCGACAGCCCGGGCAAGTTCCGTTTTACCGACACCGGTTGGTCCGAGGAAAATAAATGAACCAATTGGACGTTTTGGATCTTTTAAACCAGCGCGTGCACGACGGATTGCTTTTGAAATCGATTTAACGGCTTCATTTTGACCGATGACACGTCCATGAAGAATTTCTTCAAGACGCAATAAGCGGTCGGTTTCTTCTTCTGCAATCTTCGTGACCGGAACACCTGTCCAGTTGGCGACGACTTGTGCGATATCGTCTTTTGTCACTTCTAATTTTTCGTTGCCTTGCTTGTTCTGCCATTCTTCTTTTAAGCGTTCCAATTCATCACGCAATTTTTGTTCTGTATCACGGAGACTGGCTGCTTTTTCGAATTCCTGGCTTTGAACGGCTTCGTCTTTGTCTTTACGAATACCTTCAAGCTTCGCTTCGACTTCTTTTAAGTTCGGTGGTGCTGTATATGAGCGTAAACGAACTTTTGAAGCGGCTTCATCAACCAAGTCGATTGCTTTATCCGGTAGGAAACGGTCTGAGATGTAACGGTCCGAAAGTGTTACCGCTTCTTGAATCGCTTCATCCGTAATCGTCACACGGTGGTGTGCTTCATAACGGTCACGAAGACCAAACAAGATTTGTGTCGCTTCATCTGTTGTTGGTTCAGCAACTTGAATCGGTTGGAAACGACGTTCGAGTGCCGCATCTTTTTCGATGTATTTCCGGTACTCATCCAGTGTTGTCGCACCGATACATTGCAATTCACCACGTGCGAGTGACGGCTTGAGGATGTTCGAGGCATCAATTGCTCCTTCTGCTCCACCGGCACCAATTAATGTGTGCAATTCGTCGATGAAGAGAATGATGTTTCCAGCCTGACGAATCTCGTCCATGACTTTTTTCAAACGGTCTTCGAACTCACCACGGTATTTTGTTCCTGCGACGAGTGTTCCCATATCGAGAACCATGACGCGTTTATTCCGTAACGTCTCCGGCACTTCATTGTTGATGATTTGTTGGGCAAGACCTTCGACGACGGCTGTTTTACCAACACCCGGCTCTCCGATCAAGACCGGATTGTTTTTTGTCCGACGGCTTAAGACTTCAATGACACGTTGGATTTCTTTTGCACGACCGATGACTGGATCAAGACGTGTCTCCCGTGCTTGTTGTGTCAAGTCGCGTGCGAGACCGTCAAGCGTCGGTGTCGCGACACCAGAGCCTGCTTGCGACGCATTAGCTGTCGTTTCGCTGTTGCCAAGCAATTGGAGCACTTGCTGACGGGCTTTAGAAAGGCTGATACCAAGGTTGTTTAAGACACGTGCTGCGACGCCTTCTCCTTCACGGATTAAACCAAGCAGGAGGTGTTCTGTACCAACGTACGAATGGCCTAGTTTACGGGCCTCATCCATCGACAGCTCGATGACTTTTTTCGCGCGTGGTGTATAGTGAATCGTTGTCGCACCGTCTTGACCGCGACCGATTAAAGCTTCAACTTCCATTTGAATCTTATCTGAACTGAGTCCAAGTGCTGTCAAGGCTTTCGCAGCAATCCCGTCTCCTTCACGTACAAGTCCGAGTAAAATATGTTCTGTCCCGATATTATGGTGACCAAGACGTACCGCTTCTTCTTGTGCAAGTGCGAGTACGCGTTGAGCACGTTCTGTGAATCGTCCAAACATCATTACGCAAAACCTCCTTGTGTGTGATCCCTGTTTGTCTGTTCGGTTAACATCTGACGAATGATGCTCGCTCGTTCGATGTCCCATTCTCTTGATGTTAATTGTTTCCCGAAATGCTTTTGTAGAAAACCTGTTTGTAGCGATACAAGCAAATGATGGAATAAGTTTGGCGAAAGTTCGACTGCCAAACCTAGGCTATCGGCTAACCGGACATCTGATAAGCGTTCTGTTGCTTCCCGTGCCGTAATTAATCGGGCCGATCGTAAAATTCCGGATGACCGGTAGAGCCGGTCTTCTAGTTCTTCTTGATACGTCTCCAATAATCCTTTTCTTGCAGCCTGTTCTGCTTCAATTAATGCTTCAACTGCAAATTGATAATCCGTAATCAGCATATCTTCACTGGCTCCAAGTGTCCGTTGATTCGACAATTGAAACATTCGGCCTGAAGCATCGCTTCCTTCGCCGTAACGCCCACGAATCGCAAAACCTAGCTGCCGCAGGTGTTTAATATACCCTTGGATTTGATTTGTCAGAACGAGTCCCGGTAAATGCAACATGACCGAAGCCCGTAAACCTGTGCCGACGTTACTCGGACAAGTCGTCAAATACCCCAGCGTATCATCAAAAGCTATCTTGAAACGTTCACTGATTAAACGGTCGACTTGCTTTGCCACCCGAAATGCTTCTTCTAACTGCAGACCCGGTAGAAGAGTTTGAATACGGAAATGGTCTTCTTCATTCACCATGACACTGATTTGCTCATCTTCGCTTATAAAAAGTCCGGTTCGGGGATGCGTCGCAAGAGCAGGACTGATCAAATGTTTTTCCACTAAAGCAGTTCGTGTTAAGGCATCGACTTGATCGACTCGCCCGAATTGAAATCCTTTTAGTCCGGATAATTGACGTTCTGTTTCGTTGATTAACGCATTTGCCTGATTTTCTGTCATTCTTGTCGAAAATGGATAATGGGCCACATTACGCGCTAAGCGAATCCGTGTCGAAACGACGATATCATCGTAAGGTGCCTGCTGATCCATCTTTTGACTAAGAGGTTGCGTCAATAGTTCTTCAAACATGGCGCAAATCCTCCTCCACATTCACAATCTGCTGCTTGATGAGTTCTGCTTCTTCATAGTCTTCCGATAAGATCTTACGGTTTAATTGTTCTTTGAGTCGACTCAACTGTTGTGCCAATCGTTTCTCGACCGACTCTTCTTCAGGACGTGAGCCATAATGTTTCGTATGACCGTGTTGAAACTGACGAATCATCCCATCTACTTCTTCTTTAAAAAACGAATAGCATGTTGCACAACCAACTTTTCGTAAATGTAAAAGTTGGTGACGTGTCATCCCACATGAAGGACAAGCGGTTTCTTGATAGGCTTTTGCCAATTCTTTTACACAAACCGAACAAAGGACTTGTTCAGTTCCCTCTTGATCTTGTGGGAGTTTGACACGGACGACAGCTTCTCGTTCACCACACCGCTGACAACGCATACACATTCCTCCCGTGTCACAGTCGTTTAATGGTTTGCAAGACGGTCTGCATCAAATGAGCCCGCATCCGACGTTGATCCTCAAGTGCCATTGGTAGACTTTCCTTCTGCAACAACGATTGAATCAAAATCGCTTCTCGTCGTGTCAAAAGCTGTTCATTTACTAAACGAATCAGGTAATCTTCTGCAGCTTGTTCTGTTAAATCGTTTCCAACCCACCGGCTGATCTCATCTAACAGATCATGACTATCTAAAATGACAATCTTTTGAATGCGGATATACCCACCGCCACCACGTTTACTTTCAACAAAATAACCTTTTTCAATCGTAAAACGGGTGTTGATGACATAATTGATTTGTGAGGGTACACAATCAAAACGTTCTGCAATTTCCTGGCGCTTGATTTCAATTTTTTTCTCATCATGTAAAATCTGCTTTAAATAGGCTTCGATGATATCTGTGATGTTTTGCATGGGCACCACCTCTCTGACCATCTTTGACTATTGTTTGATTTAATAGTAATCATCTTAAAAGTGAAATGCAAACATTTAGGCTTTTCATTTTGTGTACACAAAAAGACCGACCTGCAGATGCAGATCGGTCTCTTACTTGCCTGGCAACGTCCTATCCTCACAGGGGGAAGCCCCCAACTACTTTCGGCGTTCAAGTGCTTAACTTCCGTGTTCGGCATGGGAACGGGTGTGACCACTTGGCTATCGTCACCAGACGACGGGCTCGCGCCCTCAAAACTGAAGTCATCAACAAGATCATCTGCTAGAACAAGGCCTCGACCGATTAGTATCACTCAGCTCCGCATGTCGCCATGCTTCCACCCGTGACCTATCTACCTCATCGTCTC
>NZ_JALIGJ010000008.1:0-41907 GCF_023096305.1 Exiguobacterium sp. 17-1
ACTCTCCATAAAGTGTTTGACTTGCTCGTTGTGTGACCGAAGTCACGTTGACGAAGCTTGCGCTTCATTCATTGTTTGTATCCGAAGATACGTTTTTTGCCTCATCGTTCAGTTTTCAAAGTTCGTCGTGTCGTTTTCAGCGACTTTAATATCTTACCAAGTTACCAACACGATTGTCAATAACTTTTTTTGATTTTTTTTCGGTGTGTCACAACCATTTGCGGCACAAGAAGTAATATACCATGGAGTTTTTATTTGTACAAGTGTTTTATTAGAAAAACATTTAAAAATTTATTGTTCCCGTTTCTAACTAAGAATAATCTCACTTCCCTCTCAAAACATTCCTTGTTAATAAAGAAGAAAACTCTCCACTTCCTTCTATAAAGAAGCGGAGAGTCCAACGTTCATTAGTTTTGTTGATGACGCATTGTCGGGAAGAGCAAGACATCACGAATTGAAGGCGCGTTTGTCAATAACATGACAAGGCGATCAATCCCGATACCGAGTCCTCCTGTTGGTGGCATACCGTATTCAAGGGCTTCGATGAAGTCATTATCCATTTCATGCGCTTCATCGTTCCCGGCTTCTTTTTCAACAAGCTGTGCTTCAAAACGTTCACGTTGATCGATTGGATCATTCAATTCCGTAAAGGCATTGGCGTGTTCCCGACGAACGATGAACAATTCGAATCGATCCGTAAAACGAGGATCTTCCGGATTTTTCTTCGCGAGCGGTGAAATTTCAACCGGATGGCCATAGACGAATGTCGGCTGAACCAATGACTCTTCAATTTTCTGTTCGAAGAATTCATTAAGGATGTGTCCTGTCGTCATATGGGCTTGGACTTCGACACCGTGTTCATGCGCCAGTTCATGTGCACGCTCTTTCGAAATCTCTTCAAAGAAATCAACACCTGTTGCTTCTTTGACAAGATCCGCCATGTGCGCACGTTTCCAACCGACAGACAAGTCGATTACATCTTCACCGTAGGTCACTTGTGTTGTACCAAGTACTTCTTGTGCGACGTGGGCAATCAAGTTTTCCGTCAGATTCATGATATCGTTGTAATCCGCGTAAGCTTCATATAGTTCAATCATCGTAAATTCAGGGTTATGGCGTGTCGAGATTCCTTCATTCCGGAAGACGCGACCGATTTCGTAGACTTTTTCGAGTCCGCCGACAATCAAACGCTTAAGATGCAACTCAATTGCAATCCGCATGTATAGTGTCATATCAAGCGCATTGTGATGCGTAATGAACGGACGGGCTGATGCACCACCTGCAATCGTATGCAACATTGGTGTTTCGACTTCCAAGTATCCGAGGCTGTCGAGATACTGACGAATCCCACGAATGACTTTACTGCGTGCGATGAATGTCTCACGCGATTCCGTATTCGTAATCAAATCGAGGTAACGCTGACGGTACCGTTGTTCGACGTCTTTGAGTCCGTGATATTTATCCGGAAGCGGACGTAATGCTTTTGTCAGTAACGTAAACGATGTGACGTGAACAGATAGTTCACCGACATTCGTTTTGAACACGTAACCACTGATTCCAACGATGTCACCTAAGTCACACGTTTTGTAGATTTCATACGCTTCTTCGCCAACATCGTCCTTACGTACATACAATTGAATTTGGCCATTCACGTCTTGTACGTTTGTAAAACCGACTTTCCCTTTACGGCGTGTCGTCATAACGCGACCCGCGATCGAGACGTCCGGCTTCAGTTCTGCCAATTCTTCTTTTTCATGTTCGCCGTAAGCGGCACGAATACTCGTCGTATCTGTCGTGCGTTCGAAACGGGCACCGAACGGATCGAGTCCTTGTTCACGCATTGCGTTCATCTTACCGAGGCGCACCTGCATTTGATCGTTCATTTCCATGTCCTGACTCACTGTCTTCACTCCTTTTATAATGGTTCACGACGGTTTTTACTTCTTCGATGAAAAAGCTGCCGGTATGACCGACAGCTCTTAGCAAAACCGATTCGCTCATCTTCAATGGCATTAGCGTACCATAAAACGGGTAATCCCGACTATACTTTACCTGTCACACATGTACTGCATTCATTTCCAATGTTTCGACATACTCATGCAACAACTTTTGCAGTCCAACATGAGTATCCGTATCAAATAATGCTTTTCGAACATGCCCATTCCCACTTAATCCTTTTAAGTACCACGCGACATGGGTTCTCATTTCCCGCACCGCAAGTGCCTCTCCTTTAAGTGCGACAAGACGTTCGGCATGCAGCAGACAAATATCAATTTTCTCGCGTGGCGTCGGCTCGATCGACAATGTGCCCGACTCCAGATATTGAATCGTCTGATACAACATCCACGGATTGCCAAGCGCCGCCCGCCCGATCATGACACCGTCCACCCCGATTTCGTCAATCATCCGTTTCGCATCTTGCGGGGTTTGAACATCACCATTTCCGATGATTGGGATATTAACGGCCCGTTTCGCTTCACCGATGATCTTCCAATCCGCGACACCTTCATACTTCTGCGAACGGGTCCGACCATGGATGGCGACAGCTTTCGCTCCTCCGGCTTCCGCAGCCCGGACGTTGTCGACACAATAAATATGATGGCTGTCCCATCCCGTCCGCATCTTGACCGTGACAGGTTTATCAACCGCTTGCGATACGGCATGAACCATCTCGTAGACTTTATCCGGATCAAGCAACCATTTGGCACCCGCGTCACACTTCGTCACTTTTGGTACAGGACATCCCATATTGATATCAATGATGTCCGCATTTGTATTGGCATCGACATATTGAGCCGCTTTGACCAACGTTTCCTTCGATCCTCCGTAAATCTGCAAACTGAGCGGCTTTTCCCGATCATCCACATATAACATCTGCATCGTTCGTTCATTTTCATAAAGAATTCCTTTATCACTGACCATTTCTGCACAAACGAGACCTGCCCCGAATTCTTTTGCGATCAAACGAAACGCAGGATTACAGACACCCGCCATCGGTGCTAAAATGACACGGTTATTCAATTCGACTTCTCCAATTTTAAATCCTGTCATTCTTTTTTTCCCTTCTTCCTTCAATCGATCCCGACTCAATCCGTCTGACATCTGTTCGTTCTGTTTCCGGTAAATCCTGATAGAGTTCAGCAACCGTCCGATTTAAACCGGGAACAATATAAGAGGATACGAGTTCGTCCAGCGGAGCCAATACGAATGCCCGATCCTGCATACGTGGATGCGGTACTGTCAGTCCATTCATATGAATCATCTCACTGTTATATAAAAGGATATCGAGATCTAGTGTCCGCGGCCCATTTTTAAACAGACGTTTTCTTCCTTCCTGCTGTTCAATCTGTTGGAGAACGTCCAACAGTTGTTCCGCCGGTAAATCTGTCTCCAGTTCAATCACCATATTATAAAACAGATCTTGATCAGTATAGCCGACAGGAGCCGTCTCATAAACGGATGAAGGACGGATTGCCTGTGTCGTCGGAAGATGACGCAGAGCGTCAATCGCAGCTGCCAAATGTCCCGCTTTATCACCGATATTCGATCCCAGTGCGACGTAGGCACGATTCATGCATAATCGCCCCGCTTCCGGTGGATTTCAACGGCAACATGTTCATAATGTCCCGCAATCGGCGGATCCGGTTTAATGACCTTGATCGTCGTCTCAAGAATTCGGGAATCGAGTAACAGCACCTGCTCTGCAATCCGGTCTGCGAGCGCTTCGACGAGTTGCAACGGCTTCCCCTCGACGACCTGCTTCGTGACTTCGTACAACTCCGCATAATTGACACTTTCGCGTAAATCATCCGTCTTACCGGCACTCGATAAATCAAGACCAATCGTCAGATCAACGTTAAAGCGTTGACCCAACTTCGTTTCTTCTGCAAACACACCATGGTATCCGTAAAAACGCATACCGGTCACCTGTATCCGATCCATTTTCATTCTCCTCCCGGTAATTCCGCAGCCAACATCGTATCCATCATGACGGCTGCCCGTTTAACTGCCTGCACATCATGCACCCGCATCCATTCACACCCTTGTTGAATACCGTAGCAGACTGTCGCAATCGTCCCTTCGACACGCTGATCCGCTGGCAAGCCAAGCGTCAGACCAATCATTGACTTCCGGGATGTTCCAAGCAGGACCGGATAACCAAAGTCCGTCGTAATCGACAGATGACGCATTAAAAATAGGTTTTCTTGATGCGTCTTCATGAAGCCGATCCCGGGATCCAACCAGATGTGGTTTTCTGACACTCCGGCTTGTTTCGCCAATCGAATCGAATCTTCCAAATCGGCCCGTACTTCAGCCAGCATATCTAGTCCATGAGGTTCTGAGCGGTTGTGCATTAAAATGATCGGGACGTCATGCCGGGCTGCCACCTCGACCATCGAGCCGTCCCCCCACTTCGATCCCCAAACGTCGTTGATGATGTCTGCCCCGGCACGAACAGCGGCTTCGGCGACTTCCGGTTTATACGTATCAATCGACACCAATATATCCAGTTCACGTTTCAAGCGTCGAATGACCGGGACAACACGGTCGATTTCGTCTTCAGCCGAGACAAATGAAGCGCCCGGTCTCGTCGATTCACCGCCGACATCAATCGCGTCCGCTCCATCCGCGACGAGTTGTTTCGCATGCCGGACTGCTTGTTCGACATCCACATAGTTTCCACCATCAGAAAAGGAATCCGGTGTCACGTTGAGAATCCCCATGATTTTCGTCATCCTTTTTCCCTCCTTGACCACTTCGACTGGACGGCATCATCAAACAATCTCCGGACTGCTTGATATCCGTGTCCTTCGAGACCCGGGAATGTTCGACCATCCAAGGAAGAGACCGCGACCGCTTCTTGAACCGAATTCGTATAAAGGATTTCATCCGCTTCCGTCAATTGCGGCAACAACGCCAGTCGTTCCTCGACAGGCAACTCTTCCATCAGGAATTGACGGGTGATACCATTGAGGGCACCTGTCTCAAGTGGTGGCGTATACCATCTTTCTCCGTAACGCCAAAAGATATTGGACGTGATGCCTTCACAGATGAAACCGTCTTTTGTCAAAAAGAGACCTTCTGCCTCTTGATTAAACAACTGACGTTTGGCGACCAAATTGTTCATATAGTGATGTGATTTCAACCGATAACTTGTTTCCGGTGTACTCCGGGGCAAACGAACGGTTTCAAGCGCCCGTTCCGCCATCTGTCTGGAACCGATCGATTTCGCATACAACAGAACGGTCGGCTGCTCATACGGTTCAATCGAAAGACCGATTTCACGGGCACCGGCAGAGACGTTTAAGCGAAAGTACAGATCTCCCGTTCCGTGCACACGACACAACGCTTCAACAGCCGCCAATAAGTCATCACGTACGTAAGGTAATTTGATACCGATTGCCGCGCAACTCATCTGGAGACGCTCGATGTGATCATCAAAGAGAAACGGATGACCCGCGTACGTCCGAAATGTCTCGAAGACCCCCATCCCGTACAAATACCCATGATCGAGCGGCGAGATGCGTACGTCTTCTTCTTGTTTTATCTGTCCATCATGCCAAAGATACATAGTGTGTCAACTCCAAAAAGTTTTTTAACATCTGTTTCCCGTCACGTGTCAAAATCGCTTCCGGATGGAACTGGACGCCGACGATCGGCAACTCCTTATGACGAAGGGCCATGATTTCCCCATCTACTTCTGCCGTCATCGTCAAGGCGTCCGGGAAACTTTCCCGTTCGACGACAAGCGAATGATAGCGCGTCACCGGTGTCTCCTGTTCAATTCCGGCAAACATGCCGGAACCGTCATGGGTAAGCAAAGACACTTTCCCGTGCATCAATGTCTTTGCCCGGACCACCTTTCCACCAAACACTTGACCGATTGCCTGATGCCCAAGGCAGACACCGAGGATCGGCAGACGACCGGCAAAGTAGCGGATGGCTTCCAAACTGATTCCGGCTTCGTTCGGAGTGCATGGTCCTGGGGAAATAACCAAATGATCCGGAGCGAGTGCTTCAATTTCTTCAATCGTAATTGCGTCATTTCGAAAAACACGGATCTCTTGTCCAAGCTCTCCAAAGTACTGTACTAAGTTATACGTAAATGAATCATAATTATCGATCAATACAATCATGTCGTTCCCTCCGCTAATTCTTTGGCGACCCAAAGCGCCTTCGCCTTACTGAGTGATTCTTCATATTCGCTTTCCGAGTCGGAATCTGTCACGATTCCGGCTCCCGCCTGAATATACGCCATCCCGTCTTTTGCGACAAGCGTCCGAATCAAGATGTTGAAAATCGCATCATCCGCCCAGCTGATAAAACCGAGTGAGCCGGTATAAATTCCCCGGCGGACCGGTTCAAGCTCTTCAATGATTTCCATCGTCCGGATTTTAGGCGCACCGGTAATCGTGCCTCCCGGGAACATGGCGGCAAGGACACTGCTTCCGGTCTCACCTTCCGCAATCTCACCACGGACGTTCGAGACGATATGCTGAACGTGTGAATATTTCTCAATCACCATCAACTCATCGACATGAACTGAACCATAGCGGCTGACCCGTCCTAAATCATTTCGTTCGAGATCAACAAGCATCACGTGCTCCGCCCGTTCTTTTTCGTTATCGAGCAACGTTTTCGCCAAGGCAAAATCCTCTTCCTCACTTTTACCGCGCGGACGGGTTCCTGCAATCGGACGGGTTGCTAAGGCTGAATCGATTTTTTCAACGAGCAACTCAGGTGACGCCGACACGAGAACCAACTCCTGATCTGCAAAATAGCCCATGTAGGGAGATGGGTTGACAGTTCGCAACACGTCATAAATGTGCGCTGGTGTCGTCTGAAGCGGTTCTTGCTGCCGGACAGCGAGATTCACCTGAAAGACATCGCCCGCCTCGATATATTGCTTGATCCGATCAGCCGCGTGAATGAAATCACGCCGTTTAAAGGAACGGTCCCGCTGAGGTCGCTTGACGTCTGGAACCTGAAACACCGGTGCCGGACTCATTTGCCGCCACGAGGCGACTTCTTCGACTAATGCCAGACGGGCTTCCGCTTCTGTCTCACGGGTGACGGCAACAAATAATTGACTTTTCTCATGATCAAAGACGGCCACCTCATCATACCAATAGAGGGAAAGATCAGCCGTCTCCAGGTCGTCCGCCGCCTGATGCGGCAGGCGTTCTAAATAACGGACAGCATCATAACTGACGTATCCCGCCAGTCCTCCAAAAAACGGTGGCATTCCCGTCGGTCGAGCCGAAGCGTAACGTGAACGGATGTCCTCCAAGATCGTAAATGGAGCATCTGTCGTCTCTGTTCGTTCCCCGGACACCGTTACCGTCGTGAGACCATTTTTTGTCCGAATGTGTCCCACCGGTCGGATCCCCGCCATCGTATAAGCTCCGATTCGTCCGCTTTCAAGCCAGACGTGTCCGGTCTGGTTTGCCGTCAATTCGACGTACCGGTTATAAAATTGTTCCTTCGTCCATGTAAATGCTTCGTATACTGTCTGTCGCACGCTTGTTCCTCCACTTCCGAGCTATTCTGTTTTCATTATACGCAAAAAATCAGTCAGACGGACGACTCAAACGCAAGTCCTATTCTTTCCGACGAGGAAAAAGAGGTCCATTCCGAACAACCGGAATGGACCTCTTAGTCTGTTAAGATTATAGTTTTGAACTGTCCGCCTCTTCTTCCACTTGATACAGTGGCGTGCTGAGGTAACGTTCTCCGTTCGACGGGATGATCGCGAGAACCGTTTTTCCTTTGCCTAGACGCTTCGCTGTTTTCAAGGCAGCCGCAATCGCAGCACCGGAAGAAATTCCGCCAAGTACCCCGTTCGACTTCGCTGCACGACGGGCATGATCAAACGCTTCTTCCGTCGTCACCTGCTCGACACTGTCATAAATCTGCGTATCAAGAATCGACGGAACAAATCCGGCTCCGATTCCCTGTAATTTATGAGGTCCCGGTTTTCCGCCTGAAAGAACAGGAGAATCCGTCGGTTCAACAGCAATGATTTCGATGCCCGGGAATGCCTTGCGTAAAACTTTCCCGGCTCCTGTAATCGTACCGCCTGTTCCGATTCCAGCGATGAAGGCATCGAGCGTCAATCCTTCGAACGCTTCGACGATTTCCGGTCCGGTCGTCTTTTCATGAACAACAGGGTTCGATTCATTGTTGAACTGTTGTGGCATGAAATAGCCGTGTTCTTCTGCCTCTGCCGTTGCTCGAGCAATCGCACCCTTCATTCCTTCTGGACCGGGTGTTAAAATCAACTCCGCACCGTACGCACGAAGAAGAGTTCGGCGTTCCATGCTCATCGTTTCCGGCATGACGAGAATCGAACGGTATCCTTTGGCAGCAGCGACCATCGCTAATCCAATTCCCGTGTTGCCACTTGTTGGTTCAATGATAGTATCGCCTGCTTTTAAGTGACCCGCTGACTCTGCTGATTCGATCATCGCTAAGGCGATTCGGTCTTTGACGCTTGACCCCGGATTCATATATTCCAATTTCAAGTACACGTCCGCATCTTCCGGTCCTGTTAAATGATTTAATTTAACGATCGGCGTGCGGCCGACTAAATCTAATACTGAATTCGCAATGCGCATGACCATTCCTCCTCATAATGAAAAGCTTTAATTCCAAGTAATCCGATAGATCAATTATCCATGGACTGGATGAAAATTGTCAATCAAAGCGCTCCACGGTCGGCTTCGATCCATTTTCCGACTGTTTTTCAACTGCTTCCGCAATCAAACGGTCAATCGTCTCCCGTTCATGATCTTTTTTCATGACCTGATAGACATCAGCCCGTGTGATTTCCTCGTCTCCGACTTTGGCGACGACTTCTTCGAGTGGTCCGCCAATGCTGTCTTGGACAATTTTCGGTGAATCGACTTTCGGCAATTCACCCATGAACGCGTAAGCCCCTGTCAAAAAGTTCGTCAGTAACAAAATGAAAATCAACATCCACAAGTACTTAGAGTTTACAGTTCCCATTTTCAGACCCTCTTATGCTCTTTCGAGTGATTTTTCGCGAAGTGATTGTAATTCTTCCACATCGTATTGGTAATGTTCCGAACAGAAGTGACAGACAGCTTCCGCGCCGCCATCTTCGTCAATCATCGCCTGGATCTCATCAGGTCCCAGTGCGACGATTGCTGTGGCTAGTTTTTCACGCTCGCACGTACAGTTGAAAGCAACCGGAATCGTATCGAGCACTTCGAATGATTCACCGAGAACCAGACTGAGCATCTCTTCCGGTGTTTTTTCTTCACCGACTAGAATCGAGATTGGTTTCAACGCCGCGACCCGTTGTTCCAGTGCCGCAATCGTCTCTTCCGATGCACCTGGCATCAATTGAACGATCAGGCCGCCCGCTGCGATGACTGACTCATCTTCTGGATAGACGAGGACACCCGCTCCAACGACAGACGGACTTTGTTCAGACACAGCGAAGTAATACGTAAAGTCTTCACTGATTTCACCTGTCTGAATCGGAGACTGGCCACCGACGAAATCACGGAGACCTAAATCTTTGATGACGGAAATGTTTCCGCGACCAACAGCATCGCCGACTTTTAATTTCGTCAAACCGTCACTGTTAACGTACGTATCCATCTCGACACGCGGGTGGCTGACATATCCCCGGACTTGTCCTTTTGCATCGGCATCGACGATGATTTTTCCGATTGGACCATCACCTTCGACTTTTAATGTGACGCGGGTGTCACCTTTTTGCATCGTTCCCATCATGGCGCCGATCGTCAATGTCCGGCCGAGTGCTGCCGTAACGACAGGTGTCGTCTGATGACGGAGTTGTGCTTCGTATACCGTTTTGGTTGAACGGATCGCAAAGGCACGGACTTCCCCGTTGAACCCTAATGCTCTTACCAAATAATCCTCTTTTAATTGTGCCAATAATTCTTCACGTTTCATTATTTTTTCCCTCACTTATTTCGTTCGTAGATAATCCGCAACCCGTCAAGCGTCAAAAATGGATCGACGATTTTAATCGTTGCAGATTCCTCACTGATTAGTCGGGCGAGTCCACCTGTCGCGATGACAGTTGCCTCTCCCATTTCTTCTTTCATCCGATGGACGAGTCCATCGACTTGCGCGACGTAGCCGAAGTATGTTCCGGACTGCATCGCATGTACCGTATTGCGGCCAATCGTTGATTGCGGTTTGGCAATTTCAATCCGCGGTAATTTAGCCGCCTTATTATAAAGTGCTTCTGTCGACACCATGACACCCGGTGAAATGATTCCACCGTAGTAGCGTTTTTGTGCGTCGATATAACAATAGGTCGTTGCCGTTCCAAAATCAACGATGATCAAAGGACCATCATATTTGACCGTCGCTGCGACGGCATTGACGATCCGGTCGGCTCCAACTTCTCTTGGATTGTCGACTTTCAGGTCAAGTCCTGTCTTGATTCCGGGTCCGATTACGAATGGGCGCCGGTTGAAATAACGGACGCACATGTTTTCGAGCGGAAACACGACAGGGGGTACGACAGATGATAACACGATTCCCTCAATGTCTTCCACGTTTAACTCTGCATCACGAAACAGGGCTTTTACCAACATCCCATATTCATCGGTCGTCCGGGTACGGTCCGTCGCAATCCGCCAATGTTGAACAAGTGTTTGTTCATCATATACCCCAAGTACGATATTCGTATTTCCTACATCGATTACTAAAATCATCTGATTCCCCACTTTTCTCTGACGATAACTGATATATACGTTGTGATTATACCATGCAGTTTAGGCATCACCTATCGAAGTGCGTGCTGCGGATTGGCGCCTCCACCAAAAAAAGAGGTCAGCACCCCGGTTGGGAATGCTGACCTCTTGCTCGAACGAATCATCCGTCTTATTCCTATCGTCACCCCGGTCGATTAGACCGGGAAGATAGAAAATCAGATTTGATCATCCCGACGTGGTTGATCTGGTTTTTCCGTATCGACATTTTGTCCTTCGTCGATGACAGAGCCGCGTTGCGTCGGAGATTCTATCGGTTGATCGATGACAGGTGTCGTCGATTCCGGCGTTTTCTCGTCTGCTTTTGGTTCTGTAATAGCCGCAGGCTCATGTTTTTTATATTCGCCTGTCTCTAAGAGATGGTGAATTTGTTTTTGATCCAGTGTTTCGACTTCAAGTAACGTCGTCGCAATCAAATCAAGCTGATCGCGTTTCTCCGTCAAGATCGTCTTCGCCTTTTGGTAACAACGGTTGATGATCGCTTGAATTTCCATATCGATTTCATGGGCAATCGCATCTGAATAGTTCTGTTCGTTTTGGAAGTCACGTCCTAAGAAGACATTTCCACCTTGACCGGAACCAAACTGAAGCGGTCCGAGTTTTTCACTCATCCCGAACTCCATGACCATCTTACGGGCAAGTCCTGTCGCACGTTGGAAGTCATTGCTTGCGCCAGTGGAAGCTTCACCAAAGACGACATCTTCCGCAACACGACCACCAAGTAATCCGGTGATTTTGTCTTCAAGTTCAGGTTTTGTCATGAAGTAACGATCTTCTTTTGGAAGCATGATGACGTAACCGCCTGCATTACCACGAGGAACGATCGTTACCTTATGCACTTCATCCGCGTCATCGAGTGTGACACCGATGATGGTATGACCTGCTTCGTGCCATGCCACGATTTTTTTCTCTTTCGGTGAAATGATCCGACTCTTCTTCGCAGGACCTGCGATGACGCGGTCGATCGCTTCTTCCAAATCAACGATTGAAATCTTATCACGGTCTGTACGAGCTGCGATAAGTGCCGCTTCGTTCAACAGGTTTTCAAGATCTGCACCAGAGAAACCTGGTGTACGTTGCGCGATGGCTTTCAAATCAACTGTTGTATCGAGTGGCTTGTTGCGTGCGTGTACTTTAAGAACCGCTTCACGTCCAACGACATCTGGACGCTCAACCGTGATTTGACGGTCAAAACGACCCGGACGGAGTAAAGCTGGGTCCAGGATGTCCGCACGGTTAGTTGCTGCGATCATGATGATTCCTTCATTTTCACTGAATCCATCCATCTCAACAAGAAGTTGATTCAATGTTTGTTCGCGCTCATCATGTCCACCACCGAGACCGGCGCCACGTTGGCGACCGACGGCATCGATTTCATCGATAAAGATGATACATGGTGCGTTTTTCTTCGCGTTTTCAAATAAGTCACGGACACGGGATGCCCCGACCCCAACAAACATCTCAACGAAGTCAGAACCTGAAATCGAGAAGAACGGGACGCCGGCTTCGCCAGCTGCCGCACGTGCTAACAACGTTTTACCTGTACCTGGAGGACCTACAAGGAGGACACCTTTTGGAATACGGGCGCCGAGACGTGCAAACTTACGTGGATCTTTCAAGAATTCAACGACTTCGACGAGTTCTTGTTTCTCCTCATCTGCTCCTGCAACGTCGTCAAACGTAATCTTTTTCTTTTCTGTATCATACAGGCGCGCCTTCGATTTACCGAAGTTCATGACACGGCCGCCGCCGCCGCCACCTTGTGCTTGATTAATCAAGAAGAAGAACAGGATGAAAATGATGATGAATGGCACGATTGTCGTCAACAGTGCAATCCAACCACCGTTTGTTTCTGCTGCTTTGAAGTCCATCTTGACGTTTTGACTACGCAATTGCGTATACAAATCCGTCAGTTCTGTATCAACAGCTGGTACGACCGTTTCATATGTCGTATCTTTTTCACGTAATTCACCTGTGACATTGTACGTCTGTCCCTCGTACTGGAACGTCGCCGTCTTCACATCACCTTTTTCAACAGACTCGACAAACTGTGTGTAATTGATTTCTTTGCTTTTGTTCACTGGACTCTGCAAGTATTGCAGAAACAAGATCAAAGCTAGAAAAATGACCCCAAACACAAGGGTATTCTTCACTGCTCGGTTCATCGTAGGCCTCCTCTCCGCATCAACTGATTGGCTTTCTTCAATCGATACGAATCCTAACGCGGCAAAGCGCGCTTTGTAATTGGTTTCATCTTATCATGTGACAGTCAAGATTAAAAATAATTAGCCGCCGTAGACTGCTGGTTTCAAGACACCAACATAAGGAAGGTTACGATATTTTTCTTCATAGTCAAGACCATAACCAACAACGAACTCATGTGGAATAACAAAACCGCTGTAATCCGCATGTAAATCGTTTTTACGACCACTTGGCTTATCAAGCAATGTTACGATTTTTACCGACTTCGCTTTCCGGTATTTAAAGAGGTCCACGAGGTAGCCTAACGTTAATCCGCTGTCGATGATATCTTCGACAATCAGGATGTCACGTCCTTCTACGGATGTGTTTAAATCCTTCTCAATCTTCACTTCACCCGTCGATGTTGTACCGCCGTGATACGTCGAGACATCCATGAAGTCCATTTCAAGATGCATGTCCATCTTTTTGACGAGATCTGACATGAACGGCATTGCGCCTTTCAGGACACAAACGAGGAGCGGGAAACGATCTCCGTAATCCGCTGTCAGTTCACCCGCGAGTTCACCGACTTTATGTTGGATCTCTTCTTCTGAAATCAGTACTTTTTCCATATCATTCATTAAGGTCATGCTAGGTATTCCTCCTCCATTTTAAACACTACATTACCATTCTATCATTAAACACGATTCTGCGAGGAGTTCAAATGACCCGAATATTGCAATTCGATGTCCGATGACCGCCAGAACTTGTCCTGCCGCATCCACGACAACCGGAATTTCCGTCCGTAACACCCGTGGAACCTTAGCATCCACAAAAATCCGACTCACTTTTTTCGTACCGACCGCTAACCGAATCCGATCACCTGGTAAAGGTCGTCGAATCGTTAGTGGAAAACGAATAGCCGAAAGTGGAATACCGGTCGTCGAGCGTGAGAACGTAATCGTTTGTTCACCATAATGATAAGTGCCCAAATCCATTCCCACCTCCAATACTTCCGGGAGCAGGTTCTTTTCCGGACAACGGACACATGTCACATAGCCATATGTACGTTGTATCCTCCAGTTTCCATAATACACTTCACTGGACGGCATATCTACTCGTAACAATGTCAAAAATTGATTGTATTCCTCGGAAGTAAAGTCACGTTCCGGCAATAAGGCACGCAGGACAAGCCGCTTGAAGTCTGACGGTAGTGTTTGAATCGCTTCAAGAGGAAGCCCGCGGTCCGTCATCTGTTTTTTAACAAAGGACATGACGTACGTGAAATGTTCCTGTTTTTGTTCATGACGGGACATCGCCGCCTGAACCGTTGCTTCTTCATAACCCGGACGAAGTTCCGCAAGCAACGGCAGGATCCGGTGCCGCATCTGATTCCGTAGATATTTTGTGCCGGCATTCGTCTCATCCTCATACCATGTCACATGATGGGCTCTTGCGTAGTCATACAGTTGTTGTTTCGAGTACGTCAATAACGGACGATAAATCTGTCCCGTCGCAAAGGAACGGATTCGGGGAATGCCGTCGACACCCGCCTCCCCTCGGATCAATTGAATCAACAGCGTCTCCAATTGATCGTCCCGGTGGTGTGCGAGTACAAGATGCCGCCGTCCAGTCTCAGCCATGACCTCTTGAAAAAAGGCATAGCGTCTCGTCCGGCAAGCCGCCTGGCTCGGTGTTTGATTATCCCACTCGAGGCGTATCATCCGAATCGCCACTTGTCTGGCATTCGCCCAAGCCCGGACTGCTTCTGCTTCTTTATCCGATTCTTTGCGCAAACCATGATGAACATGAACAATCATTAGATCATGATTCGCTTCATACAAAAGATGTGCCAGTACCATTGAATCACAGCCGCCGGAAACAGCAACCAATAACGGTTCTTTCGGAAGATTAATCTCGAATCCCATGCCTGGTCCCCCTTGATCCATAAATGAATTAAACGAAAAAAGCTACCTCTATATAAATAGAGATAGCTTTTTACAGAATGACCCGTACGGGAATCGAACCCGTGATACCGCCGTGAAAGGGCGGTGTCTTAACCGCTTGACCAACGGGCCAAAAAATATGGTAGCGGCGGAGGGAGTCGAACCCACGACCTCACGGGTATGAACCGTACGCTCTAGCCAGCTGAGCTACACCGCCATATTTTGAATGCGTGCGTCTTAAGCACATTTTCTATAATACGGTGGAGTCAAATAATTGTCAACGCTTTTTATAAAAATAATTTCAAAAAAATAAAAGATGGAATGAACAGCGTCATTCCATCTCTATTCTTATAAAGAACAGGTCAGCAAGTTATTGACGTTTAGCACCGCGTCCGCCACGTTTTGAATCGGTTTGTCGTTTCAATGTCGCAAGACGATCTTCACTATCTTTGAGGAAACTAGTCATCAACGTATCGAACGTTTGCTCTTTACGTGGAGCTGGTGCACCACGGCCACCTTTGTTAAAGCCACCGCGGTTTCCACCGCCGCCGCTTCCGCCACGTGGTCCTTTGTTATCGAACGAACGTGGTCCACGGTCTTGACCTGCTGGACGTGGTCCGCGATCAAATTGACGAGCTGGAGGACGAGGACGTTCGCCTTCTGGACGATCGACCGCTTTCTTAATCGAAAGACCAATCTTGCCGTCGTTCTCTACACTCAGCACTTTAACCGTGATTTCTTGTCCGACTGTCAAGACATCATTGATATCTTTGACGTAAGAATCGGCTACTTCACTGATGTGAACAAGACCTGTCTTACCCGTCGGTAATTCTACGAACGCGCCGAAATTGGTGATGCCTGTAACTTTCCCTTGTACTTTGCTGCCTACTTCAATCGACATAAATTGTATTGCTCCTTTTTAGTTGATTCTTTCTTATTATACGAGTGATTCTACATTTTTTCAATCAATCGAGAACCTTCGTTTAATCTTCCGGTGAAAAATAGAAAATCGTTTCGCCTTTTTTCGAGTATAACAGTTCACTTCTCGCTAAGTTCGCAACATACTTCTTATCATTCAATCGTTCAATCTCTTCTTTCAGACGAACAGTTTCTTTCTCTGCTTTCGCCTGTTCTTGGTTCGCAACCTGAAACGACTGCTTCTGTTCAGCGATCAGTTGTTTTTTTTCGATATATGACCACCCCATCAGGGACAGGACAATAAGAAAGATCGACATACAGACTAAGAAGCGCCTCTTCAGACGTAAACGGTTTTCGATTGCATTTTGACTCAACTGTTTTTTCCGGTCATTAAGCGGTTTGATCTTGGGCGGTGTATCACGCCCTGATTCCAACGGTGCTGGCATATCATCCCTCCTTATCCGAGTGGTCATCTCTGACACTCTCTAGTATACTTCCTTTTTCAACCAAATTACATCGATTCTTCGGAATTCACTTTTTCTTCACGAATGATTTGATACATATCCGATGCTTCCTCTTTTTTCGCGTGTTCTTTAATGCTGTCGATTTGAACGGTGACAATCTTATTTCCGAACCGGATTGTCATCTCGTCTCCGACCGCAACCGTGCTGCTTGCTTTTGCGACAAGCCCGTTGATCGTGATCCGACCTTGGTCGGCAACCTCTTTCGCCAGTGTCCGGCGTTTGATTAAACGAGATACTTTTAAAAATTTATCGAGTCTCATGACTGTTCCTCCTGCTTTGATTGATTCCATAATGCATCTTGTTCCGCTAGAGACAACTCTGTTAACGGCCGGGCCGCCAATTGCTCCATGCGTGTGAAACGACGAATGAACTTGTCATTCGTTTGCTGTAAAGCATCCTCTGCGGATAACTCCATGTATTTGCCGACGAGTGCGAGCGAAAACAGGATATCACCGAATTCACCCAACTGCTCCTCTGCCGGAGCCTCTTTTAATTCTTGAATCTCTTCCTGGACTTTATCGAGTGCACCGGCAACCGTCTCCCATTCGAATCCGACCCGGGCGACCTTTTTTTGAATCTGTTCTGCACGCAATAAGGCAGGTGCCCCCTTGGTGACGCCGTCCAACAGATAAGTCCGTTCCGATTTTTCCTGCGCTTTAATTTCCTGCCAGTTCGTGACGACGTCCGCAGCCGAGTTGACTTGGACATCTCCAAAGACATGCGGATGTCTGCGAATCATCTTGTCGCTGACACTCCCAATGACATCACGTACATCGAAATACCCTTCATCCAGACCGATTTGAGCGTGTAGCATGACTTGCAACAAGACATCTCCTAATTCTTCTATCATTAAGTTATCGTCCTGAAGGTCGATTGCTTCCAGTAATTCGTAGGATTCTTCGATTAAATGTTTTTTGAGCGATTCGTGCGTCTGTTCTTGATCCCACGGACAGCCGCCTTCTCCACGCAAGCGGGCGATGATTTGCTTGAGTGTCGTAAAATCACGATTCAAGATCGTTTGATCCGTGACCGGCGGTACATAAACCGTCGTCAAGTTACTGAGTGTCGTGATGTGATCCAGTTCATAAAGCGGAACCGTCATAACGTTTTGGCGACTCGTTCCTGCTGCCGTCACAAGTGTCACGTCATGTTCATCGGGATAACGCTCCATCAACATGACCTTTAAATCACCTGCAACCAATTGATCATAGACTTGTCCGATCAACAGATGCTGACGGATTTGCGCTTCATCGATATCAAACGCTGTCGCATCCAATAACTGAAACCCTTCAATCGGATCGACGCCAACTGCAGCAAACATCGGATCAAGGAAGCTTTGACCACCGATGATATCGAGGTGGTCTGTCTGGGCAAGTAGCTGTTGGACCGTACTCTCCGCGACGAGCGGATGACCCGGAACGGCATAGATGATTGGCTCCTTCTCGGATTGTTCAAGCAACGTTGCAACAATCTCACGATAAACGCCTTCAAACTGATCATGTTTTTCATAAATAAAATCAAACGATGTAAATTCCATTCCCTCTGCCATCAATTCTGAAACGACAGGATGATCCGCGGTTCGCAGATAAATCGGTTGTTTCGTTTCCTTCAAGCGTTTATAGATGCCGTACGGTAATTGTTCCAGTTCTCCGACTCCTAAGCCGACGACTGTAATCTGATGTTTCATATAATCCTCCTATGCTGATGCATTCGATATAGTTTTTCCCCAAACGGTAACAATGCCCATTCCCGCTCCGTCAAGACACTCATCCGTAAGGCAAAGAGACAAAAGACGCAGGCTCCGCCCAGGACGAGTAAAGCGACCTCAAGCGTCGCTCCAATACGGTTTTCCCAGCCTGACAGGCGGAAAAGTTGTTCGACGATGTATAAAAACAGAGCCATCGGGATGACTGCCTTCAAGAGACGGACATAAAAAGGGCGTCCTGCCGTCACCCGGCCAAACTTCCGATTGAGTAACAGTAACTGAGCTGCCGCCATGACCGCAAAACCACCAAAAGTCGCCATTCCGGCACCAATCATGCCATATAAGGGAATCAAGTAGATGTTGAGACCAAGCTTGATCAACAGGCCTGCGACGACACCGACAAACGCATATTTTTCCGCATCAACAGATTGAAGACACGATACGATGATCATCGATAAGGAGGCAGTGAACGCCGTTGCTGCCAACCAACTGAGTGCTGCTGTTCCGTTGTCATCCTGATACAAGGCAATGTTCAATGGACGCATGACACCCACTAATCCGACGGTTGCTGCTGCCGCTATCAATAGTCCGGATCGTAAAAGTGTCTCGAGATGCAGTTTTGTCGCCGCATCATTTCGCTTCCGGTATTCCATCAGCAACGTCGGAACGCTGGCTAAACTGATGGACGTCGCGAACAAGATCGCAAACTGTAACAGAGGGTATCCTCGATCAAAAATTCCTTTTTCGACTTTCGTCTCCATCGAATTCCCGAGTAAATTGACAAACGTCAATCCATCGATCAATTGCATCAGCAACAAGGCTAAAGACGCGATACTGACTGCTAGACCACTCGTCAACAGGACCCGTCCGACACGGCGAATGTGTCGTTTCGAGATGACGGGACGACCGATTTTATCTTTCGCAAAACGTAACAACAAGGCAAGCGACGCAATGCTTCCGCCGAGTGCCGTCATATGGGCGTTTGCTCCGACTTGATAGGGATTCGCACCTACCTGAACACCGTAATACGTCACGATCAACAATAAACAGACCCGAACGGCGTTTTCCGTGATTTGTGAGAAAGCCGTCGGACCCATCTCAAGATCTGCTTGAAACATCCCGCGTAAAACAGCAATGACCGGCAACAGGTAAAACGTAAAAGTGACGGCACGAAGCGGTTGGACGAGTTGTTCATCGCCGAATAAGAGTGCGACTTCAGGAGCGACCCACCAACCAATCGTTCCGAGTATAATCGACATCGCGAGCAGGACAAAGAAAATCGACCACAACACTTCGCGTTTCTCTTCCGGATGATGCAACGTTAACTTCGCAACGACGACCGGTAAGGCGTAAATGCCAAGCGCCGCCGCAATCGCAAATACCGGATAGACGGTTTGATAGACATATAACCCAAAGTCTCCCGCCATATTTTGATACGGAATCCGGTAAAAGAAACTCAACAGTTTTGAGACATAGCTCGAAATAGCAAGCAAAGCTGCCCCTTGCGCAATCGTCCTTCGTTGGCTCATTGTACGATCCGGCGGTCAATCTCAGCCAGTAACCGTTCAGCCTGCTCTGTCATCTGTTGTAAGTTTTGTTTCCCGCGGTTGAGCGTCAGAACAAGTTTACCTTCTTCCTGCCCCATGCCTAGACCACGTCCGATCGGAACGGTCCATTTGACAAAATCCGCTACATCCAGCGTTTGTGTCGTCTGTTCAGACAGAACGATTTCAATTTTCGGATCCGTTTGTTTGACCCGTTCCACCCGTGCCCGTTCGGCAAAGATTCTCATTCGAGTTAATTGAATCAACCGTGCCACTTCAGTCGGGAATTCCCCGAAGCGCTCCAGCATCTCTGTTTCCAGCGATTCCAGACTTTTTGGTGTATCGACATATTTCAAACGTTTGTAGAACTCGATTTTGAGTTCCGAATCTGCCATATAGTGACTTGGAATATAGGCATCCAAACTGAATGTGAAATCCGGAACGAATTTCTGAACTTTTTTTCTTCCTTTCATCCGTTCCTTCCGTTCTTCGACTGCTTCCGAAAGCATTTGTGAATACAGATCGAACCCGACAGAGTCGATGAAACCGGATTGTTGGGACCCGAGCAAGTTCCCGGCTCCGCGAATCGATAAATCACGCATCGCAATCTTAAATCCGCTCCCAAGCTCAGTGAATTCCTTGATTGCTTGCAGACGACTTTCCGCGACTTCCGTCAATCTTTTTTGCGGACGGTATGTGAAGTAGGAATACGCGACACGGCTCGATCGACCAACGCGACCGCGTAATTGATACAACTGGGAAAGACCCATCTGATCTGCATCGTTGACAATCAAGGTATTGACGTTCGGAATATCGATACCCGTCTCAATGATCGTCGTACTGACCAAGACGTCCGCATCCCCTTCGAAGAAGGCGATTAATTGACTCTCAAGTTCTGTTTCTGTCATACGACCATGGGCAGTAACGACACGTGCTTCCGGTACGAGTGCCCGGATTTCCTCCGCTTTCCGTTCGATTCCTTCGACGCGGTTATACAGGAAGAAGGCTTGTCCGCCCCGTCCAAGTTCACGCTCCAGTGCTTCACGCATGACGATTCCGTCATACTCCATGACATACGTCTGAACCGGGTAACGGTTTTCCGGGGGTGTCTCGAGCACGGATAAATCACGAATTCCGATCATCGACATATGCAGCGTCCGGGGAATCGGTGTCGCAGTCAATGTCAGAACATCGACGTTTGTCTTCAACTGTTTCAGTCGTTCCTTGTGTTTGACGCCAAAACGTTGTTCTTCATCGATGATCAATAATCCGACGTCCGCGAACTGGACATCTTTCGACAGGACACGATGGGTACCGACGACGACATCGATCGTCCCTTCCTTCAATCCTTTTTTCGTCGCTTTCAGTTCTGCCGCCGAGCGGAAACGACTCATGACGGAGACGTTGATCGGCCACTCGCTGAATCGTTCGAGCATCGTTTCATAATGCTGTTGGGCAAGCACCGTCGTCGGAACGAGTAAGGCGACCTGTTTTCCTGCCATGACAGCTTTAAAGGCTGCCCGAATGGCAACTTCCGTTTTCCCGTAACCGACATCCCCACACAACAGACGATCCATCGGGCGTGGTCGTTCCATGTCTTTTTTAATCTCTTCGATCGACCGGAGTTGGTCGACGGTTTCTTCATAAGGGAAGGACGCTTCAAAGGCCTGTGTACTGTCATCATCTTCCGGGAACGCAAAGCCGACGGCTGCTTCCCGCGCCGCGTAGAGCTTAATCAGTTCATCCGCGATATCCTCGACGGATTTTTGAACTTTCGCCTTGACCTTCTTCCATTCCATCCCGCCCAATTTATAAATCTTCGGCTCTTTTCCTTCTGCCCCGACATACTTCTGAATCAAGTCAATCTGGTCGACCGGGACATACAACGAATCTTCGCCGGCATAAATCAAATGCAGGTAATCTTGGTGATTGCCAGCGACATCAATCGTTTTGATGCCATGATAACGACCGATTCCATGATGGATATGGACGACATAATCGCCGGTCTTCAATTCCTGATAACTTTTGATCCGTTCGGCATTTGTCAGTTTCGTCGTTTGCTTCCGGCGTCGTGCCGGCTGTTTAAAGACCTCTTCTTCCGTGATGACGACGAGACGGGCATTTGTCATCTCGAACCCGCCGTGAATACCACCGATTAAAATCGACGGGTGCCCGCGGCGAATCTCATCTTCCGTCGTGTGCAAGGAAGCTTCGACTCCGTAATCCGATAACGT
The DNA here is from genome assembly GCF_023096305.1 of Exiguobacterium sp. 17-1. NCBI lineage: Bacteria > Bacillati > Bacillota > Bacilli > Caryophanales > Exiguobacterium > Exiguobacterium sp. 17-1. The sequence continues at coordinate 21,831 of NZ_JALIGJ010000008.1, forward strand.
CTGCCGCATCCGTTCCGCCCGTTCCCTGTTACTTGCCAGGAAGACCATCCACATATCGGCCCGGCCGTACCGGTCGACTTCCTGTTTCAATCGTTCCATCTGTCCATGGAAAGGTGCAATCGGCTTGATGCTGAAATGAATCGCTGCACTTTCCGGAACACCGCTGCGCCGTGTCGGAAGTAATGATAAATACAGCAATTGTCGTTGCTTGAACACCTGCAACATCGGAACCGATAACGTATAGTCGCTGATGCTTTGACCACGCTCAATCAAAGAGGCCATCCATTCGGCTTCTTCCGTATCCTGGACCTCGGCTGCTTCTTCAATCCGTGCCACCTCATCAACAATCAAAACAGCATCCTTGATATCGTCGAGTAACGTCGTTTCATATAGAAGTGGTGCATATTTTGCAAGTTGCTTCGGACGATCACCGCTTTCGAGGACTTCGACGTCGTAAGCAATTCCTTCTTCCAGTGCAGCCAACACTTCCGTACTTTGGACCCGTTCCTTCGTCGCTTCGTACAGACGGCGCAATTGTTCACCGGCCGACTTCAATCCGTCGCGTGTTGCAAAATGTTCCGTTGCCGGAGGCACTAATGCTTCGGCGATGACACCAAGCGAACGTTGGGTCTCCGCATCAAACGTATAGATGGAATCGACTTCCTCATCAAATAAATCGAGCCGATAAGGACGTTCGACGGTCAACGGGTATAAATCAATGATGCTTCCGCGAACAGCGAATTCTCCAGGTGTCGTCACCGTTGCCGTCCGTTCATAGCCGGCATCGACCAATTCTTGAATAAAGTCGGGAATCGACAGGACATCCCCCGGTTTGATTCGTTTCGTATGCCCTAAAAAGTCCGATGCCGTTGGGACATAACGTCTCAGCCCGACAAGCGGAATGATGAGAATTCCGTCGTCCGTCGTCAGCAGACGATGACGCGTTTCAATCCGGGTCGCGCGCAACTCCGGACTTGCACCGTATGACAGCTCCGCTGCAAGCGTTTCGTCGACCGGATACAACATCACGTCCTGCTCGGGTACAAGTTCAATTAAATCATCATATAATTTTTGAGCCTGGAACATGTTGTGGGTCACGATGACGAATCGTTTTTTTGTCTCTTGGTAAATACCGGCGATGAATAATGCTTTTCCGCTGTTCATCAGTCCCGTGATCAGTTGAGCATTTACCCCGTCGCGGAACCGTTCCCGGACGGTTTTAATCTCCGGAATGCCGAGTAACAGATTTTGTAGTTGTTTCATACTTTCTTTCCCTCCTAGGACGACAGCAAAAACGCTTTGGTCACCCAAAGCGTTTTGTTCAGTTATAACGATTCATCAATGCTAAAAACGGCGTATCGATGAAATCGGTTGCGATATCGACGGAATCAGACAACACATGTTGCAACGTCGTCTGTTCTGATTTGGCGAATGGCATCAAGACCCAGTCGATGACTTGAATCGGTGCTGGCGGACGACCTACTCCGAGTTTCAATCGTTTGATGTCCTGTGTACCTAAATGTTGAATCAACGATTTGACTCCGTTATGACCACCGGCACTTCCTTTTGAACGCAGGCGCATCTTCTCAAGCGGCAAATCAAGGTCATCATAAATGACGAGGACATCCTCGACCGCGATTTTGTAGAAATCGAGCAACGGACGGACAGCTTCTCCCGATAAATTCATATACGTCAATGGTTTAACAAGAACCACCCGTTCCCCTTTAATCATTCCCGTTCCGAAGACGGCTTTAAACTTCGACTCCGTTAATTTTATGCCATGCTCCTTGGCGAGGGCATCGATGGCCAAAAAACCGATATTATGACGTGTATTCGTATATTTCGTACCTGGATTTCCTAAACCGACGATACATTTCATATCGTCACCTCCTCTACTTTTCTACTTTTCCGATTCGCATCCCGCTGACGAAAAATGGAACGCACAAGGGTCCGATTTCTAAAAACCGGACCTTGGCGTTCATATCTGTTTGTAATCAGCTGAAGAGCGGGCTGATTGATTTTTGTTCGTGGACACGGATGATGGCTTCTGCCAGCAAACGTGCAACTGAGATTTGCTTGATTTTGCTTGCACATTCACGTTTCGTCAAATCAATCGTGTTCAAGACGACGAGTTCTTCGATTGCCGAGTTTTCAATTCGCTCCATCGCCGGACCTGAGAGAACCGGGTGCGTACAGCAAGCGTACACTTGCTTCGCTCCGTTTTCAATCAAGGCGTTGGCAGCAAGCGTGATTGTACCCGCTGTATCAATGATGTCGTCGATGATGATGGCAATCTTACCATCAACTTGGCCGACGATGTTCATGACTTCTGCGACGTTCGGTTTCGGACGGCGCTTATCGATGATTGCGATTGGCGCTTTTAATTGTTCTGCTAATTTACGTGCCCGCGTCACACCGCCATGGTCTGGAGAAACGATGACGAGTTCGTTCGGGTCGATGTTCTTCTTCTCGAAGTACGAAGCAAGCAAGGGAACACCCATTAATTGATCTACTGGAATATCGAAGAATCCTTGGATTTGAGCGGCATGAAGATCCATCGTCACGACGCGTGTCGCACCGGCTACTTCAAGCAGGTTCGCCACAAGCTTCGCTGTGATCGGCTCGCGTGAACGGGCTTTGCGATCTTGACGTGCATATCCGTAGTACGGAATAACGACATTAATCGTCCGTGCAGAAGCGCGTTTTAAAGCGTCGATCATGATGAGAAGTTCCATCAAGTTTTCGTTGACCGGTTGGCTAGTCGATTGAATGATGTAGATATCATCCCCACGGACGCTTTCTTCGATGTTCATTGAAATTTCGCCGTCACTGAAATGTTTGACTGAACTTTCGCTGACAGGAATTCCGATGACTTTAGCGATTTCCTCTGCCAGTGGTTTGTTCGAGTTAAGTGCGAAAATACGAATTTCATGTTCTAAGACAGTAGACATGGTTAGGTGGCCTCCATTTGTTTGGGTTTAGACGAGTAGAGCGACAAATAATGAACGAATAAAATTAACGGTAATCTGGTTTGGTAGTTTGACGTTCCCGTGCGATCGCGAGACCGTTTTCCGGAACATCATCCGTAACGGTTGATCCCGCTGCGACAAGTGCATTTTTACCGACCGTGACCGGCGCGATCAAATTGACGTTACAACCGATGAACGCATCATCTTCAATGACAGTTTGGAATTTATTTGTTCCATCATAGTTCACTGTGATCGAGCCGCAGCCTAAGTTAACGTTTGTGCCGATTGTTGCGTCACCCACGTAACTTAAGTGGGCAGATTTGCTGCCTTCACCAAAAGTTGATTTCTTCACTTCGACGAAGTTACCGATTCGTGTGTTGGCACCGAGAACCGCTTGTTGACGTAAATGCGCAAATGGACCGACTTGTGCAGCTGATCCAATTTGGCTGTCTGTTACAACTGATTGACGAACAACGGCCTGATCAGCGACTTCACTGTCACGGATATCCGAATTCGGTCCGATGATACATTCCGAACCAATCGTTGTTTTACCAAGCAATTGTGTCCCTGGGTACAAGACCGTATCTGAACCGATTACGACATCTGGTCCGATATACGTAGAGGCTGGATCGATGAACGTAACGCCTTGACGCATCCAATGTTCATTCGTCCGCTTACGCATTGATGTTTCCGCTTGCGCAAGCGCTACCCGGTCATTAACACCAATCGTTTCTTCAAACGTCGACGCTGCATAGGCTGCAATCGTTTCACCGTCTGCTTTTGCGATTTCGATGACATCCGGTAAATAGTACTCACCTTGGACATTATCATTTTTAACTTCTTTTAAAGCCGCGAATAACATCTCATTATCAAATACGTACGTTCCGGTATTGATTTCTTTAATGAGCAGTTCTTCTGCGTTCGCGTCTTTGTGCTCGACGATTTTCGCGACGTTTCCATCTTCACCACGAACAATTCGTCCATAACCCGTTGCATCATCAGCATGCGCTGTCAAAACAGTCACTTTCGCACCCGCTTCTGCATGGTGTTGCAAGAGCGATTGTAACGTTTCACTTGTCAAAAGGGGTGTGTCTCCACAGACGACGAGTGTCGAGCCTTTTTCCTGTCCAAGAACAGGTTCTGCCATTTGAACAGCATGACCCGTGCCAAGCTGCTCACTTTGAAGTGCATATTCCACCGATGTGCCGAGCACTTCTTTAACAGACTCTGCACCATGACCGACGATGACGACTTGACGCGTGACACCGAGTGTCGTTAATTGATCAACGACATGTTGTACCATAGGTTTCCCAGCTACTGGGTGAAGTACTTTATATAGCTTTGATTTCATCCGAGTGCCTTTACCCGCTGCTAGAATTACCGCGAAATGATTCATCCTTGTCGCTCCTCCATGTAAATTAGTGTTGATTTCGTTCTGAAATAGTCCACTCGTTCCCACTATAACGAAAATGGCGCAACGAATCAATGACAGGACAGACTCGAAATCAACAAACACGCAAAAAAAGACAGGTTCTCCCATTGATGGAGACCTGCCAATCGAGTTAGGAAGGATCGGTTACTTCGAGCGCCGTCAGTTCAACTTCTGACGCCTCACCGTTTTCTTCACGAACTGCGTATGCTTCTAATACTGAATCTTCGACTTTTTTTCGCATTAATGCATTGATTGGATGGGCGACATCACGAAAGATGCCTTCCTGTGTCCGCTTGCTTGGCATCGCGACGAAAAGACCGCTGTTTCCTTCAATCACGCGTAAATCATGTACCACAAATTCGTGGTCGAGCGTAATCGAGGCCAGTGCTTTCATTCGACCCTCTGCTACGACGCGACGAATCTTGACGTCGGTGACATTCATTTTGTCCGCACCCCTTTTAATAACCGTTGTCACAACTCTTCGTTGTCTACTTCTACTTACGGCTTAAAACATTCAAAGGTTTAGCTTTTGCCAATCATTTCACGCATAATTTCCAAAAGTTTGATAATTACAGTATAGTTACAAAAAAAACGGGTGTCAAATTTAGGTATTTTCTCCGTCTGTGAAATACTGGTCGACATTTCCCCGTTTCACTTGAATCTGCCCCAGATCAACATCAACATCCGAAAGCTTCATCAGACTGACGTACTCATTAACCATCTTCTTCTCGGCACCTTCTGCTTCAATCAACACACCGACACCTGCCACGTTCGCTTCAAACTCACTCAGCAGACTCATCATCCCCCGGATCGTTCCACCAGCCTTCATGAAATCATCAATCAGCAAGACGTTGGCACCGCGTGGTAAACTGCGTCTCGCAAGGGCCATCGTCCGAATTGCTTTGGATGAGCCGGAGACATAGTTGATGCTGACGGTCGAACCTTCCGTCACTCGGCTGTCCGAGCGAACGATGACGAACGGTACACCCAACTGTTCAGCGACGGCATAAGCAAGCGGGATTCCTTTTGTCGCAATCGTCATGACGACGTCGACTTTTTTCTGGCTGAAGACAGAAGCAAACACTTGTCCCATCTGTTTCACCATCCGCGGATCTCCGAGCAAGTCCGTCAAATACAAGTAGCCCCCCGGTAACAGACGATCCGGTCGTGCGACGCGTTCACATAACTCATCGATAAATGGCAATGCCTTTGCGCTACTCCATGTCGGGATGAACATGACGCCTCCCGCGGCTCCCGGAACGGTTACCAATCGACCGGTTCCTTCATGCTCCAACATTTCGCTGACAATATCTAAATCTTCACTGATCGAAGATTTCGCAGAGCTATACCGTTCTGCGAAGATCGTCAATGAGACCAGATGATGCGGATGGTCTAGCAGGTAACGTGTCATGTCTACCAACCGACCGCTTCTCCGAATTTTCATCTAAATCGTTCCACCTCTCCGTAATTCCGAATATTCAATAGTGAATATATCATTTTCATACGGAAACTATCAATGGTTTTCCCCTAAAAGACGAACGACGTAGACTTCATTACAAAATCCTCGTAATCCGTTATAGAGACGTTGAGCCCGGTTTTCATGTTCCGTCAAGGCGAAGACAGTCGGTCCGCTACCGCTCATCAAGACACCTTCTGCCCCGCAACTCGTCATGAAGGCTTTGATTTGTTCGACTTCCGGATGCATCGGTAACGTCACCGATTCAAGGACATTGCCAAGGGCATCACAAATTGCCGTGAAATCTTGGTTCTTGACCGCATCAATCATCGCTTCGACATCTGGACGTTCCGCTGTTTCTAAATCAAGCGCTCCGTAAACATCTGCCGTCGAGACACCAATCGTCGGTTTCGCCAGTACGACCCAACAAGGCGGAGGGGATACTAATTTCTCAAGCTTCTCCCCGCGTCCCGTTGCAATCGCGGTTCCTCCCATGACACAAAACGGGACATCCGATCCGACTTCTGCCCCGATCTCCGCCAACTGTTCCAGTGTCAAGTCGAGCTTCCATAATTCGTTTAGCCCACGCAGCGTCGCTGCCGCGTCACTCGAGCCGCCCGCTAATCCTGCTGCGACTGGAATTTGTTTCTCTAAGTAGATTTCAACCCCGCTCTTGACGTCGAATCGTTCCTTTAAGACTGCTGCTGCTTTATACGCTAAGTTGCGTTCATCATTTGGTACGTAAGCATGTTGGGCATTCATCCGAATCTCACCGGACGCTAGTTCCGTCAATTCGAGACGATCTGCCAAATCCACCGTTGTCATCACCATATGTACATCGTGATACCCATCCGGACGTTTCGCCGTCGCATCCAATACTAAATTGATTTTTGCTGGAGCTTTTACAATAATCGTCATCGTGCCGTTCCTCCTCTAGTACGTTTCCTGTACGAATTGTATCAACCTTTGCACAAAAAAAGAAGCGAACATTTCTGTCCACTTCGGAAGGTAAGTTTACGAATTCGCGAATTCGATTTGTACGGAGTCGGTTAACACGTCGGCGTAGCTATAAGAAACTCGCTCGACATTGTGGCGCTCTGCGTCTAGCTTGACTACAAACACCGATGGATACGTCTCAACGAGCGTTCCGATTCGGGTTACGACCTTTTTACGACCGCCGCTTGCTTTTAGCGTCAGTCTTTCACCTACATGTGTTTCGAAAACATGTCTGATTTCGTTCAACGTCTTTGGCATACGCTTCACCTCACTAATATTTATTATAGCATATGAATTAAATATTAGAAAGGGCAAATATTATATCCGTTCTTTTGTCTACCGTCAACGTTTTTTAATTGGCAAAAGTGCATCGGCGAGCTGTGCAAATTCCTGCAGGCTGAGCGTCTCACCCCGACGGCGTGGATCAATGCCTGCTTCATGTAAGGCTGCTTCGACCGCCTCTTTTTCTGCTTTACCGAAATGGCTGGACAAGTTATTCAAAATCGTTTTCCGGCGTTGTGCGAAACTGGCACGCGTCACTTCGAAGAAGAGTTTCTCGTCCAGTGTCTTGACGGCCGGCTCCTTACGAATGTTTAAACGGATCACAGCCGAATCGACGTTCGGTGCCGGAATGAAGACGTGTTTCGGTACCGTGAAACAAACTTCTGCCTCCGCGTAGTATTGAATGGCGATCGACAATGAACCGTACGCCTTCGTTCCCGGTTTTGCCCCGATTCGTTCCGCCACTTCTTTTTGAATCATCATGATAAGGGTCCGGAACGGGGTCCGGGCTTCGAGAATTCGCATGATGATCGGTGTCGTCACATAGTAGGGAAGGTTCGCGACGACAGCGAGATCCGTGATTCCTTGCTGCGTAAACTCTTCGTCGACGATGGTTTCGAGATCCAGTTCGAGCGCATCCCCATGAATGACTTTCACGTGAGGGTACGGAGCAAGTGAATCTTCAAGAATCGGTAAAAGTCGCTGATCGATTTCGAGAGCTACGACTTTTTTCGCCTGTTTTGCTGATTGTTCCGTTAATGAGCCGATACCGGGACCAATCTCAAGCACACCGCTTTCCGGTGTCAAATTAGCGGCACCAACGATGTTTCCGAGTACATTTAAATCGATTAAAAAGTTTTGTCCCAAGGACTTTTTAAATGAAAATCCGTGTTTGGCCAAGATTTCCTTCGTCCGGTGCAATGTAGCGATGTCTTTCAACCCTGTTCCTCCTCTATCTGTTTCAAAGCGTCTTCCCATTCCTGTTTCGTAATTCGGATCGACGCGACACGTTTGACGAGTTGTTTGGCATTCGGTTCACCAATGGCGAGCACCTGTCCCAACCGTTTCCGACGTTTCGAGGCTGCTGGTCCCCCGATCAGATCGGCGGCGAGAATCATATCCCGTGTCACTTCCGCATCATGCTGCTCTTCCGTCTCATATACTGCACCGAGTGCACGTTCAATCGCTTCCGGTGACGCATGTTCGACACCGATTTTCCCACGTTTATCTTTTGCGTCTGCCCGTGGCAGGTAGGCCTGTTTACATCCCGGTACCCGTTCATTGATCCGTGCCCGGATCCGGTCACCCGGGAAGTCAGGATCGGTAAACACGATGACACCTCGGCGTTCAAGTGCTTTCGCAATGCGTTGTAATGTCTGCTCGTTAACGGCAGAACCGTTTGTTTCAATTGTATCGACATCGAATACTTCCTGTAAGCGTGTCGTATCATCGCGTCCTTCAACGACGATGACTTCTTTTAAGCGTTTCCGCATCATATCTTCTCCACCTTTTTCAAACACTTCCGTAATTGTACCTGTTTCCACAAAAAAAACAAGGAAGCGTCAAGTGCCCGCTTCCGTCGTGTCGTTCGGGATGACCCAGACTTGGATCGTCTTCCGGCCAAACTGTTTGGCGGTCGACTCCCCTTCAACGAGCACATCGATTTTATTGCCTTTGATGGCACCACCTGTGTCGAGGGCAATCGCCAGTCCGACCCCTTCGACGTATACCTTGGTTCCAAGTGGAATGACTTTCGGATCAACGGCGATAATCGGCAGTCCTTGATACGTGATCGTATCCGTCACGTCATAACCGGTTGCCGTCAAAGCCCGTCCATCATACAGCTGACTTCCATTGGAAGCCGGATCATTCGTATAGGCCGTTGCTTCGACCATCAGGGTTTTTGCTTTGCTGAAATCCAAATCGGTTGCCGCTTTCGGAACTTCTGCTAACGGTACCGTCGCTTTTTCCGTATCGAATGTCGGTGTCGGTGTCATCGCCGCCTCAACCGGTTCGACAGGTTTCGTTCCGACCTTGACTACTTGTTTGACCGGTTCACTCGTGACTTCATTAGCAATCAACTTCTTTTCCTTACTCAAACCGTCTGCAAGGGTCAATTGATATTTTTGTGTACGGATGCCCGGCCGGCCGGACTTTGTCACCAACTGTTCGCCCGCCGGCAATGTGTCGTCTTCGACGGTCTCGACTTCAAACGGTAACAGTTGTTGTTCCGTCAGTACGGCACGTCGCGTCGTATTGACCGTGACAAGCATATCCTTTGCGACGACTGTATCCAGACCAGGCATGACCTTGTCTTCCGTCTGGAGCTTAACCCCCTGCATCGACAACAGCTCCCGCACCGTCGTCTGGTACGTATAGACTTCGCGGGCTTTTCCTTCGACAATCAGCTCGATCGGGAATGCTTCCCGGTACCGGACCGTCATTCCGCTCGTCAACACGGCTTCTTTTGAAGGATACACGTCATCCGTCTCTAACATTTGACTGATTCCCTGTTCTTTTAATAGATCGTCGACACGGCGGGCTTGCGTCCGGATCGTCCGTGCTTCACCATATCCCATGATTAATGTAATTTCTTTAGCCGGTTGAATGACGATCAAATCATTTTTCGGAAGATCAGCACTCAGTGCCGGTTCGATGACATCTTGTGATCGAACCGAAATACCGGCTTCCTGCAAGACCCCAAAAACTGATGTCTCAAGCGTCTCGATTTTTGTTTGCCGACCATCCACCATGATCGTGACGTCACGCGGATGGTCCATCATTACATAAAGCAGGCTCGCAACCAACAATAGGATACAGCCGATTGTCATATACGTGATCGATCGAATCATGGAAGGCGGAAGACGCGTTTTGCGTTCTCAGTCGTAGCCTGTTCGACATCAGCGTACATCATTCCACGCAACTGTGCGATTTCTTCCGCAACGAATCGGACATAAGCCGGCTCATTCCGTTTTCCGCGATAAGGCGTTGGTGTCAGATACGGACAGTCCGTCTCGACTAATAACCGATCGAGCGGCACTTCTTGTGCCACACGTTTAGGCATCTTCGCATTTTTGAACGTCACCGGTCCTCCCAGTGAAATGTAGAAGTTCATGGCCAGACAGCGCGGTAAGAGTTCTGCACTCATGCTGTAGCTGTGCAAAATCCCGCCGACTTCTTTTGCGTCTTCTTCTTCCAAAATGCGGAGCGTATCTTCCGTCGCCTCCCGGTTATGGATGACGATCGGTTTATTTTTTTGTTTCGCCAAACGAATCTGCTTTCGAAAAGCTGCGTCCTGAACGTCCTTCGGAGAAGTATCCCAGTGGTAATCCAGTCCGATTTCTCCAAGGGCAACGACTTTCGGATGGTCCATCAAACGTTCTACCTTTTCATAGGCAGCGTCGTCGAAATCAATCGAATCGACCGGATGCCATCCGATGACGGCATACAGATCATCATACTGTTCAACCAGTTCCATTGCCCGGTCAATCGTTTTATGATCAAAGCCAACGACGATCATCGGAGATACGCCGTTTGCACGTGCCCGCTCAATCGTCTCATCGACATCTCCGTCAAACTGATCCGAGTTTAAATGTGTGTGTGTATCAATCAACATACTATTCGACTCCTTCTTTCAAAAAAATGCCTGTGACATCAAGTCCACAGGCATCTGGATTATTTTACACTTGCCCCGTTCGCCATCGTTGATGGTACGGTAGCTAATTCAAGTTTACCTGATTTCTCGGCAGCGAGCACCATCCCTTGCGACAATTCTCCCCGCAATGTGACAGGTTTTAAATTGGCGACGACGATGACTTTCCGGCCGACTAAATCTTCCGGCTCATACCATTCAGCGATTCCTGAAACGATTTGTCGTGTTTCTTTCCCCATGTCGACCGTCAGCTTCAGCAATTTTTTTGCTTTTTTGATTTTTTCAGCTGTGACGATTTCTCCGACACGTAACTCGATTTGGTCAAACACATCAATCGTCGTTTCCGGACGAACATCGGTATCTACCTCTTCGACTTCCGTCTCTTCTTCGACGCGTGCAGCAGAAGCTTGTTTCATCATCTCAACGATGGCTTCGACCTCTTCTTTCATATCACGGCGTGGGAAGATTGGTTCTGCCGTACCGACCTTCGTTCCCTCTTCAACAGCCGCGAACTGTTCAAGTGCTGCCCAGTCCATCGGTTGTCCTTCAAGACCGAGTTGACGGAAGATTTCTTTTGGCGAACGTGTCATGAACGGTTGCAACATGATCGCGACGTGGCGTAACGCACCAACCAGGTGGACCATCGATGAAGCGAGTTCTTTTGTTTTCGTTTCATCTTTTGCAAGTACCCACGGTTGTGTCTCATCGATGTATTTATTGGCACGGCTGATCAATTGCCAGATGTGCGATAAAGCAACCGAGAACTCCATGTGTTCCATCGAAGCTTCGACCTTCTCGACCGTTTCTTTGGCCAGTGTCGACAACGTTTCGTCAAACGGTGTGACGTTTCCGGCATACGTCGGAATGACGCCGTCGAAATACTTCGTGATCATCGCAATCGTCCGGTTGAGTAAGTTCCCCAGGTCATTCGCCAGATCAAAGTTCATCCGTTCGACAAATGCTTCCGGTGTGAACATCCCGTCTGAACCGAACGGTACTTCCCGAAGCAGGTAATAACGTAACGCATCAAGTCCGTACCGATCAATCATCGGAACCGGATCAACGACGTTTCCTTTTGATTTCGACATCTTGCCGTCTTTCATCAGCAACCAGCCGTGTGCGAACACTTGCTTCGGAAGCGGCAGGTCGAGTGCCATCAGCAAGGCCGGCCAGACGATCGTGTGGAAACGAACGATTTCTTTTCCGACAAGGTGTACATCTGCTGGCCAGTACTTATCAAAGTTTCCTTGGTCGTCTGTTCCGTATCCAAGTGACGAGATGTAGTTCGTTAACGCATCAACCCACACGTAGACGACGTGTTTCGGATTCGACGGAACTTTGACACCCCAGTCGAATGTCGTCCGTGAGACGGCAAGGTCTTGTAAACCGGGTTTGATGAAGTTGTTGATCATTTCATGTTTCCGTGATTCTGGTAAAATGAACGATGGGTTTGCTTCATAATATTCCACTAGGCGATCTGCGTATTGACTGATCCGGAAGAAGTAACACTCTTCCCGGACGAGTTCGACGGGATGACCGCTGTCCGGACTTTTACCGTCGACCAGCTGTGATTCCGTATAATACGTTTCGTCCGGAACGGAATACCATCCTTCATATTCGCCGAGATAAATATCACCTTTTTCGAGTAATGTCTCGAAAACGCGTTCAACGACTTCTTTATGACGTGGTTCTGTCGTCCGGATATAATCATCATAGGAAATATCAAGACGGTCCCATAAGACTTTGATTTGTTCGACGACACCATCGACGAACTCCTGCTCGGAAACGCCGGCTTCCTTCGCTTTTTCTTGAATTTTTTGCCCGTGTTCATCCGTTCCGGTTAAGTAACGAACATCAAATCCCTGAAGGCGTTTGTAACGCGCCATCGCGTCCCCTGCGACTGTCGTATAGGCGTGACCGATATGTAGCTTGGCGCTAGGATAGTAAATCGGTGTAGTGATATAAAATGTTTTTGCCATGATATTCCTCCGTTCTGTATTTCATTTCATTATTATACGCTGTTCTGTCGTCTGTGTCGAAACTCGTTTTTTGTCGAATCCAAACATTTTTTGACATCAGACATCGAATACCAAAAAAACACACTCAATAGTTTGTTTTCCTTTAAAAAGGGAAAAACTATTAATAAATCGTTTCAGATATGGTTTTTTTGAGAAATAAATGACATTTTGATTTCAAGCTATTCAGATTGGTTGACTACTTTTGGAAAGTTTAGTATTCTACATTCTATAGAAGTGATGTCGAATTTTGACGATTTTCCAAAAAAAAAGAGAACCTAGACATCAGAGGAGGAACAACAAAATGAAATCAACAGGTATTGTACGTAAAGTAGATGAGCTCGGCCGGGTCGTTATTCCAATCGAACTCCGTCGGACACTTCAAATCGCAGAGAAGGATGCGCTTGAGATTTATGTCGACAACGAGCAGATCATCCTTAAAAAATACAAACCAAACATGACTTGCCAAGTAACAGGTGAAGTATCGGAAGATAACTTCAAATTAGCAGACGGTAAATTGATTCTCTCTCCAGACGGCGCACAACGTGTCCTCGTTGAGTTAAAAGATTTCCTCGACCGTCATTACGCAGGAAACGAATAAGTAAAAAGAAGCGATTCCAAACGGAGTCGCTTCTTTTTTTAGGATTCATGATAACGCAAATACAATTCCTGACGATCGAGTCCCCGCTCTTTGGCAACTCGTTTCAGGGCAGCATTCGGTTTTTCACCTTGTTCGATATACCGTTCAATTTGTTGCAACGGATCCGCTTCCTGTTCCTCTTCCGCCGGTCGCTCCTCGGTCGACCCTTCGACGATGACGACAAACTCCCCCCGGACTTCTTCTCCGGCCCATTCGAGAGCTTCTGTCACAGAACCCCGAATATACTCTTCATACCGTTTGGTCAGTTCGCGGGCTAACGTCAGTTGACGCTCTCCGAGTACATCCCGTAAGGCGCCTAACATCTCTTTAAGACGATGCGGTGCTTCATAGAAGATGAGGCTGCCTTTTTCATAACGGACGGTCTCAAGCGCCTCACGACGTTCTTTTTTCTTACGCGGTAAAAAACCATAGTATAAAAATCGTTCTGTCGCAAGACCCGAGGCGACGAGCGCCGTTAATGCGGCGTTTGCTCCCGGTAAGACGACGACCGGAATATCCTCGGCAATCGCTTCTCGAATCAAATCACTGCCTGGATCTGAGATTCCCGGCATCCCGGCATCCGAGACCAGGGCGACCTGTTTCCCCGCATGCAGGTCGGCCAATAGCCGTGCCCCGCTGACTTGTTTATTATGTTCGTGATAGCTGACAAGTTTCGTGTCGATTTTAAAATGATTAAATAATTTCATCGTTTGCCGTGTATCTTCCGCCGCGACGAGATCGGACTCTTGCAAGATGCGGACAGCCCGATAGGTCATGTCTTCGAGATTACCGATCGGTGTCGGCACGATGTACAAACCGGTTGTTTGTCCTTTAAAACTGCTTGTTGCTTTCATGAGATGACCTCCCTCCTTGAATAAGTTGTTCTTTTTTAAGACGCGTCAATTGTTTAATGGCATACTCACGTTTTAAGGCTTCCGACTTTGTTGCGAACGTTTCTGTATATTCGAGCACGACCGGCAGTCTGGCACGGGTATACTTTGCACCTTGTCCGGCATTGTGTGTCGCCAACCGTTTTTCGACATCAATCGCGTATCCCGTGTAGAGACTGCCGTCCCGGCAACGGACGATGTAGATGGCATGTTCAGACATCAAACTGAGTCCGCATCTGCAACGTGTACGTATCGTCTTGTTCGTAGACGATGAAGGGAGGCAATACCTTTAGACCCGGCTTGGCATCTTTGATCCCCTCAATCAACAACATGTTGGCCTCTTTCCCTTCTTTCGGGTAGATAAGCTGCATCCGCTTCGGTTCAAGCCGGTACTGACGCATCAAGGTGACGATATCGAGAAGGCGCTCCGGTCGATGGACGAATGCTGTTTTCCCACCTTGTTTCAAAAGATCTGCGGCCGATCGGATACAATCCTCAAGTGTACATAATACTTCATGCCGGGCAATCGTATAATGTTCACTTATGTTTCGGTTCGACGAGTCATTTGCCAAGAAGTAAGGCGGATTACATGTGACGGCATCGTACAGACCATAACCCAATCGTTTCCCGGCTTCCTTGACGTCACCTTCGATCATTTGCAATTGATCTTGTTTTTCATTCATTTGAATACTACGCTCGGCCATATCAACGAGACGGGGTTGAATTTCAAGCCCTGTGATCGTTCCTTTCGTCCGGTAAGACAAAAATAACGGAATGGCTCCGTTACCGGCACATAAATCGACCAACTTCCCTTGTTGGATCGGCACCCAGGCGAACTGCGCCAACAATGCGGCGTCCAAAGAGTAGGAAAATACGGTGGGACTTTGAATGATTCGTCCTTCTTTTCCAAGCAGATGATCCAGTCGCTCATCTGATAATAGTTCAGGCATATCGTTCTTCCTTTCTGAAAAAAAGACTGACTCCTAGGAAGTCAGCCTCTCAATGTTTCGTTAACATGGACAAGCAGAACAGACAATCTCCGTCTTTACGGACTTGACCATAATGCAGGTTACAAATATGGAATCCTTCTTGATACAGTCGTCCTAGATTATCATAGCCAGCACCTGTACCGGCTTCCGCCTGCGCTTCTTCTGTAATCGGTTGTTGCTCATCGCGCTCTACCTTCTCACGGAGGTGATGATTCTCAAGATACAGATGTTGGTTCTCTTCCATCATGTAAGCAAGCTGATCCTTCAAAACGCTCAGATGCTCAGTCAGCAAGTGAATCTGTTGCTCGATCGCATCAACACGCGTAATGATTTCTTTTTTATCGACTCTCTCCACGCGTATGCACCCCGTCATTCTTTTGGTCGTTTTTGTTTTACGGCACCGACAGACAGTAGTTCCTCCATCGAGTATGTCAGGACCCGCGAACGGTCTTTCAACTCAATTTGGACGATTTGATCGAGAATGTTCAGACCCACAACCCGTCCTTCACCTTCCGGAACAGTCAATCGTTTTCCGTAATCCGGCAAATCCCGTCGCATTTCTTCGTATGTGTCATTTTCATATTTTAAGCAACACATTAAACGACCACAGACACCAGAAATCTTCGTCGGGTTCAAGGATAGATTTTGATCTTTCGCCATCTTGATCGAAACCGGTTCAAATTCACCTAAAAATGAAGAGCAGCAGAGAACACGACCACACGGACCGATTCCTCCCAGTAACTTCGCTTCATCACGGACGCCGATTTGTCGTAACTCAATGCGTGTCCGGAAAACAGCAGCCAAATCTTTGACGAGTTCCCGGAAATCGACACGACCTTCTGCCGTGAAGTAAAAAATGACTTTATTTCGATCAAATGTATATTCGACGTCGACTAATTTCATATCGAGCTTGTGCTCACGAATTTTTTCGACGCAGACAGCGTGCGCATCAAACGCCGCCATTTTATTTTCACGGACGATCATCGCGTCTTTATCATCCGCGACGCGAAGAATCGATTTCAGCGGCAAGACCACATCATCTTCGTCCATTTGTTTATCGGCAATTACCACTTCACCATATTCAATGCCCCGCACTGTCTCAACGATGACGGATTGTCCTCGTGATAATGACTCTTGTCCAGGTGCAAAATAATAAATTTTGCCCGCTTCTTTAAAGCGAACGCCTACTACTTCTAGCATATCGCTCTACCCTTTCTGTAAGTCAAACATGAGACGCTCAACTGTTAATTGAGGATTAACATTTGCTTCGATCCGCTTAACGGCTGCGAGTACTGCCTGCAACCACCGAGTGATCGTCGTCTGACTTTTTCCACCCATTTGTTCCAGTAATGGTCGGCTGTTTGCATATGTGATCGTTTCCCATGACGGATTCAGTTTAAGATGAAGAACATCTTCAAAGAAACATGTCACAAGTTCCAGACCAATTCGTGCATCTTGCCGATTTTTAAATTGACTCATCCATTTTTCCTGGACAAACAACGGTAAATCCGCCGGACGATTCGCTAATTCCTCCATCAATTGTACCACTGACACTCGCGCATTTACAAACCAGTCTTCGACTAATGCCTGTTCTGCATCCTCGATTTTCGGATAGACCCGGGCAGCAAGTTGCGTTAATTCGTTATCCCGTCCCGTTTTTTCGGATAAGACTTGTCCGATTAACAAACGATCTGCCGGACGAAAACTTAGTAATTGTCCCCGCGAACGAATCGTCGGCAACAATAACTGTGGCTGATTCGTAATTAAAATTGCTACTTTTCCTGCACCTGGTTCTTCAAAGAACTTCAACAGACTGTTTGCTGCCTGGGGTGTCATTTTATGTGACTGTGTCACGACATAGATTTGACGGTCGCCTTCAAGACCCCGTAACGATAAATCATGCATCAACTGCTGAATCTGTTCTTTTTTAATGGTAGCCCCATCTGGTTCGATTTGGTAGTAGTCGACCAAGTTTCCGCTGTCCATGCGACGGCAACTCCGGCATATTTGACATGGTTCGATTTGATCTCGTCGTTCACAAAACAGACTTTTGGCGAACAACTGAGCCGCCTCTAAAAGAAGCGGCTCATAGTCCCCTGTAAAGATATAAGCATGGTTAATGCGATTCGTCTGTAACGAGTTACGCAAAATCGTCGCGATGACCGATTGGGTTTGTTCTAGTTCATGAAATGTCTGCATTAGAATTGATGAAACCCTTCGATTGGTAAGACGAACACTGTCGCTCCCCCAACCTGTACTTCGACTGGGTAAGGGATGTATGAATCGGCATGACCGCCCATCGGCGAGATCGGTGAGACCATTTGTTCCCGGCTCGAACAGTTCTTTTTAATCAAACGCATTAAATCATCCAATCGTTCGCTTTGGACACCAATCATGAACGTCGTATTTCCTTCTTTGAGAAAACCGCCTGTCGTCGCAAGCTTTGTTGCCCGAAAATCGTTTTCGACCAATGCTTCTGCTAAACGTAGGCTATCTTTATCTTGAACAATCGTAATGACCATTTTCATGATAATCTCTCCCTTTTTTTTAAATACGTCAGAACGTCCTGACATAATGTCGTTTGTAATGCTTCAATCGATTGATTTGCATCGACCAGCTGAATTCGTTCCGATTCCTGTTCTGCTAACTTCAGGAACCCTTCATACACCCGTTGACGGAATACGTCATCGCGTTGCTCGATTCGATCCAGTGCCCCTCGGTCCATCATCCGTTGCTTCGAATCCGAGACCGACAGGTTAAACAGATACGTTCGATCCGGTGTTAAATGGTTGGTGGCCTGCTGATTGATGGAACGGACCTGTTCAAGTGAATATCCAAGTCCATATCCTTGATAAGCAATCGATGCATCGATGAATCGATCGCATAAAACAACTTTTCCGGCAGCAAGGGCCGGACGAATCAATTCATTGACATGTTGTGCCCGAGACGCCGCATACAGAAGAATTTCCGTCATCTCATCCATCTCTTGAAAGTCGGGATTTAAGATCAGTGATCGAATCTTATTTCCGATTCGTGTGCCACCGGGCTCACGTGTCATCACGATATCATATCCTTCAGCCGTTAAACGATCTGCAAGCAATTGCAACTGGGTCGTTTTCCCAGCACCATCTGGTCCTTCGACCGTAATAAATGTTCCTGTCATTCTATAATTCCTTCCTGTATCACACGCAATTTCCCCTGATGGAGAAACTCACCGCCTTGCAGATGAATAGAGGTGTTTGTATAATGTTCAATCCTTGTAATATGTTCTGCAGTTATCCGTTCTCCCCTTAACAGTAATGGTATGCCCGGTGGATAGGGAATGATTGTTTCAAGTGAAACTAATCCGACTGCTTTTTCAAAAGTCTGCTCGACTGCCTGGACGTATTCCAATTGATCAAGTGGGTAAGCCAGGGACGATACCTTTATTTTACCCATAATCGGTTGTTCCATATACCTTTTATCTGGAATTCCTTCTGCTTTCAGGATCTCGATTGCTACTTGGATCTGATTGACCCAAGTATCCCGTTCAAATGGTTCGATGATTCGTAACGGTAAGATACAAACTACATGTGCTCCAAGAGCAAACTCGGCATCAAGTCCTTGATCTGCTAATGCATCCAACAACTGACTTCCGGAATACGTTTCACAGGAAAGAACCATCCGCGACCAATCATCAAAAGTAAAGGCCGTGATGCCTGCTAATTGATTGATTTGCTGATGAAGGAGTTCATGACTAGTTCGAACAGATATCATGCTTGAAACAGTCCAATGTTCGCGGTAATCACGGGCAAAGTCCAGTGAAGCCATCAAAAGATAAGACGGACTAGACGTTTGAAATGCCTGAAGAGCCCGGATTAACCGTCTCCGTTCGTCATCCGTAAAGCGTTCATGAATCCAGGCGCCCATCGTCAGAGCAGGTAATGTCTTGTGTGCTGATTGAACCACGGCAGTTGCTCCCAGTTCAAATGCCGAACGGACGCCAAACGCTTCGCCGAAATGAGCGCCATGGGCTTCGTCGATCAGTAACGGTATAGCAGATGATTTTGTGACTCGAACCACCTCTTCGATTCGGGCGGTTTCACCATAGTAAGTCGGCGATGTTAAAAACACGGCTGCTCCTCCCGGAAAAGTCGCTAAAGCTTCCTCTAATGTTTCACGTGAAACATTTCCGCTAATACCTGTTGTTGGATCACTTTCGGGTTCCAGTAAAATCGGTGATAATCCTAACCATTCCATCGCATTGAAAACAGATTTATGTGAATTACGCTGAACGTATATCCGATCTCCCCGTTGTGAGACAGCGGCTAACATCGCCCAATTGCCGACCGTCGATCCGTTGACCAAAAAATGACTGTCTGATGCTTCATAGATTCGGCGCAATAAAAGTTTTGCTTCGTAAATTGCTTCTTCCGGATGATGAAAATCATCTAGACCACGCAACTCCGTTTTATCCCATTCAAAAAAAGAAGGTAATCCATCGAATAACGTTCCATTCTTATGTCCTGGAACATGCCAGGAAGTAGCTTTTCTTTCTACATGAGCACAAAGTGCTTCAATAATCGGCATACGACCTTCCATACCCTACAGTCCTTTCTAAATCTAAACTACAAAAAGACCGACCTGCAGATGCAGATCGGTCCTTCACTTGCCTGGCAACGTCCTATCCTCACAGGGGGAAGCCCCCAACTACTTTCGGCGTTCAAGTGCTTAACTTCCGTGTTCGGCATGGGAACGGGTGTGACCACTTGGCTAT
>NZ_JALIGJ010000009.1:0-14180 GCF_023096305.1 Exiguobacterium sp. 17-1
AAAGTTCGTCCGCGCCTGTTTTGGCGACTCAATTAGAATACCAAGTCTGAAACAATAAGTCAACAACTTTTTGAAAGAAGTTTTTTTCTTGTTTCCGGCAGTGCGCTCGTCCTCTTAAGGACAAGAATTAATATACCACGATAATTACAACCTGACAACTCTTTTATTAAATTAATTTTAAAAAGAATAGAAAAGAAGGCTACCACCTCATTACTAGGCGGTAGCCTTCCTCTTTTTTCATTATAAGCGAACAGTAGGTAACGAGACACGTCGTTTCTTCGCTTCTCTAATATAGAAGTAATAAACGGATTCAGCCAGCTTCATTTGAGCTTCGAGATCACCGTAGTCATCGTAACTGATTTCAAGCAACCGGCGTTTCATCAAGTAGTTTTCTTGCGCCTGCGCCAGTTCCCGAAGAAAACGTTCATCATATTCGCTCCGGATTTTTTTCCGAAACCAATTCATAACTCGCGTCTTCCCTCCATCGCACGGGATAACGTCACTTCATCCGCGTACTCCAAATCACCACCGACCGGAAGACCATGGGCAATCCGTGTAACACGAATACCAGTCGGCTTCAGCAGTCGAGAAAGATACATCGCTGTCGCTTCCCCTTCAATGTTCGGATTCGTTGCCAAGATAATTTCTGTAATAGCTTCATCCGCCTGTAAGCGCGTCAATAAGCTCGATACATTGATATCTTCAGGACCGATTCCTTCCATTGGACTGATTGCCCCGTGCAAGACATGGTACAACCCTTGATAGTCTCGCATCTTTTCCATCGCGATGACATCACGTGAATCTTGAACGACACAAACGATTGTCCGGTTACGGTGTTTATCGGAACAGACGTAACATGGATCTTTATCCGTGATATTCCCACAGATGCTACAGTATGAAATATCACGCTTTGCGCTTACCAGTGCCTTTCCGAACATCAGCACATCATCTTCTTCCATATCAAGAACATGAAACGCAAGACGAACAGCCGTTTTCGGACCGATCCCTGGTAACTTCGTAAAACTTTCGATTAAGCGGCTGATTGCTTCAGGATATTGCAATTCGTTTCCCCCTACAGTTTAAAACATTCCCGGCATGTTCATTCCTTGTGTAAATTTACCCATCTTACTCGAAACGAGTTCATCTACTTTTTTCAAAGCATCATTCGTCGCAGCAAGTACGAGGTCTTGAATCATTTCCACATCATCCGGATCAACTACTTCTTCTTTGATGATGACATCGATGATATTTTTATGACCATCTGCTACGACAGAGACCATTTCGCCGCCAGCCGTTCCTGTCACCGTCAAGTCCTTTAACTCTTCCTGCGCTTTCGCCATATCTTTTTGCATCTTTTGCATTTGTTTCATCATGTTGTTCATGTTTCCCATACCACGCATAATTCTTCCTCCTCTAACTGAATTAGTCTTCGAATTCTACGATATCACCAAATCGTCCGAGCGTCTCGGACAACAATCGATCTTCTTCTGATTCGACTGCCACTTCTTTCTCTTCTATATTACTACTATTTCGTTTCGCAACAAACTCTGCTTTTAGTTCTTTCCAGTCATTATCGAGAATCGCAAGAATTTGTCGTTTGACACCACAGACCTCAAACAGTGCTTCTTCAATAACGAAACGCGTTCGTTCATTGGTCATGACCTGTTCAAAGTGCCATCCCTTTCCGTTATCGAATTCAATCAGCAACGTATCCTCTGAACACAAGACCGGTTTACTTTCGTGTACCAAAGAATAAATCGGACCGTCTTGTTTCAAAATCAATTTCAAAATGGCATCCCAACGTTCTTGAATCTCAAGAAGCTGCGTCTTCTCTGCGCGACTCAACATTTGCCGAATTCGTTCCTTGGCAATCCGTACTGTCGGTCGGGCTTGTTTTCGCTTAGCCGGTTGTTGGGCAGGGGCTCCTTCAGTAACCGGAACTCCGGTCACTTTCAACTGATGCATCTGTTCCTTCAATTCCCGCACCTCTTGTTGCAAACTTTGCATGATTTGTCCTGTCGTCCGTCCTTGTTCCGCAATCTGAATGAACGCAATCTCGACTAGAACACGCGGATGATTCGTCAAACGCATTTGCTGTTGGCAATCATGTAACTGTTCAATGACGTGGAAACACGTTTCCATCTCGATTGTTTCGACAAATGTCTTGAACGCTTCCGTCGGTCGAGCCCGTTCCAGTAAATCAACCGCCGTCGGAGACGTTTTAAGTAGCAATGTATCACGATAGAAAAACACCAAGTCTTCAACGAACCGCTTTAAATCTTTTCCTGCACGTTGCATTTTTTCAAGTGTCTGCAACAACTGGTCGACTTGATGGGCTTGCAATGCGCTCGCGACTGCGAGCAATGCTTCATCCTCAACTGCCCCCGTCACTTCCAGTACAGCCTCATCCGTTAAGTCTCCATTTGAAAAGGCGACTGCCTGATCGAGCAGGCTCAACGCGTCCCGCATTCCGCCATCCGCAGCTCGGGCAATCAATCGTAACGCGGTTTCCGTATAACCGATCGTTTGATCCGATAAGATGTACTGCATCCGTTCCATTAGTTGATCCACTTCATGCCGCTTGACGTCAAAACGTTGGCAACGTGAAATGATCGTTGCCGGAATTTTATGCGGCTCCGTCGTCGCCAGGATGAAAATCGCATGTGCCGGCGGTTCTTCCAATGTTTTTAATAACGCATTGAAGGCACCGGTTGATAACATATGGACTTCATCGATGATATACACTTTGTATGCTGCTTCCGATGGTGGATATTTGACCTTATCCCGGATTTCCCGGATTTCATCAACACCGTTGTTGGACGCAGCATCGATTTCAAACACATCAGGACTTGATCCTTCTGTAATCGCCCGACACGTCGGACATTCGTTACATGGTTCATTTACAGGCGCTTTTTCACAGTTGATTGCCTTCGCAATGATTTTTGCCAGACTGGTTTTCCCCGTTCCTCGTGGTCCAGAGAACAGATAGGCATGTGACATGCGTTCTTCCATCAAGGCGTTTTGAATCGTCCGGGTAATATGGGCCTGTCCGACGACTTCATCAAAACGTTGCGGCCGGTATACCCGATATAATGCTTGATAGGCCAAGTTTGCGCCTCCTCTATTTATAATCCTCTTTCTATTCTACCTAAAAAAGTCTACAACCGGAACCGGCTGTAGACTTGTTATCTAAAATTAAACTGCCGCGCACCATATTCTGAAATAGGTTCAACATGCGTTACTCACGCAGCCTGCTCAGTCCAAGCACTCCTGCGGCACACAGAGAGCACCACTTAAGGCTGCTTCCTTCCGGACCTGACCTGGTTCATGGGTATCTGTTGCGCAGGACTCAGACGTCAACGCTACTTACGTAAGGCAGACCACACCAATCCTATCCCTCGATATGGAATTCAGTCTCGCTATAGCGGATTGCGAGTGACAGGGAACCGCTACATCCCCACCTAGCACGGCAAATGGTTTATCGTATTTTAGTGGCACTTGTTTCGAGTGCTTTTTCATTATACTGTTTCATCGGTCCCGTTGCAACCCATTGCCCGTTTCTGTTGTTTCTTTTTCGCCCGAAGCTCCCGGAAAAAAGACGTCAGCATCTCACCGCACTCCTGTTCAAGAACTCCACCTGTCAATTGCGACACATGATTAAACCGGTCATCCTGGACCAGATTCATCAAGGTCCCGCAACATCCTCCTTTCGGATCAACCGCTCCAAAGATGACATGTTCGATCCGCGACAGCATAATGGCTCCGGCACACATCGGACAGGGTTCGAGCGTCACATAGAGCTCGCATCCTTCCAGGCGCCAGTTTTCTAACTTACTACAGGCTTCTTCAATCGCTAACAGCTCTGCATGTGCCGTCGCCTGATGATTCGTTTCCCGGTGGTTATAACCGGTCGCGATGACCTCATCTCCTTTGACGATGACACAACCAATCGGGACTTCTCCGATTGCTTTTGCTTTTTTTGCTTCTTCAATGGCGAGGTGCATATAGTGTTCATGCCGTTCCATCATCACACTTCCTATCTTTACAAAAATTCTCTCCTGGAAACTTCGGCAGGTGCCGCTGCTTTGTGCTAAAATATAAATTGCACTTTGCTGAACGGAGGGTAATTGAATATGTTCATAACGGTTGAAGGACCCATTGGTGTTGGAAAAACTTCACTTGCTAACGCCATCAGTCACCATTTCTCATTTTCTATGCTACGCGAAATCGTCGAAGAAAATCCCTTTCTTGGAAAGTTCTATGAAGACATCGAAGAATGGAGTTTCCAAACGGAAATGTTCTTCTTGTGTAATCGCTTTAAGCAACTCGATGATATCGAACGTCACTATCTCAGTAAGCAGCGCTCTGTCGTCGCTGATTATCATATCTTTAAAAACCTTATTTTTGCCCATCGTTCTCTGAAAGTCGAGCACCTCGATAAGTACGAACAAATCTATTCGATCCTGACAACGGATATGCCTAAACCCGATGCCGTCATTTATTTAGATGCAAGCATCGATACGTTGATGAAACGTGTTGCTTTACGCGGACGTGAGATTGAAGAAAACATGTCACGTGCTTATCTCGAACAACTGGCAGCTGATTACGAAACGTTCGTCACGGATTATCAAATCAAGCATCCGGAAGTGAAAGTCATCCGTTTCAACGGAGATGAACTCGACTTCGTCAAGCGTCCGGAAGATTTAGAATACGTCCTGACAAAGATCCGCAACGAATTATATGAAGGAGCGAACCACGCATGAACTCGAAATTACGTGAAAAGTATAACATCCCGGCAGATGCCGTCATTACGATTGGTGGAATGGTCGGTATCGGTAAATCGACGATTACAAACGGTCTAGCAGACTCACTTGGTTTCCGGACATCTCTTGAAAAAGTCGATACGAACCCTTACCTGGACAAATTTTATCATGATTTCGAGCGGTGGAGCTTCCACTTACAAATTTACTTCCTTGCTGAACGCTTTAAGGAACAAAAGAAAATCTTCCAATACGGTGGCGGTTTCATTCAAGACCGTTCAATTTACGAAGATACAGGCATCTTTGCGAAGATGCATTTCGAAAAAGGAACGATGTCACCAACGGATTATGAAACGTACTCGAGTTTGTTTGACGCAATGGTCATGACACCGTTCTTCCCGCATCCGGATCTCCTGATTTATCTCGAAGGATCGTTTGAACAAGTTCTTGAGCGGATTCGTTTACGCGGACGCGAAATGGAACAACAAACGCCAATCGAGTATTGGGAAGAAATGTACGAACGCTACACGAACTGGATCAATAACTTCACAATCTGTCCTGTCCTTCGTCTGTCGATCGACGAATATGATTTGTTGAATGAACCGGAATCAATCGAACGGATTTTATCAAAAATCGATAAACAACTTGAAGTCGCCCGCATTGCTAAAATCCGCTAATCCAAAAGCCCGTCGACGGTTAAGTCGACGGGCTTTTTTTCATGCCACGGTTACTTGTTCAATTTGAGCCCGGTGATGCAAATCGTGTTGCATCATGGCGCCTAAAAATTCGAGAAGCGAAATCGTTTTTCCTTTTGACGTGAATGTATCTGTCAAACGGTCTTCCGGAATCAGTTCAACGGCACGGTGCAATCGGTCACGGCTGACTAAAAATTCGTCAATCGTCAAAATCCGTTGTTGTTCCCGGCTCATTTTTGCGGCCTCTTCGTTAACAGCCTCGCTGTCCGGTTTCACACGGAACGGCTCATTTGCCAAAATATATGGCAAGCGTTCCGCAACAAGGAATCGATCCCACGGCGATAAATGACCGATGATTTCAGCGACTGTCCATTTCCCTTCTGCATAAGGTGTCCGCCATGCTTCTTCCGATATGTGTTCAAGACCACGAACAAAATCCATCGTGTCCTGATAATGTGTGAGTAACATGTGTTTAGTGAGTGTCATAATTGCTGCTCCTTTTTCTGTCTAAGATGTAGGAAAACATAGCATGCCACTCTTGATGGAAGCAATAAAAAAGCATCTCACGATGAATGTGAGATGCTTATATAAGCGGAGTCGGTGGGATTCGAACCCACGCGGGCCTTGCGACCCCTAACGGATTTCGAGTCCGTCCCCTTCAGCCGGGCTTGGGTACGACTCCATGTTACATGTAATTTTGGGTAAAAAAAAAGAAGTGGAGGAGGCGGTGGGATTCGAACCCACGCACGGCTTTCGCCGCCTGACGGTTTTCAAGACCGTTCTCTTAAACCACTTGAGTACGCCTCCAAGTTATATGTAGTTTTCAGGTAAAAAAAAAGAAATGGAGGAGGCGGTGGGATTCGAACCCACGCACGGCTTTCGCCGCCTGACGGTTTTCAAGACCGTTCTCTTAAACCACTTGAGTACGCCTCCGTACTTATAATTGAGCGTTGTGTTGCACAAGCGCCTTCCTGACATAAATTATAATAGCATCTTGGTTTTATTGTGTAAAGCCTTTTTCTAAAAAAACTTTTTAAAAAATCAGAAGGGGGAAATCCCCCCCTTCCTACTCATCCTTGAATGACTTCAAGACCACCCATGTATGGGCGAAGTACTTCTG
Source organism: Exiguobacterium sp. 17-1 (assembly GCF_023096305.1). Classification (NCBI taxonomy): domain Bacteria; kingdom Bacillati; phylum Bacillota; class Bacilli; order Caryophanales; genus Exiguobacterium; species Exiguobacterium sp. 17-1. Next base: position 6,576 of record NZ_JALIGJ010000009.1, read on the forward strand.
GAATAACAACTGATCCATCTGCTTGTTGATAGTTCTCAAGAATTGCCGCTACTGTCCGTCCGACCGCAAGTGCTGATCCATTTAACGTATGGACGAATTCCGGTTTGGCATTCGCTTCCCGGCGGAAACGGATTTGTGCCCGGCGTGCTTGGAAATCTTCAAAGTTTGAGCAAGAAGAAATCTCACGGTAAACACCTTGGCTCGGCATCCAAACTTCGATATCATACTTCTTCGCAGCTGTGAAACCAAGATCCGCTGTACACATGCTGAGGACTTGATACGGGAGTTTGAGTAATTTCAAGACGTCCTCTGCTTGTCCTGTCAATAATTCGAGCTGTTCATATGATTCTTCCGGTTTGACGAAGCGGACCAGTTCCACTTTGTTGAATTGGTGCTGACGGATTAACCCGCGGGTATCACGGCCGGCAGAACCTGCTTCAGACCGGAAACATTGGCTGTAGGCTGCATAACCGATTGGTAATTGATCCGCTGACAGAATTTCGTCCCGGTGCATGTTCGTCACAGGTACTTCTGCTGTCGGGACGAGGAAATAGTTTGTGTCTTCGACTTTGAACGCATCTTCCTCAAACTTTGGAAGTTGCCCTGTTCCTGTCATAGAATCGCGGTTGACCATCAGTGGAGGCAGGATTTCCGTATAACCGTTTTTATCCTGGTGTAAATCCATCATGAAGTTGATTAACGCCCGCTCGAGACGCGCACCGGCGCCGCGGTAAAAGACGAAGCGACTGCCCGTTACTTTTCCGGCCCGTTCGACATCAACGATTTTTAACTGCTCCATCAAATCCCAGTGCGGTACAGCTTCAAAATCAAATGCCGGTTTGTCACCGACTTCCCGGATGACGACATTATCGTCTTCCGTAGAACCGATTGGCACACTATCATGGGGAATGTTTGGAATCCCGAGCAACAACAGGTTCAGTGTCGCTTCGACTTCACGCAATTCTTCATCAAGCGCTTTGACTTCATCGCCGACTTGACGCATCGCCGCAATCGCCTCATCCGCATTTTCTTTGTTGCGTTTCAGTTCTGCGATTTTTTTTGTTGCTTCATTGCGTTCTGCTTTTAGAACTTCTGTTTTCGCAATCAGTTCCCGGCGCTTTTCATCAAGTGCGATGAACCGGTTCATGTCCGTTAAATCTTCCCCCCGGTGTGCTAGTTTTTCTTGGATCGCGTCAAAATCCTGACGCAGACGTTTAATATCAATCATCTTATTTCCTCCTTTTTTTCAATAAAAAAAGGCAATCCATCCCTCTCCGGTTCTAAAAAACCGAAGAGGGACGAATCACCTGGATCCGCGTTGCCACCCTCATTGCTAGTCGTACTAGCCAACTCTAAAGACGCGATAACGGGCGTACCCGCACCTTGTTCGCAAGGTGTGTGATCCGGCTCGATTCAAAGTATCCTTCTGACTAGTTCGCACCACCCACTAGCTCTCTTAACAGAATAAATGCTTCTACTTGGTCCGTTCATGACATCATTATGAGATTAGCTTTACTTTACACTATCCCCTTTAAGGTTGACAAGGGTTGGTTGATGAATCGCTTGACTGATTTTTTTGGACCAGGCCGAAACTGCACGGAACAAGCGGGTCTGGAAGCTTGCCAGTTCAATCTTTTCAACACTGGTTACAGTGGCCTGAGGGACGGAAAATCCGGGTAAGTACCGTCCGGCGTCTTCCACTTGGACCGTCCCGATGATTTCGCCCTGCTTTAACGGTGCTTCGGCTTTTGAAAATTGAAAGACGGGCGGATGGGATTTCGTCTGATTTTTTAATACCGTCACGTACAAAGCGGTTTTCGTCACAACATCGTAGCGGGTTTGTTTGGCCCCTCGGATTGGTAACGCGCCTTTGATTTGTTCTCCTTTTCCGTAATACGTCAACGGTTCAAAAGAAGAAAAACCATAATCGAGCAGTTTTTTGGTTTCTGCGAATCGGGCTTTATCCGATTTGGTTCGCATGACGACCGAAACGAGCGTCAAATTGCCACGTGTCGCGACACTCGCGAAACAGTAACCGGCAAGATCCGTCGTTCCGGTCTTCATTCCCCGCATTCCACTGTAAGCGTACGGTTGACGCGGTAACATCTTATTGGAGTTTTCCACTTTTTCTCCGTTGATTGTGACCACTGAGCGTTTCGTGACATCTAATACATCCGGATAGTCTTGAATGTAACGGATGATCAAAAGCGAGATATCCATCGCCGTCATCAAGTTCGTTCCCGGTAATGTCGCATCGACAGCATCCAGTCCCGATGCATTCGCATATTCCGTGTCTTTCATCCCTAGTGCAGCTGCTGTTTCATTCATCCGTTCGACGAATTGTTTTTCCGTTCCTGCCATGACTTCTGCCAGTAGGACGGCCGCATCGTTGGCCGATTTAATGAAGGCTGCATCATACAGTTCCCGAATCGTATACGTTGTTTTCCGAATCGGCAGACGGGCAATTCCTTGTGTTTTCGCGAGCTTCAGCACTTTTCCGCTTGGTCGGACCGTCTGATTCCATGACAGCTTTTTTTGCTCAATTTGCTGACGGACTAAATAAAGTGTCATCAATTTTGTCATCGAAGCCGGCGGCAGAGCCAAATCAGCCTGTTCAGCCAATAAAATCTTACCTGTCACAGCATCGACCATTATGTAAGATTCCGCCTGAATGTCCGGTGTTTCCGCATAGCCTGTCATCGGTGACAAACCAGCAGTCAGTATAAGTACACTCAGGAAGAGTGTGAAAAGACGTTTCATCGGTCCTCTCCTTCAAATGATGTTCTATCTTTTCAGTGTAGCATAAAAAAAGAAACCGACAGCCGGAAACTGACGGTTTCTCTTTTACTTTTGATCAAATCGAAACAGCTGTCCGCTGTCTGATTTTTTGAATGAAATAGTCATGAAGACGTCGATCTGAAGTTAACTCTGGATGGAAGGAGCAGGCGAGATGGAGATCCGTCTCGACGGCAACGGCTGCTGCACCCATCGTAGCTAAGACACGTACCCCTTCTCCCACCTGTTCGACAAAAGGAGCCCGGATAAAAACAGCTTCGATGTCCTGCCCCACTCCTTCGACAATCAAGGATGTTTCAAAACTTTCGACTTGTCTTCCAAACGCATTTCGCTTTACCGTCATCGGGATGGCTCGTAAATGTGCAGGACCTTCACTCAATTCACTTGCCAGTAAGATCATCCCGGCACATGTACCGAACATCGGCAATGTGTCGACTTGACGCCGCAAGACATCCAGCAGTCCATACCGATCCATCAACCGGCGTATCGTCGTTGATTCTCCGCCCGGTAAGATTAAGCCGTCGATCCCGTCCAAGTCCGCAGCCGACTTGACGATCATCGTTTTGACTCCGAGTGCATGAAGCATCTCCTGATGTTCGCGTACGGCACCTTGGACAGCTAATATACCAATCACCATCCGCGTGGTGCCATCCGTTCTTCAAACGGCATCGACGTCACATCAATTCCTTTCATTGCTGTCCCGAGTCCTCTCGAAAGGTGGGCGATCCGTTCGAAATCATCTTTATACGTCACGGCTTCAACGATAGCTTTCGCGACACGTTCCGGATGTTCCGACTTAAAGATACCAGAACCTACAAACACACCATCAGCTCCGAGATGCATCATCAACGCGGCATCGGCTGGGGTCGCAATTCCACCAGCTGCAAAATTCACGACCGGAAGACGTCCTGTTGTCTGAATCTGTTGTAACACTTCGTAAGGTGCTCCCCACTCTTTAGCACGTGTCATCAATTCGTCGGGTTGTGAATGGAGAATCTGATGGAGTTGCGCCTGAATCTTCCGCATATGACGGACAGCTTCCACGACATTGCCCGTCCCGGGTTCCCCTTTTGTCCGAATCATTGCCGCCCCTTCTGCAATTCGTCGTGCCGCCTCCCCTAAATCACGGGCTCCACAGACAAACGGGACCGTAAACGACGACTTCAACAAATGATATTCTTCGTCTGCTGGTGTCAGGACTTCACTTTCATCGATAAAATCGACGCCTAATGATTCAAGAACCCGTGCTTCCACGATATGTCCGATGCGGCACTTAGCCATCACCGGAATCGACACTGCCTGCAAGACGTCTTCTGTAATCAGTGGATCGGCCATCCGTGCCACTCCACCATCACGCCGGATATCGGACGGTACCCGTTCCAGTGCCATGACGGCCACCGCACCAGCAGCTTCTGCGATTTTAGCCTGCTCTGCATTCACGACATCCATGATGACGCCACCTTTTTGCATTTCGGCCATCCCCCGTTTGACACGATCTGATCCTTGTTGTCGTTCCATCATTTTGAACTCCCCCTAGACATTAATAGTATTTCCAATCGGTGATACTTTTTAGTATATTCTTCGTTGACTATTTTAAAAGTATCAGTTTATGATGAATTAACCAGGTCAGTAAAAAGGAGATAATCTATGGACATGTTATCGTTTGCGTTAATACGGGAGGGCAACCGTCCGTTGTATGAACAGCTGTATCAGCAAATCCGTCAGGAAATCATTGAAGGACGCCTGGCCTACGGGACGAAATTACCTTCAAAACGAAAGCTTGGTCAGTTTTTAAATCTCAGCCAGACGACCATCGAACTGGCTTATCAACAATTGGTCGCAGAAGGATATGTCGAATCCGTTTCCCGGAAAGGTTACTTCGTCTTAGCATACGAAGAGCTGGCATATGTCAAAACAACGCCTTTGCCGACAAGCCAACGGACAAATCAAAAACCGGCCATGCGGTACGATTTTCATCCAAGTAAAATCGACGGCTCCTCATTTCCTTTTTCACGTTGGCGAAAACATGCCAAGGATGTCATTGATGAACAAAACCAATCACTCGTCTCCCTCGGACATCCGCAAGGTGATTTAGCGTTACGTCTTGAGATTGCGACGTACCTTTATCATTCACGAGGGGTCGTCTGTTCTCCAGAACAGATCATCATTGGTTCCGGCGTCGAACAACTTCTGCCGCAAATCATCTTTTTGTTAGGAAAATCGACGACTTATGGTATTGAAGATCCCGGGTATCATGCGACACGCTTAATCCTTGAGAGTCATGAACGAAAGACCATTCCGATTCCTGTCGACCAAAATGGTTTAACGATTCATTCTCTGATTCAAAGTCCAGCCGATGTGATGTATGTGACACCAGCCCACCAGTTCCCGTCCGGCAGTATTCTATCTGTCAATCGACGCCGGCAGCTGCTGAACTGGGCAGCTGAATCGGATAGCCGTTATATCATTGAAGATGATTATGACAGTGAATTCCGGTACAGTGGAAAATCAATTCCTTCCTTGCACAGTATGGACAGTGAGCGGGTGATTTACCTGAGTACATTTTCAAAATCGTTAATGCCGTCCCTTCGAATCGGATACATGGTGCTGCCCCGCCCTTTACTAGAACGATATCAAACTGAATTTCCGTACTACACGTGCAGTGTCTCCCGATTTGATCAAACGATTTTGACACGCTTCATGAAAGAAGGCGACTTTGAGAAACATTTAAACCGGATGCGAAAAATCTATCGCCGGAAACTCGATGTCGTCGTTCACGCTCTGCGGGAGGTTCCGTTTCTGCGATTGACAGGGGAAAGTGCCGGCCTTCATATCGTACTTTCCGTCTCGAATGGGATGGACGAACAGGAGTTACTGCGACGGGCGAACGCATCTTCCATTCAAGTGTACGGTTTATCAGATTATGCCCAACTGCCGTTATCCACAGCTCATCCACAGATTGTCCTCGGATTTGCCAGTCTGACAGAACACCAGTTGAATCAAGGACTCACTGAACTTGTTGAAGCTTGGCAGTTACAGTAAGGTTATCCACAAGGTTATCCACAAAAAAACCCTGCGACCTTCATAGGCCGCAGGGTGTTGAATTATTGACGTGTATAGTTTGAGGCTTCTTTTGTAATTTGAATGTCGTGAGGATGGCTTTCCTGTAAACCTGCACCTGTCATCCGGATAAACTGTGTTTCTTCACGTAATTCTTCAAGTGAAGCAGAACCACAGTATCCCATTCCTGAACGAATGCCTCCAACGAGTTGATAAACAGAGTCACCCAGTTTACCGCGATACGCAACCCGACCTTCGATTCCTTCTGGAACAAACTTCTTGTCTGCTTCTTGGAAATAACGATCTTGGCTACCACGCTTCATTGAAGCTTCCGATCCCATACCACGATACGTCTTAAATTGACGACCTTGATAAATTTCCATTTCTCCCGGACTTTCCTCTACACCAGCAAGCAAGCTACCTAACATGACAGCATGACCTCCTGCTGCGAGTGCTTTGACGATATCCCCTGAATACTTAATTCCACCATCAGCGATAATCGAGATACCGTGCTTACGGGCTTCTGTCGCACAATCAAAGACGGCCGTGATTTGCGGAACCCCGACTCCTGCAACGACACGCGTCGTACAAATCGATCCCGGCCCAATTCCGACTTTGATGACTGAAGCACCTGCTTCAATCAAATCACGTGTCGCTTCAGCTGTTGCCACGTTTCCTGCGATGATCGGCAAGTTCGGATATTCATCACGAAGTTCACGTACCTTCACGAGAACCCCTTCTGAGTGACCGTGTGCCGTATCGACGACCAATGCGTCAACTCCTGCATCTACGAGGAACTTGGCACGAACCGATGCATCTTTTGTGACACCGACAGCTGCTGCGACGAGCAGACGTCCAAATGAATCTTTTGCTGCATGGGGATATTGCTCAACTTTTTCAATATCCTTTGTCGTAATCAAACCTTTCAAAACACCGTTCTCATCAACGAGTGGTAACTTTTCAATCCGATGTTTGTGGAGAATCTGTTCTGCTTCTTCTAAAGAGGTACCGACTTTTGCTGTGACCAGTTCTTCCGTCGTCATGACCGTTTCAATGACCGTCGAGTAGTCTTTTACGAAACGAAGATCACGGTTCGTTAAGATACCGACCAGTTTGCGTTCCGTTTCATTATTAACGATTGGAACACCTGAAATCCGGTATTTACTCATCAAATATTCAGCATCATAAACCTGTCGTTCTGGCGTGAGATAAAACGGGTTTGTAATGACACCATTCTCAGAACGTTTAACACGATCAACATGCTCGGCTTGATCTTCCATCGACATGTTCTTGTGAATAACGCCAAGGCCACCTTGACGTGCCATTGCAATTGCCATTGGAGCTTCTGTTACAGTATCCATTCCAGCACTGATTAGAGGAATGTTTAATGTAATCCCTTCGCATAATGTTACCGACAGATCAACATCTCTCGGTAAGACACTTGAACGACGTGGTACGAGCAAGACGTCATCAAACGTCAAGCCTTCTTTAGCAAATTTGTTCTCCCACATGTTATCCACTCGCTTTCTCTTCTATAAAAGAATATTGATGTTATGGTAACAAGCGAAAGGTGTCATGTCAATGACTCCACCAATAATCAGAACAATCTGAAGTTTCACATAACACAAAAAGACCGACCTGCAGATGCAGATCGGTCTCTTACTTGCCTGGCAACGTCCTATCCTCACAGGGGGAAGCCCCCAACTACTTTCGGCGTTCAAGTGCTTAACTTCCGTGTTCGGCATGGGA